>CACHFM010000039.1 GCA_902579105.1 uncultured Pelagibacteraceae bacterium | reverse complement strand
GGTGTTTTAAATACAATAAATATTAGATTAGATGCTAATACTATTGCTTATATTTTAGATCATAGTGAAGCCAAAGTATTAGTTGTAGACAGACAGCTTCACGTAGAAGTTAAAAAAGCATTAAAAACTTTAAATAAGAAAATTACAATTATTGATATAAACGACAAACACGCGGATCAATCAAAATTAGAAAAAATTGGGGATTTAGAGTATGAAAGTTTTTTAAACACCGGAGATGAAAATTATAATTGGAAAATGCCAGATGATGAATGGCAAGCCATTTCATTAAGTTATACTTCAGGTACAACAGGAAATCCAAAAGGTGTTGTTTATCATCATAGAGGTGCATATCTTATGTCAACAGGAAGTACAGTTGCATGGAGTATGCCTAATAGATTAAATTTTTTGACAGTTGTTCCTATGTTTCACTGTAATGGTTGGTGTTATCCTTGGACCATTCCCATGTTAAATGGAAAAACTATTTGCTTAAGAAATATTGATATAAAAAAGATTTTTGAATTAATCGATAAATATGATGTATCCCATTTTGGAGGTGCACCAATTGTACTTAATATGATTACGGGCGCACCAGAGAGTGATCGAAAAAAGTTAAAACGTAAAGTATATGTTTTAACTGCTGGAGCTCCACCACCAAGTATAATTTTTAAAAAAATGAAACAGCTTGGTTTTGAAGTAATGCATGTTTATGGATTAACAGAAACATATGGCCATGTTACTCAATGCGCCTGGAATGATGAATGGAATGGTTTTGAAGAAGAGAAGCAAAATGAGATAAAAGCAAGACAGGGAGTTAGATATCCAAATACAGAGGGAGTAACAATTATGGATCCTGAAACCATGAAAGAGGTTCCTAAAGATGGCAAAACAATTGGTGAAATTATGATTAGAGGTAATGTTGTAATGAAAGGTTATTTTAAGGATAAATCTGCAACAGAAAAAGCAATGAATGGTGGTTGGTTTCATTCTGGAGATTTGGCAGTCATGTATCCTGATGGGTATGTTAAAATACAAGATAGATCAAAAGATATAATTATTTCTGGAGGTGAGAATATTTCGTCAATAGAAATAGAAAATACACTTTCTAAACATCCATCCGTATCTATTGCAGCTGTAGTTGCTAAACCAGATGAAAAATGGGGAGAAGTACCTTGTGCATTTATTGAAATGGTTAAAGATAAGCCCTGTGATGAAAAAGAATTAATTGATTTTTGTAAAGAAACATTAGCTAATTTTAAGGTTCCAAAAAAAGTCATTTTTTGTGAATTACCAAAAACATCAACAGGAAAAATTCAAAAGTTTGAGTTAAGAAAAAAATTCTAATTTTTTGATAATTCATCTAGAAAGTAAAAATGAAAAAATTTCCAATATCTAAATCTAGAAGATTAAGAAGTACACCTTATACAGATAGAATAGAAGCTAATGGTGTGAGCTCTTATACTGTTTATAATCACATGTTGTTACCAGCATCATTTAAATCTCTCGAGTCTGATTATGAGCACTTAAAAAATTATGTGCAAGTTTGGGATGTTGCTGCAGAAAGACAAGTTGAAATTTCAGGAAAAGACTCAGCAAAGTTAGTTCAATTAATGACTTGTAGAGATTTATCAAAATCAAAAGTTGGAAAATGTTATTATGCTCCATTAATTGATGGTGAAGGTTTATTAGTCAATGATCCAATTATTAATAAATTGGCAGATGATAGATGGTGGTTATCTATAGCTGACTCAGATGTGATTTTTTTTGCAAAAGGTCTTGCTGCTGGAAATAATTTTGAAGTAAACATTAAAGAACCAAACGTTAATATTTTAGCGGTTCAAGGACCTCTGTCTGATAATTTAATGGTTAAACTATTTGGTGAGCAAATAAGACAATTAAAATTTTTTAACTTTAGTTATTTTGATTTTAAAGGTAATAAATATTTTATAGCTAGATCAGGTTGGTCAAAACAGGGTGGTTTTGAAATTTATGTTGAAAATGATTTGGCAGGTCAAGATTTGTATGATTATTTTTTTGAAAATGGAAAAGAGTTTAATGTTAGACCAGGATGTCCAAATCT
>CACHFM010000038.1 GCA_902579105.1 uncultured Pelagibacteraceae bacterium | reverse complement strand
TTTGCATAAAAACCTTTTTGCTTATTATTTGAAACTCCTCCAGATAAAAGTTTTGCTCCCTCATCTATTCCTTTTTGGATATATCCATCTACAGTTTGTAAATGTCCTTTTGAAATCATAGATCCCATGTTTGATTTTAAATCTAAAGGATCTCCTACTTTTAATTTTTTGACTTTTTTAATAACTTTGTCTAAAAATTCATCTTTAACTTTTTTATGAACTATCTGTCTCATATTTGCTGAGCAGTTCTGTCCACCATTCCAAAATGCAGAATTGATAGCATTATCTATTAAATCATCGGTAATTTTAGCATCCTCTAAAACTATAAATGGACTTTTTCCTCCCATCTCTAATGCGACAGGTTTTAAATTGCTTTCACTTGAATATTTTAAAAAATAACCACCTACTTCAGTTGAGCCTGTAAAAGAAACTGCATCAACATCTTTATGTCGACCTAAAGCCTCACCAACATCGCCATAACCTGGAAGTACATTCAAAACTCCATCTGGTATTCCAGCTTCTTTTCCAATTTGAGCAACTCTAATCGCTGTAAGAGGCGTATCTTCTGCTGGCTTAATTATTACTGAACAACCAGCTGCAAGAGCTGGTGCCATTTTCCATACCGCCATCATTAAAGGAAAGTTCCAAGGAACAATTCCAGCAACAACTCCTATTGGTTCTTTAACAATTAAACTAGTAATTGATGGCTCTGTTGGACCAATTTTTCCAAATACTTTATCAATTAATTCTCCATACCATTGGAAATGCATTGGCGCATCATTTGCAACTTCATTAATACAGTCAGTTATGAGTTTACCTGTGTCTATACATTCTAAAACTGAATTTTCATCACCATGTTTTCTAAGTAATTCAGCAAATTTTAATAAAACTTCTTTTCTATGTTCAGGTGAACATCTAGACCAAACTCCACTATTAAAAGCTTTCCTTGAAACTTTAACTGCTAAATCAACATCTTTATGATTACATTTTGCAACAACACAAAGTTTTTTACCAGTGGCGGGATTGATTGTTTCAAACTTTTTACCATCAATAGCATTTACATATTTACCATTAATGAATGCTCTTCCTTCAAATTTAAGTTTACTAGCTATTAATTTATATTTGTTACCTGAGCTCATAAATTTCTTTCTATAAATTGTATTTTATTTTATTTCTAAATTTTAAATCTAAGGCACCTTTAGACTAAAATAAATAGATTAACTACCACATTGTTAATACAACTTTTGATTGCAATCCCATTTTGATTAGACAAGTTTCTTTTTTGTTTTACTTCAGGATCAATTTGAATTTAAATATCTATAATTTAAATAATTAAAAGGAGATTAATAATATGTTTATAAAAAAAATTTGTAGAACACTGCTCACTGTGGTTGCAATTACTTTCTTTGCTCAAGCCGCGTATGCAGAGGTTACTCTTAAGCTTGGGACTACTGGTAGATTGGGTATGCCAATTGGTGATGCCATAGATCAGGCATTGATACCAGCTATGGAGAAAGCATCTGGTGGTAAGATGAAAATTGAACCACATTATCAAAGAAGCTTATGCGCAGAGCAAAAATGTGGTGAACAAGCCAACCAAGGACTTATAGCTTTGTGGACTAGTTCTACTGCAAACTATGGTAATTTTGGACCTGAGCTAGCAATCTTCGATTTGCCTTTTATTTTCAAATCACTTGAAGATGCTAAAAGAATATCAGATGAATGGTTAGCTGAAAGACAGTGTAAACTCGCTCTTGAAAATGCTGGTCATATTTGCCTTTCTGTATATTCAAGTGGTGGATTCAGACAACTTGGAAATGCGACTAAACCAGTTCATGAACCGGATGATATGAAGGGACTAAAATGGCGTACTACTAAGAGTCCGGTTGAGTTCATGCTAGTAAAAAATTGGGGTGCAACTCCAACACCTTATGACTGGAGCCAATTATATCAAGGCCTACAGTCAGGTGTAGTTGAAGGTCAGTATGTTGCTAGCCCGTGGCAGCACGTAGCAAAACTTCATGAAGTTGCAAAGTATTTCACTGAGATCGGAGGAATGTGGTCTGGAAATATTTTAGCAATGGATGCTAAGCAATATAATGC
>CACHFM010000037.1 GCA_902579105.1 uncultured Pelagibacteraceae bacterium | reverse complement strand
GTGC
Organism: uncultured Pelagibacteraceae bacterium; assembly: GCA_902579105.1. Taxonomy (GTDB): domain Bacteria; phylum Pseudomonadota; class Alphaproteobacteria; order Pelagibacterales; family Pelagibacteraceae; genus Pelagibacter. The sequence goes on along the minus strand of CACHFM010000037.1, from coordinate 2,151 downwards.
AGCTGAATTTAAATCATTTACTCCTTACATGTACTCGACATATCAGCGAAATTTCTCAATAAATGTAGAGTGTGAGGCCGATCCATCTTCTAAGAAAAAAATTATAATTTTAGGTGGTGGCCCCAATAGAATAGGGCAAGGAATTGAGTTTGATTATTGCTGTTGTCAGGCTAGTTTTTCATTGAAAGACGTAGGTTTTGAAACAATCATGGTTAACTGTAACCCTGAAACAGTATCAACAGATTATGACACGAGTGATCGTTTATATTTCGAACCTTTAAAAGAAGAATATGTATTTAATATAATTAAAAAAGAAAAAGAAAAAGGAAACTTAGTTGGTATTATTGCTCAATTCGGAGGTCAGACTCCAATTAAACTAGCTAAATTTTTATATGACAATAAACTTCCAATTTTAGGAACACAATACACTTCAATCGACTTAGCAGAAGACAGAGATCGATTTAGAAATCTTCTTAAAAAATTAAAATTAAAGCAAGCTGATAGTGGAATTGCAAAAACTTTCAAACATGCAATTCAAATTGCTGAAAAAATTGGATTACCTTTGATGGTTAGACCATCTTATGTTTTGGGTGGAAGGGCAATGGAAATTGTACATAAAAAAAATCAACTTAAAAATTTTGTTACCGAAGCATTTAAAGCTGCTGAAAATAATCCAATTTTAATCGATAAGTTTATTGATCATGCAATGGAAGTTGATGTTGATGCAATATCCGATGGAAAACAAGTTCATGTTGCAGGTATCATGCAACACATTGAAGAAGCTGGGATACATTCTGGAGACTCGGCTTGTAGTCTTCCTCCTATATCAATAAAACCTTTTCTTGTTAAAGAAATTGAAAATCAAACTAAAAAACTTGCTTTAGCCTTAAAAGTTAAAGGTTTTATGAATGTTCAATTTGCAATTAAAAAAGATGAAATTTATGTAATTGAAGTAAACCCTAGAGCAAGCAGAACAGTACCATTTGTATCAAAAGCAAAAGGTCTTCCTTTAGCAAAAATTGCTTCTAGAGTTATGGCTGGTGAAAAATTATCTAAATTTAATTTAAAAGATAAATCCAAGGGTATGTATGCAGTTAAAGAAGCTGTTTTTCCCTTTAATAAATTTCCTAATAGTGATTTGCTTTTAGGTCCTGAAATGAAATCTACTGGAGAAGTAATGGGATTTGATAAAAATTTTGGAATGGCGTTTGCTAAAAGTCAAATAGCTTCAGCAAACTCATTACCAAAAAAAGGACTTGCTTTTATATCTTTAAAAGATTCTCATAAAGATGAAGGAATTGATTTAGCAAAAGAGCTAATGAAATTAAACTTTACTTTATGTGCAACAAAAGGAACAGCTGAATATATTAGAAAACATGGAATGAAATGTAGAATTATAAATAAAGTTAGCAGTGGGTCCCCTCATATCGTTGATGTATTAGATTCAAAAAAAATTGCACTAGTAATTAATACAGGTGGTGGAAACAGAGAACACAGATTAAGTGATGCAATCGAAATTAGAAGAGGAACTCTTAAAAATAAAGTTCCTTATTGTACAAATATGTCTACTGCACAAGCTTGTTTAGAGGCTATTAAATCAATTAAAACTAAAAAACTGGAAGTAACATCGCTTCAAGATATTTAAACTATTTTACTTTCCAATCCGTTTGAAAAGTAACATAATTGACTTGAATGCATCTTCTTTCCTTAACTATTCTTTTTTTTTCCATACCATGCCATGTATTTGGACCACTGGTAAAAAGATAACCGTAATTATGTTTGTAGGGTACTGTTTTTACTTTCTCCAATTTTTCATTATAAAAATCTGTTCCCAGATCCTCAGATTCATTGGCATTATTAACAAAGATCAATCCTGACATTAATTTTTCTTTAATATCACAATGAGGTTTTAGCCAAAATCCTTCCCTATCACAAATCACTTCAACCCTTACATATGAGTTGGAAAGATCTCTATTAATCATTTTTGAAATAACCTCATAAGTTTCTTTAGACTGAAGTTCATTAATAAATTTTACTAAGTTTGGAAATTTTGACTCATTATCCTTTGTAATAAAACATCTAAATTTAATTGCCTCACCACCTGATGCTATCCCCTCTCTAAATTCAGCAGCACCTCCATCAATTGCTCTT
>CACHFM010000036.1 GCA_902579105.1 uncultured Pelagibacteraceae bacterium | reverse complement strand
ATAGCCTGCAAAACCTTGTCTTCTAAAACTAAAGAATAAACATATCTTTTTAAATATAGGTCATGTTTGTTAAGTAAAACTTTTGAAGAATTAAAAAACTTTAATGCATCCGAGTTATCTCTATTTTCAAAAGCAACTATTCCTGAAAAATAATTTGATAGATCTCTTGAATTAAATTCATTAAAACTAGCACTTTTAGAATATAATGGGGTCTGATAGAATATTACTGAAATTACTAATAATTTTATTAGTTTTTTTAACATTTAACCATTGTATGACTAAAAAAGTAATAAATCAAAAAGGCAAATTCGACTATGAATTAATAAATACAATTGAACCAAACTTTATATACAAAGATAAAACCATAAACAGATTTAATATTGAGGAAAATAACAATAACAACATCCAAAATAATAAGTCCGAATTGCTTAAAAAACTTAAAGATAAAATAAATTCAATCGAAAATTGTAAACTAAAAGATAATTCTCAAAATCTTGTTCTTGGAGAAGGAAATATAAATAGCCCAATAATGTTAATTGGTGAAGCACCTGGAATTGAAGAAAATAAAACTGGCACAACATTTAAAGGAGAAATTGGTGAATTATTGAACAAAATGCTTTTAGCCATAAAAATAAAAAGACAAAAAATTTATAGTAGTTATGCAATAAACTTTAGACCTCCTGAGGATCGAAAACCTACATCTCAAGAAATAAAAAGATATTCTGTTTTTTTAAAAGAGCATATTTCAATAATTAATCCTAAAATTATAGTTTTAATGGGTAGTTCAGCAATGGAAGCTGTAACGGGTATTAATAGTAAAATATCATCTGAAAGAGGAAAATGGAAAGAGATAATTTTAAATAATAAAACCTACCCTATAATAATAACATTTAACCCTTCTTATTTAATTAGATTTCCAGAAAACAAAAAATATTCATGGATAGATTTAAAAGAAATAAGAAAAAAAATTGATCAATTAAATATAATATTATAAATTATTAAAATGATTGAATATCATAAGGGATTAGTAGAATCTTTAAAGAACAAAACTGGCATATCTAATTATGGAGTAGCTTGGATATCTTTTATCAAGGGATTAATTCTTGGCTTGCTAATTTATCATTTCTTTATAATTTAATTTTATGAAGAAAATCATTGCTGGTGTAGATGAAGTTGGTAGAGGTAGTTTAATCGGACCTGTTTATGCAGCAGCTGTTATTTTGAATAAATCAATTAATAAAAAAATTTTAAAAGATTCGAAAAGTTTGACGCAAAAAAAAAGGAAATCATTGTCTGATTATATAAAAAAAAATTCTATTTGGGCAATAGGAAAAGCGTCTGCTGGAGAAATAGAAAAAATAAATATCTTACAGGCAAGTTTACTTGCAATGAAAAGAGCAATAAAAAATCTTAAAAAAAAACCATCTTATGTTCTAATTGATGGAAATAAAATTCCAGATTTAAATAATTATAATTTAAAAGCTATCGTTAAAGGTGATCAGAAAATTCCTTCAATCTCTGCTGCTTCTATAGTTGCTAAAGTTTCAAGAGATCAATTCATTATAACTTTATCATCCAAAAATAAAGATTATCATTGGGATCAAAATTTTGGTTACGGAACTAAACAACATTTGAAGGCTATAAAAAAATTTGGAATTACAAAACATCATCGAAAAAACTTTTCTCCTATATCTAAAATGTTGATGCACCATATCTAGTTGCTCAAAAGATAGTAAACACAAATAGAATCTAAATAATTCAATCTCAGGTTGACCGTGGAATCTATTTGGAGTCTAATTATTTTTTATAAATGAAATCTGAATTTAAAAATAAAATTATTAATGGAGATAGTCTTGAGGAACTAAAAAAGATTCCAAGTGAAAGCTTTGATTTAGTGTTTGCAGATCCTCCATACAATTTACAATTAAAAAATGAGCTTACAAGACCTGATAGATCTAGAGTAAATGCAGTAAATGACAAATGGGATAAATTTGAAAATTTTAAAAAATATGACGACTTTACTTATGAGTGGTTATCTGAATGTAAAAGAATTTTAAAAAAAGATGGTGCTATTTGGGTGATCGGTAGCTATCACAATATTTTTAGAGTAGGAACTGCCATTCAAAACTTAGGTTTCTGGATTTTAAATGATGTTATTTGGAACAAAAATAATCCTATGCCTAATTTTAGAGGAACAAGATTCACAAACGCTCACGAAACTTTAATTTGGGCATCAAAAAGTGAAAAATCAAAATATACTTTTAATTATCAATCTTTAAAATGTTTAAATGATGACCTTCAAATGAGATCTAACTGGAATTTACCTATTTGTAACGGATCTGAAAGACTTAAAAAAAATGGTAAAAAAGTACATTCAACTCA
>CACHFM010000035.1 GCA_902579105.1 uncultured Pelagibacteraceae bacterium | reverse complement strand
TTAAAAAAATCTAATTGTGGTTGCCAAATTTCATGCGTCAGTCCGACACCATGAATAAATACTATCGGTATAGATTGTTCTTTTTTATTAAAAAAATAAAAAGTACCTGATGAAGTAGTTCCAAATGTCATCAAGTATTATTTAGGCTCAATACCCATTTCTTTCATATCTTGATATCTATCACCAGTTCTTGCATGAGCTCTTCCACTTGAAGCTCCACCAATAGCTATTACGATTTCGTCATCAAAAGGTGCGTCGTGAATTGTAAATTCATGTGTCAAGTAATAAGGTCGAAGACCAGAGTCTGTTTTATGCATCATTGGAATAGAGATTTTTGATCCAGCTGGCCCTCTTGTATTTGTAAAACTTAAATAAGATGTTCCTCCAACCGCATCTCTAAATTTATTTCCAAATCTAAGGGTATGTATAAAAGCTGAAGCATGTTCAATTTCACCATTCAGCCCAACAACGCCTGCTTTTCCATAAGCTAATATTTTCTCAGGTGATCCAATTTCTTTTATAAGTTCAGGCACTAATAAATCACCTAATTTCGGAGCTAAATCTAAAATTGTTGGTCTTAAATTTTCTACAAAACCTTGTCCATGCCATGGATTTTTAAAAACAGCAGCGACTGAAACTAATAAAACAGGTTCTTTTGCTTCTTTGCCTCCTTCAATAAAAGTTTTATCAACAAATTTTGTAAATTTTCTTAACTCTATATTCATTTTTTTTCTTTGTGTTTGAAACTATCTCTTCTAAAACTGTATAACGCTTTAGGGTCTACATCAACATCAATCACTGAAGGTTTGTTGCATTTAATAGAAGCTCGGACAGCTTCATTTAATTCTGAAATTTTTTTTACTTTAAAACCTTTTGCTCCATATAATTCTGCTACTTTGTCAAAAGATGGACTACTAATATCAGCACCTAGATATCTTTTTCCAAAAAAATCTTTTTGGTAAGCTTTTTCTGCTCCCCAACTTTGATTATTCATTACGATTGTAGTTGTATTTATTCCATATTCTACTGCGGTACTTAATTCAGATATTGTCATTCCAAAACCTCCATCACCCATAAGACTTACAACAGTTTTTTTAGGTTTTGCAATTTTAACTCCAAGACCACAAGCAAAAGAAAAACCAACTAAACCAAAATCTAGAGGCGTAAATAAAGATGGAGGATTGTAATATTCCAAAGCATCTGTAGCTTGTAAACATAAAGTTCCAGCATCTAAAGTAATAGCAGTATCTTTAGGCAAAACTTTTCTAAGTTGTTTAAATAAGCCTTTTGGTTGAATAGGGAAATTTTTACCCAAATCTCTTTTGTCTCTATTTAGTAAATAATTTTTCCTTTCTTTTAAATATAAATCTGTCCAATTTTTTATATCAAGTTTTTTTTTATTTTTTTTAATTTCACTATATATTTGATTTGTAGCTGTTGCTGCATCTGCGTGAATTCCAACAACAATAGGAAAATATTTTCCAAGCATCTTTTTTTCGATTTCAATCTGAATAATTTTTGCCTTTTTATTTATATTATCGAACGAGTAAAAAGTTGAGTTAAATCCTAATCTAGTTCCAATTGCTAAAATTACGTCTGCTTCTTTAACAAGTCTTGAAGCTACAGGGTTTCCTCTTGGCCCCATCTGGCCAGCGTTAAGTTTATGATTAAAAGGAATAGTATCTCCATGACCAGCAGAAGTAACTATTGGTATATTTAATAACTCGGCTAGTTTAATTACTTCTTTGTATTTAGAAGTATATTTAATTCCAGCACCAGCAATTATTACAAATTGTTTTGCTTCACAAATTATTTTTGCAGCTTTTTTAATTTTCTCAATTTTTCCTTTAAGGTTACTTTCATACTTAAAGGAAATTTTATTAGTATTTATATTGTAATTATTTGAAGCTGCTAAAATATTTCTAGGTAAATTAATACACACTGGACCTCTTCTAGGTTTCATCGCTAAGCTAAAAGCATCACTGATTACATTAGGTATTAACTTTGAATTTTTAACTGTCCAAGTTTTTTTGGTAATTGGAGTGAATAAGGATTGTTGATCAAGTCCTTGAAATGCATCTTCCATTTTATCTTTTGTTGAATATGAACCAGCAATTGCGACAACAGGTGAAAAAGCAGCTTTTGCTTGAGCTACTCCTGTTACTAAATTGGTAGCACCAGGTCCATTTTGTCCTGCAATAATAACACCAGGTTTATTTGATGCTCTTGCGTATCCATCAGCCATATGAGTGCCAGTTCTTTCATCTCTTACACCAATAAATTTAATTTTTTTTTCATGATACAGTGCATCAAAAATTTCCATTGTAGCTGAACCAATAAGACCAAAGACATGTTTAACACCTTCTTTTTTTAATGATTTAAC
>CACHFM010000034.1 GCA_902579105.1 uncultured Pelagibacteraceae bacterium | reverse complement strand
TATTATTTTTACTACTATAAAAAAAAAAGTAATGACTTATATTATGGTTAAAAAAACACCTTTTAGATATCCTACTGAAAGATATTTAAATACTATTAAGCGTGGCTATAAAGATTGTAAGTTAGATTATAAATTTTTAAAAAAAGCTTTAATTGTTTGATAAATTAATAATTTAAAATGAAATTTATTTCAAAAACTTTAGCAACAATTTTTATAATTCTAATCAATTATATATTTATATTTTTTACACTTTATATTTTAAGTGCATTTTTATTAATTAAAAGTATTACACCTGATTTACAACTAATTAGAGATTACCAAAGAAATTTTTACCAATTTGGCGGAATTAGAGAAATTTGGCAATCAAATGATGAATGCATCGAGTTTGATAAAGATTTGGTTTATGTGCCCAAAAAAACATCATGTAAATTTAACAATGTAGAATTCAACACATCATTAACCTTTGACGAGTATGGCAGATATTCGGAACATCCAAAAAACTATACAAATGATGGTATAATAGTTTTAGGTGACTCACATGCAATGGGATGGGGTGTGAATGATAATGATACTTTTGCTGCACTATTAGAAAAAAAAATTAATAAACCTGTTTATAATTTAGCAGTTTCTGGCTATGGAACTCCAAGAGAGTTAATCAGATTAGAGAAATCAAATTTAATTGACAAGGTTGATACTATAATTATTCAGTACTGTTATAATGATTATGGTGAAAACAAAGATTTTAGAATTAATGAAGAGGATGTTGCTAAAGAAAAATTCAATATTGTTGGAAAAAGCAAGCCAATTTCTTTTTTAAAAAAATTAAGAAAATCATTTAGATATTCATTAACGATACCTATAGATATTCTGACAGACAAAAATCAGTTAATGGATTTTGAAAATCATAAAAACTTGCTAGAGTCAAAATTAAAACAAAGCTCAATACTTAAGGATAAAAAAATTATTATTTTTTATGTAAATGGATATGACATGAAATTTAAAAATTTTCCTAACGAAAAATCAAATAATTTTAAAAATTTAACATATTATGATTTTGATGTAGGGCTAGAACATACTTATAAAATAGACGGACATCTTAGTAAAGTAGGACATAGCTATGTTGCCGATGAGTTATCAAAGATATTAAAATAATATTATTTAATAATTTTATTTATAAGAATTTTTAAACTTTTATCTTCTGATTTATTTGAATATTTTTTCAAAAGTTTAATTCTTTGATTTTTAAATTTGAGATAAGATGTCTTACTTTTTATAAATTTCAAAATTTCTTTAATAAATGAGCTGAAATCACCATTAGATATTTTAGTAAAGATTGGTTTTTTCCAATATTCGTTTCCACCTTCACCAGTATATCCTATAATTTTATTTCCTTCTTTTGCTGCTTCAATTGGTGGTGCACCCAATCCTTCCATAAAAGAGAAAGAAAGAAATATTTTTGATTTTCTTAAATTATCATAAAGAACTTTGTCACTAATTTTCTCCAGTGGTTTAATTTTCCAATTATTTGGCAATCTATTTTTTAATAAAAATAATAATTTTTGAGAATGAAATGGTAATTTTCTAGGCATATAAGTAATTAAATTTTCTTTCTTTAATTTAAAATCAATTTTATCCGATCCAATTGCTAGATTCATGTTTAATATCTCTTTAGAATATTTCCCATAAACATGATTGATTATTTTTGTAGTATCTTGAGAAACAGATAAAATTAATTTAGCTTTTTTATAAGCTAGATCTAAATCTTTATAATTAGTTGTAAAGTTAATAGCATAACCATTTTGAACAAATATTGCATAAGGTATTTTATTTTTTATTAAAAGATCATTTGCTAAATGGGCGAATATTTCAGGTATAATTATAAAGTCAGTATTTTTATTAAAATCAAATTTTTTTCTAAATTTAGGATTATAATCAAAAAATTTTGGTTTATGATTTGTCTTTATTTTAATATCATTTAAAGTCCATCCAGAATATTTTTTGTTAATATTCAATATTTTATTTAACGAATTTTTATATTTTGATATTCTTTTTTTTTCTAAAGGTATGATTTCAGAAGTTATATTTTTAAATAATTTATTTATTTTTTCTGAATGCCTATAAATTACTTTTTCACCACCAGAAATACCTTTTTCAGAAGCAACTATATATATAATATTTAGATTATTATTTATGCTCATATTGTTTTATATATTTATACAAAAAAAAGATTATAAACTATAAATTTATGCAAGCAGTAATACTATGTGGTGGACTAGGAACAAGACTTAAAAATAAATATAAGAATATTCCTAAAGCACTTGTAAAATTTAAGAAAAAACCAAATCTAATTAAGATTATTGACGATTTGTTTAATCAAAATTTTAAAGAAATTATATTGCTTACAGCATACAAAAATGAACAAATTCATAAATCGATTAAAAACCATAAGAATTATAAAAAAATAAAAATATTAAATGATAAAAAATTTACTGGAACAGGTGGAGCCTTAATAGGGGCAAAGAAATTTTTAAAAGAAAAATTTTTAGTGATATTAGGTGATCTTTATATA
>CACHFM010000033.1 GCA_902579105.1 uncultured Pelagibacteraceae bacterium | reverse complement strand
TAACAAATTAGATGATACTTTTGTTCATGCTTTAGTTGGACCTGCAAGATTTTTACCAATTGTTTTAGGATTTTTTATTGCAAGTTATTATATGACATTTTCAAGCGAGGGACGAGAAGTAGTGGATACAATCAATAGAACATTAATTACTATTTTAATTTTTTGGATTATTCATCAAATTATAGAACCAATTTCCTACATTTTAAGCGGATTAGATAAACTTTTAACTAGAGAGTTAATTGGTTGGATTATTAAGTCGCTTAAAATTTTAATATTTATTTTAGGTTTAGCAGCGGTACTAGAACTATGGGGAATAAAAATTGGTCCAATTATTGCTGGACTTGGACTATTTGGTGTAGCAGTTGCTTTAGGTGCTCAAGACTTATTTAAGAATTTGATTTCTGGTATTTTAGTTCTTGTTGAAAAAAGATTTAAAATAGGTGACTGGATTTTAGTTGATGGAATTATTGAGGGTATAGTTGAAAAAATTGGCTTTAGATCTACTACTATAAGAAAATTTGATAAGTCACTGGCGATTATTCCAAATTTTCAATTTGCCGAAAATGCTGTTGTGAACGTGAGTGAAACTTCTAATTGGCTAATAAGTTGGATAATAACACTACAGTATGATACCACGGTTGATCAGTTAAAGAAAATTAGAAATGAAATTGAAAATCATATTAACTCAAATGATGATTATAATACTTCTATCGGTGTAGCTGTAAGAGTTGATAAATTTTCTGATAGCTCGATAGATATGTACGTGCGTTGCTTTACTAAAACAAATAGTTGGAATGATTGGCTGGCAGTTAAAGAAAAATTAGCAATTGAAATAAAACAGATTGTCGAAAAAAATGGTGCATCTTTTGCTTTCCCAAGTCAGTCGATTTATGTTGAGAAAAAATGATTGCAATTTTTTATTTGGTTTTACAAATTTTAAAAATTTATTCTTATGTTGTTATAGCAAATGTTATAATAAGTTGGTTGATAGCTTTTAATATATTAAATACTCAGAACAGATTTGTTTATTCTATTTTAGAGTTAAGTTATCGTTTGACTGACCCAATATTAAATAAAATTAGGCGTTTTTTACCTAATTTAGGCTCTTTTGATATATCTCCAATAATTCTTCTTTTATTGATTTGGTTTCTTGAAATGTGTATGAAGCTGTACATTGCACCAATGATTTTTTAGAGAAACAAATGATTTTAATAGATGGAAAAAAAGCAGCGTCAGAACTTAGGGAAAAACTTAAGCAAGAGGTTGTTGAATTAAAATCAAAATATAACAAAGTACCAGGTCTAACAGTAATTTTAATTGGAGATATGACTCCAAGTCAAATTTATGTTCGAAATAAAGAAAAATCAGCCAATGAAGTTGGTTTAAAATCTGAAGTAATAAAATACCCAGACTCAATAGATGAAAAAACAGTTCTGAATAAAATTAGTGAACTTAATAATGATGAAACCGTTTCTGGAATTTTAGTTCAGCTTCCATTACCAAAACATATTGATAAGCAAAAAATAATTGAAACCATTGATCCTTCAAAAGATGTAGATGGGCTTCACCCAATGAATGTAGGAAATCTTTCATCAGGTTATCAAGGTTCAATTCCTTGTACACCTCTTGGATGTTACTTGTTAATAAAAAAAATTGAGTCAAATTTAGTTGGTAAAAAAGCGGTTATGATTGGTAGATCAAATTTGAATGGTAAAGCGATGGCTCAACTTCTTTTACAAGAGGATTGTACTGTTACAATAACTCACTCTAAAACAAAAAATTTAAGAGAGGAATGTTTACAGGCTGATGTTATCGTAGCTGCTGTCGGAATAAAAGAACTTGTTAAGGGAGATTGGATAAAAAAAGACGCTATAGTAATTGATGTTGGAATTAATAAGACAGACAAAGGTATTGTAGGTGATGTAGATTTTGATGAAGTTTCGAAAGTTGCAAGAGCTTTAACGCCAGTTCCTGGTGGAGTTGGACCTATGACAATTGCATGTTTACTAAAAAATACAATTGAATGTTTTAAAAGATCTCAACTATAAATTGATTAGCACAATATCATTTATTATTTCCAAAAATATAATTAAGATACATATATGGCAAATATAATTTTTTTTAGTTTAGTAATACCTATTTTAATTTTTATATTTTATCTTGGAGTTTCAGCATTTAAAAAAGGATTTAGCGCTAAAAATTCAAAAAATTCAGAAACTAAAGATGATCAATTAACTGATGAACTTGATAAATTAAATGATTTATTTAAAAAAGGAGCATTGACTCAAGAAGAATTTGAAAAGGCAAAGAATAAAATTTTAAATGGTTAAATTTCAAATTATTAAATATTATCATAAATTATTTAAATATGTTTAAAGGGTTTAAAAAAAAATTTATCAAAGTAGATAAAGGCAAAATTTTCTGTAGATTTAAAGGAACTGGACCTCCATTACTTTTATTGCATGGTTATCCAGAAACTCATTTAATGTGGCACAAAACTGCTCCAGCACTTAGTAAATATTTTACAGTAATTGCTGCTGATTTAAGAGGCTATGGGAATAGTTTAGTTTTACCTGGTGGAAAAAATCATATCAATTATTCAAAAAGAGAAATGGCTAAAGATATGATTCAATTAATGGAAAAATTAAATTTTAAAAAATTTTTTGTAGCAGGACATGATCGAGGTGGAAGAGTTGCTCACCGAATGGCAAGAGATTTTAGAAAAAAAATTTTAGCTATTAGTGTTTTAGATATATGTCCTACTTTAGATATGTATGAAAGTACTAATCAAAAATTTGCTAAATCTTATTTTCATTGGTTTTTTTTAATTCAACCTGCTTGGTTACCAGAAAGAATGATAATCGCTAATCCAAGAAAATGGATGAAAAATTGTTTAGATAAATGGTCAGGAAATCATAAATTTGGAGTAGTAGAAGAAACTTATTTAAAATCTTTTAAACAAAAAAAAAGAATTCA
>CACHFM010000032.1 GCA_902579105.1 uncultured Pelagibacteraceae bacterium | reverse complement strand
AAAAACAAAAAAAATAAGTGAAAGACTTTATAAAAAAAATAAATGGATAAAATCAAAATAAAAGCAAGAGTTCTTGAAAAAATTGGTAAAAAATTAACCAATAAAAATATTTTTTTCAATTCAATTCATAAAGACCATATTTTGGTTAAATTGTATTACAGCGGAGTATGTGGGAGTCAACTGATGGAAATATATGGGGGAAGAAACAATAAAAAATTTTTACCTCATATGTTGGGTCATGAAGGAACTGGTAAGATAATATCATTTGGAAAAAGTGTAAGAAACTTTAAAAAACAGGAAAATGTTTTTCTCTCATGGATATGTTCGGAAAGAAAAAATAAAGTAAGTCCAGAATATTTTGATGTTAATACAAAAAAAAAAATTAATGCAGGTAAACTCACAACCTTTAATAATTATGCGCTGGTAGATAAGGGAAATGTCTATAAGTTGGGAAATGTATCAAAAAAAACTGGGGTCTTGCTCGGATGTGCTCTACCCACAGGTTGTGGTATAATTGAAAATCAAGTTACTAATCTTAAAAATAAAAAAATAGCCATAATAGGTTTAGGTGGAGTTGGCTTGTCTGCTCTTTTGGCATCAGTTTATAAAAAAGCACAAAAAATATATGTATTAGAAAAAAATTTAGAAAGATTAAATAATATTAAGCGTTATTTTAAAAATGAAAAAATAGTTTATCTGCAAAGTTCTGAAAGTACATTTAAAAATTATAATGGTTTTTTTGATGTAGTGGTAGAATGCTCAGGTAAATCTCAAATAATAGAAAAATCAATAAAATTGATTAAAAATAATGGCAAAGTAATATTTGCATCTCATCCAAATAAAAAAAACAAAATTAAGTTAGATCCTTTTGATTTAATTTTGGGAAAGAAGATATCTGGATCATGGGGAGGTCAAACTAAATTTGTAAAAAATTTATCGTTTATGAAAAAAATAATTAAAAAATTTAAAAATATCGATAAACTTTTTTTTTCAAAACAGTATAATTTAAATGAAATTAATAAAGCAATAAGGGACATGAAAATCGGAAAGGTAATAAGACCTTTAATTAAGATGTAATGAACCTCAAAAAAAAAATAATTAAAATATTATTCAAAATACCAGATCCTTTATATTTTTTTGATAAATTTTTGAATAGACCTGGAATTTTTGAAACAATAAAAATATTTTTAAAATATTTTATAAACGAAAAAAAAATTCATATTATATTGATTTTAGATTTATTAAAAAAAATATATTCATTAATTATTTTAGTTTTATTGTTTCCAATATATTTATCTTTTTTGTTATATTTAAAAAAAAAAAAACTAACTTTAATTAGTATTAATACTTGGCAAATTGGTGCCCTAATACAACAATTAGATAGTATTATTAAAAATAATAAAAATAAAAAATTTTTTCTTATATGCCCAGATTATTTAATTGAATTTAAAAGTTTCCCCAAAATTTATAGAAAAAAAAATCTGAAATATTCTAAAAGTTCTATTTTGTATTTTTTTGTTTATCCTCTATTGGTATTTAAAGAGTTTTCAACGGATGCATATGAATTTGAAGTATTAAATAAAAATTCAAAGTTTAATAAGGTACATGCACAAAAAAACTATAACTATAATTATAAAAATTTATTTAAAAAATTAAATTTTAATATTAATTCTAATCAGAACAGATTAGTTACCATACATATTAAAGATGAATTTTTTATCAAAGGGAGCTCAACAAGAATATCAAATTATAAGTCTTATATGAAAACTATAAGATGGCTAATAAAAAAAAATTATAAAGTTGTAAGATTTGTTCACCCAAAATCAATTAGAGATATATTTAAACATAAGAATTATCACGAATTGACAACTCTAAATGAAAGTGAAAAAATTAGACAATTTTATTTGATAAAAAAATCAAAACTTTTTATATGTACACAGAGTGGGCCCGCTAGTTATAACTTTGTATTAAATACTACTTTTCTTCAGGTTAATAGTTATCCTATAAATGTATCTTTTGTTACAAAATCTAAAGATTATTTAATTTATAAATCTATTAAAAAGAATGGAAAATATGTAAGTCTAAAAGATATGATTAAAAAAAATCTTCATTTGTATTTCAATCCTTTAAAAAAAGAACATCACGGATATATTTTGAAGAATAATTCATCTCAAGAAATTTACGAAGCGACAAGGGATGTCCTAAGTAAAAATAAATCTTATTATTTCTCAAATTATTTAAAAGGATTGAATATAGAAATTCCAGCTAGGTACACATTATCAAAAATACCAAAAAAATTTTATGAAAAAATATCTAAAATTAATTAAATGTAACAATTATAAATTTGAAATTAATGAAATTTTTTAAAAAAATTTTTGATATTAATAAGTATATTTTGTATTTTTTTTTTTCAAAATTAATTTTTTTTTCTATTTTTTATTTTAACAGAAAAAAAATCAATCTATTTTATACAGATAGAGCTGGGTATGGAGATTTTATTTTTTTTTGCTTAGAACTTAAAACACAATTAAATAATCAAAACAGAATTTTTTGTTACACTGAAATTCAATATGAGATAGCAAAATTTTTTTATGAAGAAAAATTTATTGCAAAAAATATATTTTTACTACCGCGTTTTATTGTAAATACAAATTATATTTCAAATCAGTTTTTAATAAAAAATAAGTATTTTAAACCTACTTATCTTACAAGACCAGCACCAGATAATAAAAATATTAATTTACCCATATCAGAATGGTGGAATGGAAATAAAGAATCGATAAAATATTTGTTAAGTAGAATAGAAAAATTTGAGATATCAACACAACTAAAAAAAATCTGCGAAAAAAAAACATTATCTATATTTATTAAAAATTTTTCAAATTTACAAAATAATCATTTAAATTTTCAAGTAAGACAAACAAGAGATTTAAATAAAATTTATAAGTTGATTAATTTTTTAAGTGATAAAAATTTAAATATTGTCATCTTAGGAAAAAAAAATGATAATTTTATAAAAACTTTTCCAAATTCTATTCTAGAAAAAAAAAAAAATGTTTTTTTATTTAATGATCTTTCAAAATATCATTCAATTTATGATCAGGCTTATCTAGCGCAAAATTCAATTGGCTTTCTAGGAAATATGTCGGGCCCGGCATCTTTTTATGGTATTTTAAATAAAGAGGGCATAATAATTGATGCTGCCTCATTTTATTCAGATCATTACTTTAAAAACTTTTTGTTTTTATATAAAAAAATATATGACAAAAAAAATGATACTTTTAGGAATTTTATTTGGCAACAGTATTATGAGCCAGACAATTTTAAAATTGTTGAAAATGATTACGAAGAAAT
>CACHFM010000031.1 GCA_902579105.1 uncultured Pelagibacteraceae bacterium | reverse complement strand
TCAATATCTTTTTGTATTAACTCATCTTCAAAATATAATGATTGGTATTCCAACAATTTATCTGAAGAACTTAAATAATCATGCTCTAATTTAACTTTCTCAAATTCTGAACTTAAAACTCTAAGATCTTCTTTTAATGTAAAAATTTCATCTTCAATTTCTTTTGCTGAATTTTTAATTATTGCAGTTGATAAAATTAATAAAAAAATGACCAATATTAAGCCAAACTTTTTCACAACTTGTCCCCAAAACTTTCTATTTCAATTAAATTTTTAAATTGATCTTGGATGTCAGTATCAAAATCATAAAAATCTTTTTTTTTAATTGCGTATCGTAATTTTGCAGATCTTGAAGATAAATTCTCTTTTAATTCTTTTTCAGAAGGAACAATTGCTTTTTTTTCAATTAATTTAAACAAGGTATTAACTTGCTCTGTAACAGGAACATATCTCGAAATACTTTTGTTTTCAGATAGACTTTTAAAAAAATATTTTACAATTTTATCTTCTAAAGAATGAAAGGTAACAACAGCCAAAACTCCATTTTTTTTTAAAACTTTAGCGGCATTAATAAGGCCATAAATCAATTCACTAATTTCTTTATTCACTAAAATTCTAAGTGCTTGAAAAACTTTAGTTGCACTATGTATTTTATAATTTTTTTTTCTTTTTGTTTTATCTATAATTTTAACAAGAGTTTGGGTATCTATTTTATTTTTCAATCTTTCTTTAACAATATTACGGGCAATATATTTACTTTCTTTTTCTTCTCCAAAAAATTTGAATATTTTTTCTAATTCTTTTTCATCTAATATATTTATTACATCCTCAGCTGAAAAATTATTTAAACCCATCTTCATATTTAATTTTCCTTTAGAATCAAATGATAATCCTTTATTTGGATCTTTTATTTGATTATAGGAATATCCAAGGTCAAAAATTATCCCTTTTATATTTTCATTTTTAAGTTTTAAATTATTTAATTGACTAAATTTTATATTTTTAAATATAAATCTATCTTCAAAGTTTTTTTTTATTTTGTTAGCTTTTTTTTCACTCTCAATATCTCTATCTAGAGCAATTACTTTAGTATTATCAAATTCTAGTATCTTTTTTGAATAACCGCCTTGACCAAATGTACAGTCGATAAATGTGCCACCATATTGAGGGGAAATAATGCTAATAATTTCTTTTAGCAATACCGGATAATGTTTTATAACATCCGGCACTATGGTGGCATCCATTTATTTCTTTGAAGACCATTAATTTTTTTGTCTTCTTAAGAAAGCTGGTATCTCAAGATCATCTTCTTCTTCTTCATTATCTGATGATAATAAATCTTCTGCACTTGAGTTTTCATTTTCTGAACTAAATAAATCAGGTGAATCTGAGTCTACACCAAACTCTTTTAAATCATTCGAAACATCATTTTCTATGCTTTGAGATTCTATGTTCTCTTTTGGAGTTTCCATAGCTTCTTGAGCAAAAGATTTTTCCATCTCATTAACTGAACTGTCTTCTACAATGCTTTCAGTCTCAATATTTGTATTATCCGAAACTTCTTCATTGTTTATGATTGCATTTGAAGTTTCATTTGTTTGTTCATGAACAACTTCATTTTCAAGCTTTAATGCATTGGCGCCATGAGAAATTGGATTTGAAGTTGTATTAGAAAAATTAAAAGATTCAGATGATCCTAAATTTGAAAAATCAGAGTAACCTGGATTTCTATTATGAATACGATGAACCATATTAATTACAGATTTTGTCTCGGGTTGTTGCCCATCAAGTGATGTTGCAACAATTGAAACTCTCATTTTACCATCTAGTTCTGAGTCAGTAATAGCGCCAATAATAAGTTCAGCTTCAGGATCAACTTCTGCCCTAACTTTATTCACTGCCTCATCAACCTCAAAAAGTTTAAGATCTTTACCGCCAGTAATATTAACTAATAAACCTTTTGCGCCTTTTAAAGTATAATCATCAATCAATGGATTGCTAATTGCCATTTCTGCAGCTTTAAGAGCTCTGTCTTCACCTTCTGCTTCTCCAGTTCCCATCATTGCTTTTCCCATAGATGCCATTACTGTTTCAACATCAGCAAAATCAAGATTAATTAAACCAGGTCTTACCATTAAATCAGTTATACTTTGAACACCATGCATCAAAACATTATTTGAAAGATTAAAAGACTCTTCAAAAGTTGTTTGTTCATTTGCAATTTTAAACAAATTTTGATTTGGAATAACTATTATTGTATCTACATGCTTTCTAAGTTCTTCTAAACCTTGTTGTGCTCTTCTCATTCTTGAAGGACCTTCATATAAAAATGGGAGAGTGACAACACCTACAGTTAGAATATTCAGTTCTTTTGCAGCTCTAGCAATCACATGAGCAGCACCTGTTCCTGTTCCACCACCCATTCCAGCTGCAATAAAAACCATGTTTGCACCTTGCAATGTATTGATAATTTCATTTAAAGATTCATCTGCCGCAGCTTGACCGATATCAAGTTTTGCCCCAGCACCTAATCCTTTAGTTAAGTTTAAACCAATTTGAATTCTTGTTTTTGCTTTACTTAATTTTAAATCTTGGGCATCAGTATTGACTGCAATAAATTCTACACCCTGCAAATTGTGTTCAATCATTTCATCAATTGCATTTCCTCCTGCTCCTCCTACTCCAAGAACTAATAATCGTGGTTGTAACTCTTTTATTTCTGGTGTTTTAAAGTTAATTGTCATCTTTTTATCCCTCTTTATTTGTTTGTTTGAAGCTCCCATTTAAGATTAGCTCGATTTAAATTTGCCTTTTTTCTTGCTGTTACCTTAAATTTTTCAAATGTTGATGGTTCCCATATCTGAAAGGTTTGACCTTGACCAACGAACAACATGCTATTTTTAATTTTTGCATGTTTTAATAATTTTGTTGAAAGAGATATTCTTCCTTCACTGTCAAATTGTAAATTTATACTTTCTGCTAAAATTGAAGTTGCAAAATAATCCCTTTTTTCCTCAAATGGATTTAAAGAGTCTATTGCTGATGAAATTTTTTCAATTCTATCTTGAGAACATGCTTCAATTGAAGAATTATTAAACGAAGGATAACAAATTACTCCATTGTAACCTAAATTTGATAAATGAGATCTAAAACTAGCAGGCACAGAAACTCTTCCTTTTTTGTCTAGTTTGTTTTCGTAAATAGATAAAAACATATATTTTATAATTTTTAAATTCCATAATTGGGAATATATGGGAATATATGGGTAATTTAATTCATAGTCAAACGTTGAATCTTGACTATTTTGACTGTTCTTATTAACTTTTTATTATCAAAATATACTTACTAATCAAATTTTTACTTTCTAATTGATATGAAAAATTATTAGAAGTTAGAACATAACTAACTCAATAGTGAATCAAAAAGAGAACATTTGTTCTTGGAAAATTTTTAAAATATAAGTAATTTTGCCAGATAAACTATAAGCCGGGTTCTGTCATTTAAACCTATCATTTCTCTAGGCTTAAGATCACTCTTAAGCTCAAGCAACTAACCCTGATGACTAGCCAAGGATGGCTTTTAGTTTTTCAACAATGTCACCTCTACTTAGTCTTGCTCCCAGTGGGGTTTTCCAGCGTTCATTGTTACCAATAGAACCGGTGCGCTCTTACCACACCTTTTCACCCTTGCCATGTTATGGCGGTTTATTTTCTGTGGCACTATCCCTAGGGTTACCCCCGCCAGGTGTTAACTGGCACTGTATCCTTGTGGAGCCCGGACTTTCCTCTTTAAAAAAGATTAAAGCGATAAGTCGTTTATCT
This sequence comes from uncultured Pelagibacteraceae bacterium, assembly GCA_902579105.1. Taxonomy (GTDB): domain Bacteria; phylum Pseudomonadota; class Alphaproteobacteria; order Pelagibacterales; family Pelagibacteraceae; genus Pelagibacter. The sequence goes on along the minus strand of CACHFM010000031.1, from coordinate 126 downwards.
GGCAACTGCAATCTACAACCAAACTTTTAAATTTCAAGAATATTTAATTCAATGTTTATGCCAAGTTTTGACTAATCACTAAACATTCTTTATCAACAATACCATTAACAACATCTGGTCTGAATC
>CACHFM010000030.1 GCA_902579105.1 uncultured Pelagibacteraceae bacterium | reverse complement strand
TATGGGTGTTGTAATTGGAGAAACTTCTGAGATTGGAGAAAATGTAACCATATATCATATGGTGACACTTGGAGGAATTGCTCCAAGTATAAATTCAAATGATCAACGTAATATAAAAAGACATCCGACAATTAAAGATGGGGCTGTCATTGGTTCGGGTGCTCAAGTTTTAGGACCGGTAACTGTTGGAAAGTTTGCAAAAATTGGAGCTAATGCAGTAGTTACAAAAGATGTACCAGATAAAGCAGTAATGGTTGGTATACCTGCTAAAAATGTTGGTGTGGCTGATGATGATTTCAAACCTTATGGAATTACATCAGATAGTGATACAAATTAAAGTTGATGAGCAATATTAAAAATGATTTTATATCTAGTATCGGTAATACTCCTTTAATAAAATTAAGAGCAGCATCTGAAATTACCGGTTGCAACATTTATGGAAAAGCAGAATATTTAAATCCAGGTGGATCAGTTAAAGATAGGGCTGCACTTGCATTGATTAAGGATGCTCAAGAAAAAAAATTGATTTCTAATGGTGGAACTGTTGTTGAGGGTACTGCTGGAAACACAGGTATAGGACTTTGTTTATTGGGAAATTCGTTGGGTTACAAAACTATAATAGTAATGAACGAAAACCAAACTCAAGAAAAAAAAGATACTTTAGTCAATATTGGTGCAGACTTAAGATTAGTTCCAGCAAAACCTTATAAAGATGATGGAAATTATGTAAAAGTTGCAGGAAAGCTGGCTGAAGAATTAAAAAGTTCTAACAATCACGGTGTAGTTTGGGCTAATCAGTTTGATAATACTGCTAATGCTAAAGGTCACTATGAAACAACAGGACCTGAAATTTGGAATCAAACTGAAGGTAAAATTGATGGATTTGTTTGTTCTTCAGGTACCGGAGGAACAATTGGTGGCATAAGTAGTTATCTAAAAGAAAAAAATAAGGATGTTAAGATTTTTTTATCAGACCCTGCGGGATCTGCTTTATATAATTATATTAAAAATGGAGAGTTAAAATCAGAGGGGGGTTCTATAACTGAAGGAATTGGATCTAGCAGAATTACTGCTAATTTTGCTGAAGCTAAAATAGATGGTGCCTTTTCAATAAGTGATCATGAATCTCTTCCAATTTTATATGATTTGATTCAAAATGAAGGATTAAGTTTAGGAACAAGTTGTGGGGTTAATATTGCTGGAGCCATAAGATTAGGAAAAGAACTTGGTCCTGGAAAAACTATAGTCACTATACTTTGTGATAAATCAGACAAATACAACTCTAAGATGTTTAATAAAACTTTTTTAGAAGAAAAAGGCCTTCCAATACCCAGCTGGATTTAAGGCGCATACCTGCTTTGTAATAAAATCATTACATTCAATTGTTAGACTACTATAATGCTGAAAAAAATAAGGAGGAAACAATGGAAAAAGAAGTTTTAGTGATCGTAGATTTGAAAGAAGGAAAGCTTGAAAAATTTATGGGTTGGATGCAATCAGATGAAGGAATGAGTGTAAGAAAATCAGCAGCTCACCCAGAAAAAACTATAGGAGCAGTAAAGCCAGATAAAAGTGGTGTTATGTTTAAGGTATTTGTTCATAATATGGAAAAAATGAAAGAGATGGTGTCTGGAAGAAATCCTATTGGAAAACCAGTTTATGATGAGTGCGTAAACAAGATGGATGTGTGGGAATTAACTAAGGTTGAGATCTAAAATGTCAAAATATTATGTAATTGGAAAAGTAAGCAAAGAACTTTTAAAAAGAATGCAAAAAGATCCTTCTGCAGATAGACACGCATCAACAAAAAAAGTTATTGAAGCTATCGGTGGAAAAATGATTAGTTACGAATGGGTTCGTGGACGATTTGATGTAGTCTGTTGTGTAGAAGGAGATGCCGAAACAGTTGTTGGAATGAAAGTTGCTTTTATAAATTCAGGACTGATGGATGATCTAATGATACATGAAGTTATTGATTACAATAAAGCATTCACAAAAGCTGCAGATGGTTCTAAAAGCGTGGTAATACCTGCTGAGTAATTATGAAAGCTGGATATATGATATTTAACATAAATGTTAATAATCCTGAAAACTACAAAGAGTATATCGACAAAGTAAAACCTATTGCTCAAAAACATGGCGGTGAATATATAGTTAGAGGTGGTGAAAATATGGTTATTGAAGGGAACTGGCAATACCCAAGAACTGTTGTTATAAAATTTCCCTCATATGCAAAAGCAATAGAATTTTATAAAAGTGATGAATATCAACCAATAAAAAAAATTAGACAAGACAATGCTATGTCTAATGCAATAATAATAGAAGGAGCATAAATATGTCAATGTTAGGAAAATATAGCGATGCTATGAAAAATAAAGACGAAGCAGCTATGAATGAACTTTTGCATGATGATTTTAAATTTACAATGCATAAATCAGGCAACGTTTTAGGTAAAGGAGATGTTATCAAATGGGCGATGAGTGGTGACATTAAACAAGATAAGACAAGAGTCGTATATGAAAATGATGAAGTTGGTATACATCATGCATTTGTCACATTTGATGATGGAAATGTTGAAGCTGTAATGGCTGTTTATAAATATAAAGATGGAAAAATAATGAGTTTGGAGACTGGAGCTACTCCAATGCCTAAATAATGAAAAAATATTTTAAATTTTCATTATTAATTATACTTTATATTTTAGCAGTATTTTTTCTAGGAGCTTATTTTTATAAAAATGGGATTGGTTTTTTTTAACTTCCAATAAATAAAAAGTAATATGAACAATATAGATTTTTATTTCTCTATAGGTAGCACCTATACTTATTTGTCAGTCACCAGAATTTTAGATGTTGAAAAAAAACACAATGTAAAATTTAACTGGAAACCATTTAGTGTAAGAATAATAATGAATGAAATGAATAATCATCCTTTTCCTGATGATAAAAAAAGTAAAGTTGATTATATGTGGAGAGATATTGAAAGAAGAGCAGAAGGTTATGGTTTTTTTGCAAAAACTCCTGTTCCTTATCCTCTAACTCAATTTGATCTGGCTAATAAACTTGCAATATATGGTTTAAAAGAAGGCTGGGGTGTTGATTATGTGAGACTTACTTATAAAAGATGGTTTCAAGAAAATAAAGAACCTGCAATTGAACCTAATATTTCTGAAATATGCTCAGAGCTTAAATTAGACAAAGATAAAGTAATTTTAAATGCAAATTCTGATGAAGTAGAAAAAGAATTTTTAGAAAATACTGATAGTGCTCGAAATAATAAAATTTTTGGAAGCCCTTCGTTCATAGTTAATAGTGAAATCTTCTGGGGAGATGATAGAATGGAAGATGCTATAGCTTGGTCGAAAAAAAATGGGTAATTTTACAGCATATATAATTTTAATAATTGCAGTAATTTTAGGAACTGCATCAAATGGTTTTGCTAAAGGTGCTCAAGGTTTTACTTTAATTTTACCAAGTATCGTAACTGCAATAACTATTGTGGGATGTATGTTTGCGTTATCAATTGTTATGAAAACAATTCCAGTTGGTGTTACTTATGCTTCATTTGCAGGCTTATGCATTATAGCAACTACAATAGTTGGTATATATAAATTTAACCAAATGCCTGATCTTTATACAATAGTTGGTTTATGTTTTATAATTATTGGCGTATTAATGGTTAACTTACTCGGAACTTCTAATTAATAATTATTTGGTAAAGCTGAACCGTATAAATTTTTATTGTCTCTTGTCGCAAGGACAATTAATGACATTGTGAGCTTAGTAAGGATCAAATAAGCTCTAAAAATGGGCATAGACGGAGTAACAGAACCAATATACTTTTTAATAACTGCTATTGGTTTTGTAATAGTAAGCTTTATTAATTATAAAAAAAATGGAAAAACTTTAGAAACGAAGTATCTTTCCGGTTTAGCTGTTTTTTTTATA
>CACHFM010000029.1 GCA_902579105.1 uncultured Pelagibacteraceae bacterium | reverse complement strand
GAACTTGAGTTAATTAATGCATTATAAATTCTTTTTTTTTGTAAATTAAAAATTTCATTAAATATTTTTTTTCCTTTCTCATTTAAGAAAACGTGTTTAACTCTTGTGTCTTTATTGTCCTTTTTAAATATTATAATTTCTAGTTTAATTAAATCTTTAAGCACTCTGTTTAAACTCTGTTTTGTTATTTTGAGACGTTTCAAAAGTTCTGAAATTGAAATGCCATGATACATAGATATTAGATGAATTACCTTATGGTGAGCCAAACCAATGGAATATCTGTCTAAAATTTTTTTTGAATCTGAGAAAGTTTCTCTATAAGTAATAGATAATTTCTCGATTAAATCTTTTAATTGTTCATCCTTTAAATATAAAAGTTCTTTCATTATAGGTAAGTTATATTGACATATTAAAGATACAAAGATATTTTTCATTTATAATTTATTAATTTCATACATGATACCCTACGACAAAAGATCTGGAAAAATATGGTACAATGACGAATTAGTCGATTGGGCCAATGTTAAACTTCATGTTTTAAGCCATGGTTTACATTACGCGAGCTGTGTTTTTGAAGGAGAAAGAGTTTATGATGGTTCAATATTCAAATTGGAAGAACATACTTCTAGGTTTTTTTACTCAGCAAAAAGAATGGGCATTGAAATGCCATATACCGAAGAACAAATTAATATTGCTTCAAATAAAATTGTTTCAACACAAAATGTTCAAAATGGATATGTTAGACCGGTAGCCTGGAGAGGAAGTGAGATGATGGCTGTTTCCGCACAACATACAAAAATTCATGTTGCAATTGCAACTTGGGAGTGGGGATCTTATTTTGATCCAAAACTTAAAATAGAAGGAATTAGATTAAATATTTCTAACTGGAGAAGACCAGCTCCTAATACTATTCCTTGGGACACAAAAGCATCGGGTCTTTATATGATTTGTACACTGTCAAAGCATGAAGCTGAAAAGGAAGGTTACACAGATTCTTTAATGCTTGATCATGAAGGTAATATTGCAGAGGCAACAGGAGCAAATATATTTTTTAAAGATAAAGATGGAGCATTACATACTCCAATTCCAGACTCTTTTCTTGATGGAATAACAAGAAGAACTATTATTGGAATTGCAAAATCAAAAAATATAAAAGTACATGAAAGAAAGATTAGCCCATCTGAACTTTCTAATTTTGTTGGATGTTTTTTAACTGGCACAGCGGCAGAAGTTACTCCAGTTTCTTGTATAGCTGAAAATCAATATAAAGTTTGTGAAACTATAATTGATTTAAATGAGAGTTATCAAACATTAGTTAGAAAGAAAAAAGCAGCTTAATCTTTGTTATCTTCAGACATCGCATGATCTATTCCTTTACGCATATAATCATAACCTGTAAAAAGAGTTAAAGCCGCAGAAAGCCATAATAGAATTATTCCTATAGTTTGAGCATTATAATCTTGAAAATTTATAATTTTATTACCCGTATCACCAGATAAAAGAAGTGCGATCGCTACCATTTGTAAAACTGTCTTTAGTTTAGCCAGACTTGAAACTGGAAGTTTAATTTTACCTTTTGCTAAAAATTCTCTTAGACCAGAAATTAAAATTTCTCTGGTTAGAATAATAATTGCAGCAATGACTTCATAATTTTTAATTGTGCCATCCATCACTAAAAGTATTAAAGCTGCAGCAACAATGATTTTGTCAGCTATAGGATCTAATAATTCTCCAAGCTTAGATTCCTCACCCATCATTCTAGCCAGCATTCCATCTAAAAAGTCAGTAAAGGATGCTATAATAAATAATATTAGAGCAGTTAAATCACCATAAAATCCAGGTAAATAAAAAGCCAAAACAAAGAAGGGGACAATGATTATTCGTCCAATGGTTAATATATTTGGAATTTTTTTTAGCATAATTATTCGTGAAAAAAATTATATATCTTTTTTGCTACTTTTTCTTCAACACCTTCAACAGACTTTATTTCATCAAAACTAGCTGACTCCACTGCTCTTGCTGAACCAAAGTGGTTTAATAATGCTTTTTTTCTCATAGAACCAATACCTTCTATCTGATCCAGTAAAGATTTACTAATACCTTTCTTTCTTTTTGCTCTATGAGCGCTTATGGCAAATCTATGAGCTTCATCTCTAATTCTTTGAAGAAAGAATAGAGTTGGATCGTTTTTTTCAAATTTGTAGGTTTTGCCATTATGGAAAAAGGTTTCATTTCCACTATTTCTAAATTTACCTTTTGCGATTGCTATAATTGGAATATCATGAAGTCCTAGTTCGTTAAGAGTTTCTCTTGAGCTTGAATATTGTCCCTTACCACCATCTACCAAAACGAGATCGGGAAAAGTTAAATAATTATCCTTTTCTTGAATTGCTTTTTTAAATCTTCTATTTAGTACTTCCTTCATCATACCATAATCGTCTTGCCTATTTTGTTTTATTTTAATATTGAATTTTCTATACCTTTTTTTAACAAAACCTTCTTCACCAAAAGTTATTAATGCTCCAACACTATTTGTTCCTTGAATGTGACTGTTATCATATACTTCAATAAGACTAATATTTGATTCTAGATCAAATTTTTTTGAAACTTTATCAAATAAGTCTTTGTTGTTTTGACTTTCATAAAGTTTTCTATTCAGGCTATCTTTAGCATTTTTTATTGCCTGATTTATTACTTTAAGTTTTGAACCTTTTTTTGCTACTGAAATATTTATTTCCTTATTCTCTTTTTTAGAAAGAGTTTTTTCTATTAAAGCTTTTTCTTTAATTTCTTCATTTATAATTATTGTTTTTGGTACACTTTTATTTTCATAGAATTGTGAAATAAACGAATTTAATATTTCTTTAAGATTTTCATCAGGGTCATGTTTTGGAAAAAAAGCTTGATTACCCCAATTTTGTTTTGATCTGTAAAAAAAAACTTGGATACAAGTCTTTCCAGACTCTTTGTATCCAGCTATTACATCAGCCTCTAATAAATTTGCTTCATTTATTCTTTGTGAAGATTGAATTATATTAAGGGATTTTATTCTGTCTCTTAAAATTACTGCCTTTTCAAAATCTAATTCTTCACTCGCTTTTTCCATTTGTTTTGAAAGATTTTTTTGAATTTTTCTAGATTTTCCAGAAACAAATTCAATAGCGTCCTCTACAGTTTGATCATACTCTTTTTTATTTATATAGTTTACACATGGTCCAGAGCATCTTTTGATTTGATATAAAATACAAGGACGTTCACGATTTTTAAAAACATTATCATCACATACCCTAAGATGAAAAATTTTTTGTATCATTTTTATTGTCCAATTAGCAGAGCCTGCTGAAGCGAAAGGACCAAAGTAAAAACCTTCTTTACTTTTTTTACCCCTGTGTCTCTTAATTTGAGGCCATTTATCTTTGTTACCAATAAAAATAAAAGGAAATGACTTATCGTCTCTTAAAAGAATATTGTATTTTGGTTTATATTTTTTGATTAAGTTTGCCTCTAATAGAAGAGCTTCGCTTTCATTAGAAGTGGTTGTTATCTCAAGCTTTTTTGTTTGGGATAACATTCTCTCAGTTCTTATTATGTGATTTTTTTCAGAAACATAGCTTTTTAATCTATTAGTAAGATTTTTAGCCTTACCTACGTAAAGAATTTCATTTTTTGCGTTTAGCATCCTATACACCCCTGGCAGCTTAGGCATTAAAGGGAGTTCTTTTTTTATTACTTCTTTTCCAATATCAGAACTTATCATGACTTCTTTTTTTAGAAATTTGAATACCAACTGATGAACAGTCTTTCATAATCTCTAATTTCTCAATTTGAAGTGTTATTTTATCAATTCTTTTATCTTTAAATAGAACGTCAAAAACATCTTCGGCCAATGTCTCAAGAAAGTTATAATGTTTATTTTTAACCAGTTTTTTTATTAGCCTTACTATTTTATCGTAGTTTACTATCGATTTTAAATCTTTATCATTTGAGGGTTTTTTATCTTGATAGTTTACTTCAAGAGAAAATTTTACTTTCTGATCTTTTTCTTTTTCAAAATCAAAATATCCAAGTTTTAAATCTAGTATTAGATCTTTTATAAGAATTTTTTTTTCGTAGTTGAATAATCCTTTAT
>CACHFM010000028.1 GCA_902579105.1 uncultured Pelagibacteraceae bacterium | reverse complement strand
ATTTAAATTTTCAGGAAATTTAATTGTCCAATATAACATTTGACTTAAAGGAAATAAAAAACTCAAAAAAAATAAAGTAAAACAAAAAGTAAATGCAAAAAAAGATTTACTTCCAGAAAGTTTAATTTTTTCTTTTTTTTTAAATCCACCTTTTGTTTCCAAATGATACTTAGCTTTCTTTCTGGATAAATTTTCAGTTAAAAATAATATAAAAATAAATAATAAAAGAAAAAATGATATTCGATTTGCAAATGCTAAATCGTCAAAAGTTATCCATGCATTATAAATACCAGTTGTTAAAGTGTTTATAGAAAAAAAATCAACTGCTCCAAATTCAGCTAATGTTTCCATTGCTACTAATGATAAACCAGCAACAATAGCTGGGCGTGCACTGGGTAATATTATTGCATAAAATGATTTAAATTTTGAAAAACCAAGATTTCTTCCTAATTCTATTAAACTTTGTGATTGATATAAAAATGATGATCTAGCAAGTATATATACATATGCATATAAAGAAAAAGAGATTGATAATATCAATCCAAGCATGCCATCAAATTTAGGAATATTTTTATTGTAATCTCCATCACCGAACAAATTTTTTAAGATTGTAAATGCTGTCCCATAATTTTCAAAAAAAGCAAATAATGAATATGCATAAATATATGGTGGTACTGCAAAAGAAAGTATTAGAGCCCATTTAAAGAAATTAGCGCCAGGAAAATGATAAAATGAAACTATGTATGCAGAACCTACTCCTAATATAAAAGTTAAAAATAAAACTCCAATCAAAAGAGTTAATGAATTAAATATATATTCGAGGAAAAATGTTTGTTTAAGAATCTCAAAATAATTAGATGTATCTTCAAAAAAACTTGTAAATACGGTTATTATTGGAATAGAAACAATTAATGAAACTAGTAGTGAAGAAAAAAACCAAATATTTAAATTTCTAAACATATTTAGCTTTATAATAGAATAAGAAATCTTTTAATACAGAAATTTATGAATGCCCACAGTCTCTTATTTAGGAAAGGGTAAAAATCCTAAAGCATATAGATAGTGGGCATAATAAAAAGAAAATTAACTTTTAATATTAAACGGAGAAAGGATATGTGCAACCTCTTCAGTTTTAATATCTGATAATTTTCTATTACTTATTTTGTTTTTGATTTTTTCACACTCTGATGCACATGGTTCACATGTTATCTGACCTACTAGTGAACCACTTGCATTAGAAGATTTATTTTTATCAAAATAAAATAAATTTTTTTTCATTTACTTATTATTTCCAACCAGCTGCTGTCATCACCTCTAGAGCATCAGCTTGCTTTTTTCCATAACTAGAAACTTTTGTGGTTAGATCTTGTTTAAAGTCTAATCCCAAATTGTTTACTACTAATGGATTTGGTGAAACACCTGCAATCATTGGAAACTCAAAAGTATTGTTAGTAAAATGTTCTTGAGCTTCAGCAGATAATAAATAATCAACAAGAGCTATTGCATTTGCTTTATTTGGAGCACCTTTGACTAAAGCAGCACAGCTAATATTCATATGTGTCCCTCTGTCCTGTTGATTAGGAAAGAATGCTTTAACTTTTTTAGCTGCTGCTTGTTGTTCTGCACCTTTATTACCAGATAACATAAGCGCTAAATAGTAAGTATTAGCTACGGCAATATCTGCTTCTCCAGCAGCTACAGCCATAATTTGAGCTCTATCATTTCCTTTAGAATCTCTAGCCATATTAGCAACAACTCCTTTTGCCCATTCTGCAGTAGCTTTTTTTCCATTATTTTCAATTAATGAAGCTACAAGAGATTTATTGTAAATGTTACTTGATTTTCTAATTACTAATCTACCTTTCCATTTTGGATCTGCTAAACCTTCGTAAGTCATTCCAGATAATTCAGCGCCTGTAACTCTTTCAGGTGAGTAGTAAATAATTCTTGCTCTTTTTGCTACTCCAACCCAGTGAGATGTTCTAAAGTTTTTTGGAACAGATGATTTAATTGTAGATGAAGTTAAACCACTTTGTGTCATACCTTTTGATTGAAAAGCACCGCATCTTCCAGCATCAGCTGTAATGTAAAGGTCTGCTGCAGAATCTGCACCTTCTTCAATCATTCTTTTTTCTAAGGCTCCTGATTTACCATTAATCAAATTAACCTTAATTCCTGTTGCTGCAGTAAACTTTCCATAAAGCTCTGCGTCAGCTTTATAATGTCTCGCATTAAAAATATTTACTTCATTTGCTGTAACAATTGTTGAGCCTAATAAAGTAATAATTAACGCAAAAATTGATATTTTTTTCATATCTCCTCTTTCTCTATTTAATTAATTGCGAATGAGAATTATTCTCAATGCGAATGATTATCAATCGCATATAATGTCGCAGTTGTAAAGGTTTTTTTGAAGAAAGTTAGATGTTAATTCCTAAAAGTTCTTATTCCCAATCACCTATTTTGCTAAATAAGAAATTTCTAAAAGCTTGAACTCTGGCAGTATTTTTTAATGATTGCGGATAAACAAAATGAGCTTCTGTAATTGGACCCTCTGATTTTGGCAAAACCTTAATAATATTTGTAGAACTTGAAGCTAAATATTCAGGTAATGCTGCTAATCCAACACCAGACTCTACAGCCAAAAGTAAACCCATTACACTGTTAACTTTCATGACCGTTTTTCTTTTTTTACCATCTTGCATACCAAGTTTTAAGGCCCAATCAGGGTTGTAAACAGGTGATGGTGCACCTTTTCCAAAAGAGATAAATTTATGTTTATTTAAATCATTAACTGTTTTTGGCATTCCAAATTTTTCTAAATATTTATTTGATCCATAAATATAGTATTTAATATCAACCAGTTTCTTTTGAATATAATTTAATTGTTTAGGTCTTCTCATAAAAATACCAATATCCGCCTGCCTAGTGCTTAAATCTAATTCTTTATCATCAAAAACTAGCTCTATTTCTATCTCAGGATTCAATCTCATAAACTCTTGAATTCTTGGTGTTAACCAGTGAGTACCGAAACTTCTTACAGTTGTAATAGTCAATTTTCCTGTTGGCTTATTTTTTTGATCACCTAATGATGTTTCTACTTCTTTTAATTTACTAATTACTTCATGCGCAGTTTTAAAGACATACTCACCATTCTCGGTAAGTGTTAAACCTCTTGCATGTCTTTCAAATAATTGAACCTTTAAGTCTTGTTCTAAAGATTGAATCTGCCTACTTATAGCTGATTGACTTAAGTTTAAGTTTACTGTGGCATTTGTAAAGCTACCAGCTTCCGCTACAGCATGAAATATTTTTAATTTATCCCAATCCATTATTTATTTAAATCAATCAATACTCTTCCGGATATTTCGCCTTTTAAAATTTTTGGATAAGTATTTATTAACTCCTCTAAACTAATTGTTTGAATAGATTTTTCTAGTAAATCAAAATCAATTAAATTTGATGCTTCTTGCCAAATAAATTCTCTTCTTTTAATGCTACAATTTGCTGAGTCCATCCCCCAAACTTTTATTCCTCTTAGCATAAAAGGGAGTAAATTTGTATTAAGTTCATTGCTATTTGCATTTCCACAAACTGCAATAATACCATTTGGTCTAGTTTGTGCTATAGCGTTAGCTAAAATTTTTCCTCCCACTGTGTCAACTACACCATCCCATAAACCTTTGTCTATTGGTCTTGGATCTTTTTCAAATTCTGCCCTATTTACAATGTTTTTAGCACCAAGAGACTTTAGATAATCAGATTTGCTTTCTTTGCCTGTAACCGCAGTAACATTGTATCCCATTTTATTTAAAATCATGACTGCAACACTTCCAACTCCTCCTGTAGCACCAGTAACAAGTACATCGTTTACTTTTTCTCCCAATAAGAGTTCCTCTCTAGCTTTAATTGCAAATGCACTCATTAGTGAAGTTAGTCCAGCTGTTCCAAGCATCATTGATTGTTTTGTTGTTAAATTTTCTGGTTTTCTTACTAAGAAATCAGCATTTACTTTTGCAATTTGAGAATATCCTCCAAAATATATTTCTCCTACTCTCCATCCTGTTAAAATAACTTCATCTCCTTCTTTAAACTTTGGATTTTCACTTTCTATAACTTTACCAGAGAAATCAATCCCTGGGATATGAGGAAACTCTTTTACTAATCTTCCACCATTTTTTAAAATCATTCCATCTTTAAAATTAAGATCAGAGTAATCAACTTTAATAGTTACATCTCCATGTTTTAAAAAAGTTTTATCTAATTGTTTTACTTCTCTTGTAAAATTTTCGCCCTCTTGGTTTATAACCAAGGCTTTAAATTTATCCGTCATGTATTCAGTATA
>CACHFM010000027.1 GCA_902579105.1 uncultured Pelagibacteraceae bacterium | reverse complement strand
AGTTCCTATTTATCAAACTACGTCATATCTATTCGATGATGTAGATCATGCGGCAGCTCTTTTTAATCTTGAAAGAGGTGGTCATATATATAGTAGAATTTCAAATCCAACAGTTGCGGTATTAGAAGAAAGAGTTGCATCGCTTGAAGGTGGTACAGCTGCTCTAGCAACATCTTCAGGAATGAGTGCAATATTTTTAGCTGTGATGACTTTGTGTGAAGCTGGCGATCATTTAGTCGTATCTTCACAATTATATGGTGGAACAGTTAATTTATTTAGATTAACTCTACCCAAGTTTGGTATTAAATGTACTTTTGTTAAGCCTAGAGATACAGAAGGTTTTAAAAAAGCCATTCAAAAAAACACAAAAGGTATTTTTGGAGAATTAGTAGGAAATCCTGGAAACGAACTTATGAACATGCCTGAAATAGCAAAAATTGCACATGATGCAGGTATTCCTTTGATGGTTGATGCAACTTATCAAACTCCTTATCTGTGCAAGGCATTTGAACATGGTGCAGATATAGTTGTTCATTCTTTAACTAAATGGATGGCTGGGCATGGTTCTTCAATGGCAGGTATTATAGTAGAAGGTGGTAAATTTGATTGGATGCAAAATGATAAATTTCCAACAATGACTCAACCTTACGAAGGTTATCACGGTTTATCTTTTGCAGAAGAATTTGGACCTACTGCTTTTACAATGAAAGCAAGAGCTGAAGGTATGAGAGATTTTGGTCCTTGTCTAAGTCCACAAAATGCTTGGAATGTACTTCAAGGTATAGAAACATTGTCTGTTAGAATGAAAAAACATTGCTCAAATGCTGAGGAAATGGTTAAATATTTATTAAGTCATGAAAGCGTTGCTTGGGTATCTCATCCAAGTGTACCAGACCATCCTGATCATGAATTAGCAAAAAAACTTTTACCAAATGGTCGTGGATCAATGATAGCTTTTGGAATTAAAGGTGGAAAAGATGCAGGTGTGGCATTTATTAATAATGTTAAATTAGCTTCTCATCTTGCAAATGTTGGTGATACCAGAACTTTAGTTATTCATCCTGCATCTGGAACACATTCACAGATGGATGAGGCTACTTTAAAATTTGCTGGATTGTCTCATGATATGATTAGATTGTCCGTAGGTATAGAAGATATAGACGATATCAAAAATGACTTTGAAGTTGGTTTTAGAGCAGCTAGAAAACCTCGACTTGTATCTAATCAATGAAGTTTAAAGTAAATGGTCACGAGGTATTTGCCTCTACGGGCGGACGTCCATTTGACAAAAAAAAACCCTTAATTATTTTTGTTCATGGAAGTGGTCTAACTCATATGACATGGGTTCTTCAAACAAGATATTTTGCTTTTCACGGTTATAGTGTTTTAGCTTTAGATATGCCCGGTCACGGATTGTCTGAAGGTAAAAGTTTAAAATCAATTGAAGAAATGGCTGATTGGGTAAACGACGTAATTGATGCTGTGGGATATAAAGAGGCATCACTTGTTGGACATTCGCAAGGTTGTTTAGTTACTGTTGAGTGCACATCTAGATATCAAAATAAAATAAAAACATTAAGTCTGATGGGTGGTGCTGGTGCTATACCAATGAATCCTGAATTATTAAGTCTTGCAGAAAATAATGATCCTAAAGCTGTTGACTTAATGATGGATTGGGCTCACGGACCAGCAGGACATTTTGGTGGCCATCCAGTTCCAGGATTATATCATATAAACACAGGTGGTATGTTAGCTAAATCCAGAACTATTAAAGATACTCTTGGAGTAGATTTCAGAGCTTGCGATAATTATAAAAATGGATTTGAAGCAGCAAAAAAAATTAAAATTCCAACTTTATCTATACTAGCTACAGATGATAAAATGTGTCCTGTCAAAGAAGGTAGAAAATTAGCTGATTTAATTGAAGGTAGTAAAGTAGATATTATAGATAATTGTGGTCATATGATGCTATTAGAAGAGGCTGACAGAGTTTTAAAAGTGTTAAAAAGTTTCATTACAGCCAATTTTCCTCCTAAAAATATATAAATTTTTAACTTGATTGTCTTCTTTATGTAAAGGAAGATAAGCAAAACAAAGGAGTGAACATATGAGCAAAAACCCAGAAACAATAGCACTACATGGTGGTGATTACAGGAGCGATCCAGCGACGACAGCTGTAGCTGTTCCTTTATATAGAACAACATCTTATCAATTTAATGATACGGGTCATGCAGCAAATTTATTTGCACTTAAAGAATTCGGAAATATTTATACTCGAATAATGAACCCAACTAATGATGTTTTGGAAAAAAGAGTAGCAGCTCTTGAAAATGGTTTAGCAGCTGTAACTGTTGGCTCAGGCCAGGCAGCATCAACTTTTGCAATATTAAATGTATGTCAATCAGGTGATAATTTTATAAGTTCAACAGATTTATATGGAGGTACTGTAAATTTATTTACTCATACACTAAAAAAACTTGGTATTGAATGTAGGTATGCTGATCCATCTGATCCAAAAAACTTTGAGAAATTAGTTGATGAAAAAACAAGATGTTTTTATGCTGAAACACTGCCAAATCCTTATCTACGAGTATTTCCTATTAAAGAAGTTTCAGATATAGGAAGAAAACATAATATTCCATTAATAATGGATAACACGGCGTCACCTGTGATATGTAAACCACTAGAGCATGGTGCTGCAGTTGTTGTTCATTCATTAACCAAATTTATTGGGGGTCATGGAACTGTTATCGGAGGATGTTTGGTTGATGGAGGAAATTTCGATTGGACAGCTGATCCAAAGAGACAACCATTATTTAATGAACCAGATATGAGCTACGGTGGAGCCAAATGGGGTGAAGTAGTTCCACAATTAACTGGTGCAAATGTTTCATTTGCAGTAAGAGCTAGAGTATGTCTATTAAGAGATTTAGGCGCACCTTTAGCTCCCGATAATGCCTGGGGTATAATTCAAGGTTTAGAAACAGTGCCTTTAAGAATGAAACAACATTGTTCAAATGCTGAAAAAACTGTTGAATTTTTAAAAAAACATAAAAATGTTGAAAGAGTTATATACCCTACTCTTCACGAAGGTGAAATTGCTGCTAGATCTAAAAAATACCTTAAAGGTGGCAATGGTGCTTTAGTTGGTATTGAAGTAAAAGGTGGTGTAGAAGCTGGTAAAAAATTTATTGAGTCTTTAAAAATGTTTTATCATGTAGCGAATATTGGTGATGCAAGAAGTTTAGCGATTCATCCAGCAACTACTACACATAGTCAATTGACCGAAGAAGAGCTATTAGCAGCTGGTGTAACGCCTGGATATGTAAGGTTGTCTATAGGAATAGAGCATGCTGACGATATAATAGCTGATTTAGATCAAGCTTTAAATGAGTCAGGAAAACCTAACTTGAAAGCTGTTGGTTAGTATTTAAGAATAAAAGATAAACAGAAGTACTAACTAAAAAAATTGAACTTATTTGGTGTAGTGATGATAATGTAATCTCTGCACCATTAACCAAAGTAAGTATACCCAATAAAATTTGAAAAATTAAAAGTAATCCAACTATACTAATAGCAAAATATAAGCTTCTCAATTTATTTAAATAAATTTTAATCATCATAACTAAATAAAAGATAAGTATTATATATGCTAAATTCCTATGAATAAATTGTGTTAGTGAAGGATCACTAAATGCTGAAAGATTAAATAAGTTTACTAATTTATTATCATCTGGAAAATATGTTTGGCCCATTAATGGCCATGAATTATAAATTTTGCCAGCATCCATACCAGAAACAAATGCACCAATTATAATTTGTAAATAAATTAAAATTAAAAAAGATAAAGGAAATAAATAGTTTATTTTATCATTAAATGTACGATCTTTTTTTATTACTAAAAAATTCCATAAAATTAATGAAAGTATGATAAAAGCAACAATAAGATGAATAGATAATCTAAAATGACTTACATCAATTCTATCGACTAATCCACTAGAGACCATGTACCAGCCAATAAAACCCTGCAAACATATTAAAAAAAATATAAAATATAATTTTTTTAATTTTAAAAATCCAATTTTAAAAGAAAAAAATAATAATGGTATAAAAAAAGTTAAACCGATAAGTCTTCCTAAGAATCTATGTATCCATTCCCACCAAAAAATAACTTTAAATTCATTTAATGTCATAGAGTAATTTTGAATTTTAAATTCAGGAATTTTTTTATATAAATTAAAATAATTAATCCAATCAGCATTACTTAAAGGTGGTAAAAAACCTGAAAATAATTGCCATTCAGTAATAGATAATCCTGAGTCGGTTAACCTTGTAAGACCCCCAACAACTATCATAATTGAAATAATCCAAAACAT
>CACHFM010000026.1 GCA_902579105.1 uncultured Pelagibacteraceae bacterium | reverse complement strand
AATTAAATATTCCTTGTTTTTTAGTTTCTAATCAAGCAGCTTTATCAAAAAAAATTATAAAATTTAAAACTTTTGAAAGAATTCACACAAATCTTGAAGATACATTAAGTATGAATAAAGCATATTTGGATGATTACGCATATTGTCCTAATTTTAATAGCAAAAAATTTTCAAACGAAAATTTTCCTTATTTTTACAAATATAGAAAACCCAGCATTGGAATACTAAATCAATTTAAAAATAAATATAATTTAAACCTTAAAAAATCCTATTTTATTGGAGATAGAGATATAGATATTCTGACTGGAAAAAAAGCTGGTTGTAAAACTTTTTTAGTAAAAAGTCCTAAAAATAAAGATTATATATTAAATATTAAACCAGATTATTTTGTAAAAAATGCATTTAATGCTGTAAAAAAAATTTTATTAATTAAATGAAATATAAAACCATTATAACCAAAACACCTTTGAGAATTAGTTTTGTAGGTGGTGGTACAGATTTTGTAGACTTTTATAAAAAAAATGATGGAGAAGTATTTAGTGGTGCAATAAATAAATATATGTATCTATTTGTAAATAGATATTTTGATAAAGAAAAATGTCTTTTGAAATATTCTAAGACAGAATTAATTAAAAATCTTAAGGATATAAAACATCCATTAATTAGAAATTCATTAAAATTAACTAAATTGTGGGGACTTGATATAAATTCCGTTTCCGATGTTGCCTCGGGAACAGGTTTAGCTAGTTCATCAGCTTTTACTGTTGGTTTATTAAATGCTTTATATTCAATTAATGGACAAACTAAATCTAATAATTTCCTAGCAAAAAATGCCTGTCATGTTGAAATTAAGATGACAGGTTCTCCAATTGGAAAACAAGATCAATTTATTACTAGTTATGGTGGCGTTAATAATATTAAATTTTTAAAAAATGATTCAGTAATTGTAAAAAAATTTAATAATAAAAAAATTTTAAATGAATTCCAAAAAAATTTGATTTTATTAGACACAGGCTTGTATATGAGTAATAAAAAAATTCTTTCAAATTTTATGAATAATATTAAAAAAAAGAAAAAGAATTATAGAGATTTAATAGAAATAAAAAAATTAGTCAGTTTATTTAAACACAATCTTATGCTCAAAGATTTTAAGTCATGTGGTGAAATTTTAAATTATAATTGGGAATTAAAGAAAAAATTTACCAACGATGTTTCCAACAAGTATTTTAATGAAATTTTTGTGAATTTACAAAAATTAGGTGTTTATGGAGCCAAATTGTTAGGTGCAGGAGGAAGAGGATATTTTCTTATTATAGCTAACAAAGATACCCAAAACAAAATAAAGAAATTTTTTTTCAAAAACAAAATTATTGACTTAAAATTTGATCATAGCGGAACTAAAGTTATATGGAAGGATGCTTAAAAGGTTTTATTTATTTATTAATTTGCTCAAACTAGAGCAAGACTAGAGCATGAAGAGATAATAATATAGATTAATATTATGGGCTTAAAAAGAGATAGCAAAGGAAATTTAACTGAAGTAACTCCGTTAAGGAGTCGTAAGGGAAGCATCTATAAAAAAGGAGCTAATGAAACTTTTAAAATCAGCCGATCAAAATTTAGTAGTTTTTTAGATTGCAAAAGATGTTTTTATCTAGATAGGGTTAAGGGATTGAAAGAACCAGGAATGCCTGGCTGGTCATTAAATGTTGCAGTTGATGAGCTTCTTAAAAAAGAATTTGATTTACTGAGAAGCCAAAAAAAACCACATCCGATATTTAAAAAACATAATCTTAATTTTATTCCTTTCCAGCATGATGAATTGGATCATTGGAGAAATTCTTTATCTGGTGGAATTTCATATATAGATAAAGACACCAATCTAGAAATTCATGGTGGTGTAGATGATATTTGGTATGATTTAGATAAAGAGGAATTAGTTGTAGTAGATTATAAGGCTCAATCAAGTAATACTAAAGTTGAAACTAAAGAATATTTAGAAAGTATTTATCATCAAGGTTATAAAATACAGATGGATATATATGTTCATATTCTAAGAAAAATGGGCTTTAAAGTTTCTGATACTTCATATTTTTATGTATGTAATGGTGAAAAAAGTTTTGATAATTTTGAGGGAAAATTAAATTTTACTATAACTTTAGTTCCGTACGTTACAGATACATCTTGGGTACAAGATAATATTAATGATATGAAAAAAACTTTAGAACTAGAAAGTGTTCCTGAAATTAATAAGAGTTGTGAAAAATGTATGTATTTAGATGCAGGAAAAGTATTTATATAGATAATGACAAAACTTCGTGAACCTTTGACTGTTGAGCATGTTCTTTCGCAAGTAATCAATAAACTTTAAGATTTATTATGGAAAGTAGAGTTAGAAAAAATATTTTAAAATATTCTCCAGAAAGACTTAAAGAATACGAGTCATGGATAAATGAAGGAAGACCAACCAAATTTGCAGTTTATTTACTACACGATGCATCTCCAGGAGTAAAAGTTAAAAAAATTGGTTGTAGCACCAAGCTTTGGGGGAGGGTGTTTAATGGGTTAAATTATAAATATTTCTATAATTTCAAATTACTTGATATCAAATATTTTTCTACAAAGTTAGAAATGTTAAATTTTGAAAAAAAAATTCAAAAATTTTACGAAAAGGCTAAAATTAATGTAAATACTTACGCCTTTAATAAAAGATCAGATCTAGAAAATTATGAAACTCCTGAAAACTTAGAACCAGTGCTTGCTAATGGTGGTAGTGAAAATTTTAAAGAAGAACTAATACCAAATTCTTTTGATGAAATAGAAGCTCAAATAAAAAAAGATTTATAGTTAATTTTTTTTATTGAATATGAGTGATATATTATGCAATAATAATTTATGGCAACAAAAACTCTAACTTTTAAATTTATAAAAAAAGCAAATTTTAAGTTATCAAAAGATAACTATGTAAATAAAGCAGGAAAGAAAAAAGTCTTAGGATTACAAGCAATGAGTATTTTGGCTGGCAGCCCTTATCATCTAGGTCCAGTTAAAATTTCTAAAAATGAACTAATTGTTTCTCAAAAAGGTAAGGACTTAGAAATTGAAGGTATGTTAAAATTTAAAGTTAATGTAAGAGATCCTCTAGTTTCTGAATTTGCAGATGCAGTTAAAAAGAAAGCTGTTGCTATACAAATGTTTGGTTTTAATACAGATCCAACACCAGGAATGGAAATTACATTGTATGATTTTCCAAATCCAAATAAAACTAAGGATTTTGTAGAAATATCCTAAGTTACCATTTTATAGATAAAGACCATTTCTTAGATAATTTTTTTAATATATCTAAATCAAATTCCTCTGTGCCATATTCCCAATGGGTATCAAATTGTTGAGTGTCATCTGAATTTTTAAGTTTTTTACCTAGAGTTGATAAGTTACCTAATTCTTTTTTACTTTCAAATTTTGTTCTAAACTTATCTAGTTTTTCTATGATCTTATGAATAGATTTTGGTAATTCAAATATATTTATAGTTAATGTAATTTTATTATTTTTTATTATAAATAAACTATCTGAAAAATTACCATGACCTTCATAACCTAAAAAGGATCCAATAATTAAATTTTTATTTTTTTTTAAATAAATAACATTTGCATTAATGATTTCACCATCAGAAGCTAAATAATGCTGTATTTTCACTTTTACAATCATATCACTATTTGATTGAAAGTTATAATTTTGCTATTTTCTTTTTATATAATGACAAAACTTCGTGAACCTTTGACTGTTGAGCATGTTCTTTCGCAAGTAATTAACAAACTTGAAGAAAATGAAGTTAAAAATATTACCAATAAGTCAATTTCTCACTTTAGAAAATGCAGTGACCAAGAAGACAAAGATCATAATTTACATTATATTGATGCAATAAAACTTGATATTTTAATGCAAAGAAAATCTCTAGGCACACCGTTTATTGATAATTTCTCTCTTACACTTGAGGATGAATTTAATAAAGTCAATGTGTATGAAAATGTTGCAAGTACATTAATTAAAATAGGTGGTAGGGTAGGTAATCTTATGGATACAACTCATGATGCAATGAGCCCTGATAGTCCAATGGGAAAAGAAATTAGTAAAACTGAAAAAGATCAAATTTACAAAGCAATAAATGAAGTTGAGGAAAAAATAGCAAAACTTAAATTATCTATAAAATAACTAAAATTTAAAAATGATAAAAAATTCAAAAACTGGATTTGTAGATCCAAAGCATAAATACCATAAATTAGTGGGTATAAAAAGTGATACAGAATTTAAAAATAAATGGGCTCTACAAAAAAAACTAAAGGATTGCTTGGAGATATTTTATGAAGTCAAATTTGAGGAGGAGTTAACAGTTTACAAAATAAATCATGGAAAAAAAAATGGCTATTTTAGATGTGATAATTATGCATTAATAAATAATTATCATGTTGATTTTGAATATAATGGACCAGATCATTACAACAAAACATTCAAAATACATACTGATAAAAGAAAAGCTGAGACTTTACAAGATGCAGAAAAAAATACTGATAAAGATAACGGACCAGGTAGAAAATTTGAAATTTGTAAGGTGCCATATTATATGCAGCTCACAAGAGATTATGCCAAATATTTATTTCAAGATTGGTCAAAAGAAAAATTAGGAAAGTCATATTATACTGATGAAAAATTTACTAGAGCCATTAAAACAATCTATAATACCGATGATGAAAACAAAGTTTATGCACCAGGCCTTCATTCATCAAAAGAAACTTTTGCAAATTTTAATGAACCAGGAATGCAGAGATTTTTAAAAGAGATGAAAGAAATGTCATTAAATTATCCAAGCATTAAACATCAGATTATACATTCAATAAAACTATATATAGAAGATGTGGGTTATGAAAATAGAA
>CACHFM010000025.1 GCA_902579105.1 uncultured Pelagibacteraceae bacterium | reverse complement strand
GCTCCCATTACGGCCTTTTTACCCATTAATTCGCCAGTATCTGAAGCTACGTACATGTTTTTAATTTTCTGGGTATCGTAAGCGGTTAAACCAACAAAAATTAAGACACCAAGAATAGAAATTACAAAATACATCATTGATGATTTAAGAAAGATATTAACAAGAGATGCAATTATTATACCAATAAGTCCCATCATTAAAAATGAACCAAATTTAGTTAAATCTCTTTTAGTAGTATAACCATATAAACTCATTGCACCAAAAGTAGCTGAAGTTATAAAGAATACTCTAGCAACACTAGCTCCTGTATAAACTAACAATATCCAAGATAATGATAATCCCATCAGTGCTGCAAAAACCCAAAATACAGTTTGTGCTTTAGATGCACTCATTTTATTAATACCAAAGCTCATATAAAAAACTACTCCTAATGGAGCTAACATAACAATCCACTTCAATCCTGAAAAAAACAAAGCATTACCTATGCTGGTAAATCCAGCTATAGCACCACTTGAGTCTGTAACAACTGACATCTTAAACGAAATAAGTGCTATAATTCCTGTTAACAATATTCCTGTTGCCATGTAATTATATACTTTAAGCATGTAGGCTCTTAAGCCTTCATCCATAACTACAGTTGATTGTTGAGCTGCTTTAGCTCTTTCTAAAATACCTTTTCTATTAAATTCCATAATGATTATTATATAATAGTCTTTTACTAATTATTCAAGATATCTTAAAAGATTAATAAAATATTAACAAAATTATACTCTAATGAACTACAAAAAATTAGGTAATACCGATCTTGAAGTAAGTACAATTTGTCTTGGTACTATGACTTGGGGTGAACAAAATACTCAAGAAGAGGGATTTGAACAAATGGACTATGCTCTGGATCAAGGTGTAAATTTTTGGGACACCGCTGAATTATATGCTGTTCCTCCAAGAGCTGAAACTTATGGTCATACGGAAATAATAATTGGAAATTGGTTTAAAAAAACAAAAAAGAGAGACAAAGTTATTTTAGCAACAAAAGTCGCTGGTCCAATGAGGGCATATCTAAGAGGTGGTGCAAATAGCTATGGCTTAGAAAAGATGACAGAGGCAATTAATGATAGTTTAAAAAGATTAAATACTGATTACATTGATCTTTACCAATTACACTGGCCAGAAAGACACACAAATTCCTTTGGAAGATTAGGTTATGAACATAAAGAAAGTGATGATTGGACTAAATTTGAAGATGTACTTGGAAATCTTAAAAGATTTATTGATGCAGGAAAAATAAGAGAAATTGGATTATCAAATGAAACCCCGTGGGGAGTTTCAAAATATTTAGAACTCTCAAAAGAAAAAAACTTTCCAAGGATGATGTCTATTCAAAATCCATACAGTTTAGTAAATAGAACCTTTGAGATTGGTTTGGCTGAAATTTCAATTAGAGAAGAAATAGGTCTTTTATCTTATTCTCCATTAGCCGGTGGATACTTAAGTGGAAAATATAGAAATGAAACATATCCAAAAGGATCTAGAATGGAGAGAGATTGGAATTTTTGGAAATATAGATACAACACACCTAACTTAAAAAATGCAGTAGAAGAATATTGTAAAATAAGTGAAAAATTTAATCTAAATATAAGTCAAATGTCTTTAAAATTTTGTGAAATTCAACCATTTATGACAAGTGTCATCATTGGTGCAACGACAATGGAGCAGTTGAAAACTAATATAGAAAGTGTAAATGTAAAATTAAATGATGATGTCATTAAAGAAATTAATAAAGTTCAAACCTTTTATCCTAACCCATGTCCATAATTAAAAAAATTTTAATAATCTTTCCAATAGTTTTAATTAACTTATGTGTTCAATTATCTGCAGGAGAAATAAAAAAAATTGGTAAATTTAAGGATTGGGAAGCAATAGTTTCAACAGAAGATACTGGGAAAGTTTGTTTTGCACAATCATCACCTATTTTACAAGCTCCAAAATCAAATAAAAGAGATGCTAAATTATTTATTGCTTTTAGACCAAATGATAAAATAATTGATGAGGTAAGCGTTACAGCAGGATATGAGTTTAATAAGAATAATTCAGTAACAGCAACTTCAGGAAAAAATAAATTTAAATTTGATATCAAAGAACAAGGTTTTGCTTGGATTGCTGATACCAAGATTGAATTTAGAATGATAAAAAGAATGAAAAAAGGATCTAGAATTATGATAACTGGTTATAATCAAAAAGGGTCTCAAACAATTGATCATTATTCTTTATTAGGCTTTACAAAAGCTTACAATGCTACAAAAAAAGCTTGTAGCTAATTTAATGAAATTAAAAAAAAAAATTATTCTAGCTTACTCTGGAGGCCTAGATACTTCTATAATTTTAAAGTGGCTTCAAGAAAATTATAAAGCTGAAGTTATTTGCTATACTGCTGATATTGGACAAGAAATTAATAAAAAAAAAATCATTACTAATGCAAAAAAGTTTGGTGTTAAAAAGATTATTATTAAAGATTTAAAAAATACATTTGTTAAAAATTATGTTTATCCAATGATTAGAGGTCATGCAGTTTATGAAGGTATTTATTTACTAGGTACATCAATAGCAAGACCATTAATTGCAAAAGATCAAATTAGAGTTGCAAAAAAATTTAAAGCCTATGCAGTTTCACATGGATCAACTGGAAAAGGAAATGACCAAGTTAGATTTGAATTAGGCTATCATTATTTTGGTCCTAAAATAAAAATAATTGCTCCTTGGAGAATTTGGAATTTAAAATCGAGAACGGATCTAATTAATTATGCAAAAAAACATGGAATACCGACTCCTAAGGATAAAAAAGGAGCACCACCATTTTCGGTAGATGATAATTTATTTCATACTTCAACAGAAGGTAAAGTTTTAGAAAATCCAAAAAATTCAGCTCCTGAATTTATTTTTCAAAGAACTAAATCCCCAGAAAGAGCACCTAATAAACCAAGTTTTATAAATATTAATTACAAAAACGGTGATCCTATTGGACTAAATGGAAAAAAATTATCTCCAGCAAAAATCTTAGACAAACTTAATCAATTAGCGGGTAAAAACGGAATTGGAAGAGTTGATTTAGTAGAAAACAGATTTATTGGTATAAAATCAAGAGGTGTTTATGAAACACCAGGAGGCACCTTATTACTCGCAGCTCATAGAGCAATGGAGTCTGTTACTCTAGATAAAGATACAATGCATAAAAAAGATAAGATTATGCCAAGATATGCTGAACTTATTTACAATGGTTATTGGTTTTCAAAAGAAAGATTTAAACTTCAAAAAATAATTGATCAGAAAAGAAGTAAAGTAAATGGAGTAGTTAAGTTAAAACTTTATAAAGGAAATATTATTATTCAATCAAGACAAACCTCAAGTAATGCATATTCTATGAAAAAAGTTTCATTTGAAGAAAATAAAACTTTCAATAAATCAAATGTTGAAAGATTTATTAACTTTCACAAGAAAAAATTAAGATTATAAATTATAAATTTGATTTCTTTTTGGCTATTTCTCTAGGATCGGGAATATTCCCAAAAGAAAACTGAATTGTTCTTATTAATACCCACCCCAATGCCATAGATGTTAATATATAATATATAAACGTCATCGACTCACTTTTTGCAAAGTCTTCGAGGTCTGCTCCAAAATAAATTATATTCCAAAATAGAAAGAAGAATATTTCGTATATAATTATAACTTTAAACATAATAAAAAATCTAACTATAATGTTTACTAATTAACTCAAACTTTTTTAGATTATTTTTTTGTCGCATTACATTTTTTAAGCAATAATCAATGAAAGTGCGACAAAATAAACAAAGAATGATTAATTAATTTAAATTACTTGTGACCTAATTGATGGAAAATATAACAAAAAATTTACAACTAATTTTATTATCAATAATTTTATTCAGTACCGTTATTGCTGTAGGAATTGAGATAAAAGCAATGTTTTTAAATCAGTCTGTTACTTTAGCTGATTTGTTATTAATGTTTCTTTATTTGGAAGTTTTAGCAATGGTTAGAGTTTTTTGGGATCAACAATCAATAAGCATTACTTTACCTTTGCTTATTGCAATAACTGCATTGTCACGATTTATTATATTGCAAGGAAAAGAAATGGATCCAGCTGGTTTAGTATACGAAGCTGTTGCAATAGTTTTAATTGCTTCAGCTATAGTTATTTTAAGATTAAGACATAGTGAAAAACTTGGAATTAAATCTAAAAAAAATCGTAAATAAATTAAAAAAATGGATGCTAAGTACTTAATTTTAGGAGCAACTGGATCTATTGGTTCTAATTTAGCAAATAAGTTAAATGATTCTAAAGAAAATATTCATCTTGTTGGAAGAAATGTAGATGAATTAAAATCTTTGTCAGAAAAATTAAAATGCACATATTCTATAGCTGATGTTTTGGAAGATAATTTTATTGAAAATATAAAATCTGATATTTCAGAAATTAAGGGAATTGCATATTGTGTAGGCTCAATTGATTTAAAACCACTAAAAATAGTAAAAGATGATGATTTTCAAAAATGTATGAAATTAAATCTTTATTCTGCTGTTAAAGTAATTAAAGAATATCAAGATAGCTTAAAAAAAAATAAAGGTTCAATAGTTCTATTTTCTTCCGTTGCAGCACGAAGAGGCTTTCCTAACCATTCAATTATTGCATCCACCAAAGCTGCTGTTGAAGGTTTTGCAATTTCTCTTGCAGCTGAATTTGCACCAAATATTAGAGTAAATTGTATAGCGCCAAGTTTAACAAATTCAAAAATTTCTCAACCTTTATTAAAAAACAATATTATGGCTGAGGGTATTGCAAAATCTCACCCCTTGAAAAGAATTGGTCAAGGAGGAGATGCAGCAGCAATGGCTAAATTTTTATTAACTGAAGAAAGTTCTTGGATAACTGGACAAGTTTTTGGAGTAGATGGCGGAAGGTCTTCA
>CACHFM010000024.1 GCA_902579105.1 uncultured Pelagibacteraceae bacterium | reverse complement strand
CATTATAGAATAATTAATTAATAATCTTCTACTTCTTTTAAATTTGGCATTGAACTTGCAGCTCCAAGTCTAGTTGTTGATATTCCGGCAACTTTATTTGCAAATTGTAATGCTTCTTTATATTTAAGTTCATTAGCAAGCGCTACAACAAATGCACCATTAAAAGCATCTCCGGCTCCCGTTGTGTCTATAACTTCATCTTTCAATTTTAAAGCATCAATAAAATATTCTTCATTTTTATTTGCAAAATAAACTCCTTTTTCACCCAAGGTAATTATAATATTTTTTACTCCTTTTTTTAAAAATTCCTTTGCAGCATCTTTAATGTCTTGTTCAGATTTAATTTTTTTATTTAAATAGAATTCAGCCTCAGTTTCATTTGGTGTAAAAAAATCTAATAAATTAAAATCCTCTTTATTTATATTTCTTGCAGGAGCAGGATTTAAAACAGTTATACATTCATTTTCTTTAGCTGTTTTTAAAGAATATATAGTTACTTCCTCTGGAGTTTCCATTTGGGTAAGGAAAATTTTAGACTGTTTAAGTATATCTAAATTTTTATCTATATCTTGATTGTTAAGTTGCTCAGCTGCACCTGAAATAATATTGATTGCATTGTTTCCATTTTCATCAATCATTATACCAGCAACGCCTGTAGAAAGATTTTCATCTTGAATTATAGATGAAGTTTTTACTCCTGCTTCCTGGTATAATTTTAATGCCATATTGGCATGATTATCTTTTCCAATTTTAGTTATGAAATTAACATTTCCATTTAGTCTAGCAGCAGCAATTGCTTGATTTGATCCTTTTCCTCCTGGCCCAACTAAATGATTTTTTCCTAAGACTGTCTCACCTTTAATGGGGATTTTTTCAGCAAAAAAACAAAGATCAGCTACAAATACCCCAAAAATACAAATTGAGTTCATTATTTATCAAGAACCCAAACACTACCGTCTGGTTTTATTACTCCTTTTGTTAATATAAAACATCCGTACGGTCTTGTTTCGGAAGTAGATACTATTAAGTGAGATTTCTTTGCTTCTTTATAAAATTCTTGTCTTTCAATTGAACCTATTTTCCAATTATCTCCAGCACTTTCCTTAACAGCTTTAATAAAATCTTTATGACACTCAGTTAATTCATCTGGTTTATTATCTACTTGCATTCTATTTGCAGCAGAGTCTATAAAACTATCTAACGGAAAAACAGATAGAATAGCTTTTGTAGCTTCATAAATATTAACGCCATCTAATCTAATTACTTTGTTATTCAAGGAATGAGAATATGCAGGAAAGTTAGCATCTGTTAAAACTAACTTATCACCGTGACCCATAGCTCTTAGATTATATAAAAGTTCAGGATTTAGAATTGGATTAATATTAATAAGCATTAGAATATTATATTACATAAAAAAAAAGGGTGAAATAAAAATTCCACCCTTTTAATTTTAATTTTTTCTAAAGATTATTTAAAATCGTTAGCGTTTGCTTTAGTTACTAATTGAGTACCAGTATCAATATTTATATCGATAGTTCCACCATTAGCTAACTCAAGTGCATATTTAACACCATAAGCACCCATGTTGTAAGAAAACTGAGCGATTGTAGCTGTCATTTCTCCTGCTAAAATACTTTTAGCTGCATCTGGAGTTGCGTCAAATCCAACTACTACTACATCATTCATATCAGCATCTTTTAAAGCTTGCATAGCGCCTAATCCCATATTGTCATTAGATGCAAATATAGCTTTAATATTTGGATTTTTTAGAATGATAGAT
Organism: uncultured Pelagibacteraceae bacterium; assembly: GCA_902579105.1. Taxonomy (GTDB): domain Bacteria; phylum Pseudomonadota; class Alphaproteobacteria; order Pelagibacterales; family Pelagibacteraceae; genus Pelagibacter. Next base: position 3,274 of record CACHFM010000024.1, on the reverse strand, counting down.
TCAGTTACAGATCTACCTTTTGCTGTATCCCATTCTGCAGTTTGAGTAGCTACTAGATTTAAACCACAATCTTTAAGTCCTTGAACTGCTCCGTCTCTTCTAAGTAGAGCTGTAGACTGAGACTCAATTCCAGTTAAGACTGCAACATCAGCACCTTTAGGAGTTTTATCACAAATAAATTTTGCAGCTAATGCAGCGCCATTTTTATTATTTGTTCCTATAAAAGTAACACCTTCATTAATTCCTTTAGTATCTACGAATACTACTGGAACTCCACTTTTGATAGCATCATCTACGATTGGAGCAAAAGCATTTGGGTCACCTGGTGCAAGAGCTATTGCGTCAACACCTTTTGCAAGTTGATCCTCTACTTGGTTAATCTGTGCTTGAACATCACCTTCTTGAGGTGGTGCAACCAAAACTAGATCTACACCTAATTTTGCAGCTTCTTCTTTAGCTCCTTTTTCTACAGATGCCCAAAAAGGATTTCCTGATCCAGGTCCTTTAATGCTGAATAATATTCTTTTTCCAGCGTGAGCACTTGTTGAAATACTTGCTAAAAGAAATACAGTTGTAATAAATACACTAATTATTTTTGTTAAGTTTTTCATTTATTATTTCCCCTCTTAGTTTTTTTTAAAAATAAATTTAATATAACTTTTGCTTAAAATTCAATACTTTATAAAAAACCTTATTGTCTCTATTAAAACAACTATAACGTGTAATTATTTTCTTGTACTTAAATCTCTTCTTAAAACATCTATATAAACTGCCAGTACAATAATTGAACCTATTAAAACTTGTTGCCAAAACGAACTAACGTCCATTAGGTTAAGACCATTTCTTAATATTCCCATTATCATCACACCTGCAAATACTCCAAGCACAGTTCCTCTTCCACCAAAAAAACTTGCTCCACCAATTATACATGCTGCTATTGCGTCAAGCTCTGATTGAAGTCCAGCATTTGGATAACCAGAGTCTGCTCTACCAGCTAAAATTAGTGCTCCAATTCCAGACAAAAATCCACATAAAGAATAAACAATTATCAAAATTTTATTTACATTTATACCTGAGGCTCTTGCTGCATTAGGATTTCCTCCTATAGCATATATCCATTTTCCAGTTCTTGAATGATTCATGAAAATCCAAAAGATAAAATATACAATTGCTATTAAAACTAAACTTACAGGAAGATATTGAGATTTTTCTAATCCTAACCAAGTAAGATCAATTCTACCATGTCCCAAATATCTTACTTCATCTGTAAAACCACTTATTGGTGTTCCTCCTGATATAAGATTTCCAGTTCCTCTAAAAATATATAGAGTTCCAAGTGTCATTATAAATGGATGAGGCATTCTTAAAAAGGTGATTCCAGCCCCATTAATTAATCCACATAAAAATCCTGCAATCAAAGGTGTCATCACAACTAAAAACCAGGGGGCTCCAGCTTTTGCTACTATTGCTAAAATCATTAAAGATAACATCATGATAGAACCTACAGAAAGATCTATTCCTGCAGTGACAATCACCATAAATACGCCTAAAGCTAACATTGATTGCCATGAAATTTGTTTAAAAACGTTAGTAACGTTTCTCCATGATAAAAATACATCAGGTTGAAGAATATGCATGACCAATATCATTATTACTAACAAGAGCAAAATCCCATATTTATCAAAATATGGAATTAATTTTAAATATAGACTTTCTTGTTTCTTATCTTTTTCTTCAATCATTATTTCTTACCCATAATCCATCCAATAACTTCATCTCTTGAGGTTTTTGAAAGTTCAGCTTCAGCAAAATTCGTTCCTTGAAATAAAGCCATTACTCGATCAGAAACAGTGAATATGTCGTCCATTCTATGACTGATTACAATTACTCCAACACCTGTTTTTTTTAAACTATTTATAAGATCAAGAACTTTTCCAACTTCTTTAATGGCAAGCGCAGCTGTTGGTTCATCCATAATAACCACTTTAGCATCAAAAGCTGTTGACCTTGCAATTGCCACAGCTTGTCTTTGACCTCCTGAAAGTTCCTCAACTTTTTGATCAGCACTTTTTACATTAATTTTTAATTTTCCTAAGTGAGCATCTGTTAATTCTTTTATCTTTTTAAAATCTAATAATTTAATTAATCCAAAATTTTTAGTTGGTTCTCTACCTAAAAATATATTTTCTCCAATTGGAAGATTTCCTGCTAAAGCAAGATCTTGGTAAACCATTTCTAAACCTAAATTTTGAGAGTCTCTTGGACTTTCTAAAACTTTTTCTTTTCCTTCAAAAAATAAGGACCCAGAGCTTGGTTTATAAAGCCCCGATAAAACTTTCATCAAAGTAGATTTTCCAGCTCCATTATCTCCAACTACACCTAAACATTCACCAGCATGGACTTTTAAATTTACATTCTCGAGTGCTGTTATAGTTCCAAAATATTTTGTTATTCCTTTTGCTTCGAGAAGTAGATTGTTTGATGAAGACATAAATTATGAAATTATAAAAATATCAATTAATTGCAACTGGTTTTGATGCTAATAATCCTACAGTTTTAGGTTCAGCTTTTTTACAAAATTTTGGTTGTAAATTTTTAGAAATTAAATTCATATCTTTTAAGACAATATTTCCCATATTATAAAAGGCTGATTTCAAGGCTCCAGCTCTATGCGCTGAAAATAATATATTTTTTACTTTTCTAATTGTGTTGTTTTTTGCCACAGGTTCTTCAGGAAATACATCTGTTGCTACAAATATGTCGCCTTTTTTAACTCTTTTAATTAGATCATTAAAATTTACAACTGCTGCTCTACTCATTAATACAAATAGTGAATTAGACTTCATTTTATTTAATAATTTTTTATCTATCAGATTTTTATTTTTTGTAGTTACTGCTGCTAAAACATAAATAATTTCACAACTTTTAAACATTTGATTTAAACTTATAGATTTAAATCCTAGTTTTTTAATTTGTTTATTTGGCACCCATGGGTCATATACATTTATATCTTTGGTAAACGGTAATAATAACGGATATAACGATTTAGCCAGATCTCCAAAGCCTAACAATCCAATTTTCTTTTCTGACAACAATGAAGCTCTAAGATTGCTCTCTAAACCATATTTTTCTTTACCTTTTGTGAATTCTATATGAGCATTATGAATATTTCGTAATAAAGATAAGGTCATTCCGAGAGCAATTTCTGCAACTGGCTTAGAAAATACTGGGGAAGTTGCGATAACATGTATACCTTTTTTAAAACAGTAATCAT
>CACHFM010000023.1 GCA_902579105.1 uncultured Pelagibacteraceae bacterium | reverse complement strand
TTATATTATCTCCACTATAGTTAAATAATTCATCAATTGTTAAATTTAAATTATTAAATTTATCTTTAAATATTTTTTTTTTATTAGTAAAAAATCCATAAATTAAAAACTTTTCCAGATAAAATTGCATAATTGAATTAATTTTAAAAATAGGATTTCTTACCAATAAAAATTGGTTTACATCCATCTGGATTAATTGATCATAATCATTTTTAGATAAATTAAATGGCAAATGTATTGAACCATAAATACAGTTATTTTTTTTTTCTAAAGATGATAGAAACTTATGATATTCAATTAAGTTATGTATTTTAGGATTTAGATCAATTAAATCTGTACTATGGTAACATTTAGAAAAGTTATCAATTGATAAATTTTTAGATATCCAGCGAGTTGCTGAATGACCGTTAGAATGTATTAAATACATATAAGTTTTTAGTTATATAACTAAAATCAATAATATCTCTAAAATTTTTTTCAGTGCATAAATCAAGCCAATTGAGCTATTAGTACTGGTCAGCTGCACGCATTACTGCGCTTCCACATCCAGCCTATCAACGTGGTGGTCTACCACGGCTCTATAGGAAGAACTAGTTTTGAGGTGAGTTTCCCGCTTAGATGCTTTCAGCAGTTATCTCGTCCATACTTAGCTACCCGGCACTGCAGCTGGCGCTACAACCGGTCCACCAGTGGTATGTTCAACCCGGTCCTCTCGTACTAGGGTCAACTCCTCTCAATTCTTCTACACGCATAGCAGATAGGGACCGAACTGTCTCACGACGTTCTGAACCCAGCTCACGTACCACTTTAATTGGCGAACAGCCAAACCCTTGGGACCTGCTCCAGCCCCAGGATGTGATGAGCCGACATCGAGGTGCCAAACACTGCCGTCGATATGAGCTCTTGGGCAGTATCAGCCTGTTATCCCCGGCGTACCTTTTATCCGTTGAGCGATGGCCCTTCCACTCAGAACCACCGGATCACTATGACCGACTTTCGTCTCTGCTCGACTTGTCAGTCTCACAGTCAGGCAGGCTTATGCCATTGCACTCTACGAACGATTTCTGACCGTTCTGAGCCTACCTTCGCACGCCTCCGTTACTATTTGGGAGGCGACCGCCCCAGTCAAACTACCCACCATACAATGTCTTGATGCCGGATAACGGCAATCAGTTAGATACCAAGAAAAACAAAAGAGGTATTTCACTGGTGACTCCACAAAAGCTGACGCCTTTGCTTCAATGTCTCCCTCCTATGCTAAATATGTTTTTCCTAATACCAATGTAAAGTTGCAGTAAAGGTGCACGGGGTCTTTCCGTCTAACTACGCGAACTCCGCATCTTCACGGAGAATTCAATTTCACTGAGTTGATGTTGGAGACAGCGGAGAAATCGTTACGCCATTCATGCAGGTCGGAACTTACCCGACAAGGAATTTCGCTACCTTAGGACCGTTATAGTTACGGCCGCCGTTTACTGGGGCTTCAGAAGTTAGCTTGCACCAACCGCATTAACCTTCCAGCACCGGGCAGGCGTCAGACCCTATACATCCACTTACGTGTTAGCAGAGCCCTGTGTTTTTGATAAACAGTCGCTTCTCCCTGGCTTGTGCCACCCTCCCATAGTTGCCTACAAGAAGGTCTTCCTTATCCCGAAGTTACGGAAGTATTTTGCCGAGTTCCTTCAACATCATTCTCTCAAGCGCCTAAATATACTCTATTAATCCACCTGTGTCGGTTTAGGGTACGGTCTAATGATGGAGCTATTTCTTGGAACCTTTTCGCAGCAAGTTCAATCCATTAAGAACTCACAACTTACAAGATCCGTCACTACCATCTGGTCAAGGAATATTAACCTTGTTTCCATCGACTACGGCTTTCGCCCTCGCCTTAGGTGCCGACTAACTCTGCGCGGATTAACCTTGCGCAGAAACCCTTGGATTTTCGGCGAAGAAGTTTTTCACTTCTTTTATCGTTACTTATGTCAGCATTCGCACTTCTGATACCTCCAGGATCCCTCACGGGTATCCCTTCACAGGCTTACAGAACGTTCCGCTACCAGTTGTAATTTTCGAAAAAATTACAAATCCACAGATTCGGTATATGATTTTAGCCCCGTTACATCTTCGGCGCAGAAACTCTATTAGACCGGTGAGCTGTTACGCTATCTTTAAAGGATGGCTGCTTCTAAGCCAACCTCCCGGCTGTTAAGGAATTTCCACATCCTTTCACACTTAATCATAATTTGGGGACCTTATCTGGTGGTCTGGGCTTTTTCCCTCTCGACTATGGACCTTAGCACCCACAGTCTGTCTGCTGAAGAACAATGTTTAGCATTCGGAGTTTTATTAGGTTTGGTAAGAATCTCTTCCCCCTAGCCCATTTAGTGCTCTACCTCTAAACATCTATTTATTCAACGCACTACCTAAATAGTTTTCGCGGAAAACCAGCTATCTACGAATTTGGTTGGCCTTTCACCCCTTACCACAAGTCATCCAAAGACTTTTCAACGTCAACTGGTTCGGTCCTCCGGCAAGTGTTACCTTGCTTTCAACCTGCTCATGGTAAGCTCATTCGTTTTCGGGTCTAATTCACTAAACTAATCGCCCTATTAAGACTTGCTTTCGCTACGCCTACACCTAGATGGCTTAAGCTTGCTTAATAAATTAAGTCACTGACCCATTATACAAAAGGTACGCCGTCACTCTAAAAAGAGCTTCGACTGATTGTAGGCATGCGGTTTCAGGTTCTATTTCACTCCCCTAATAGGGGTTCTTTTCACCTTTCCCTCACGGTACTAGTTCACTATCGGTCACTGAAGAGTATTTAGGCTTAGAGGGTGGTCCCCCTATATTCGAGCAGGATTTCACGTGTCCCGCTTTACTCAAAAATTTTGTTAAACATTACTCATACGGGACTATCACCCTCTATGGTTAGCATTTCCAAACTATTCAAATTTTTTTAACAAAACTATTGGCCTAGTCCGCGTTCGCTCGCCACTACTAACGGAATCTCAATTGATTTCTTTTCCTCTGGTTACTTAGATGTTTCAGTTCTCCAGGTTGTCTCTTTAAATCTATGTATTCAATTTAAAGTACCACATAAAGTGGTGGGTTTCCCCATTCGGAAATTTTCGGATCAAAACTTACATACAGCTCCCCGAAACTTATCGCAGTATATCACGTCCTTCTTCGGCTTTCAGTGCCAAGGCATCCGCCACACGCCCTTAAACGCTTGATTTATGCACAGAAAAAAATTCTGTGTTGAATCAAATTTTTATTTTGAACATTAGTTATTAAAATTACTAATGTTCGGATATAGATATTGATATTAATTATTATTTTTATTTACTATTTATATAACTAAGTGTTTTTGGTGGAGGATAGCGGGATCGAACCGCTGACCTCCTGAATGCAAATCAGGCGCTCTCCCAGCTGAGCTAATCCCCCATGATCTTAAATTGGTGGGCCGAGAAAGACTCGAACTTTCGACCCCACCCTTATCAAGGGTGTGCTCTAACCAACTGAGCTACCGGCCCCCATGCAAGAGAAACACTAAATTAAGAAGAGAAATGAGGACGGTCAACATTACCTATGTATATTATTTAGAATGAAATTTTACTTTCATTCATCCTTAGAAAGGAGGTAATCCAGCCGCAGGTTCCCCTACGGCTACCTTGTTACGACTTCACCCCAGTCGCTGACTATACCGTGGTCAAGGGTTTGAAACCTTGCCTTAAGGTAGAACCAACTCCCATGGTGTGACGGGCGGTGTGTACAAGACCCGGGAACGCATTCACCGTGGCACGCTGATCCACGATTACTAGTAATTCCAGCTTCATGCACTCGAGTTGCAGAGTGCAATCCGAACTGAGGTATCTTTTAAGGATTTGCTTAACGTCGCCGTTTTGCTTCCTGTTGTAGATACCATTGTAGCACGTGTGTAGCCCAACACGTAAGGGCCATGAGGACTTGACGTCATCCCCACCTTCCTCCAGCTTATCACTGGCAGTTCTTTCAGAGTGCCCAACTAAATGATGGCAACTAAAAGTGAGGGTTGCGCTCGTTGCGGGACTTAACCCAACATCTCACGACACGAGCTGACGACAGCCATGCAGCACCTGTGTTTCGTCCGGCCGAACCGAAAACTCTAATCTCTTAGAGTCGCGACGAACATGTCAAGTGTTGGTAAGGTTCTGCGCGTATCTTCGAATTAAACCACATGCTCCACTACTTGTGCGGGTCCCCGTCAATTCATTTGAGTTTTAACCTTGCGGTCGTACTCCCCAGGCGGTGTGTTTATCGCTTTCGCTGCGACACTGAAAATAAATTTCCAACGTCTAACACACATCGTTTACGGCATGGACTACGAGGGTATCTAATCCTCTTCGCTACCCATGCTTTCGTTCCTCAGTGTCAGTAATGATCCAGAAAGCTGCCTTCGCAATTGGTATTCTTTCTAATATCTACGAATTTCACCTCTACACTAGAAATTCTGCTTTCCTCTATCATACTCTAGCTGAAAAGTTTTGATGGCAGTTCCAGAGTTAAGCTCTGGGATTTCACCACCAACTTTTTCAACCACCTACGAACTCTTTAAGCCCAGTAATTCCGAACTACGCTAGGTCCCTTCGTATTACCGCGGCTGCTGGCACGAAGTTAGCCGGACCTTCTTATTCGGGTACAGTCATTTTCTTCCCCGACGAAAGAGCTTTACAACCCAAGGGCCTTCTTCACTCACGCGGCATCGCTGCATCAGAGTTTCCTCCATTGTGCAAGATTCCCCACTGCTGCCTCCCGTAGGAGTTTGGGCCGTGTCTCAGTCCCAATGTGGCTGATCATCCTCTCAAATCAGCTATTGATCACAGTCTTGGTAGGCCATTACCCCACCAACAAACTAATCAAGTGCAGGCTCATCCAATGGTGCATAAAGCTTTCTCCGTAAAGACTTATCCAGTATTAGCACAAGTTTCCTCGTGTTATTCCAGGCCAAAGGGTAGATACCTACATGTTACTCACCCGTCTGCCACTAAGTATTGCTACTTCGTTCGACTTGCATGTGTTAGGCGTGCCGCCAGCGTACGTTCTGAGCCATGATCAAACTCTCAAGTTTAAAAACGGCGCACACTAGCTTCCATATAAATTCTAAGAACAAAATTTATATGATGTTGAAGTGTGTACGACAAATTTTTGGTAACCTTAACCGTCCACACTTCTCTTCTTAAATTTTTACTTTTTAAATAGCTAATTGAGCTAAAAAGCTCAATAATACTCGTTAATTTATTGTATTAACA
>CACHFM010000022.1 GCA_902579105.1 uncultured Pelagibacteraceae bacterium | reverse complement strand
ATTACTGATATTAATGGTAATTATTTAGCCAAGACAGTCAGTTCAATTGATATTGCTATAAAAACATCCGATATAATTGACAAAAAAAAACTTTTATTAAGTTTAAATATTATATTTCCAAATAAAGATTTTGATGAAATTGAAAAAAAAATAAATCAAAAAAAATACTTTTACTTAGAAAAGAAAATTTCAGAAGAAAATTATGAAAAAGTAATGAAACTTGGAGATAAATCCATAAAGTCTGAAGAAAGGGTTTTAAGAATATATCCTCAAAAAAATCTTTTTAGTCATATAATTGGTCAGATTGATGACGATAATAATGGAATTTCAGGATTAGAAAAATCATTTAATGAAACTCTTAGAAAGTCTAAAAAACCAATTAAACTTACGGTTGATAAAGATTTACAATTTTTAATTCGTAAAGAATTAATTAAATATCAAGATATTTTTAAAAGCAAAGGTAGTGCTGCCATTTTAATGAACGTGAATAATGGAAATATACTATCACTTATTTCATTACCTGATTTTAATCCAAATGAAAGACAAAATATAACAGATGTGAATTATATCAATAGAGTAACTAAAGGAACATATGAACTGGGTTCAGTTTTTAAAACATTTACATTTGCAAGTGCTTTAAATTATAATTTAATTGAACCTGAAACTGAGTTCCTAGATTTACCAAAATCTATTAGATGTGACAAATATAGAATCGGCGAATATGATAATGAGATTCCTTCAAATTTAACAGCTGAACAAATTTTAATTAGATCAGGAAATATTGGTTCAGTAAGAATTGCACAAAAAATTGGACCAGAAAAATATAAATCTTTTTTAGAAAAGATAGGAGTATTAAGCCAAATTAATTTTGATATTGATGAGGTAGCACCACAAAAAAATTATAATTTTGGAAAATGTAAGTTAGCAACCGCTTCTTTTGGCCATGGAGTTGCAACTACAATTCTTCAGTTGGCCAAAGGCTATGCGGTATTATCAAACGGTGGTATTAATATTGAGCCAACATTAATTAAAGACAAAGTTAATAATAAAAAAAAAACAACAAGATTATTAAAAAAAAATATTTCTGAACAAGTAGTTAGTACATTAAGAAAAATTGTTAATACAGAAGAAGGTACTGCGAAATTCGCAAATGTACCAAACTATGAAATTGGTGGTAAAACAGGTACAGCTGATCAACCAAAAGAGGGTACTTATTCTGAAGCTAAAATTAATACATTTGCATCAATTTTTCCAACGTCAAATCCACAATTTGTATTTGTTGTAATGTTAGACACACCTAAAAAAGCAAAAGATTATTATTACAAATATAGACATAAGAAAGGCGGGTGGAAGGGAACTTTGTATAACACAGCTGGATGGACATCGGTGGAAGTAGCTGGAAAAATAATAGATAAAATCGGGCCTATTTTAGCCACAAAATATTTAGAAATTAATTAATTATGCTCTTAGGAGATTACTTTCATAATATAAAAAATAATCATAAAAAATTTTTTTTTTCAGATATTTCATTTAATAGTAATCAAATTATAAAAGATAATATTTTTTTTGCAATTAAAGGGAATAAAATAGACGGCAATAATTTTATATCATCAGCAATAAAAAATGGTGCAAAAATTATTGTAACTGAAAAAAAAAAGTATGGATTAAAAAATGGAATTTTATTTATTCAATCAACAAATATAAGAAAATTATTAGCTGAAATTTCATTTAAAATTTACAAGAAGATACCAAAAAATATAATTGCTGTTACAGGGACTAATGGAAAATCATCAATTGCAGATTTTTATTATCAAATATTAAATTTAAATAATCAAAAAGTTGCTTCAATAGGAACATTAGGTGTTAAATCAAATAATTTTAAAATAAATTTATTAAATACAACAATAGATCCAATTAGATTAAGTAAAATATTAACTTATTTAAAAAAACAAAACGTTAATAATGTAATTATGGAGGCTTCAAGTCATGGTCTAAAGCAAAATAGGTTAGATGGTCTATTGTTTAATACTGGTATATTTACCAATTTATCCCAAGATCATTTAGATTATCACAAAAATTTAAAAAATTATTTAAATTCTAAGCTTTATTTATTTAAATATTTAATAAAAAAAAGAGGAAACGTAATAACTGATAAAGAGATACCTGAATTTCATAAAATAAAAAACTTAACATTAAATAAGAATTTAAATCTCCATTTACTATCTGATAAAAAAAATAAGTTTGAATTTTTATCTCATGAATTTAAAGATGAAGTCCAAATATTAAAAATTAAATATGACAATCTAATACATAAAATTAATCTTAATTTAATTGGAAAAATTCAATTAAAAAATATATTAATGGCAATTATTGCTGCACAAAAAAGTAATATAGATATTAAAAAAATATTTAAGGCAATACCTAAGATAAAATCTGTAGAAGGAAGATTAGAAAGAATTGGTAAGATTAAAAATAAATCTAAAGTAATCTTAGATTATGCACATACTCCTCACGCTTTAAAAATTTGTCTTACAAATTTAAAAGAACAATTTCCTGATAAAAAAATTTCATTAGTTTTTGGATGTGGTGGAAATAGAGATCAGGATAAAAGATCAAAAATGGGAAAGATAGCTGATACTTTTGCTGATAAAATATATCTAACCGATGATAATCCCAGATTTGAGAAACCCAGTAAAATAAGACAAGACATAAAAAGGGGAATAAAAAATCAAATAATATTTGAATTTCCAGATAGATCTAAAGCTATATCAGAAGGAATTAACCAATTAAAAACAGGTGAAATTTTGCTTGTTGCGGGTAAAGGGCACGAAAAAACACAAGATTTTGGAATTAGAAAAATTTTTCTTTCTGACAGAAAAATTATTCTTAATGCAATAAAGATAAAAAACTTAACTTTGTCTAAAAATTTAAAAATAAATATAATTAAAGAATTTTCTGGAAAAAAAAGATTATCCTCTAAAATTGTTATAAAAAAAGCAAGAATTAGTTCTAAAGAAATAAAAAAAGAGGATGTTTTTTTTGCAATTAAAGGAAAAAAAAATGATGGTAATAAATTTATAGATCAAGCTTTTAAGAAAAAAGCATCGTTAGCAATAGTAAATAAAATAAATAAAAATAATATTAAACGTCAAATTAAAGTTCAAGACACTTTAAAATTTTTAACAAAAAACTCTATAATTTTTAGACAGAATATAAATACCAAAATAGTTGCAATAACAGGAAGTTGTGGAAAAACAACTCTAAAAGAATTATTAGGAAATGCATTAAAGAAAATATCTAAAACAAATATATCACCAAAATCATACAACAATAAATATGGTGTTCCGTTAAGTCTTTTTAATTTAAATCAAAATGATGATTATGGAGTTCTAGAAGTTGGAATGGATAAAAAGGGAGAGATAGATTATCTTTCAAAAATTGTTCATCCTGATGTAAGTGTAATTACAAATATTAATTATGCACATGCTAAAAATTTTAAGAATTTACAGCAAATAGCTTTAGCTAAATCAGAAATAATAAATAATACTAAAAATAATGGTTTTGTTGTTTTAAATGGTGATGATAAGTTTTTTAATTTACATAAAAGAATAGCTCTTAAAAAAAATCTTAAAATTTTATCCTTTAGTATTAAAAACAAAAATTCGAACATTAAACTTTTAAGTATTAAAAAAAATGGAAAAAAATTTAAAGTTAATATTAGAATTAATAATTTAAAAAGATATTTTTTAACTTCTAATGATTACCAAAATAATATTTTAAATATTCTTGCTGCTTTAACGGTAATGAGTATTTTTTTTGATATTTCTAAAATAAATAAAAATATATTTTTTAATTTTAAAGTACCAAATGGAAGAGGAGATATTTCAAAAATTAAAGTTAAAAATAAATATTTAAATTTAATTGATGAAAGTTATAATTCAAATCCATTATCTCTTGAATCTGCGATACTTAACTATGATAAAATTAATTCAAAAAACTCAAAAAAATATTTATTATTGGGTGATATGCTGGAGCTTGGAAAATACTCCAAAAAACTTCATCAATCAATGGCATCTATAATCAATCAAACTAAAATAGATAAAGTTTTTGTTAAGGGAAATGATATTTTATCTACATTCAATTTAATATCAAAATCAAAAAGAGGCAGAATATTAAATTATAAATCTGAGATTATTGAATTGATTAATAGTGAATTAAATAATAATGATTATCTAATGGTTAAGGCCTCAAATGCGACAGGATTTAATGAGATTACTAATAACTTGAAAGGATTTAAATAAATGCTTTATCAATTTTTATTAAATTATGTTGATTTTTTTGGTTTTTTAAATGTTTTTAAATATATAACTTTTAGAACAGGATTATCTTTATTTACATCATTAATCATTGTTTTATTAATTGGCGAACCTTTCATTAAATTTTTTTCAAATAACAAAATATTAGATCCAATACGTGATGATGGACCAGAGAATCATATAGTAAAAAAAATTGGCACTCCAACAATGGGTGGAGTTATTATTTTATTCGGATTATTAGTTTCAGTTTTACTTTGGGGAAATTTATCAAATATTAGTATTCTTTTTTGTATTTATATTACAATTTCATTTGGATTGCTTGGGGCACTTGATGATTATAAAAAAATTAAATTAAATAATTCTTCAGGCATATCATTTAAGTCTAAATTATTATCACAAATTTTTATAGCAATAATAGGAATAAGTTTTTTTGTTTATTTTGTAGAATATCAAGAAATCAATAATTTGTATTTTCCATTTTTTAAAAATTTAGTAATTAATCTTGGTTGGTTTTTTATACCTTTTTCAGTATTTATAATTATAGGTTCATCTAATGCAGTTAATTTAACAGATGGACTTGATGGATTAGCGACAGTACCAGTAATTTTAGTCGCTGCTTGCTTTGCTTTTATTAGTTATATAACTGGAAATATTGTTTTTTCAGATTATTTACAAATTCCATACATTGAAGGCACTGGAGAAATTTCGATTTTTTGTGGAGCCATCATAGGTTCATGTTTGGGTTTTTTATGGTTTAATGCTCCGCCGGCAAAAATTTTTATGGGTGACACTGGCTCTTTAGCTTTAGGTGGTTCATTAGGCACTATAGGAATAATAACAAAACATGAAATAGTTTTAGCAATAACTGGTGGATTATTTGTGCTTGAAGCAGTTTCAGTAATGGTTCAAGTAATTTCATTTAAGTTAACAGGTAAACGAATTTTTAAAATGGCGCCAATACACCATCATTTTGAAAAAAAAGGATGGCCAGAGTCAACCGTTGTAATTAGATTTTGGATTATTTCGATTATTTTAGCAATGATAGGTTTAGCCACGTTGAAACTAAGATAATGAAAAAAAATAAAAATATTTTTTTAGATAAAAAAATATTAATTTATGGTCTTGGTAAAAGTGGAATATCATCATATAAATTTTTAAAAAATAAAGCAGAATTATATTTATTCGATGATAATATAAAAAAAAAAATCAATTCAAAAATAAATCAAAGACTATATAATTTTAAACAGGTTTCAAAATTTAAATTTGATAAAATTATTATTAGTCCAGGAATTGATATATCTAACTGTAAATTATCTAAATTTTTAAATAAAAATTATTCAAAAATTTATACTGATTTAGATGTTTTTTATTCGTTTTACAAAAATAAGAGCATTACAATTACAGGAACAAATGGAAAATCTACTACAGCTAAAATTCTACATAAGATTTTGATAGATCAAAAATATGATGCAAGATTAATTGGAAATATTGGAAATCCTGTATTATCTGAAAATAAAATTACTAAAAGAACTATATTTGTAATAGAAGCTTCATCTTACCAGTTAGATTATAGTAAAATATTTACATCAAAATATGCAGTAATTCTGAACATTAGCCCTGACCATATTGAAAGACATAAAAATTTAAAAAATTATATTAATGCAAAATTTAATCTATTAAATTCCCAGTCAAATCAATCATTAGCATTTGTAAAAAAAAATGATCCATTAATTATTAAAAAAATTAAAAATAGTTATTTTAAACAAAAGATCTTTAAAGTAGATACTTTAAAAAATAATAAAATATTTGACC
>CACHFM010000021.1 GCA_902579105.1 uncultured Pelagibacteraceae bacterium | reverse complement strand
AAGAACATCTATATCAGCAAAATTAGTTTCAAATTTAATAACTAAAGCAGGAGCAGATCGAGTAGTAACTGTGGACTTACATGCAGGTCAAATTCAAGGATTTTTTGATATTCCTGTTGATAACCTTTTTGCAACTCCAATTTTTTCAAGACATATAAAAAAAAATATAAAAGGAAAAAATTTGATTTGTGTTGCACCTGACGTTGGTGGAGTTGAAAGAACAAGGGCACTTGCTAGAAAATTAGATCTTGGTATAGCAATAATAGACAAGAGAAGACCGACTCCAGGAAAATCTCAAGTTATGAACGTTGTGGGAAATGTTAATAATAAAACTTGTATTATTGTTGATGATATAATTGATTCAGGCGGAACAATTGTTAATGCGGCTCAAGCATTACTTGATAGAGGGGCAAAAGAAGTCCACGTATATATAACTCATGGAGTTTTAAGTGGAGAAGCAACCGAAAAAATTAGAAAATCAAAAATTAAAAATTTAGTTATAACTGATACGATTGACAACTCTAGCAAGTTGAAAAAAGCTAAAAATATAGAGGTATTATCAATTTGTAATTTATTAGGTGAAGCAATAAAACGTATATCTAATTCAACATCAGTATCAGATTTGTTTAAATAAATTACTTGTAAAATTTACAATCATAAGTTAAAAACCGTCACTTTATGAACTCTCTAGATGCAAACATTAGAAATAACAAAACTAAGGGTGAACTAAATTCTCTTAGAAATAATGGAATGGTGCCAGCAATTATTTATGGTGGTGAAGCACAGAATGAAAAAGTTTCTATTTCTAAGAAATTATTAAAAATTTTAATAGAAAAAGATAACTTTTTATCAAATATTGTAACTTTAAATTTGGATGGAAAGCCTCAAGATGTTCTTCCAAGAGAAATTAAGTATGATGTTATAACAGATGAACCAATTCATGTTGACTTTTTAAGAGTAGTTCCTGGTGTTAAAATTAGAATAGAAGTTCCTGTTCAATTTATTAATCATGAAAAATCCCCAGGATTAAAAAGAGGTGGAGTACTAAACATTGTTAGAAGAAAAGTAGAGCTTAAATGCCCAAGTGAAAAGATACCTGAAAATCTTGTTATAGACCTTGAAGGAGTAGATATTGGAGAAAGCTTTAAAATCTCATCAATTACTTTAGAAGATGATGTTGTGCCAACAATTCAAGGAAGAGACTTTGTGATCGCAACTCTAGCTGCACCAACTGTAATGAAAGAACCTGAAAAACCAGCTGAAGCTGAAGCAGCAGAAGGTGAAGAAGGAGCTGAAGGAGCTGAAGCAGCGGCAGATGGAGAAAAACCAGCTGCTGAAGGTGATAAAAAAGCTGAAGGTGATAAAAAAGAAGGCGAAGATAAAAAGCCTGCCGAAGAAAAAAAATAATCAATTAAAATTGAAAAATTAAATTTCATTAATTTATGCTTTTATTTGTAGGTTTAGGCAATCCCACACCAGATAGCGAAAATAATAGACATAATGTTGGTTTTAAAATTATTGATTCAATAAATAAAAAATTTGGTTTATCAAAACAAAAACCAAAATTTAAAGGTTTATTAACAACTGGAAATGTTGCGGATCAAAAAATCTATGCGATTAAACCATTAACATTTATGAACAACTCAGGAATTTGTATCAGAGAACTTATTGAATATTTTAAGATAGATGCTGAGGATGTTATAGTTTTCCATGATGATCTGGATATCGAATTTGGTAAGATCAAAGCTAAATTTGGAGGATCAAGTGCTGGACATAATGGAATTGCCTCAATTGATAAATTTATTGGTAAAGATTATTCAAGAGTAAGAATTGGAATCGGAAAACCAAAAAATAATATCGAAGCTGCTGATTTTGTGCTTCAAAATTTTGACGAAGATGAAATGCTTGGATTAGAGAAAATTTCAAATAATATTACTGAGTCTATTTCGATACTTATAAATAAAAAATTGGATTTATTTTCTAGCACAGTAAATAATAAATAATGAGTTTCAAATGTGGTATTGTTGGTTTACCAAATGTTGGTAAATCTACTTTATTCAATGCAATTACGAACTCAAGTAAAGCTCAGGCAGAAAATTTTCCTTTTTGTACAATAGAACCTAATATTGGTATTGTACCAGTGCCTGATGAAAGATTGTCTAATTTATCTAAAATTTCAAAATCTAAAAAGATAATAAATACTACAATTTCATTTGTAGATATTGCGGGACTAGTAAAAGGAGCATCTAAAGGTGAAGGGTTAGGAAATAAATTTCTTTCGCATATTAGAGAAGTAGATGCAATAATTCATATGATTAGATGTTTTGACTCTGATGATATTCAAAATGTTAATTCAACTGTAGATCCAATTAGAGATCTAGAAATTATTGAAACTGAAATGATGCTAGCAGATTTAGAGTCTATTCAAAAAAGATTAGAAAAAAATAATAAAAAGAATATCGATGAGAAGCAGTTAAAAATACTAGAAATTGCTCTAAATTGTATAAATAATGATAAAGATATATCGATTTTAAAATCTGAATTTGAAAAAAAACAACTCAATCAAACAGGTTTACTTTCTATTAAACCAAAAATTTTTGTCTGTAATGTGGATGAACAAAGTATTCAAGAAGGAAATCATTATACAAAAAACTTTATTAATAAATTTGGAGAAGAAAATACGCTAATTGTATCTGCAGATATAGAAAATCAAATAAATCAGCTAGCTTCTGAAGAAAAAAAAAATTATATGAAGATGATTGGTCTAAAAGAAACAGGATTAAATATGTTAATCCAAAAAGGTTATAATATTTTAGAATTAGATACATATTTTACTTCTGGACCTGAAGAAACTAGAGCTTGGACAATTCAAAAAAATTGCACTGCCCCAAAAGCTGCTGGAGAAATTCATACTGATTTTGAGAAAGGTTTTATAAGAGCAGAAACAGTTTCTTACGAAGATTTTATAGCAAATAATGGATGGGTTAATTCAAAAACTAATGGAAAAATGAGACTAGAGGGTAAAGAATATATTGTAAAAGATGGAGATGTTTTAAACTTCAGATTCAATACGTGACCAGATTTTTTTCATACTAAAATAAACTAGAATAGTTAAAATAATTAAATATACGATTACTTTAAAACCCATTCGGTGCCTGGACTCTAAGTGAGGTTCAGCAGACCACATTAAAAATGTCACTACATCTTTTGCCATTTGTTCTTCAGAAGCAATAGTGCCATCAGAATATTCAACCAAATCATCTTCTAAAGGTTTCGCCATTTTAATATTATTTCCATACATATATTTATTATAATATACGCCGTCATCTAATGTAATTCCTTCAGGTGGATCTACATATCCTAAAAGAATAGAATAAAGATAATCAGCTCCACCACTTCTTGCTTTTGCTAATACTGACATATCTGGTGGATATGCTCCACCGTTAGCTGCTTGAGCTTCTTTATCATTTGCATAAGGCATTAGAAACTTATCTGATAATTTTCCAGGCCTTGTAAACATCTCTCCGTCAGCATTTGGTCCATCAGTAATTTCAAAAGAAGCAGCAATGGCTTTTGCTTGCTCAACAGAAAATTCAGGTCCACCTTTTTCACTTAAATTTCTATAACTCAAGTATTTCATTGAATGACAACTGGCACAAACCTCTGAATATACTTGATAACCTCTTTGAAGTGATCCACGATCAAATTTTCCAAATAAACCTTTAAAACTCCAATCTATTTTTAATAGATCAGTTTTTTCTGCAGCGTTAGCTTGATGCCCACCTATAGTTAGTAAAAAAATTAAACAAGTTATTGTTATAATTTTTTTCATAATTTTTTAATGTATGCTCTCTTTTTTTTTAATATTTGATAAATTTGCAGATCCTCCAAGAACAGGCTCCATGATACTTAATGGTATTGGTATTGTTTTCTCTTTGTAACCTAAAACTGGTAAAATTATTAAAAAATGCATGAAATAATATGCTGTTGCCACTCTAGCTACTAACAAATAAAGACCTTCAGCCGGCATAGCACCCATATAACCTAAAATTAAAACATCGATAATTAAAATCCAGTAAAACTGCTTATATAAAGGTCTAAATACTGCAGATCTAATTTTTGAAGTATCCAACCACGGTAAAATTACTAAAACAAAAATTGATGCAAACATAGCTATAACCCCTAATAATTTATCAGGAACAGATCTTAGAATTGCATAGAAAGGTAAAAGATACCACTCAGGAACAATATGAGCTGGTGTTACCATTGGATTTGCCTCAATATAATTATCTGCATGACCTAAAATATTAGGTGAATAAAAAACAAAAAAAGCAAACACAATCATAAACATCAATAGAGCAAAACCATCTTTTATAACAATGTATGGATGAAATGGGACTGTATCTTTCGAAGGTTTTTTTATGTCAATTCCAATAGGATTATTATTTCCTGGAACATGTAATGCCCAAATATGAAGAACTACTAATCCAAGAATTAAAAATGGTAACAAATAATGTAAAGCATAAAATCTTGTAAGAGTTGGGTTATCTACTGCAAAACCACCCCATAACCATGCTACTATACCCTCACCCACAAGAGGAATTGCACTAAATAAATTAGTAATTACAGTTGCTCCCCAAAAACTCATCTGACCCCAAGGAAGTACGTAGCCCATGAAAGCTGTAGCCATCATTAAGAAATATATAATCATTCCAATAATCCAAATTACTTCTCTTGGAGACTTATAAGAACCATAATACAAAGATCTAAAAATATGAATGTAAACAGCAAGAAAAAACATCGAAGCTCCATTTGCGTGAACATATCTTATTAACCAGCCATAATTAACATCTCTCATTATATGCTCTACACTTGCGAAAGCTAAATCTGAGTCAGCTATATAATGCATAGCAAGCGTTATACCTGTAATAATTTGAGTTATTAGACAAAAAGTTAAAATTCCACCAAACGTCCACCAATAATTTAAATTTTTGGGAGTTGGATAATCTGTTAAATGATTTGCAAGACTTAGAAGTGGCAATCTATCATTAAACCATTTTCCAACTTTTGATGAAGGTTTATATTCATGATCACTCATATTTTGCTACTTAACCTATTTTAATTGTGTTAGCGTTTACAAACTCATACTTTGGTATTTCCATATTCGTAGGTGCAGGACCTTTTCTAATCCTGCCGGAAGTATCATAATGCGAACCATGGCATGGACAAAACCATCCATCGTAATCACCTTTATCATTTAAAGGCACACATCCTAAGTGAGTACAGATACCAAGCATCACTAACCATTCTGGATCTTTTGCTCTATCTTCATCTTTTTCTGGATGTGGTAATTCTTCCAGCTTAACTGATCTCGCTTCTGCAATTTCATCCTGAGTTCTTCTTCTAATAAAAACTGGTTTACCTCTCCAAAGTACGGTTATTGTATTTCCTGGTTGAACTGAACTAACATCAACTTCTGTACTTGCTAATGCCTTAACTGAAGCATCTGGATTCATTTGGTCAACTAGTGGCCAAACGACAGCTCCAACACCAACGGCTCCAACAGCATATGAAACTGTAAATAAAAATTCTCTTCTTTTTGGCTTTTTATCTGACATTTTTTAAATATTTTTGTTAAAAATTTATTTAATATACGATTTCTTATAAGATAATAGTTTTTTTTCTACTGAAAGAATGACACATAAATATGAAACATAGACCAAGAATTGCATTATATGAGCCAGATATTCCGCAAAATACTGCGGCAATTATAAGAACTTGTGCTTGTTTTGGGTCAAAATTAGAAATTATTGAACCCTGCGGTTTTCTTTTATCAGACAAACGCTTTAAAAGAGTAGTGATGGACTATATGGATTGGAATAAAATTGATTTATATCGAAGTTCTGAAGAGTTCTTTGAAAAAAAAAAAAATCAAAGAATTGTATTGATGACTACCAAGGCGTCATTATCTTATACTAAATTTAAATTTAAAAAAAATGATACCATATTATTTGGTCGAGAAAGTGCAGGAGTTCCTGAAAATGTTCACCAGTCGATAAATAATCGATTAAAGATACCAATGGATAAAAATGCCAGGTCGTTCAATGTAGCATCTTCGGTTGCAATTGT
This sequence comes from uncultured Pelagibacteraceae bacterium, assembly GCA_902579105.1. Classification (GTDB taxonomy): domain Bacteria; phylum Pseudomonadota; class Alphaproteobacteria; order Pelagibacterales; family Pelagibacteraceae; genus Pelagibacter. The sequence goes on along the minus strand of CACHFM010000021.1, from coordinate 409 downwards.
TTTGGCAGAAAGTTTAAGACAAATAAATATAATATGAATAATGAAATTAAAAAAGATCTAGCTAGTAATTGGTTTAAGTTACTTCAAAATGTAATTTGTGATGACATTAACAAAATAGAAAAAAATAAAATAAAATTTAAAACAACTACATGGCAAAGAAATAAAAATAAAGATGAGGGTGGTGGTGAATATAGAATTTTTAAAGATGGTAAGATTTTTGAAAAAGTTGGAGTAAATTTTTCAAAGGTTTACGGAAAGTTTCCAAAAAAATTTCAAAAAAAAATTCCTGGAGCTACTAAAGATCCAAGATTCTGGGCTTCTGGAATTTCAGTAGTAATGCATATGCAAAATCCACATATTCCAGCAATGCATTTTAATACTAGATATATTTGTACAACGCAAAATTGGT
>CACHFM010000020.1 GCA_902579105.1 uncultured Pelagibacteraceae bacterium | reverse complement strand
ATTTTTAATAAAAGTTTTTTTAACAGTTGTCTCTTCATTTTCCTCTAAAGAAAATAGTAGTGCTTCATCAGGATATATAATTTTCTTATTAAGATCTTTGTTTGATAAAGTCATGTCTAAAGTATAAAAATTTTGGAAAAAAGTGTTCCTTTTAAAAAATATTTTAGGATTCAAAAAAATTGTTGAAAGATGAATATTTTTAAAGTGCAGCATGTCTTTATGATGAAAATAATATCTAGAATTATGATAATTATAATAATTTTGATCTACAAAAGCATAAGAAATCAAATTTAAAGAAGATTTACTAATTAAAGAATACATTTTTTTCTTAGGAATAATTCCTTCATTTTTTTTTAATATTTTAGTTAATTTGTTGTTAATCTTTTTTTTGTTAATCTCATTAGAAGGTATTAATATTAAGTTTTTATTTATATTTTTTAATATAATTGAGAATAATTCTGCAGAATGAATTTCATCAGGAAATAAAAATACAGCTTTTGCATCATATTTATGGCTGTGTGCGATTGAATGCAATTGAAATTTTCCAAGATTCTTCCAAACAGAGATTTTATTATTTTTAACTAAATTTATTTCTTTTGAAAAATCAACAAAGTGTATATTTATATTTTTTTTTGACAGAAATTTTTTAGTTTTTTTTTTTAACTTTGATTTTTTGTTATCAGTATAGAGAAAAACATTATGGTTGAATTTATTGAAATTCTTTGGTTTTTTTGAAAAAAAACTTTTTAAAGATATATCTAACAAACTTTTAAGATAATAATCACCCCAACATAAAGTATAGTAGTTTATGTTCATTCCTTGTGAATATAATCTAATTTCATTTTTTTTAATGTATTAAGATTATCATAGACCCATTTATAAGTGCTCATTAGTCCTAAATCTATATCGGTCTTTGCCTTCCAATTTAATTCTCTTTCTATTTTTTTTGCAGATATATTATAATATTTATCCTGTCCTATTCTCTCTGGTCCAAAGTTGACTATTTTTTCAAATTTTTTTCCAGTCACTTTGCAAATTTTTTTCACTAATTTATTAATGCTAATCAATTTATTAATTGATAAATGGTAAATTTCTCCAAATTTCCCTTTTTGCATTATTAGCAATTCTCCCTCGGATATATCATCAATGTATGTATAAATTTTTTTGGATTTTCCACCACCATCTAACTTTATTTTTTTGTTCATCAAAAAAACAATTAAAGATTTTGGTATTATTCTATAAAGCTGCTGACATGGGCCATATACATTTGATGATCTGACAAATTTTACTGGAAATTTATAAGTTTTGAAGAGTGTTAACAAGTAAAGGTCTAATGCTCCCTTCGAGGATGCGTAGGGAGAAGATGGATTCATATTAAAGCTTTCAAACATCACATTTTTTACTGCTCCATAGACTTCAGGAGTAGATATTTGAATATAGTTGTCTATAAAATCAAATCTTTTAATTTTTTCTAACAAATTAATATGGCTCATGCAGTTTGTTTGATAATGATTTAAAGGATAATAAAAACTTGATCTAACTTCACCTTGGGCAGCAAAATTGAATATATTTTTGATCTTCTCTTTTTTAATTAAAGCACCAATTTTGTTATTATCATAATTAAGATTATAATTAAAAAACCTAAAATTTTTTATTCTAGGATTTTTTTTATAAGGCAAAAAAACATCGTTATATTCTTTTGAACGACTAATCCCAATAACGTCATATCCCTCATTTAATAATTTATTAATTAAATTAGATCCGCTAAATGAATTGCTGCCTATTACTAAAACTTTCATTATTTATAAAAATTATTAATTTTATTAGATATATATTCCAATTCTTTATTAGTCATAAATTGATTAATTGGTAATGACAAAATTTCTTTAGACTGCTTCATCGTCTTTGGTAGTTTCAATTTTTGAATATTTTTTTTTGTAAATGCTTTTTGTAAATGAATTGGTATTGGATAATGTATTGCAGTTGAAATTCCATTTTTCTTTAAATATTTAATTAATTCTGATCTTTTTTTTACTTGAACAACGAAGGTGTGATAAGTATTGAATTCAGATTTAATTTCATCAGGAATAAATACATTTGGATTGTTAATTAATTTCTTGTAGATCTTTGCATTTTGTCTTCTTTTATTTATAACAAATTTTAAATTTTTTAACCTATCCATTAAAATTGAAGCCTTTAAACTGTCATATCTTGAAACATACCCGAATTCGTCAACATTATTTCTGTCTCTAATCCCATGATTTCTTAAACTTCTGATTCTCTCATAATATTCTTTATTATTGGTGATTATTAGTCCTCCGTCACCAATACCATTTAAATTTTTTAAAGGATGAAGAGAAAAACAACCTATATCTCCAAAAGTTCCAGCATGTTTATTTTTATACTTTGATCCAAATGATTGAGCAGCATCCTCTATAACTTTTAAATTATATTTTTTTGCAATTTTTATTATTGACGGCATATCACAAATTCTCCCTGTCAGGTGCACTGGCATTATAGCTTTAGTTTTGTTTGTAATTTTGGCTTCAATCAATTTTGGATCCATATTTTGATCCTCTTTAACATCTACAAATGTTACTTTAGCTCCTAAATGAACAATTGCAGCAGCTGAAGCTATAAATGAGTTTGAACAAGTTATTACTTCATCATTTCTTTTTATACCTGCCACATACAAAGCAAGAGTTAATGCATCTGTTCCCGAATTTAAAAGAGCACAATATTTGGTATTTGTATATTTTGCGATTTTTTTTTTCCAAAACCTCATTAACATCATCTAAAATAAAATTACTTTTTTTTAATACTTTATTTACTGATTTTAAAATTACTTTTTTTTCTAATTCAGATTGTTTTTTTAAATTAACAAAAGGTATTTGCATTTAATTATAAAAATTTTTTACCGTTTTCACAACAAAAGTAAGTTGTTTTTTTGAGAGATATTGATCAACAGGAAACGAAATTATATTTTTACATTGCCAATCTGTGATAGGAAAATCACCTCTTTTGTGTTTCAGATATCTTAAACCCTTTTGCAAATAAAGTTCTTTGGGATAATGAATTTTACATTCAATGCCTTTATTTAGACAATACTTAAGTAACTGATTTCTTTTTTTCGCAAAAACAACGTAAAGATGAAATACATTTCTGTTATTTTTTTCTCTTTTGGGAATTTTAATTTCTTTTATCTTTCCAAATTCATTATCATAAAAATTTGCATTGGATATTCTTTGATTAGTTAAAGCTTTTACATCTTTTATAAGACAATTTCCGACAGCAGCTTGAAGTGTGTCTAATCTTGAATTATAGCCCGTAACAACAAACTCATCTCTGTTTATTAAACCATGATTTCTTAATAATCTAAGTTTTTCAAAAATTTTTTTATTATTTGTTGTTATTACTCCACCATCGGACCATACATTCAAATTTTTTAATGGATGAAGCGAAAAACATCCTGTTATTCCCCATGTTCCAGAATTTTTTTTCTTATAACTAGACAGAATACCTTGGCAGGCATCTTCAATTACTGGAATTTTATATTTTTTTGATATCGACATTATTTTTGACATATTTGGAGTATACCCAGTGAAATGAACAGGAAGTATTGCTTTAGTTCTTTTTGTAATTTTGGCCTCAACTAAATCTGCATCCATACAATAGTTTTCTAACACATCAACAAAAACTGGCTTTGCACCTAACTCACAAATGCCACCAACAGTAGCAACAAAAGTGTTTGCAGCAGTAATTACTTCATCACCTTTTTTAATACCTATTGCTGCCAATGAAAGTTTAATTGCATCTGTTCCAGAGTTTACTCCAACTGCATATTTTGTTCCTATTAGTGAGGAAAATTTTTTCTCAAAAATTTCTAATTCTTTACCAAGTGTAAAATCTCCTGACTGAACAACTTTTTTTACTCTTTTCAAAATATGATCAATATTTTTGAATTGTTGAGGTAAATACGAATATCTAACTTTCCATTTTTTCATAATTAAAAAGGGCCCTTAAAATTTAGATCTGGTAAGTCATGTGGTACTTTAGACATAATATGCTCACATTCATTTAAAATTTTAGATTTTATATTCTTTTTAACTGAAAGACATTTGCAAACTTCATTACATATATCTTTAATAGTCACATAATAGCCTTTGTTAAGATGAGGAGAGCTAGGAGTTGGATAATCTTTGCAAGCCAATCTTTTAGGAATATTTTTTAAAAATATATTTTTCTCAAGAATATTCGCAAAAATTTCTGAACCAATTCCGAAGGTCTTCCATCCGTTATCAACAAAAATAAATTTTTTTGTTTTCTTTAAAGATGAATAAAGTTTGTCTAATTTTAATGGTCTTAAAACTCTTAAATCTAAAACTTCTATATCTATATCATATTTTTTTAAAATTTTTGCTGCCTTCAAGCTCTCAATAAGCATTATTGAAGACGATAATATAGTTAAGTCTTTTCCGCGTTTTTTTATATCTATACTATTATTCAGGTCTATTTTATAAAATTTTTTACTAAAGTTTGATGAATAATAATGAAGCCATCTGTGTTCAATAAATACAACAGGGTTTTTATCAAATATACTCGCTGCCATTAATCCTTTACAATCTTTAGCTGTTGAAGGAACAACTATTTTTAAACCTGGAAAGTGTGAAAAAACACTTTCTAAACTTTGAGAATGCTGAGGTCCTTGTCCCCATCCTCTGCCTATGATTAATCTTATAACCATAGGAACATTCATTTCACCTCCAAACATATAGTGCCATTTAGATGCATTATTTATTAGTTGATCAAATCCTAGTAGAGAAAAATCAACCCGAGCATGCATTAAAATTGGTTTTTTTCCCAACAGAGACATTCCTAGTTGTATTCCTGTCAGTGCATTTTCAGAAACTGGAGTTTCTATTACCCTTTGATGTCCAAATTTTTTTAATGCTGCATTCGTTGAATTAAAAATACCCTTAACATCTGTAACACCCTCTCCAAGAATAACTACATTTTTATCTTTTTGCATAGACTGAACTAATGACTCGCTCATAGCATCAATAAATGAATTTTTTCTATTTGGCATATTCTAAATTTTCTAATTTCTTTATCGATAAAGATTTGGTATTTTTTGTTTTAATTATTGAGGAAATAAATTTTCTTCTTATGGAATTGCAAAACGTTAAATATTCTTCATCATTAAAAATTTTAATTTTTTTTAATTTTTTAATTTCCAATTCAATTGGGTCTTTTTTTAACCAATATTCAATTTCTTTTTTTGGCCTATATTCCAAATTATCATCATTATTTGGCCCACAGTGTTCAAGATATCTATAAGTTTTAGAGTAAATACAAACTGGACCATTTAAAATCGCATGCTTTTTTGCAATCAAAGATTTTTTATATATATCCTCAACGTCATTTTCTTTTGTTTCTATAAATTTTACATCCATAGATTTTATAAGTTTTTTAATATCTCTTTTGCCGTGTCTCTCATATCTTGAAGTATAAACTGAATATTTATTATCCTCACAGACAAAAATAATTGGTAATTTTTTTAAAGCAGCAAAGTGAAGACTTTCAAAAAAAACACCCTCTTCAGTTGCTGCATCACCAAAGTAAATCACAGAAACTTGCTTTGATTTATTTATTTTAATTGCATAACCTATGCCAACACCTATAGGGATTGATCCACCTACTATTGGAACAGATGCTATATGATTTACTTTTTTGTCATACATATGCATTGATCCACCAATGCCTTTACAGGTACCACTTTCTTTTCCATATAATTCACCTATTAGAGCGTCAATTGAGCCCCCCTTTGCTATATAATGTGCATGGCACCTATGAGTACTAACAATATAATCTTTTTTTGTTAGAACTCTACTTACTCCTACGGGAACAGCTTCTTGACCTATGGACAGATGTACTGGACATCTCATTTCCTGATTTTTATATTCTTTAGCTATCTCTTCTTCAATAATTCTAATTCTAGTTAACTCATGAAGGTTTTTTAATTTTTCTAATTTATTTATTTTCATAAATTCTTTTCATAACTTGAACATTATAAAATAGATCGCTTTCGAACGGATTAGCAACTGTTTTATTTTCAAAATTTTGGTATAAACTTTTTATTGCATCCTCAACAGTATTTTTTGGTATAAAACCAAGCTTGTCAGCTATCTTCTTTGACGTAATTCTATAAGACCTGTTATCATTTGATGGTGTAGTTTCTGTTACAAAATCTTTTTCTACGATTTTTTTAACTAATGAAGCAATTTCTTTTATTTTTAAATTTTCATAACCAACATTAAATATTTCTCCATTAATTAGATTTGAGTCGTACTTTAATGCTTGAACATAAAATTCAATCATATCTAAAATATTTAAATTTGGTCTATATTGTTCACCTCCAAATACAGTAATTTTATTTTTGAAATAGGCATGTGTAGTTAAGATATTGACGCTTAAATCTAATCTTAATCTTTTTGAATAACCACATACTGTTGCTGGACGAACTACAGTTCCTATAAAATTTTTATCAATATATTTTATCAAAATTTCTTCACACAAAGCTTTATATTTAGAATAATCTGTTAATGGTTCCAATGATAGATTTTCTGTAACCTGATCTTCTTCCTTAACTCCATAAACACTAGACGATGAAGCGTAAATAAATCTCTGTACTCCATTATCTTTCGAAATTTTTACTAAATTTTCAAAGCAATCATAATTAATCGATTTGCCTAATTCTGGGTTAAGTTCATACGAAGGATCGTTTGATACACAAGCCAAATGTATTACACACTCTACTTTATTCTCTATAATAGCTTTTTCAAATTCACCTGCATTTCTAATATCTGCTTTGTAAATTTTAATTTTATTTAGATTTGATCCAAATAAATTTTTTTCATTTCCATACCAAAAGGTATCATAAACAATAACATTTTTGTTTTCTGTAACCAATCTATCTGCCAACATCGTGCCCACATAACCAGCACCGCCTGTAATTAAAATATTTTTAATCATTTATAGTTATTTACATATTAAAATTTAAAGGTTAATAAAACATTATGAGACATTTTGATACTGGTTATTTTAAAAAAAAAATTACTAAGCGCAAATTTATATCAAAAAAAAGAGATATTACAAATCGCATTATCGCATGGGGCCTCGACAAAGAATATTACGATGGAAAAAGAATTAATGGATACGGTGGATACAAATACGATGGAAGATGGAAGAAATTTTTACCAAAAATTATAAAAAGATATAAACTAACAAAAAAATCAAAAGTATTAGATCTTGGCTGTAAAAAAGGATTTTTCATGAAAGATTTGAAAGATTTAGTTCCTGGAATAAAAATTTATGGAATTGAAGATCATGAATATGCAATTAAGAATGCACATCCGGAGGTTAAAAAAAATATAAAGTATTCTGAATATTATAATTTACCATTTAAAAATAAAGAAATTGATTTTATATTTGCTTTCAATTCTATTTATACTCATAATTTAAGACACACTGTTAACTCTCTCAAAGAGATGCAAAGAGTTGGAAAAAAAAATTATGTTGTTGTTGCCTCTTATGAGAATGAAAGAGAAAAAAATGCATTTCTAAATTGGACAGTTATTGGAACTACCATACTAAGCAAAAAAGAATGGTTAAAATTATTCAGATTTATTGGATATAAGGGTGATTATTATTTCTCAACTGCTAGAACTTTAGGATTAATTTAAAATATAGTGAAAAATGTTATTGTAACAGGTGGATGTGGTTTTATTGGTAGCCATTTAGCTGAACTTTTGGCGATAAAAGGTTTTAATGTTTTTGTAATTGACAACTTTTTCTCAGGAAAAAAAAGTAATATAAAAAAAACTAAAAATATAACTATTATTAAAGAAGATATTTTAAAGAGAAAAAAAATCTTATCAAAAATAAAAAATAAAAAAATT
>CACHFM010000019.1 GCA_902579105.1 uncultured Pelagibacteraceae bacterium | reverse complement strand
TCAAAAGCTCTTCCAATTGGTACTACTCTATCAATTCCTTTAATCTTATTGTTAACTATAAATTTTTTTATAATTTTAAAATCAGTTCCATAGTAGGTTATAGTTTGTAATTTTTCTGAAATGTATTTGCGTAAATAATTTATGTTTTGAAGATCAATTTCTAAAAATGTACCAAAATTTATATTTTTAAAATTTTCAGAACTTATTTTTTTATTTTTAAGTGTAATTAAATTAAAATTCTTGATATTCGTATTAAATCTTTTGTTTTTTTCTAAAGTAAAATTCATTAAGTTAGAAATTTTTTTATTGGCACCTGACAAACCAATATCATATTTTTTATTTACTATCTTGCTCAAAGCAAACCAAAAATTTTTTTTAGCTACATTATTTTTACCCAACCAAAATACACTATTAGGAGATGAACAACCAAATTGATCCATGGTATATGTATCATTATAAAATTTATTAACCAAAATTGACAAATCTTGAGAATCTAGTTTTGCTATTTTATTAGAGTCTATTAATGATATTGAATATCTATTTGCAAATGTAAGGTCTATACACCTTGGTTTAGTTTTAAAAGATTTGAATTTATCAATAGTATTATCTCCACCCCAAATTATTCTTGCTTCTACGTTTTCAGAAAGTTGAGAAGATAAAATATCTGAATTTTGATATTTTATTAATAATAATCTTTTAAAACTTCTTTTATAAACTTTTTTTATTGATAATTTTTTTAGAATTTCACATAAAATTTTTACCTGAAGAAAATTTTTACTTGGAAGTCTAACTATATTATTATTACCTGACAATAATCCAAAAACCATTGAATATGCAAAATTGGTTGGAGCATTTGATGGAGTTATATGTAATACAGTTCCACGTCCCATCCTATTTTTAAAAAAACTATAATTTTTAAATATTGCTTTGATATTATTTTCCCTACACCAAAATCCAAATGCAATTAAATCTGGAAAATTTTTACATTTTCTACAATTTAAAATTTCTTTTGATATTTGATTTAATAATAAAATTATATCTCTATCAAAAATTTCATTTGGCCCATCTTTTAAATTAAAATTTCCTAACACAACTTCAATTTTTTTATTAAGTTTAAGTAACATCACTACATCCTCTAAGCTCTGCACTAGGCACTCGACCTAAAACAGAAAAATACTTACCTTTTTTTCCACATGGGCAATCATCAATGCCATGAATTATACCCATATCTTCGGTTAAAATGTTATGACCAGGATAACTTAACGGTAATAATGAAAGGGTTTGTATTAAACCACTTTCATTTATTTTACTTAGTTCTAGTTTTGAATTTCTAGTAAAAACATCTGAAAAAATTGAGCAATGAAAATAGCCTTTTTCACATTCAACAAAAACAGAACCATTTTGCTCTATCATACCATAATAATTATAGACCTGCTTTAATCCAAATAACCTCCTTACTTCCTTTTTAAATATATTATTGTTTACTCTTAAGTTATGCATCTTTTTCCATCCACCTCCGTGAACTAATATTCCTTGATTTTTTTTAAATTTAATTTTTTGCTTTCTAGCTTCTCTAACTAGATTAAACCAAATCGAGCTTGTAAATCCAAAAATAATAAACTCTTTATCTTTATTGTTTTTTAAATAATTTGTTAAAATTGAAAAATCTATTTTATTTCTTTTATCTAACAAGAAGTATTTATTTTTACAAAGCTGACCAAAACCTTTTATTGCCGCACCTTTTGCAGACATCGATTCTCTAGAATTTAAAAAATTTTTATTTTCAATAAAAAAAATATCTTTATCTTTAGTAATTATTTTTGAAAAAATTTTACTGAGCGCTTTTGTTTGTAATAATGAAGTTTTTGGATCTAAATTAATTTTTGATTTTTTTAAACCTGTTGTTCCTGAAGAACTAAAAATTGAGATATTTTGATTATTATTAGTCGAAATTAAATTAAAATTTTTGAATAAAGAAACGTGAACAAATGGGAGTTTGGATATAGTTTTTACTTTAGAGATAGATTCAAATATATTATTAGAAATTAATCTATAATTTTTTGAATATTTGTAGTGATAAGAACAAAGTTTTTTTTGATTTGAAAGATACCAGGGATCTTTTTTTTTTATTTTAAAACCAAAAGGATCTGAATTGTATAATGTTTTATAATCTAGCATCCAATTTTTTTAATTCATTATAGCTTATTTTATTGTTTGGTGTTCTTGGAAAATGCTTTAACTTAATCAATTCAAAACAGCTCATGTTTAGATTTGTTATTTTTGAAATATTATTAATTAGACGTATTTTATTATATTTCTTTTCAATAAAAATAAAAATTTTTTTATTATCACTTAGACAAGCAACTTTATAGCCTTTTTGACTCATAAAAGTTTCTAAAACACCAAGATCCACCCTGTTACCAAATATTTTTGAGATTTTACTTATTCTACTTGTTACATAAAAAAAACCATCTTTATCAAAAAAACCTACATCTCCAGTTTTCAACTTATAATTTTCCTCGTTAGTTTTTTTTAAATCGTTATGATTTTTTGAATATCCCATAAAAACATTTTTGCCCTCACAAACAATTTCTCCCTCTATAAAAGGCTTTGATATTTTTTTACCACTATTATCAATTATATAAATTTTAATTCCGGGTATACTTTTGCCTATACTACCTATTTTTTTTTCAGAATATTCAGGATCTAAATAAGATATTCTTGGTGAAGCTTCAGTTTGACCATACATTGAAAAAAACTTTAAGTTATTTTTTTTACAAAATTTTACTATTTCTTTTAATTTTTCTTTTTCAAGTTTTCCACCAGCGAGTGTTAAATATCTTAAAGTTTCTGTTTTTATATTTTTAAGACCCATTTTCATAAGCGTTTCGTAAGAATAAGGAACACCGTTAAAAGAAGTAATTTTATTAATTCTTAAGTTTTTCCAAAATTCTTTTTCAATCAAAGAATATTTTGAAATTATAATAGATGCCCCAACTTCAAAATGCGTATTTATCACTGAAAGCATATAACTATAACTAATTGGTAAATTTGTAATAGTTACGTCCTTTTTATTAATTTTTAAATAACTAATAATGGAGTCTGTGTTGTGTTTGAGATTACTACTAGATAATTTAACAAATTTAATTGATCCCATTGATCCCGATGTAGATAATAAAAGAGATAAATTTCTGTTTATTTTTTTTTTATTGTTTATTTTATTTTTCATTAAGTATTGATCATAAAAAGCAAATTTTTCTGAACAATTTTTTTTAAATATAGATTTTGTTATTTTTGACCCAAATATATAATTAGGCTTATAATTTTTAAATATTTTGAGAATATTTTTTCTAGAAGTTTTTGAATCTATTATGATGCCTACATGATTGTTTAGGATGCAGAATATATAAGCAAGTAAAGAACCAAGAGAATTTTCTAAAACAATTAATAAAAGAGATCTATTTTTTATTTTTTTTTTAATCTTGTTTGTTTCTGTTAAAACTTGTTTATAAGATAAATTAGAATATTCTTTATCTACAATTGCAATATTTTTGTGATACTTTTTAAATGATTTAAATAATTTCATGTTAAAGAATTTTATTTTATCTAAAATTAATTAATTAGATAATTATATCAGACATTTTTAACAAAGTATTTTTATTGATATTTTTGTTGACCTTTTTTCCTAAAATTGCTGGTACTTTGTTTGCCGGTATACCACTTCCTGGTCGCCTTAATAGAATTTTATCTAATGTAATTTTTTCATTTCTTTTTAAAGGTTGTCGTGTGAATACACTTCTACGCATTTTTTTTCTTTGATTAAATTCTTGTTTACTTAATATTCTTTCTTCTGTTCCAAGAGAGTTAAATGCAGTAAAACATTCAGAAGTTAATTTTTGCATATCATATGGTTCTGTTGCCATGTGATTGTCCATTCCAATTTTTTTACTATCTAAAGTAAAATGTTTTTCAACCATACATGCACCAAGTGCGATCGATGATATAGGTAGGGCAATTCCCATACTATGGTCTGAATATCCTATTGGGATATCTCTAAACTTGTTCCTTAACATCGTTATATTTTTCAGATTAGCTATTTTAGTGTCTAATGGATATAATGAAACACAATGTAAAATACAAATATTTTTTTGACCATTAGAAGTTATTACTTTAACAGCATTCTCTATTTCATTTATTGTTCCCATTCCTGTTGATAATATTATTGGTATTTTTTTTTTAGCTATGAATTTTAAAAATAAATGATTATTCAAATCCATTGATGCAACTTTTATAAATGCTGGATTACACTCCTGAACTAAAAAATTAACCTCTTCTTCTGAATACGGTGTTGATGAAAATGAAATTCCAATTTTTTTTGAATAAATTGATAATTTTTTTAGTTGACTATTATCTAAAGAATATTTATCAAAAAATCTTTTCGATATTGGATTCTTATTAAAAAATTTTTTTGAGTATAGTGAATCCGAACTCCAAGATTGAAGCTTCACACAGTTACAACCAGTCTCTTTAGCCCTTAAAATCATTTTTTTTGCTATTGAAATATTTCCAAAATGACTAGTATTTAGCTCTGCAACAATATATGGTTTTTGGAAATCTCCTATTTTATAACCATCATTTAATTTGATTAATCTTTTTTGTTTCATTGCTATTGATCAATGGGTTTTATAAGCATTTGTTTAAGAAAAATATCTCTATTTAAAAATGGTTTTTGATCCTCTAAAGGTCTTCTAACAATTTTACCTTCTGAATTATTGGTATATCCAATTTCAATATATTCTTGATTTTCATCTGCCACAATCTCACAAATCACAGTTTTTGATTGTTTTAAAACATTTTTCACTTCGTTTTTAAGATTTTTTTTTGTTTTTATTAATTTATATTTAATTCCAAATGCTTTTGCGATTTTTTTAAAATCAGGACAGCCAAGACCGTTGGTTTCATCTGTGCCAATAGTTCTGCCTCTAAATAATTCTTTCTGTCTTCTTCTAATTATTCCATACATTCTATTATTTACTATAAATATCTTTGCAGGAATTTTATAATCTTTAATAGTTTGAAGCTCTTGCAGATTCATCATTATTGAACCATCTCCAATTACTGCTACGATATTTTTGTTTCCAACACTATGGGCACCAACAATTGCTGGTAAAGCAAAACCCATTGATCCTTGTGAAACAGGATGAATACAAACTTGACTCTTTTTAAAAGTTATATTTGTAGGCAAAATCACATCAATAAAACCTGAGTCACATAAAAATATTGATTTTTTAGATAAAGTTTTTGAAAAAACTTCTGACAATTCATATAAATTTGTTTTTTGTGAAACATTTATTATATCTTTTTTATCTTTAAAAACCTTTTTCCAATTTAAACACGTTTTAATCCATTTACTCCATTTAATTTTCATCTTTTTTTTATTCATTCTTTTTAAAAAAAAACCCAAGTCCGATAAAATTAGACTAGAATTTTTGAGATTATTTTTTGTGTGTTCTGCTTTATCAATATCAATAATTATTTTTTTTGCATTTCTTGCGAATTTTTTTGTGTCAAAACCTATTGTAAGAGAATTTAATCTTGACCCTAAGACAAGTAATAAATCAGAATTTTGAACAGCAAATGCTCCTTCTCTAGAGCATCCCTGAGATCCTATAGAACCAATAGATAAATTATATTCAGCTCCTAATGTACTAGAAGCAGAACTTGTATAAACTACAGGTATTTTATACTTACGGATAAATTCTTTAAAATCATCAATACTTTTACTATTCTTTATTCCGCTTCCAATCAATATAACAGGGCGATTAGAGAGTTTTATTTCAGAAAAAACCTTATTAATTAATTTGTAAGAACATTTTTTAATTTCAAAATTTTTAGAAAAAGATTTAAGCTTTTTTTCGTCTATTCTACTATTTTGAATATCTAGAGGTATATCTAGCCAAACAGGTCCTTTTATTTTATTATTTGCAAAGAAAAAAGCTTTGTCCAACTCATACTTTATTTGTAAAGGATCTACAATCATTTTTGAATATTTTGTAATAGGCTTGATTATCTCAATTATATTAGCTTCTTGTTGACCGTAAGTTCTAATATTCTTTTTTTTATAATTTGTTGTCTCATTTAAAAAATTTTGTCCAGAAATAAAGATTACTGGTAGACTGTCTTGCCAAGCAGATAATACAGCTGTTACAGTATTGGTTGAAGCACAGCCAGTAGATACCATGCAACAACTAATATTATAATCTATATTGGGAGTAGTTATTGCAGCAAATGCTGCACTTTGTTCATGATGAAAGAAATAACTTTTAACATCTTTATCTCTTGCAAGTGCATCATTTAAAAATAAAGATCCCCTTCCTGTCACAGAAAAAAAATTTTTTATATTCTTATTTTTTAAATATTGTATTATGAAATCAGCAACACGCATTTGATAATTTACTATTTTTTTGGTAAAAATTTATTAAATATTTCTGGAATTGTAATAGTCATCTCAGCTTCACATGCAACTTTACCAGAAACAATACCTTTACCTATTCCTTTACAAATTCCTCTTTTCCAGGACAATACCTTGGTTTCTATTTCAAGTTTTTCTCCTGGAAATATCTCTCTTTTAAATTTTACAACATGTGAAATTGCATGAACAATTTTACCTTTATTTCCTGGTAAAGTTGTAATTGCAACAGTTAACATCTGCGCTAAAGCTTCGAGTTGCAAAGCACCAGGAACATTAGGATGACCAGGGAAATGAATTGGAAAAAACCATTCATTGTTAGTAAAATTTTTATATCCATTAGCCATTTTACCTGGTTCGAATTTGGATACGTAATCTATCATTAAGAAAGGGTATCTATTTGGCTGATAATCTAATAACTCAGTGCTATTTAAAGTTTTTTTTTTCAATATACTAAACTTTTATTTTATATTTTTTTAAAATTTTTTTTCCTACTTCATAAGAACTAAAGTCAATTATATCATCCATTTCAAAAGTAATTTTAAAAGTATCTTCCAATGTTCCAATCATAGACATATGTCCTACAGAGTCCCATTGCGTAATAGATTGATATTTTAATTTTTTTAATTTATCTTTTTTAATTTTAAAAGATTTAATAAAAACTTTATTATACTTATCAAGCAATCTTTCACTCATAGTAAATATATTTATAATAAATAAATATATTTATTACAAATTATTTATGTTCTAAATATTTCTTTTCTAAAAATTGTTGACTCCCATCTCCTGTGTAAAGAACATTTTTATTTTTTTTACTTGGTCTAATATATGATATCAATTTTTCAGAATTTTTATTTAAGTCTCCTAGCAATATATCTGTGGCCTGTTTCATATTAAGTTTAAATGAAATTAAATTTTTATGCCTATAAAATTTTGAAATTTTTTCTTTTATAAATAATTTATCACACTCAAAAGTTATTCCAGAAAATGTACAGATTTTTTTCTTTCTAGCAAAAAATGAAAAGTTTTTATAAGAATATTTGTTTTTACTTGTATAGTATTTAACTGAAAAATCTAAATTAAAACGATAATCAACATCAGCCAAATTTTCTATATAATGTACGTGCGAAAAAGATCTATTCCAATGATGGCCTAAAGTAATAATATCATAATTTTCATCAACAAAATTTTTCCATAAAGAATTTTTTCCACTAGCATTCCGATTTTTTTTTTTTTTATAATCATCTATTTTGTTACCTAAACACAAAAAAGAATAAACTGGATTATATGTTCTAAAATTATAAAACTTTTTCAACAAAATATTACCAAATGCACCGCTTTGTCCTTCTGAATGAATAATGTCAAATTTTTTTTGTGATATACAATCAAAGTTAAATACTGGTAAAATTATATTACTATTTTTTCCTAAAGTTTTTTTTATATAATTTAGGATATACTCAGTCACATCTAAATAACTATAGTTTTTAATATTTAGATTTTTTACTAAAGAAAAAAAATCAACTCCTAAATAAATATTTTTATTTCCAAGCTCTAGATTATCTAGTGTGTATTTTAATGGATCTATATTTATATTTTTTTTTTTCATTATTTATAGAAGTTAAAAAAACAGATATATAAATAATTATTCATTGAATAAATATTAACAAAAACTATATATTAATTTTTAAAAATTAATCAAAAAAAATTATAAATCTAAAAAAGTTGATTTCAAAATGATGTAGCTATATAAAATTATCTTATGAAAATCACATATTACAATCATGCAAGTATGAATATCAATTCATCAAAGGGTTTTAACCTTATAACTGATCCTTGGATTTATGGACCAATATATGGTGGTTCGATGTGGCAGTTCCCGGTTTGTCAAATAAAACAAAAAGAATATTTCAAAAAAGATGGGATTTATATTTCTCATACTCACCCTGATCATTATTGTAAAAATACTTTAAAAAGATTTCCTAAAACATTGCCTATCTTCATAAGAAAATATGACTCAATGGTCCCACTTAAGGAAAATCTTAAAGAATTAGGTTTTAAAAATGTCATAGAAGTCGAGCATAGACAAAGGATAAAAATTGACGACGATTTTTATATAACATTGGTTCATGATAAAAAAACAGTTGATAGTTTAATAATTTGTGAAAATAATAATAAAACTTTTTTGATGCAAAATGACTGCTTTTTAACTGATGATGAATACAAATGGATAAATAATAATTATAATATTGATTTAGCTGGAATTTTTTTTATGGGAATAGGGCCTTTTCCTGGTTCTTTTATACTTCCGTGGTCTGAAAAAGAAAAAGAAGTATCTCAAAAAAAAATAGACGGTTTTTTAAGAGCAAAAAAAACCTCAA
>CACHFM010000018.1 GCA_902579105.1 uncultured Pelagibacteraceae bacterium | reverse complement strand
AAGAAAAAAAATGATAAATGTCTTTGGTCTTGCAGAAGACAATACAGTTGAAGCTTTTCACATTAAAGACAAAAAAATTTTAGGTATAATGTGGCATCCAGAAAGATATAAAAAACTCAAATATTTCGATAAAGATTTAATAAAAAAATTTTATGCAACTAATAATATTATCTGCCGGTAAAGGCTCTAGACTACCTTCTAAGTTCAGGAATAAACCAAAGTGTCTTGTCGAATTAAATTCAAAACCATTATTACTTTATAATAATAATTTTTTTAAATTATTTAAAAAAAAAATTATAGTATCAGGATATAGAAAATTTTATTTAAAAAAATTATCTAAAAAGTTAGGCTTTATAAACATTGTAAATAAAAGATATGCTACGACTAATATGGTTTACAGTCTTTTCCTGACTAAAAAAAAAGTAAATAGTGATGTCGTGATTGTCTATGGGGATGTAATTTTTGACCCTAATATTTATAAACTATTAAAAAAAAGTCAAAATCTAATTCCAGTAAATATTAATTGGTTAAATAATTGGAAAAAAAGGATGTCTGCAAAAAATATTTTAAATGATGCTGAGAACTTAACTATTAAAAAAGATGGAAAATTGAATGAAATTGGAAATAAAATTGATAAAAAAAAAATGCCTAAATATCAATTCATGGGTATCATTAAGATAAAAAAAAAGTCTTTTGATAATTGTTATAGATTCTTCCAAAAATTAAAAAATAAAAAAATTGATATGACCGCTTTTCTAAATTTGTGTATTAAAAAAAGAGTTATGACTCTTAAAACGAGAAAATATAGTAGTTTTTGGTATGAAATTGATACAGCTTCTGACCATAAGTTTGCTGAAATTGAAATGAAAAAAAACATTTTAAATAATATTTATAAATAATGTTTATTTAATATAAAAATGAAACTAAATAAAAAAAAAGGGATAGTTTTTTGGATTACTGGATTACCAGGATCTGGTAAAACTACCATTGCGAAAAAAATTAAAAAATCAATTGAATTGAAATATGGTAAAACAATTTTATTTAGCGGCGATGATTTAAGAAAAATTTTGAATTTTGTAGAATACAATAAAGAGAAGAGATTATTATATAGCAAATGTTATGCACACTTGATTAAAAATTTATCTAATCAAAATCTTAATGTGATTATTGCAACAGTAGCTTTATTTAATGAGATTCATGCATGGAATAGAAAAAACATTCAAAACTATTGTGAAATCTTCATTAAAACTGATGTAAATAAAATAAAAAAACATAAAAAAAAGAAAATATATTTTGAAAAAAAAGGAAATCTAGTTGGCATCGATATATTACCTGAATTTCCACTAAATCCTGATATTAAAATTTTAAATAACTTTAATAAATCTACAGATATACTTAGTGCAACTATTTTAAAAAAAATATATAAAAAATTTATTAATTAATCTTATTTCCAATGAAATATAATTTTAAGAAAACTTTTTTGATTAAAAATACTAAAATTGGTCAAGATGCACCAACCTTCTTTATTTCTGAGATTGGTTCTAATTTTGATGGTGATATTAAAAGAGCAAAAAAATTAATTAAATTGTCAAAACAACTTGGAGCAAATGCTGTAAAATTTCAACACTATTCAGCCTCATCATTAGTAAGTGATCCTGGATTTAAATCACTAGGGGGATCGTTAAGTCATCAAAAAAAATGGAAACAATCTGTATTTGAAACATATAAAAAAGCATCTCTTGATCCTTCATGGACAAAAGAACTGGCTCAATACTCAAAAAAAAATAATATTATTTTTTTTACAAGCCCATACAGTGAAGATTTAGTGAAAAAGGTAGATAAATATGTGCCAGCATATAAAATTGGATCAGGAGACATATCTAATTTAAATCTTATAAAGAAGATTGCAAAATTAGGTAAACCAATATTTTTAGCAACTGGAGCCAGCACTTTTTTTGAAGTAAGACAAGCGGTCGAGCTTATTGGCAAATATAATAAAAAATTGGTATTAATGCAATGTAATACAAATTACACCTCAGACAATTCGAATTATAAAAATTTAAATTTAAAAGTTTTAGAAACTTATAAAAAAAAATTTCCAGGTGTAATCTTAGGTCTTAGTGATCATACATATGACGAATTATCTACATTAGGTTCAATAGCTTTAGGTGCAAAAGTGATTGAAAAACATTTTACAGACTCAAATGCTAGAAAAGGTCCTGATCACCCTTTTTCTTTGAATATAAATTCATGGCCAGAAATGATTAAAAAAGCACGACTTTTAGAGCAATCTTTAGGTGATGGAAATAAAAAAATTGAAGAAAATGAAAAAGATGCGTATGTCGTTCAGAGAAGAAGTATTTGTGCAAGTAGATTTATACCTAAAGGAAAAGTTTTACAAAAAAAAGATCTTGTCTTTTTAAGACCATTGCCATTAAATGCTTTTCATCCATATGAAGCAAATAAGATTATTGGAAAAACTGTAAAAGAGAATATTGATAAATATCATATAATTAGAAAAAATATAGTAGGAAAATAAATTTAATTTTTAAATGAAAAAAAAAAGATATTTAATCACAGGAGCAGGTGGCACAATCGGATTGGCTTTGTTAGAAAAACTAATAGAGAAAAAAAATAATATAGTCTGTGCTTTTGATAGTGATGAACAGAGATTATTTAATATTTCACAAAAATATAATAACAAAATAAATTTATTTTTAGGAAACATTAGAGATAAAGATAGATTATTAATTGCAATGGAGACAGTTGATGTAGTTTTTCATTGTGCAGCTTTAAAACATGTGAGTTTAAATGAGTATAATCCTTTTGAAGTAAAAAAAACTAACATAGACGGAGTTGAAAACATTATTGAGTGTGCAATTGAAAAAAAAGTGAAAAAAGTTATATTTACAAGTAGTGATAAAGCAGTAAATCCAACAAATATAATGGGAATCTCTAAGATGATGGGTGAACGGTTAATTTTATCCTCAAATAATAGAATAGGGAAAAACCCAACAATTTTCTCAAGTGTAAGATTTGGAAATATACTTGATAGTAGTGGTTCTGTTTTGCAAATTTTTAGAGAACAAACATCTAAAAACTATCCATTGACAATTACAGATATGAGAATGACTAGATTTTTTATTAATTTAAAAAATGCTGTTAAATTATGTCTTTATGCAGAGGATAATATGTTTGGAGGTGAAATTTTTGTTAAAAATATGGCTAGTATTAACATTAAAGATTTAGCTTATGCTTTTTCAAAAAATATAAATTTTAAAATTAAACATATTGGTATGAAGGAAGGTGAAAAACTTTATGAAGAGTTGTTTACTAATGAGGAGGCCAAAAGAGCATATTTATATAACAATTACATTTATGTTTTTCCTCAGAATTGGCACTCAGGCCTTTCTCAAAAACAAAAAAATAAAATTAAACTAATAATGAAAAAAGGATTGAAATTTAAAGAAGAACTGCGGTCTGATAAAAATGTCCTAAATATAAAGAATATTCAAAAATTATTAAATTCTTAAAATGCTTAAAAAAAAAATACCTAATTATAATAAGGTATCTATTAAAACATGGTCTCATTTTGATTTAAAAAAAAAAAATTTAAAATCTTCTTTATCTTTTTTTAATTTAAAAAAAAAAAAAATTACCCCAAAAAAGCTTGAAGTAATTGCATTGTTATCAGGTTTACCGTTTAGTAAGAAACTTACTAATAAATTATTATCTACTCAAAATAATATTAATAAAATTATTAGATCTCATAATCATTATTGGGTCAAAAAAAATAATTTCGGATTAGAATATTGTGTTTTTAAATGGCCTGGACAAAACCTTAAAAAAGCTGATTTAGAAGAACTATTAGGTTTTATTACAAATTTAAAATTCAAAAAATTCAATATACTTTTTGATGGTTGTCAATTGAATCCAGACGGTTGTGTTGTAATAAAAGGTTACGATACTACTAATGATATAACAAATCTGCGTAAATTAATTAGAAAAAACATTAGTTTTTTTCCAAAAAAACAATCAAAGTGGTTTCATATTCCAATAGGAAGAATATTAGAGCCAATAGGGGTAGAACAGTTTTCCAAATTAAAAAAATTTTTTCAGAAAAATTCTAGCGGATGGAAACATTATGAAAAAATTAATAGTATTAAATTAATACATGAATACCAATGGTATATGGAAAAACGAAAAACATTGATACAAATTAAAAATATTTAATTTAACAACTAGCTATTTTGGAATTTAAGTTGATTTTTATGGTGAATTCCTAATGGAGGCTCATCGAGTATCATTAAGGTGTAGTCATTATCTAAGTCTTCATATGATAACCAATTTCTTTGTAAATTTTTTTTATTAAATCTAGCATTATTAGTCATACCATCTATGATTACAATTGTTCCAGGTAAGAGTATAGGTTCAATAATTAATAAATCACAGGTAATGTTAGTGATATCTGAATGATTTATACTCATATATTGTTTTTTTGAATTTTTATAACTCATTGGCATAGGTCCATCGACATAGATTAAATCAGGACAAACAGAAGGTATTTTTTTGTATTTACCACAGATCATATTATTATAATAAGTTTGTTCAGCTTTAACTAATTTTACAGTTACATACTTTTCAAGTCCTGCTTTTTTACAAGAATTAATTACTTGATTTGCATATTTTTTCTCTGATTCAAGTGAGTAAATATGAAATGGATTTTTTCTACGAATTAAAGAAATTTGATCTTTATAATCTTGTTTGTTCCTTTTTAAAGCCTCAGCAATAATTTGAGTAGATTTACCACTTCCAAATTCAAGTACAGTTATAATTTTTCTCATCCTTATAATTGAATAAAGTCTTGTTAAATCTGGGCATTCAGACTCAAATGCATTCCCACCTGTTTTTTTAGAGGTATCATTTGGTTTTGATATTTTTGGCAATTTATAAACTTTCTGGTTTATTAATTTATTAATTTCATATTCATAGAATTTTTTTTCAAGATTAAGATCAATTATTTTTTTTAATATTTTAATATTTTTCATTTTAATAATTAATTAAAATTTAACCAATTTTTTTGAAATAAGTAATTCCACAGTATTTATAAGATCATTTATATTCAAATTTAAAAAATTAGATATTTCCATAATATTTCGTTTACCATCTATTAAAGAGATTACTTTCAGTAAAGTATTTAAATTAGTAGTTTTATTTACATTTAAATTTTTAATTTCATTATATTTGCTAGTAGAGTTTATATTTGGATATAAATTTCGTTTACCAAGCATAGGTTCTCCTGCTTTTATTGTTGGTTTTAAAATATTTCTATTTAGCTCCATAAATTTAATAAATAAAAAAATCTTATCTATAGAATGATTAAGGGATTTGATGCTCATGAAAGACTTATTGTCAAAATTTGTATGGTATTCTTTATATTCACCATAAAATGTTTTGGAAATTTGTATTACAGGTAAGTTTACACCTGGCGAGCAAAGTTGTCTTTCATCACTTCCCCAAGAAGGACTAAATTTTCTTTTTTTAAATTTTTTAGAATCTTTTTTTACAAAAAAATTAACCATATCATCAACATAAGTATTTTCTCCAAGCCAATATTTTCTAGATTGTTTAAATGTGATTTTTTTTTGAGGCCCACCCAGGCAAGATAAAACCATGCCTGCAAATATATTGTTAATTTCACTTTTTTTTGAATTTGCCAAATATGCAATAGCACCAATAGTTTCCGGCCAAATTAAAAAACGATAATTAAAATGCCTTTTTTTTAAATTTATTAATTTTTTATATAAGGCGACCATAGCAAGAGGTCCTGACAACTCATTATTAGCCATACTGGGATGACATAAATATGATGTAATAATTATAGTTTCCTTACTTTTTCCTTTTAAGAAGCAGCTACCATATTTTAAAAAACCATTTTTCTTTTTTGTTTTTATATTAACTTTATATCTTATTTTTTTATTAAGCTTTTTTCTCTTATTATGACTGATGCATAACCCCCAATTATTTTTATAATAACTTGTTACAT
Source organism: uncultured Pelagibacteraceae bacterium (assembly GCA_902579105.1). Lineage (GTDB taxonomy): Bacteria > Pseudomonadota > Alphaproteobacteria > Pelagibacterales > Pelagibacteraceae > Pelagibacter. Next base: position 2,856 of record CACHFM010000018.1, on the reverse strand, counting down.
AAGGCACAGCATTAGGCAAATTTTTATTTGAAAATAAGTGATCATTTAATTTTTCATAATTAACAAGGCCAGAATATGGTTCGGAAAAATTAACAACATGAAGATTAGTGTCTTCAGTACTTAAAATTAATTTTCCTTTTTCAGTTAATAGCTCACCATAAATTAATTCCCATTCTTTAGGTGTTTTCCAGTCAAAAATTTTTTTTCCACTTTTTATTTTTTTTATTTTAAAAGGAATATGTTTTTTTAAAATTTTAAGGGATTTATCATATCCAGGCCCTGCAACCGATCGACATATTGGCCAAAGTTTATTAAATAATTGATCAATAATCTTATCCATAAATTCTTAATTTTAATTTAATATTATTTAATATTAATTTAAATAATAAGTTTTAGTTCTAATTACTTTAAAAGTAATTTGAGTTATTAAGTATAAAATAATCGTATATAACTTTTTTTGATAATATGATAATTATATTTTTTTTATTATAAGAATTTGCATTATGTCGATAATTAAAGATGATTGGAGATTTTCCAATGATGAGGTTAAATTAATCACTAAAGTTATTTTATCAGGAGAATCTTCTTCAATGAGTGGATCTATAAATAAAAGATTTGAAGAAAAATTTGCAAAAACAGTTGGAGCAAAATATGCTATAGCATTTAATTCAGGTACTTCAACTTTACATGCAGCATTACATTCACTTGATGTGGGATATGGAGATGAGGTTATTGTTCCTGCTTTAACAGTTATTGCTGATTTAAATGTTATAATAGCACAAAACGCTATACCTGTATTTGCTGATGTGAACCCTTATACATTCAATATAGATCCAAAAGATTTAGAAAATAAAATAACTAGTAGAACAAAAGCAATAATAGTTGTCCCTTTATATGGTCTTCCTTGTGAATATGATGAAATTAAAAAAATTTCAAAGAAATATGGAGTTAAAGTAATTAATGATGCGGCACAGGCTCCACTTGCTGAGTATAAAGGCAAACCAATTGCATCTTTATTTGATATTACAAGTTTTAGTTTTGATGCAACTAAACATATGACTACAGGAGATGGTGGAATGATAACAACAAATAATAAAAATACAGCAATGAAAATTAGAAAGTTTGGATGTTTGGGTTATAAAGCACTAACTGCAAAAGATGGAAGAATAAGAAATATTAAAGATATATTTCAATCACCAAACTACTCAAGACATGATGACATAGGTTTAAATTACAGGATGAGTGAATTCCAAGGAGCTATTGGTATGATTCAAACGAAAAAACTTAAAAAATTAGTAAATTTGAGGAGAAAAATAGCATCTCAATTTAGTCAAGTTATAAAAAACTGTAAATATTTATTACCCCAAGAAACTAGCAAAGATATGAAGCACTCTTATTGGACTTTCACTGTCAGAAATATAAATAACAATATTAGTTGGAAAAACTTTAGAAAAAAATTTAAAGAATTTGGAGGAACAGGAATTTTCGCTAGTTGGAAACTATTATATCAAGAGGATGTTTTTAAAAATGGAAATTGGAAAAAACGATGTCCAAAACTTTACAAAAATTACAGGCATCATGTTTGTAAAAATGCAGAAAAAATTCAAAAACAACTTTTTCAGTTTCCATTGAATTTTAAAAATACTAAATCTGCTCAAAAATCAATAATAGCTTTAAAAAAAACAATTAAATATTTTGACTGAGGGAGTTTTCATACCAATAAGATTAAGCTCTGAGAGATTACCTAAAAAATCATTAAAATTAATAAATGATAAACAGGTTCTTTATCATATGCTCAATAGAATTATGAGATCAAATTCTATAAAATCTAAAAAAAAAATTGTAGTTTGCACAACCCAAAAAAAAACTGATGACCCTTTAGAAAAAATAGTTATTCAATATGGAGCTAGTGTATTTCGAGGATCTCAAAATGATATAATTAAACGTTTTTATGATGCTAACAAAATTTTTAAATTTGAAAAAATTTTGTTAATAGATGGAGATGATCCATTAATTTTTCCGGAACATTTAGACAGAGTCCTTGATGAGCATAAGAAAAGTAAATTTGACTGTATTTATACGTCAAATTTACCTTTTGGTTTGAATATTAAATCTATAAATTCAAATGCTTTAAAAGAAGTTTACAAAAATTATTTGTCTAAAACGAATGACACTGGTTTTGGATTATATTTTACAGACACAAATATTATAAATTCAAAAAAAATTAACAATTTTAAATTCCATAAATTATTATCTAAAGCTAGACTTACATTAGATTATTTAGAGGATTTTGAATTAATTAAAAAAATAATCATTGATTTATATAGTGGTAATAATCCCGATTATTCATTTAAAACATTTGAAAAATATATAATTGAAAATTCTAAGATATTGAATATTAATTTATTTAGACAAAAACAAAATATGCGAAGGTCTCAATCAAAGGTAAATTTAAAGTACAGAAATAAAAATAAGATTTTAAAAATTCATATTTAGTTTTAAAGAATATTATAGAATATCAGTAATAGGGTTTTCATAATCCTTATTAGAGTATGATTCTTCTGAAAATATGAATTCAAAATTTTTTAAAATTTGGTTAGTGCTGTCGCCGTATGTAAAACCAAAATCTTTAAAAATATTGAAATTAAAAAAATACCAAAATAATGCAGCATTTCTTTGGTTTACTCTAAATAATTTACTATTAACAATTTCATTAGAACATAGATCTTGTAGTGTTTTAAAATATTCTAATTTATTTTTTGGAAAAAAAGAAATATTAAAATCTTTATATTGAGCCCTACCACATGTTATTACTCTTTTATTTTTAAAAACCATTTCTGCACCCATATCAGTATC
>CACHFM010000017.1 GCA_902579105.1 uncultured Pelagibacteraceae bacterium | reverse complement strand
AACAAATCTATTTGGCAATCCTTTAATACTAGAAGCTACCGAAGCGACATTAATAATACTGCCTCCATTATTTTTAATCATTGTAGGGAGTGCAGCTTTACACATAAAATACATCGATTTGATATTTGTATCAAAAGAAAAGTCCCAATCTTTTTCATTACATTCCAAAATTGTTCCATGATGAACAAACCCAACTGCATTAAACAATACATCTATATTAGTGAAAGAGTTTATAAATGATTTTACATCATCATTTTTAGTAGAGTCTAATTTATTAACTTTAATTTTTGGATATTCTTTATTTAAGTCACTTAAAGTTTTTTCATTAATGTCTGTTGCAGTTACATTTGCACCTTCATTATGAAATGTTATTGCGGTTGCTTTTCCAATTCCTTGTCCAGCCGCAGTAATAATAACTTCTTTTCCTTCAAGTCTATCCATTATTTATCCTTTCAATCTCTTTATAAAGCGAACTATGGTCTGTTTCTCCATGTCCATTTTCAACTAAAGTTTTATACATATCTTTAACTAAATTTGAAATAGGTAATTCAGTACTAAAATTATTTGCGCATTCTAAGATATTTTTCATATCTTTTAATTGACCGGAGGTTTTTCCTTTAGGAGTAAAATCTTTATCAATCATTCTTTTTCCATGAGTTTGAAGAACTTTGCTGTCCGCCCAACCACCTGTTAAAGCTTTAATCATTTTATTTGGGTCTGCGCCTGCTTTTTCACAAAGAGTTATGGCTTCTGCTACAGCTCCAATTGTTAATCCAACTATGATTTGATTAGCTAATTTTGAAACTTGTCCACATGACAACGGTCCAACTAATGTAGGATTTCCCATTATTTTTAAAACATGAAAAACCTCATCAAAAACTTTTTGTTCTCCACCTACCATTATAGCTAATGAACCTTGTTCGGCTCCTATTGTTCCACCTGAAACTGGAGCATCTAAATAATTAACATTATTAGATTTTAAATTTTTACCATGTTTTTTTGCCGTAGTTGGTTTTATTGAGCTCATATCAATAACTGTATTTCCAGGAATTAAATTATTTAAAAAATCTGAACCGCCCATAACTTCATCTATCGCATTATCATCAGTTAACATTGTAATTAAAATATCACTATCCTTTACAACATCTTTGATTGTATATGCAATTTCACCACCAAATTCTTTTAATGGTTCAGCTTTATTTTTTGATCTATTAAATGCTTTTAAATTGTATCCAGCTTTCAATATATTTTTTGCCATTGGAAAACCCATCAATCCGGTGCCTATAAAACCTATTTTTGATTTCATATCAGTGCGAATTTCTAGGTAAACCTTTTGTATTAGAGACATCTAAATACATTTCTCTAGATTTAATACACGCACCATCTTCTAGTTGTCCAACTGTATCTCTAAAAATTTCTTGCCAAGGAGTTTGATTTTTAAATTTAAATCTTTTTTTATTTTTTCTTCTTTTTTTAAATTCTAATTTATTAATAATTAGATCTACTCTTCTTTTGTTTAAATCAATTTTCATTTTATCACCTGTTTTAACTATACCTAAATCACCACCGACAGCAGATTCTGGAGAAACATGAAGAATTGATGGACTTTCAGATGTTCCACTTTGTCTTCCATCACCCAGTGTTGGTAAAGCATTAATACCTTTTTTTAATAGTCTATCTGGTGGTTGCATATTTACAACTTCAGCAGAACCTGGGTAACCAACAGGTCCACAACCTCTTATTATTAATATTGAATTTTCATCTATCTTTAGTTTTTTGCTATTAATCCTTTTATGATAATCCTCAGGTCCTTCAAAAACTACTGCCTTGCCTAGAAAAATATTTGGATGTTTTGGGTTTGAAAGATATCTGTTTCTAAATTCCTTACTTATAACAGAAGTTTTCATTATAGCAGTTGAGAAAAAATTACTTTTCATTACTAAAAAACCAGCTTTATCTGTCAAACAATCTTTAAAAGATTTAATTACTTTTTTGTTTGTATCAATTTTTCTTTTTAAATTCTGCCCAACTGTTTTTCCTGAAACTGTTTTTATATTTGTATGAATTTTTTTATTTTTAATTAATTCTTTCATTACAGCTGGTACTCCTCCCGCTCTATAAAAACTCTCCATCAAATATTCTCCAGCAGGTTGACAATTAACAAGTAATGGAATTTTATGTCCTAATTTTTGCCAGTCAGATAAATCAAATTTTATGCCCATATGTTTAGCAATAGCACTTAAATGTGTTGTACAATTACTTGAACCTCCAATCGCACTTGCTACAACAACAGCATTTTCAAATGCTTTTCGTGTCATTATTTTTGAAGGAGTTAAATTTTCATGAACCATTCCAACTATTCTTTTTCCGGTCTCAAAAGAAATTTGTTCTCTTTCTCTATAAGGAGCAGGTATTATAGCACATCCTGTTAGTGACATACCAAGAGCTTCAGCTACTGAATTCATAGATGATGCTGTACCCATAGTGTTACAATGCCCTACACTTGGAGCTGAAGATGCTACCATATTCATAAATTCTTCATAATTAATTTCACCTTTGGCTAAAAGTTTTCTTGCTTCCCAAATAACAGTTCCTGAACCAGCTAATTTACCTTTATAAACTCCATCTAGCATTGGGCCACCAGATAAAACAATTGCAGGAATGTTAACTGTTGCTGCCGCCATTAAAGCCGCAGGTGTAGTTTTATCACAACCTGTTGTTAAAATTACTCCATCAATTGGATAACCATATAAAACTTCTACTAAAGACAAATAAGAAAGATTTCTATCTAACATTGCAGTAGGTCTTTTTCCTGTTTCTTGTATTGGATGAGTCGGAAATTCCATTGGAATACCACCAGCCTTTCTTACTCCATCCTTAATTCGTTTGCTCAAAGATAAAAAATGTCTATTGCAAGGAGATAGGTCGCTTCCTGATTGAGCTATTCCGATAATAGGATTTCCAGATTGTAACTCTTTTCTCGTAAGACCATAATTTAGGTATCGCTCTAAATATAGAGCGGTCATATCAGGATTTTTTGGATTATTAAACCATTGCTGACTTCTAAAATTTTTTTTTCTTTTTATTGGCATAAATATTTTACAATGGTTAGTTTAGATTAATAGTTATATAATAAATTAATGAATAATCTAAGTTTAATTGATGTTGCTGCATAATGTGTAACAATAATTAATAAATCTAAAGTAAAAATCTTAATGTCAAAAAACCAAAAAACATCTTTATTAAAAGTAATATTTTTTGCAACCACAGGTTTTTTTATTTTAGTTTGTCAAGATTCTACAGCAAAATATCTTGGAACAATGATGCCTTTAAATCAGGTTATATGGGGTAGATTTTTTTTTCATTTTGTTATGATTTTAATGTTGTTCGCAATATTAAAACCTAAAATAAATTTAAAAAATAATTTTAAAATTAACATAATTAGATCCATACTAATGGTTTTTGCTACTTTTTTTTTTATTCACTCTCTCCAAAAATTTGATCTCGTAGATATTTATGTAGTTTTTTTTTCAGCACCATTAATAGTTTCTATTCTCACAGCAATATTTTTAAAAGATATACTTTCACCAAAAGGTATTATTCTAATGTTGTTAAGTTTTAGTTGTATAATTTATTCTATGAGCCCAAGTATGAAAATTTTAAGCCTAGACTTAATTTTTCCTTTAGTTCCACCAGTATGTTGGGCTTTATATCAATTTTTCACTAAATTTATTTCTGGTAATAATGATCCATTAGTAGCATTATTTTATGCTGCAGTTGTCGGTGCAATTCTTTTTACAATTTATGTAATACTTGATTGGACACCTATCGAAAATAAAAATTTATGGATAGGATTAGTTATTCTTGGAATTCTTGGTTTTACAAGTCATCTTTTGATAATATTTGCTATACAATTTTCAAATTTATCTTTTGTTACCAATTTTCAATATTCTCAATTGATATGGTCAACACTTATAAATTTTTATATTTTTGGTGTACCATTCGATTTCAATAAAAGTGTAGGTGTAATTGGAATAATTATTTTTGGAATTTTATTTGTACGTACTGAAGGTAAAAAAAATAAAATAAAAACCTAATGACAATTAACACCAAACTTTTTAAGTCTCCAATAATTGTAAGGCCAAGGAGTTAAAAAACCAACGATTAACATTATTGGAATAACCCACCAAGTTAAGATTGCTCCTCCTGTTAATATATAATCTGTCAAATTCATCATTATTTCCATGCTAAGCATTGAAATTAAACTCATACCTGAAGCAGTTTTTAATGCACCATAAAATGAAAATCCTTGTTTAATTAAAATTATAGTTTCAAGAATAATACTAGTAATTAAACCATTAATTATTGCTAAAATCATGATGCCTAATATAGGAAATGGTATTTCATAAAATTGAAAAAAAAATATCGTACCAAAATCACCAATGGCACATCCAATCACGCACCATAAAGTATTTTTTGCACTTTTTTGCCATGTGTGTTTACAAGACCAATTAAATATAGATTTTTCCATTTTAAAATAATTATACTGAATTAAATTTTATCTAATGTTAAACCTTTTAAATTTGCTGGTACAGCTATGTCCAACATTTTTGGGTTTGGTAAGTTTAAATTATTCATAATTTCTGCATATTCTTCTTTTGAACTTACTTGAAGTCTTGGATTATTATTTTTTTCATTACCAATAGTTGAATTTTTCTTTCCTTTATAATCATGCGCTGGGAATACAAGAGTATTTTCTGGTAATTTTAACAATTTATTAAATAAAGAGTCATAAGCATCATATGGACTTCCACTTTGAAAATCTGTTCTACCAGTACCATTTATTAAAAGTGTATCACCTGTAAAAACTCTATCATTCATTAAATAGCTATAAGAACAATCGGTATGTCCAGGTGTATAAATTGCTTTAAGCTCAATATTTTCTACTTTTATATTTTCATTATCTTTTATTTTTAGATCAATTACTTCTGACTTAGACTTTTCACCCATAATTCTCGTACAATTAGTTCTTTTATTCAGCTCATTTAAACCTGTTATATGGTCAGCATGAATATGTGTATCTATCACTTTGACTAATTTTAATTCTAAATTTTTTAAAAATTTTATATATTCGTCAGTATTTTCAATTACTGGATCAATAATTAAAGCTTCTCTACCTTTGCCACTTGAAATAATGTAAGTATAAGTTGAAGATTTAGTGTCAAATAATTGTTCAAATACCATCATAAAAACCTAAACTATAAAAAATTGCATAGCAAATCAATCTTGATTATAATTATTCTAAAAAACTAATTCAAAGGAGAATTAAATGACTTTAAAAATAAATAGTGTGGCTCCAGATTTCAAAGCCAAAACTCAAATAGGAGAAATATCGTTTCATGAATGGCTTGGAGATAGTTGGGGTGTCTTATTTTCGCACCCAAAAGATTTTACGCCAGTTTGTACAACAGAACTTGGTGCACTAGCTAAAATGAAACCAGAATTTGATAAAAGAAACGTAAAAGTAATGGGCTTAAGTGTAGATCCAGTTGACGATCATGTTAAGTGGATTGATGATATTACAGATGTTTGTGGCATGAAACCAGAATATCCAATTGTTGCTGATGAAAAATTAGAAGTTGCTAAACTTTATAATATGCTTGAAGCAGATGCAGGTGTAAGTTCAGGAGGAAGAACTGCGGTAGACAACGAAACCGTTAGAACTGTATATGTAATAAGACCAGACAAAAGAATTGGTTTATTTTTAACATATCCTATGACAACAGGTAGAAACTTTCATGAGATCTTAAGAGCAATAGATTCAATGCAAAGAACAATTAAACATAAAATAGCAACACCAGCGGACTGGAAACCTGGAGAAAAAGTAATTATAGTTCCAAAAGTAACAAACGACGAAGCGAAAAAAATATATCCTGATGGATGGGAAACTATAAAACCTTATTTACGTAAGGTTCCAGATCCACACAAATAAATTTGGATCAAAAAATATTAGACCAGCAATCTCAGCATTGGGAAATTAATTTCTCAAATAAGCCTGAGATGTTTGGTCTTGAGCCAAGTGTATCAGCTATAAAAGCTCTAAAAATTTTTAAAGAAAACAAAATCAATAATATTATTGAGTTAGGAGCAGGGTTAGGGCGAGATAGTATTTTTTTTGCAAAAAATAATATTAAAACTAAAGCTTTAGATTATAGCGACTCAGGAATTAAAATAATTAATAATAAAATTGAAAAAAATAATTTATCAAATGTCATTTCAACTAAATTATTTGATGTAAGAAAAAAACTTCCATTTAAAGATAATTCAATAGAAGGATGTTATTCACATATGCTATATTGTATGGCATTAACAACAAATGATTTAAAAAAATTAAATAATGAAATCAAAAGAATTTTAAAACCAGGTGGTATAAATATTTACACTGTAAGACATACAAATGATGGTGATTTTAAAAATGGTATTCATGTGGGTGAAGATCTTTATGAAAACGACGGTTTTATAGTTCATTATTTTTCTAAAGAAAAAGTAAATTCTTTACTAGATGGCTTTAATAATATTACTTTAGAAGAATTTGAAGAAGGAACATTTCCTAGAAAATTATTTTTTGTTATAAATGAAAAAAAAATTTAATTTTTATATTAAAAATTAAATACAAAAATTAACATCCAGTAAGAAAATAATCCAGATAGTATAGTTGCAATAACATTTTTTGAAAAATAGCCTACAACAATAGCAATAATAGCTGCAAATATTTTAGGATCATTTACTTCAATAAAAGTTCCATAATCACTAATAAAGATTCCTGGAAATATAATTGCTGGAAATACTGCAGAAGGGACATAAGCTAATACAGCTTTAATTCTAGCTCCCAACATATCCCTACTAACTAAAGCAATCATAGTCATTCTGGTTAAGTAGGTTATTATTCCAGCAAGTATAATTGATAACCAGCTCATTTTTTAAACCTCAATATTAATGCCGCAACAACTAAAGCAATAATGGGAGAAATAATTATGTAAGATTTGAATGGGGCATCAAAAAATAATAAAGAACTTAAGCCACAAGCAATCATAACAATTACATGATCAATTTTTTTTAAATCGTGAACTACAATTGCAATAAAAGTAAGAGGAATTGCAAATTTTAATCCAAGTTCTTCAGGAACAAATGAACCTAAAATAATTCCTGATAAAGTTGCAATTTGCCAGCAAACCCAAAGTGTACCTCCAGTACCGATTAAATGATAATGTAAATACTCCTCTGATTTATTTTTAGCAAAAAATTTATTAGACTCAGCAAAACCTTGGTCTACAACTAAATAAGAAATTAATAACTTTTTTATAAAAGATAATTTTTCTAAATATTCAGATAAAACAGCTCCATATAACAAATGCCTTGTGTTAATAACACCAACTGATGTAACTGCAATTAATGCAGAAGCTCCTCCAGATAATAATTGTAAAAATACAATTTGCGAAGCTCCACCAAAAATAATAATTGACATTCCATAAACTAAATATGGATTAAAACCAAGTTCAATGCCAATTGCTCCACAAATAATTCCAAATGGAATTACCGACAACATATGTGGCGCAACATCTAACATACCTTTAGTTAACAATTGTTTTTTTGTAAGCATTTATTTTAAATTTATTAAAAACAAACTATATGATCTATATTGATTGGTCTTTTAATTCCAAATTTTTCATCTACTTCATGCTGATGAATATGATGAGAATGAACAAAAACAGGTATTAAAAGATTGCTATTAGTCTTTAATGTATAAATAAAATTTGTACCTCTAAATTTTCTATCCACAACTTCTAATTTTAAATTACTTTGATCATCATGTTCTAAGTCCTCTGGTTGTAATAACAACTTTACATCTGTTCCTTTTTTATAATGCTTTATAAAATTTCCTTTAATAGTTCCTAAATCTTTATTTTCTAAACTATCTTCACCTGTAACTTTTGCTGGTATTAGAATTCCCCTATTAAGAAAATTTACAACTTCTATTGAATTAGGAAAGTGATAAACATTATAAGGATCATCAAACTGTTTAAGTTGTTTATTTAAAATTATTCCACATTTATTGCCTAAATAAAAAGCTTCATATGAATCGTGAGTAACAATTATTGTTGTAATTTTTAAATCCTTTAAAAGCTTTTTTAATTGAACTTGTATTTCTTCTTTAAAACTTTGATCAACGTTCGATAAAGGTTCATCTAACAATAAAAGATCTGGATGAGAAACTAATGATCTTGCAAGAGATACTCTTTGGGCTTCCCCTGCGCTAATTTGATGTGGATAATGATCTAATATTTTTCCAATATTAAGTAATTTTATTATTTTATTAATATTAATTTTTTTCTTTTTACTAGAGCTTTTTCTTTCTTTGCCTAGTTGAATATTTTTTTCAACTGTATGATGTGGAAATAAACTATTTTCTTGGAATGATAATGATATGTTTCGTTCTTCTGGTTCAATATTAATTTTATTCGAAGATAAAGTTTTTCCTTTAAGTTTTATTTGTCCATTTTCAATTTTTTCTAAACCAGCAATAGATCTAAGAATTGTAGTTTTTCCAATACCAGAAGGGCCTAAAAGACAAATAATATCACCCTCTTTTTCAATTGAAAAAGAGACATTATTTACCTTATTTGTGCCACCAGCCTTAAATGATACATTCGAAACTTCAAAAAAATTTTTATTCATTTTTATCTCTTAAAATATAATTAGATGTAAATAAAATAAAAAAACTTGCAATAACTATCAAACATAAAGATGGGACGGCAGCAGCTTCTAATAAATCCTCAGATGCAGAAATATAAGCCGTAGTAGCAAAAGTCTCAAAATTAAAAGGTCTTATGATCAATGTAATAGGCAATTCTCTAATTATTTCTAACGATATTAAAATAATAACAAATAGTAATGAATTCCTTAAGTAAGGAATATGAATATTAAAAAAAGTTTTTCTCTTAGAATATCCAAGTAAATAAGCACTTTCATCAACAGATATGTTAATCTTTTCATATCCTGATTTTATTCCATTAAAAGCTAAAGAATAAAATCTTACAAAATAAACTATAACTAAACCTAAAACTGAACCAATAAATATTTTTTTTATTGATAAAAATCCTAATGCTTTAATCACGCTTTCATCAAACCAAGCA
>CACHFM010000016.1 GCA_902579105.1 uncultured Pelagibacteraceae bacterium | reverse complement strand
AATCTTTTAATGAAATTTATTGGATTTTGGGTGGAATTCCTAAAAAAAGAGATAAATTTAGTCTATCTAAAAAAAATTGTAAAAATTTTAAAGCCTATATTTTTGGTAATTATCATAAGGAATTTAGTAAAAATTTAAAAAGAAAAATGGTGGTCAAAAATTTTAAAAATTTAAAAGCTGCATTAAGTAAAATATTTTTAAATATTGAAAAAGAAAAACTAAAAAAAAATATAATTTTATTCAGTCCAGCTGGAGCATCTTTTGATAGCTTTAAAAATTTTGAAGATAGAGGTTTGTATTTTAACCAATTAGTTAAAAAATTTATTTATGAAAAGTGATAAATTTTTATATAAATTTTATTATCAGTGGTGGAAAAATATTGATAAGTCAATTTTTTCTCTAATAATTTTATTTTTTATAATTGGACTGTTTCTTTCTTTAGTTTCTACATCTTTAATTGCATCTGACAAATTAGATACAAATAGTTATTTCTTTTTTTTTAAACATTTAATTTTTATTTTTATTGGAATATTTATAATTTTTATTTTTTCTTCAATTAATACTGATCAGTTATTTAAGTTTTCAATAATACTTTTTTTTATTTCTTTAATCTCATTATTTTTAGTTCCTATTATTGGTATTGAAGTTAAGGGATCTAAAAGATGGATAGATTTATATTTTTTACCTAGATTTCAGCCAATAGAGTTATTAAAACCTTTCTTAATAGTGATATTAGCAACCATTCTTTGCAGTAATAGAAGCTCAAGTCTTTATTTAAAATATTTACTATCAATTATTTTGATATCAATTGTTTCTTTACTTTTAATCATTCAACCAGATATTGGTCAAACATTTCTTATTGTATTTTCATGGGCTGTTTTAATTTTTACTTCTGGTATTAATATTTTTCTTCTTCTTGGACTTTCTTTGCTGGTAATTGTTTTTTTAACTTATTTAATTCTCTATGTTCCAAAATTTGATTATATTCAAGGCCGAATTTTTTCATTTTTTAATAGAGAAACTGGAACTCATAATTTTCAGTCTGATAAGGCGATTGAGTCAATTACAAGTGGTGGTTTTTTTGGAAAAGGAATAGGTGAAGGCACATTAAAAAATAGGGTACCAGAAGCACATACAGATTATATTATTTCTGTAATTTCTGAGGAGTTTGGCGTAGTTGCCATAATATTAATATTATTATTATTTTTAATATTTATTTATATGGTCTTTAAAAAAATTTATTTTGAAAAAAATGAAAAAGTAAAATTAATTTTAATTGGTTGTGTGAGTTTGATTTTAATGCAGGCAACTATTCATATAGGTGTTAATATAAGATTATTTCCAACTACTGGAATGACTTTACCATTTTTGAGTTATGGTGGTTCATCAATTATAAGCATATCAATATTATCAGGAATAATTTTAAATTTAACAAAAAGAAAAATAATTCGTTAAAAAATGAAAAAAAAAATTTTAATTTCAACAGGAGGTTCTGGTGGACATGTAATGCCAGCTATAACTATTCAGGATCATTTAAAAATAGAATATGATATTTTGATTTCTACTGATTTAAGAGGTCTTAAATATTTACAAAATAATACTTACAAAATTGTTATTGTTGATACTCCAAAATTGAATAATATTATTTTTTTACCATTTTCTTTTATAAAAATATTATTTTTAATTTTAAAATCTTTGTTCTTATTAAAAAAAGAAAAAATTAAAATTTTAATTTCAACAGGTGGATATATGTCATTACCATTGTGTTTAGCAGCAAAAATACTTAATATTAAAATTTTTTTAATAGAACCAAATATGGTTATTGGAAGAGCAAATAAATTTTTTTTAAATTTTTGTGAAAAAATAATATGTTATTCAAAAAATATAATTAGTTTTCCAAATAAATTTGAAAATAAATTGATCATTTCAAATCCATTAATAAGAAAAAAATACTATGAAAAAAGTTCTAAAGAAAGAATAAATAAACTATTTACTATTATGGTAATTGGTGGAAGCCAGGGAGCCAAAATATTTGATAAAATAATTCACGAAGTTATTGTTAAAATTTCTAAAATTCATTCATTAAGAATAATTCATCAAACTAATCAAAAAAATATAGATTTTCTGAAAAATTATTATTCAGAAAATAAAATTGAAAACAATGTTTTTAGTTTTGATCAAAATCTTAATATATTTTTAAGTCAATCTGACCTATGTATTACAAGAGCGGGAGCTTCAAGTTTAGCAGAATTATCAATTCAAAATATTCCATTTATTGCTATTCCATTACCAACTTCTAAAGATAATCACCAATTAGAAAATGCTAATTATTATAAAAATAAAGATTGTTGCTGGATTATTGAACAAAAGGATTTTTACAAAAAAAATTTTGAAGATTTGTTATTAGATATAATGAAGGATAAAGATAATTTTATTAAAAAAAAAAATAATTTAGAAAATTTAAATTATCAAAATACATGGAATAATGTTAATCAAAATTTATTAAAAATTATAAATGAAAATTGAATTAGCCAAATCTGAGATTATACACTTTATAGGTATTGGTGGAATTGGAATGAGTGGATTATCCTTAATTATGAAAGGTAAAGGTTTTAAAATACAAGGTAGCGATATCACTGAAAATAAAAATATTGAAAGATTAAAAAAAGAAAAAATAAAAATTTTAATTGGTCATAAAAAACAAAATATTAATAAAGCAACTATTGTTGTTATTTCATCAGCAATTAAAAATAATAACCCAGAATTAATTGAAGCAAAAAAGAAACAATTACCAGTTTATAAAAGAGGGGAAATGTTAGCCCATATAGTCTCTTTAACAAAAAATATTGTAGTTGTAGGTTCTCATGGTAAAACAACCACAACTTCTTTGATTGCTTCAATCTTTCAAGAGACAAAATTGGACCCTACTATAATTAATGGTGGAGTAATTAATTCTATTAATAATTCGGCAAAATTAGGTAAAAGTGATTGGTCCATTTTAGAAGCTGATGAGTCTGATGGAAGTTTTATTTATATTCCTCCAACTTATTCAATAATTACTAATATTGATAGAGAGCATATGGATTTTTATAGTTCTATGGAAAAGCTTAATAATTATTTTATTAAGTTTGTAAACAAAGTCCCATCTTTTGGAAAAGCATTTATTTGCTTAGATGATAAAAATAATAAAAATTTAATTAAAAATTTAAAAAATAAAAATTTTTATACATATGGTTTAGATATAAAATCAAATTTTTGTATAAAAAATATTAAACAATATAGATTTTATTCAGAATTTGATTTAAAGATAAATTTACCAAATAAAAAAAAAATAATTATAAAGAAAATTAAAATCCCACTATTAGGCATTCATAATATTAGAAATTCGGTTGCAGCTGCGGCATTAGCTATAACAGTTGGAATACCAGTTTTTAATATAAAAAAAGGATTAAAAAATTTTAAAGGAGTCCAAAGAAGATTTAATAAAATTTTCACTTTTAATAATGTAGATATTTTTGATGATTATGCGCACCATCCAACAGAAATTAAAGTAGTATTGGACGGAGTAAAAAGTGTTTATAAGGATTATGAAAAAATATGTATTTTTCAACCACATAGAATTTCTAGATTAAAAGATTTAAAAAAAGAATTTACTAATGCTTTTAAAGATGCAGATAAAGTAATTTTATTCCCGATTTATACTGCGGGTGAAAAAATTAAACTAGGTTTTAGTTATTTAAATTTTGCTAAGGAAATAATTAAAAATTCAAAAGTTAAATTATTTTTAGTAGAAGATAAATTTCAGTTAGCAAAATATATTAAAAATAATATATATGGAAAAAAAATAGTTATTGGTATGGGCGCAGGAAACATTTCAAATTGGATGAGAGAATTACCTAAATTATTGTAATGAATATTAACTTAGAACAATTATTGTTAGAATTTAAAAATAATTTAAAAATAGATTATGATCTAAAAAAAAAAAATTGGTTTAATATTGGTGGTATAACTAAACTTTATTATAAAGCAGATAATCTTAAAGAATTAATTAGGTTTTTAAAAAAAATAGATAATAAAGAAAAAATATTTATTCTAGGTGCTGGATCAAACACTTTAATAACTGATAAAAATTATAATGGCATTGTAATTAAATTATCAAATAATTTTAATAATATGTCTATTTTGTCTGATGATATTATTATTGCCGGAAGTGCTGTTAGCGATAAATCTCTTTCAGAATTTGCAATGGATAATAGCTTAGGTGGATTTGAATTTTTATATTGTATACCCGGTACAGTAGGCGGAGGAATTAAGATGAATGCTGGTTGTTTTGAGAGAGAATTTAAGGATATTTTAATTTCTATTCAAGCTATCAATAAATCTGGTCAAGTTATAACAATACCATCAAAGGAAATTAATTTTAAATATAGAGATAGTGGATTGTCTAATGATTTAATTTTTTTAAGTGCTTCTTTTAAAGGTTATAAAAAAAACTCAGACTTAATTAAAAAGAAAATGATTGATCTAAAAAAAAAAAAAGAACTAGCTCAACCCACAAGAGTTAAAACTAGTGGAAGTACTTTTAAAAATCCATTAGATCAATCAAGTAAAAAAGTTTGGGAATTAATAAAAGATTCAGTTTCGCTTGATAAGTCTTTTGGTGATGCTTGTATTTCCCAAAAACATTGTAATTTTTTTATAAATAAAGGAAATGCTAAGTTTGAAGATATGAAAAAGTTAATAGAGTTTGTTTCTAAAAGTGTTTTAAAAAAAACCGGAGTTAAGTTAGAAACAGAGATTAAAATTTTAGAATAAATTGAAAAAAAAAATACTTATATTATCTGGAGGCATTTCTAAAGAAAGATTAATTAGTCTTGATACTGGCTTGCAAGTTGCAAAAGAATTAAAAAAGAATGGATATAAAATTAAAATTTCTGAACCTGACAATAATTTAGAAAAAAACATTAAAAAATTTAAACCAGCAATTATTTTTAATGCATTACATGGTCAGTTTGGAGAAGATGGCTATATACAAACTATTCTTGAGCAATTTAAAATACCATATACTCATTCAGGAGTAATTGCTTCATCTATAGCAATGGATAAAGAAGTTTCAAAAAAAATTTTTATAAAAAATAAAATTAATACTCCTAAATATATCAAATACTCATTCGATAAAAAAAAATTAGATTTAATAAAAATAATAGACAAAAAATTAAAATTTCCAGTTGTAGTTAAACCACTAAATGAAGGTTCTAGTGTAAGTGTATATATCTGTACAAAAAAAAATATATCAAGAATTTTGAATTCTATGAAAAATTATAAGCAGATTATGATTGAAGAATTTATTGGAGGAAGAGAAATTCAAGTTGCAATCATGGGAAATAAAAAACTTGGTGCGATCGAACTAAAACCTAAAAGAAAGTTTTATGATTATCAGGCTAAATATAATACAAATGCCAAAACTCAACACTTAATTCCCATTGACTTACCAAAAAATAAATTAGATCAAGTGATGAATATGGCTTTTAAAGCACATAAAATAATTGGATGTAAAGGTGTTACCAGATCAGATTTTAAATTTCTTAAGAATAAATTTTATTTATTAGAAATTAATACTCAACCAGGAATGACTAAACTATCTTTAGTTCCTGAAATAGCAGCTCATCAAGGAATAAGTTTTAAAAATTTAATTGAATGGATTTTAAAAGATGCATCAACGAAAAAGTAAGAAAATTTTAATTTATTTTTTTTTATTATGTTTACTTGGCTCAATTAATAATATTGATTTTAATAATCTTAAATTACAAAATGTTATTGATGTAAAAGTATTAGGATTAGAAAATGATAACAATTTAGTTTTATTAAAAAGAATTAAAAATTTAAAATTAGATAACATTTTATTTATTGATAATAAGGATCTTAAAAATTTAATTAATTCAAATAGCCTGGTTGAAAATTATAAAATTATTAAAAGATATCCATCTTCTATCGATATCAAAATTGAAAAAACGAAATTTTTAGCGAGAATAAGTAATAATAAAAAAATTTATTTTGTAGGATCTAATGGTAAACTTACAGAAAGTAATTTTTATGATAATGAATTACCTTTTATTTTTGGGAAACCTAAAATTGAAGAGTTTATAAACTTTAAAAAAATTATTGATAATTCTAAACTTTCATACAATGATATTAAAAACTTTTATTTCTTTTCTTCTAAAAGATGGGACTTAGAGCTTAAAAACAACATAATAATAAAATTATCTAAAAATTATATAGAAGATTCTTTAGATTTAGTGGTAGATTTTTTGAACAATCAAAACTTCGAAGATATAAAAATTATTGATACAAGAATTAAAGATCAGATTATTTTAAATGGCTGAAGAAAGTAATTTTGAAACTTATTTAAGTTTAACAAAGAATAAATTTGAAATTTTTTTATTTGATAAAATAAATTTAAAAAACTTATATAAAGATGAATTAAAAGTAGAAAATAGTTTTAATTTCTTAGACCTAGAGCAGCTAAATAAATTTCTTGATATTCAAATTTTTAAAATCGAAAAAATAAGTGGTAAATTTATAAAAAATATATATTTGATTTTGGAAAACGATTTAAATTTTGAGGTAAATATTAGTATTAAAAAAAAAAATTATGGTAATTTAATAAATAAAAAAAGTTTGGAAAATACTTTAATTGAAGTAAAAGATTTATTTAAAGAAAGCTATCAACAACAAACCATTATTCATATGATTATAAATAATTATTTGATAAATGGTAAAAATTACTCTTCTTTTATAGATAATTTACGTGGGGATAATTTATCTTTAGAGATAAATTTTATGTCCATATCTAATGATATATTAGTAAAATTTGACAAGATTTTAGAAAAATATCAAATAACTATTAGTCAATATTTGAATAGAAATTATGTAAAAAATTTTTTCAATGAAGAAAATATAGAATTGTCAGAGATGGCTTTTAAGATAGTAAATGGTTATAATGACAATGAAGTTATCTTAGTTCCAAAAAATATTGAAAATAAAGGGTTTTTTGAAAAGTTTTTTCAACTATTTAGTTAAAAGTGTCTTTTCTGGTAATATTAGTTGTTTTTGAAATCTTTTAGAATCAAATTAAAAGTTTCATGTGTCATATTTAACTCAAAAAACAATAAAAAATAATGTTTCATTTAGTGGAGTTGCTCTTCATACGGGTTTAGATGTAAATATTTGCATTAAGCCTGCAAATCCAAATTTTGGTATTGTATTTAAAAGAGTTGATTTGAAAACTAATAATTTAGTTTATCCAAATTTTATGAATGTGACCAATACTTCTTTAAATACAACTGTTGAAAATGAGTTTGGTGTAAAGATTGCAACTATAGAGCACTTGATGGGTGCCTTGTTTGGATTAGGTATTGATAATGCATTAATTGAAATTGATAATGAAGAAGTTCCAATTTTAGATGGATCAGCAAAAGATTTTATTCAAAAAATTATGTTATCTGGAATAAAAGTAAGTGATGCTCCAATCAAGATTATTAAGATAAATAAAAAAATTGAATATTCAGAAGGTGAAAAATATATTTCGATTCAACCATCTACTTTAAGTCTAGATATAGACTTCGAACTTAAATATAGTAATAAAATTATTGGTAATCAAAAAAATAAAGTTAAAGTTTACGAAGACGATTTAACTGATGTATATAATTCAAGAACTTTCTGTTTATTCAAAGATATTGAATATATTAAAAAAAATGGATTAGCAAAAGGAGGTAGCTTAGATAATGCTATAGTTGTTAAAGATGAAGAAGTGCTAAATCCAGAAGGATTAAGAAATAGTAAAGAATTTGTTAATCATAAAATTCTAGATTGTATCGGAGATTTATATACATCTGGATATAGAATTGTAGCTGGTATAAAATGTTCACAAGGTGGTCATTATTTAACAAATCAATTATTAAGAAAAGTATTTCTAAATAAAGATAATTTTTCAATTTTAGAAATTAAAGAAAAAAACTTACCTCATACTCTAATAAACAGAGATTTATTAAAATCTATAGCTTAATAATAAAGATAGCTTTAAAATTAACTATTAAATCAGTATAAACTCTACATGCAAATCTATAAGTTTTTTTATTTTTTATTAATAATAATATTTTTTATTTCATGTTCAAAAGAAAATACAAAAAAATCTATTATTAATGAAAAAAGTTTAGACTTACAAGTTTTGGAAGCTTATGAGGATGGGATGGAGTCATTAAAACAAGGAGACGTAATATATGCTGCAAAAAAATTTAATGAAGCAGAAATTTTATTTCCACAATCTAAATGGGCACCCAAATCTGCATTAATGGCAGCATATTCTTATTATTCTCAAGATTACTACGCTGATGCTATAGCAGAATTACAAAGATTTATAAGAATATATCCATTTTATGAAAATTTAGATTATGCATATTATTTAATGGGAGTTTGTCATTATGAGCAAATTGTTGATGAAAAAAAAGATTTACAATCAATTGTTAATGCAAAAAATACTTTTATTTTTGTGATTAGAAATTATCCAAATACAGAATATGCTTTAGACGCAGAATTTAAAATAAATCTTATCAATGATACTCTTGCTTCTAAAGAAATGTATATTGGAAGATATTATTTTAATAAAAAAAAATGGATTCCAGCAATTAATAGATTCAGAACAGTAATAGATGATTATCAAACGACAATTTATACAGAAGAAGCATTGCATAGATTAGTTGAGGTTTATTATACAATGGGATTAACTAAAGAAGCAGAAAAATATGCAAAACTTTTAGGTTATAACTATCAATCTTCCGAATGGTATGAAAAATCATATAGTGTATTTAATAAAATGTATGAGAAAAATAAAAAGAAGAGAATTAAAAAAGATAAAAAAAAGAATAATGCTCTTTTGAAAAGATTTAAATCTCTTTTTGATCAAGATGAGTAAAAAAGAAATTCAAATTCAGTATAAAAAAAAAATAAAGTTATTTAATCAGTATAACAAATCTTATTATGATAAAAGTAAGCCTGACGTTTCAGATAAAGAATATGATGAATTAAAAAAAGACATTTTAAGTTTAGAACAAAAATATAAATTTCTTAAGTCAAAAAAATCGCCAGCAGAAATAGTAGGTTTTAAACCATCAAGAAATTTTACAAAAGCTCAACATAGAATTCCAATGCTTTCTTTAGCCAATGCATTTAGTGAAGAAGATTTAGTAAATTTTGAAAAAAGAACTTTAAATTTTATTTCTAAAAAAGAAGATTTTAAAATTTCTTATAGTACAGAACCAAAAATAGATGGTATTTCAGCTTCATTAACTTATAAGGATGGAAAATTTATAAAAGGATTATCTAGAGGAGATGGCAAAGAAGGAGAGGATATAACAGCTAATCTTTCAACTATTAAAGATATTCCAAAAAAAATATCTGCTAAAAATTTTCCGGAGGAAATTGATATAAGAGGAGAAGTTTTTATTCAAAATAGTGACTTTAAAAATCTTAAAGAAAAATTTGCAAATCCAAGAAATGCAGCATCCGGATCATTGAGGCAAAAAAATCCAAATGATACTAAAAAAATACCATTACAATTTATTGCTTATACTTTTGGTTATGAAAAAGGTTTAAAAATTGAAACTCAATCTGATTTTTTAAAAAATTTAAGTGATTGGGGTTTTAAAACTAATCCTTTTAATAAATTAATTACAGGAGTAAAAAATTTATTGATTAACTATAATGAAATCGAAAAAAAAAGAGCAGAAATAGATTTTGATATAGATGGTATTGTTTATAAAATTAATGAATTTAAACTTCAAAAAAGATTAGGTAATGTTGCTAATGCACCAAGATGGGCAATAGCTCATAAATTTTCTTCAAACAAAGCAATTTCAAAAATTTTAAATATCGATATTCAAATTGGAAGAACTGGCGCATTAACTCCAGTTGCAAAGATAAAACCAATTAATATAGGTGGAGTATTGGTTTCAAATGCTACTCTTCACAATGAAGATGAAATTAATCGAAAAGATATCAGAGTTGGAGATACTGTAACTGTTGAAAGAGCTGGAGACGTAATACCTCATGTACTATCTGTTGATATAAAAAAAAGATCTAAAGATAGTTTAAAATTTGCATTTCCTCAAAATTGCCCATCATGTGGATCAAAAACTATTAAAGAATTTAATTTAATAACAAAAAAAAATGATGCAGTTAGAAGATGTACAAGCGAAGGATATGAATGTGAGAAAATTGCAATTGAAAAAATAAAACATTTTGTATCAAAAGAAGCTTTTAATATTGATGGATTTGGAAAAAAAATTGTCGAAAACTTTTGGAAATTAAAAATAATTAAGCTTCCTCAAGATATTTTTAAACTAGATTATGATAAAATTGAAAATCTAGAAGGTTGGGGAAAGCTATCAGTTGAAAATTTAAAATATTCAATAAATAAAAAAAAAAAAATTTCTTTAGAAAAATTTATTTATTCATTAGGTATAAGACACATTGGTTTAGAAAATGCTAAAATTCTTTCAAAGCATTTTAAATCATTTTTAAAATTTATATCTTTATCTAAAAATAGTAAATATGATGAATTATTAGATATTGATGGTATTGGTGAAACTCAAATAAATTCTATAAAAAACTATTTTGTTAATAAAATTAATTTAAATGTACTAAATGAATTGCAAAAAATTTTATACATTGAGGATAATACCATTGAAAGAAAGAATGGATTGTTAAAAAATCAAACATTTATGCTAACAGGAAAACTTGATGGCATAAGTAGGGCTGAAGCTAAATCTTTAATTGAAGAAAATTCTGGAACTACAGTTAGTAGTATTTCAAAAAAACTTAATTATTTAATTGTTGGACAAAAAGCAACAAAAAGAAAAATTGAAAAAGCTAAAGAACTAAAAATTAAAACTTTAGACCAGAAAGAATTTTTAAAAATGTTAAATAAAACTAGCTAACCAATTACGTTCTTTAAAATTTAGATACCTCGATATTTTTGAATAAACATCAAGATGATATTTAAATAAATAATCTTTTTCTAAAGAAGTCAGAAGTTTAAAATTTATTAAGCTTTTCTCAATTGGAACAAGAGTTAAATTTTTAAAAAAAATATTATTATTAATTTTTTTTACAAAAATTAAGTTTTCAATACGTATACCAAAATGATTTTTTTTATAATATCCAGGCTCATTACTTATAATCATACCTTCTTTTATTTTTATTTTATTAATTTTCGATATTGATTGTGGCCCTTCATGTACATTAAGAAAAAATCCTACTCCATGACCTGTGCCATGAGCATAATCTAAATTACTTTTTCTTAGAAATTTCCTTGCTCTTAAGTCAATTTTTTTACCAATATTATCTTTTTTTAAATTTGTATTAGCTACTGCGATATGTCCTTTCAAAACTTTTGTAAAAATGTTTTTTATAAAAGGCTTAGGTTTAGAAAAACAAATAGTTCTAGTTACATCTGTTGTACCATATTTATATTGACCACCAGAATCACATAAAAAAATATCCTTTTTTTTAATAATTTTGCATTTTTTTTTTGTCGCTCGATAGTGAACAATAGCACCATTTTTGCCAGAACCGGCAATAGTATCAAAACTTGGATACAAATAATTTTTATTCATTTTTCTAAACTTTTCTAATTTATTTTGTGCCTCTACTTCAGTAATTTCCTTTTTGTTAATGTTTTTTATCCAATAGATAAATTTAGTTAAAGCTGCACCATCTAAAATATGTGCATCAATCATATTTTTTATTTCTGTTTTATTTTTAATTGCTTTAAATAGATAAGTTGGATCTTCTCTTTTTACAATTTTAAATTTAGAATTAATTATATCTTCATAAAAAATCGAACATGATTTATCATCTACTATAAAATTTTTACCCTTAAGTTGAATAATTTTTTTGGAGAAATCTTTAGTATCAATTAAATCTTTTGAACTTATAATTTTTTCTTTTATAAGTTTTTTAACTTTATAAATTTTACTTATTAAAAAAATTTTTTTTGTTTTGCTAACAATTAGTCTAGAATTTGGAACGGGACTATTTGGACCATCTTTACCTCTAATATTTAAAATCCATGCTACATTTTCTGGAGCACTAACAAAAAGATAATCTGATTTATTTTTTTTAAGATAATTAGAAATTTTATTAAGTTTTGACATATAACTTTCCCCAACAATATTTTTTTTTAAGGAAAAAAAAGGAAAATTATCATTTATTTTTTCTTTTTTAATTTCATCTATTAAATTTTTATCAATAAATTTTATTTTATTATTTTTTAAAAAATTTTTTTTTATTTGATCGTATGTAAATAATTTTGGATCAATACCTAAAGTTAAATTTTTAAATAAACTGCAGTTGATTATTTTTTCAAAACTATAAATTTTAAAATCTTTTCCAGATTCTATTTGACTTTGAATTGTGTATCTTCCGTCTGTAAATAAATAATTTTTTTTTTTTAAAATAATGGCCAGTCCTGCCGAACCACTAAAATTAGATATAATTTTTAATCTATTAATTTTTGAATATTCAGTAAAATAGTCATCATTTTTAGGAATAACATATCCATCAATATTGTATTTTTTAAATTTATTCCTTAAAGTTTTAATTTTTTTGTTCATTTAATTCTTTTTTGATATCTTATCCATCCAGGACTTCTTATTTCTTCTTCTGTTTCAAAATCTTGATTAAAATCAAAATCTTCTACATCTTCTGTTTCTTCATCAAAAAATGAATTTTTTTCTAAATTTTTTTCTGGTAATTCATTTATAAATCTTGAAGCCATGCTATCTATCCAGTCACCTTGGTAAAATCGGTTCATAGAAAATGAAATTATAGCTTTTTTTTTTGCTCTAGTAATTCCAACATAGGCTAAACGTCTTTCTTCTTCTAATCCATTTTGACCTTTCTCTTCAATTGATTTTTGGTGTGGGAATAGTCCTTCTTCCCAACCAGGTAAAAAAACTACATCAAATTCAAGTCCTTTTGCTGCATGCATAGTCATCATGTTTATTTTTTCTCCATCCCATTCTTGATCAATTGATGTTGCAAGAGAAACATGTTCTAAAAAACTCTCTAAATTATCAAATTCTTTCATTGCACTTAGTAATTCTTTTATATTATCTAATCTATTTTCGTTATCTAAATCTTTTTTATTTTTAAGCATTGCTGAATATCCTGATTCATCTAAAACTATTTGTAATAATTTGATATGACTAATTTTTTTAATTAATAAATCATTTCTCCATTTATTTAATGCATTAAGAAAAAAATTAAGCCCAACTTTTGCTTTTGGTTTAATTAAATTTTGTTCAAGCATTTTTATCGAAGCTTGCTCTAAACTTAAATTATTTTTATTTGAGTATTCATGTATAGTTTTTAAAGTACTATCTCCTATAGATCGTTTAGGATTGTTAATAATTCTCTCAAAAGCTAAGTCATCTTTTTCTTGATGAATTAATCTTAAATATGCAACACAATCTTTAATTTCAGCTCTTTCATAAAATTTAGTTCCTCCAATAATTCTATATGGCATACCGATTTTAAGAAATCTTTCTTCAAATTCTCTTGTTTGAAATATCGCTCTTACAAGAATTGCTATATTATTATAAGAAAATTTTTTTTTAAGTTTTTTTTCTATTTCGTCAGAGATACCAATTGCTTCATCTTTTCCATTTTTAAAACAGTTTAATTTAACTAGATCTCCTTTTTCCATATTAGTTTTTAATGTTTTTCCAACTCTCTTTTGGTTATTTGATATTAGATTGGAAGCTACAGATAATATATTCTGTGAAGATCTATAATTTTCTTCAAGTCTAATTATTTTTGTATTTTTATAAACTTTGTCAAATTCTAAAAAGTTTTTTATTTCAGCACCTCTCCAACTATAAATAGATTGATCGTCATCACCCACACAACATAAATTATTATTTTTTTCTGATAACAAATTAAGCCATTTACTTTGAATGAAATTCGTATCTTGATATTCATCGACAAGAATATATTTAAAATTATTTGAATATATTTTTTTTATATCTGAATAATTTTCTAAGATTTTAACAGTATGTAAAATTAAATCACCAAAGTCACAAGAATTTAAATCTGTTAATTTTTGTTGATATATTCTATAGAGGGGTAAAATAGTTTTTTCGAAAACATCTTTTCTATTTATTTTAACTTCATTTGGATAGTATCCATTATTTTTCCATCGATCTATAATTGCTAGAATGAATCTAGGTGATAATTTTTTGATATCAATATTTTCACTTTTACAAATATTTTTAATTAGTCTTATTTGATCATCTGTGTCTACAATTGTAAAATTTGAATTAAGATTAGCTGCTGAAGCATGTTTTCTTAATAGTTTTGAACAGATAGAATGAAAAGTTCCTAGCCAAGGTAATCCTGTTGCTGAAGTGTTTAGTATTTTGCTAACCCTATTTTGCATTTCTTTAGCAGCTTTATTTGTAAAAGTTACTGCCAAGATTTGATTGGGAAATGATTTTTTGTTTTTAATTAAATTGGCAATTCTAGAGGTTAATACTTTGGTTTTTCCAGATCCTGCACCTGCAACGATTAACAGTGGACCATCAACATGTAATACAGCTTCTTTTTGAGCTTTATTTAAATTTTTTAGATAATCAGTATTTATCATTTAAAATATTTCTTTATAAGTTTTATAAATCCATATGAGGAAACAAAACTATTTTTTTAAATTTTTAAAAAAAATTAATCTATCAATAAATAATCTATTAGAGAAATATTTAAATAAATTAAAATTTAGCAATTTATTAAATATTGCAAGAAGTAATAAAGTTTTTTTGTCTTTTGTTACAATAACTATTTTGTCACTATCGTATCTATCAATACCTCATATTTATAATAAAGCTGAAATTCAGAGAGAATTAAAGAATCAGTTATTAGAAAGGTTTAGTGTAAATTTTATTTTTTCAAAAAATTTTTACTATAAATTTTATCCTCGACCACATTTTGTTATTCAAGATTTATCGATTATTGATAAACAAAAGAAAATAGCAGATGTTAAAAAATTAAAAATTTATATATCATTGAATAATCT
>CACHFM010000015.1 GCA_902579105.1 uncultured Pelagibacteraceae bacterium | reverse complement strand
GACATTCTTTTTCAAATGAAGGTTATTATTTTCCACCAACAATTATTGAATGTGATAACCACAACTTACCTACTGCAGAAAATGAATTATTTGGTCCTGTTCTTTCTGTTATGAAATTTAATACCGAAGAAGAGGTTATTGAAAAAATGAATGATAACCAATATGGATTATCATCAGGTGTTTACACAAGTGATTTAGCAAGGGGATTGAGAGTATCTAAAGCTATAAGAGCGGGTATAACATTTGTAAACACTTATAGGTTAATTTCTCCTTCTGCTCCATTTGGCGGCATTAAAGATAGTGGATATGGAAAAGAAGCAGGAATAGACTCTATAAAAGACTATACCAGAGTGAAAACGACATGGTATTATACCTCTGATGAACCAACTTTAGACCCATTTTCAATTAGATAGGTATTTAATTTTTAACCATTATTATCTAGTTATTCGCTGCAGAAAATAAGGCGATTTTGTCATTGAATATTATCAATATTCATAATCTAATTATGTTTTTATAAATTGTTAACAATAAAAGAGGAAGATAATGAAAAAACTATTTATTGCTGCATTTATGTTCGTTTCAACTTTTGGAACAAATGTGATGGCAGACGGACACGCGATTAAAATGGGGATTATTTTAGGATTTACTGGTCCTATTGAATCTCTAACACCAGCTATGGCTGCATCTGCAGAACTTGCTTTTAAAGAAGCATCAGACTCAGGTTCACTATTAGGTGGAAAAAAAATTGAACCAGTAAGAGCAGACTCAACTTGTGTTGATTCAGCAGCAGCAACTGCAGCGGCTGAAGGCTTAATTTCAGGTGGTGTTGCTGCAATTATGGGAGCTGATTGTTCAGGAGTAACAGGTGCTATTGCATCAAATGTTGCTGTACCAAACGGTGTAGTAATGATTTCTCCATCAGCAACTTCTCCAGGTTTAACAACTCTAGATGATAATGGGTATTTCTTTAGAACTGCACCATCAGATGCTAGAGGTGGTCAAATCTTAGCTGACATTACAAAAGATAGAAAAGTTAAAAGCGTAGCTATAACTTACACTAATAATGACTATGGAAAAGGTTTAGCTGATGTTTATGAAGCAGCAGTTAAAGCTCATGGTATTAAAGTTACTACTGTAACTGCTCACGAAGATGGTAAAGCAGATTACTCATCTGAAGTTGCAACTCTTGCTTCAGCAGGTGGTGACGCAGTAGCTGTTATTGGTTATCTTGACCAAGGAGGAAAAGGAATTATTCAAGCTTCTTTAGACTCTGGAGCATTTGATACATTTGTTTTATCAGATGGTATGATTGGTCAATCACTTGTTGATGCATTTGGAAAAGATTTAAGTAAATCTTTTGGTTCAATGCCTGGTTCAACTGGAAAAGGTGCTGGTATATTTGCTGAAGTTGCAAAAGCTGGAGGAGTAGAAGCTTCTGGACCATACACGGCTGAGTCTTATGATGCTGCTGCTCTAATAGTTTTAGCAATGCAAGCTGGTAATTCTGCTGATAGAGCATCGATTGCAAAAAATGTAATGGATGTTGCTAACGGTCCTGGAACAAAAATTTATCCAGGTGAACTTAAAAAAGGATTAGATTTACTCGCTAAAGGTAAAAAAGTAGATTACGAAGGTGCTACTGGAGTATCTTTTACTAGCGTTGGTGAAGCTGAAGGTTCTTTTTTAGAGCAAGAAGTTAAAGGCGGAAAGTTTAAAACTAAAAAACAAAGATAATTAATATCTAATTTAAAACCCCGGCAAATTTAATTGTCGGGGTTTTTTTTACTTAAAATTTCAGCTCTCAAAGTGGTTAAAATAATTAAAACCATAAGAGGTATACATATAATATTCATTGTTTTCCAATTAGTTAGAGCTATTAAAACACCAGCTGATAAACTACCAATTGCATGAACTGAATAAACTATAAAATCGTTTAAACCCTGAGCTCTAAATTTTTCGTCTTCTTTATATGTTAAAACAAGTAAACTTGTTCCAGATATAAATAAAAAATTCCAACCTAAACCTAAAAAAATTAATGCAAACATATAATTAAAAAACGTTTGATCAAAAAAGCTTGCTGCTATGGTTATGCTATAAAGAAATACTCCTGCATACATGATATTACTGTGGCCAAATTTTTTAATTAAATAACCAGTTACTAAAGATGGTAAAAACATTGCTACAACATGAAACTGTATAACCAGACCTGTTTTACTAAGGCTCATTTTTTCCATTACATGCATACTTAATGGAGTTGCAGTCATCAAAAATGTCATAATTGCATAGCCAAATGCTGAAGCTACAAGAGCTTGTAAAAATCTAGGTTGAGAAATTAATTCCAAACGACTTCGTCCTGAATATTTTATATTAGACTCTAATTTCGATGTATTTTTATAAAATAAAAAGAAAATCGTTGGTATAATTGTTAAAATACCAAGAGCTAAATAAGAACCAACGTATAAATGTTCACCAACTATATCTTTCGCATAGTTTGCTATTCCTGGTCCCATAAATGCTGAAACAATTCCACCTAACAAAATTATTGAAATTGCTTTTGGTATTTTATTTTTTTCAACACTTTCAGCTGCTGCAAAACGATATTGGTGAGTAAATGACATACCAACACCAAGAAAAAAATTTGCAAAACAAAATAAAAAAAAGTTCTGATCTTTTATTGAGTAAGCTGCTAATAAACAAACTAAAAAATTTCCAATTGATGCTGAAATAAATCCAATTCTTCTTCCTACTAAACTCATAACTTTAGTAGCAAAGATTGCACCAACTGCTATGCCAACAACCGATATCGACATTGGCAGAGTAGAAAGAGAGATTAAAGGACTAATTTGAGAGCCAATAATTCCACTTAAAAACACAGTTACAGGAGCAGCTGTGAAACTAAAAATTTGACTTAATGCAAGAATTAAAAGATTTCTATTCATTAAAACATATACTTGTCAGCCATATACATGGCCCAAGCTAATGCAGCACCTAATATAATATATTTCATAATTAAATTATTTTATTTCTATTTTTTCTGGAAGTATACCTTTTGGTCGATATCTCATAATTAATAACAAGCCAATACCCATCATCAAGTACCTAAAATAAGGAACACTTTCAATTAAATGAATTTTTAAGGCATGTGTTTCTGGCATTCCGGCTGTAAATAAATTAATCACGAATAATGCAATTGGAGCAGCCTCTATCCATAAGAACCAAACAGCAAATCCACCTAAAATAGCTCCAAAATTATTTCCACTTCCGCCAACAATTACCATAACCCAAATAAGAAAAGTATATCTCATTGGTCTATAACTTCCTGGTGTAAACAAACCATCTTGGGTCACTAACATTGCTCCAGCTATTCCAACAATTGCAGATCCTAAAATAAATATTAAAAGATGTTGCTTAACAACATTTTTTCCCATCGCATTTGCAGCTTCCTCATTATCTCTTATTGCTCTCATCATTCTTCCCCATGGAGAATAAAGTGCTTTTTGAGTAAGTATTAGAAGTATTATAACTACTACTAAAAATAATCCTGAGTAACAAAGTTTAACAAATACGGATGATCCTTCTATTACCAATTGATTAAGTGCTACTTGTCTATCTGATAAATTAGAAATTAAAGCTAATTTTCCTGAATTAAATTTTTCAACTAAATTAATAAACCATTCTGTTGTTTGAAGATCAACTTCATAAGGTGCTGGTCTCTTAAGACCTATTACATTTTTAACACCTCTAGTTAACCAGTCTTCATGTTTAATTATTGCAATAACTATTTCTGATATAAGTAATGTTGCAATAGCTAAATAATCGGCTCTCAAACCTAAAGCAACTTTACCTACTATAAAAGCCAAACCTCCAGCAAAAAAAGCTCCAACTATCCATGAAAAAACAATTGGTAATCCTAAACCTCCTAAAAATCCGGTTTTAGCTGGATTTACAGCCTCAATTCCTTCAATTCCTGACTCGGCTGTTAATCTAATAATTATAATCCCAGAAATAATAATTGCTGCAATTCCATAAGTTCTTAATTTTGATTTTACAAAATTTTTTAAGATAAAACGAATAGATATAACCATCGCAATAATAATTAATAAAGACATTAAAATATTAATACCTCCAGCACTCCAAGCTTCTTGAACAGGATCTACAGATATTAACACAGCTGCTAATCCACCAAGTGCTGTATAACCCATAATTCCAAAATTAATTAAGCCAGCATAACCCCATTGAATATTAGCTCCCATGGTCATCACTGCAGAGATCAAACACATATTAAATATTGATAAAGCAATATTCCAAGATTGAAAAATTCCAACTAAAATTATCAAAACTAGCATGATGCTATATGCAGCAATTACATTTAGATTTTTTCTCACAATACTTTTCCTTTAAATATTCCTGATGGTCGATACAATAATACTATTACTAATATCGAAAATGATACTGCAAATTTATAATCTGTAGAAAGTAATTGTACTAAACTTTCAGGCTCCATACTTTCTGGTAAAACATACATAAAGAATTTTTTATATGCATAAGTTAAAAATATTTCTGAAAATGCAATTACGTAGCCACCTAAAAAAGCACCAAACGGATTCCCAATTCCTCCAACAATGGCTGCAGCAAATATAGGAAGCATGTTATTAAAGTAAGTAAATGGTTTAAAACTTTTATCTAAACCATATAAAACACCACCAATCGTTGCTAAAATTCCAGCAATTATCCAAGTAATCATTACTATTTTTTTAGGGTCAATTCCTGAAAGAAGTGCTAAATCCTCATTATCAGAGTAAGCTTTCATACTTTTTCCAGTTTTAGTTTTATTCAAAAACCAAAATAATAAAGAAACTAATACTATTGTTACAAAGATCGTTAATACCTGAGTAGATTTAATAGCTAATCCCTCATTCAGTCCTGTCATTTCTTTAAATTCTCGAGCTTTAATTATAAATTTTTGTCCATCAAAAAATCTTTGATCTGATGGTCCAATTATTATTCTTACAACAGCCTGAGTTACAAACATCACACCTATACTAACCATAGCAAGTTGAACTGGAGGACTTTTTTGAACTCTATAATATTTAAAAACAAATTTATCTATAAAGAGCATGTAAATTATCATAAATATAATTGCAAAAGGTATAGCAATTAATGCTGTTGGCAAAACTCCTAATGAAATTCCCAAAGATTGGAAATACCATGTAAATAAAATTGCAACCATAGTTCCAAATGACATCATGTCCCCTGTTGCAAAATTAGCAAATCTTAAAATTCCATAGATCAATGTTACAAAAATTGCACCTAATGCTAATTGAGATCCGTAAGCAAGTGCTGGAACAAAAATGTAGTTTAATAAAAGTATTATAGCATTTAAAAAATCCATATTATCCTCCTAAAAAAGAACTTCTAACTCTTGGATCGTTTAATAATTCTTTACCAGTTCCTGAATAACGATTTTCTCCAGTAACTAATACATAGCCTCTATCAGAAATACTTAATGCCTGTTTTGCATTCTGTTCTACCATTAAAATTGCAACATTAGTTTTTTTTACTTTCACTATATGGGCAAATAATTCATCCATAACTATTGGAGAAACTCCTGCTGTAGGTTCATCCAACATTAAAACAGATGGTTTTATCATTAATGCTCTCCCTAGAGCAACTTGCTGTCTTTGACCTCCAGATAACTCTCCAACTAATTGATTTCTTTTTTCTTTAAGAATGGGAAATAAATTGTAAATTTCTTCTATAATATTTTTTAAATCTTCCTCAATAAGAAACGCACCCATCTCTAAATTTTCTTCAACTGTCATCCCTGCAAAAACATTTTTGCTTTGAGGAACAAATGAAATTCCTTCTTTAACTCTATCTTGAGGTGATAGTTTTGAAATATCCTTTCCATCAATCATAACTGAGCCTGATTTTAAATTAAGTAGACCTAACATAGCTTTCATTGCTGTAGATTTGCCTGCACCATTAGGACCAAGAATAGAAACTATCTCACCTTTATTAACATTTACGGTACAAGAACTAATAATATCAGGTCCATTCCCATAACCTCCTGTCATTTCAATTCCTTCAAAATATGCCATTAATTTTTGTCCTTAAGTTTTGAGCCTCTACCAAGATAACTTTCTATTACTTTTTCATCTCTTTTTGCTTCTTCAACAGATCCTTCAAACAAAACTGAACCTTCGGCCATTACAATTACTGGATCGCATAATCTACCTATAAAATCCATGTCATGTTCAATCATGCAGAACGTATAGCCTTTCTCTTTATTTAACTTTTCAATTGCAGTTCCAAGATCTTTAAGCAATGTTCTATTAACTCCTGCTCCAACTTCATCTAGTAATACTAATTTAGCATCTACCATCATTGTTCTTCCAAGTTCTAATAATTTCTTTTGTCCTCCTGACAAGTTGCCTGCTAATTCATTTGATAAATGACCAAGATTTAAAAAATCTACAACTTCTTTTGCTTTTTCTTTAACCTTGGACTCCTCCATTGCAACTTGTTTTGGTTTTAGCAATGCGGTCATCAATTTTTCACCAGATTGATTTCCTGGGACCATCATTAAGTTTTCTAATACTGATAAATTTGTAAATTCATGAGCAATTTGAAAAGTTCTAAGCAAACCTTTTGAAAATAATTCATAAGAAGGAACATCAGTAATATTTTCTTCATCAAAAGTTACATTTCCATTTGATGATTTTAGGTTTCCAGCAATCAAATTAAATAAAGTTGTTTTTCCAGAACCATTTGGACCAATAATTCCAGTTATAGTTCCTCTTTTAACTTTTAAAGAACAATCAGATACAGCAGCTAATCCACCAAAATATTTTGAAAGATTACTAATTTCTAAAATATTTTCAGACATTTAATTTATTTATTAAGTCTTTTATGAATTCTATTCAAAGTTTTTTCTAAAGATTTATAAAATCCAGCTTTAGATAATTCTTTAACACCCTGCTCGTTTAAACCTTTGGGCGTTTGAGACTCTTTTACTAAATATTTTAAATCTTTCTTTGAATTAACAACCGCGTCTTCTGATAAAGCTAAAAATAAAGATGTTATATATTTTTGAGCATTATCTCTTTTAACACCTTTTTTAACCAACCAATCTGTCATCACTTTTAATAATTCATAAAAAGGTGCCATCATACCCGATGTAGACCAGAAATTAATAGATGATTTTTCATTCTTAATTTCAACAGTAGTTCCAAGTTTGTTAAAGAACGTTTTTACTTTTGCATTTGGAGGACAAATAGGTACTGGTCCTTTTTTTAACGATATTGGAGGTAATGGTATTGCTCTTACAATCTTTGCCTTAACTTTTATTGTTTTTTTTAATTGAGACAAAGTTATTGTAGAAATAAAACTAATGATTGTTTGATTTGATTTAAATTTTAATTTTTTTATTATTTTTTCACCTACTGTTGGTGTTACTGATAAAAAAACCCAATTACTTTTATCAATTATTTGCTGATTATCTTTTGCAATAATTATTTTTTTAAATTTTTTTTTTAAAGATCGTGCAATTCTTCTATTTCTTGGTGAAATAATAATTTTCTTATATGTAATTTTAGATCGACATATCCCTGTTATTACAGAAGATGCTATTTTGCCTGTACCGATAAATCCTAAATTCATAAATTTTTGATTACTTTATATTGATTATATTGAATTAATTAACAAAAAAAGAGCCTCTAATTCTCAACAATTCTCTAATTAATTCCTTATTTTCCTTGAAAGGTTTTCTTCCATGAAGCCAGAAATAATTATTAGCAATTATAGAATATCCAGAAGGTAATTTTGTAATTATTTTATTTTTACTTTCCTCTAAAGCATCAGATAATCTTTGTAGAAAATTTCCTTGTTCCATATTTTTAGGCTCAGGGAACTGGTCAATATATGAGATATTAGGTCTGCCTTTTTCATCAGATTGAAAAATTGGATGTTCTACCTTATAATTTACATTCTTACTTTTTGGTGACCCCCAAATAAAATCTTGTCTACCAACTGGATCTTTAAATAAATCTTCACAGTGCTCCCAATCATCAAGATGCAACATCGCTGTTTCACCTCCTTCAGCATTTTGCTCATCAAGTTTAGTCATTATTAGCCAGTCTGTAACTTCTTTAACATAGGTTCCATCAGTATGAAGATCCATATTTGTATAAGCTTTTCTTAAATACGAGTCACTTGTATCCATATGCTTAACTTCAAATCTTGCATAATATTTGCCTGTCATTGAGTCATGATTTGGTAATCCTATTAAATGAGCAATAGCTGTAGATAATTTTACTAAAAATTTATCATTAATTTTGGAGGAAATATTTTTAGGGCCAATTATAAAACAACCTGTAGACCTATCTCTTATTATAGAATTCATTAATTCACTAAGTTTGTTATTTGTTAAATCATCTAAACTCTTTGCAATAGTAAATCTTGTGAAAGGTTTTAGTTCTAATGCTGTTAAATCAAATTTATTAAAAGGAAAAATTAATTTTTCAATTATTTCATCTTCTAATTTTATATTAATTATTCTTTTTGATTTTTCATGATCTTGAATATCAAGACCAGCTATTTTTTTCATACTATATAACTATTTATTAATGCTAATATGATAGCAGAGAAAATAGTCGGGTAAACTAAGTTTTTTTTAGTTAAATAAAATATTAATACTGACGCAATTATTACTATAAATCTAATTAAATAATCAACTTCTGATAAAACTCCTGAAGGAAAAATAATAATCCTAGAAATTAATGCAGCTAGAGTTGAATAAGCTAAACAATTAAACCATCTAAAGATTTTGGAGTTTTCTTTTATTTTTTCAGCTGTAATAACTCCTAAAAATCTAGATGAGAAAGTTGCTAAAGAAGTGATTAATATTGCAAGAACTATATTAGTTGTCATTTTTCTCTCCTAAAAAAAAAGCAACTGTTCCAGCTATAAAACCTCCAAAAAGAATGCACCATTCTGGAGAAATAAAATAAAATGATGGTCCTAAAACAAAACCTAATATTATTGATGAGTTTATTTGAAAAGTTTTCATTGAACCTATCATCATACACATAAAATAAATTGGATTAACAATTGCTAATCCAATCATAATATCTTTGTTAAGATAATCTGCTGCAATAAAACCAATTAATGTTGCAATAATAGCAATTGACCAAGTGGCTGTTCCAACTCCCATCCAATAATCAATTCTATTTTCTTTAGAAATTGATCTATAATTTTTTTGCATAATTAACCAGGCGGAAACAGCAACAAAATGACATGAAATATAATATTTCCACTTTGGTTGACTATCATGCATCATCAATGGCATTAGAGAAACTGTCATTGGATATAATCGAGAATTTACTAGCCATACTGCAAAAAAAATATTTAATAATGATCCACCAATAATCATTGTCTCTGCCATAGCCAACGATCCTGGTAACGCATAAGTAAGAAAAGTTGAAAATACACTTTCTTGAAGATTAAATCCTATATTTTTAAAGAGTGCACCTATTGCGGCCATACAACAACCAAGAGCAATTGCTGGACTGTCAAAACTTTTTACACAGCCTAAACCTTTAAAAAAATATTTTGAATTTATCATTAACCGCCCAAGAATAGACGGCCTACATCTGGGTTTTTTAAGAGATCATCTCCTTTACCAGCTATAGCAGTTTGTCCTGAAACTAAAACATATCCTATATCGGCAAATTCTAATCCTTTTTTTGCATTTTGCTCAACAAGTATAATTGTTTTTTTTTCATTTTCCTGAAGATCTCTAAGAATTTCAAAAACCATATCAATATATTTAGGCTCTAAACCAATAGATGGTTCATCTACCAAAAGTACCGAAGGTTTCATTACTAAAGCTCTAGAAATCTCTAATAATCTTCTTTCTCCTCCTGATAAAACTTTTGCAGGTTGATTTCTTCTATTTCTTAGTCTTTCATATTTTTCAAAAATTTTTTCTGCTTCTTCTAATGATTCTTCTGTCTTATCTTTAATATAACCACCCATCATTAAATTTTCTTCTACGGTCATATCTGGAAAAACAGAGTTGTCTTGTAAGATATAAGCAACACCTACAGATTTAAGTTTTTCTGCTGGAGTTAGATTCGTAATTTCTTTTCCTTCAATTTCTATTTCACCTGAGAAAATATTTGTAAAACCATATATTGAATGAAGAATAGTTGATTTACCTGCTCCATTAGGACCAATTAAACATAAAGATTGAGCTTTGCTAACAAACAAATCAAAGTTATGTAAAATTTCCATTTTACCATAACCTGCATTTAAATTTTTAATTGTTAAGTGGACTTCTTTTGGAGATAAATTTTTTAATTCGTCAGATGTAGGGGCTTTACCTAATACTTCATATTGATTTGACATTATTGAGCTCCTAAATACGCATCAATAACACGTTTATCATTTTTAATTTCATCTGGTGTACCATTGGCTAACATTTTTCCATGAGCTAAACAGAAAATACTTTCAGCTAATTGCATAATCACTCTCATGTTATGTTCAATAACTAAAAGAGTAATTCCAAAGTCTTGATTAACTTTAATTAATCTATCAATAATTCCATTAATTAATGTTGGATTTATCCCTGCTGTAGGCTCATCCAATAATAACATTTCAGGTTCGTTCATAAGTGCCATAGCAAGTTCTAATAATTTTTGCTGGCCAAAAGATAAATCTCCAGCTCTTAATTTTCTTTTTTGATACAAACCTACAAAATTTAATAAATTTTCAGCTTTTTCTGTCAAATCTTTTGGAATTTTTGAAAATATAGTCAATAAACTTGCGTCGCTTCCTTTATGACTAATAAGCATATTTTCTACACAGTTTAGTTTTCCATAAATTCTGGTTTGTTGAAACGTTCTTAATAAGCCAAGTTTAGCAATAACTGGTACAGGCAACTCTGAAACTTCTTTACCATTAAATTTTATAGATCCATTATCTATGGGATAAGTACCAACAATCGAGTTGAATAAAGTTGTTTTGCCTGATCCATTGGGCCCTATTAATCCAACAATTTTTCCTTTTTCAACATTCATAGAAATATCAACATTAGCTTTAACCCCACCAAATGATTTACTTACAGAGTTAACTTCTAAAATACTCATTTTAACTCTACCTGTGCTTTTCGATCAGCTTCATCAACAACCTCACCAAATCTTTCTGGATATTTTTCTCTTAACCATCCCATTATTCCTTCTGGGAAATATATTACAATTACAACAATTAAAACTCCAAGAGCTACATATTGCCAACCTAAAAAGAATGTCCAAAAACCTTCTTTAAAAATATGAAAAACAGTTGCACCAATAATTGGACCCCATAAAGTTCCCTTACCTCCTAAGATTGCCATCAATACCATGAATACTCCCATCTCTCTTCCGTCAAATGCAACATCTGTTGAGTCGATATATCCAACTAAGCCACCCATTATTCCACCTGCTAATCCACAAAAGAAAGCTGAAATCATCCAACCAATAATTTTGTATTTCATTGTTTCAATACCCATTGCTTCAGCTTTATCCTCGTTATCTCTAATAGCATTAAGTATTAATTTAAATCTTGTAGAATAAATTGAACGTACAGCAATAAATGTGAGCACCAATGTAAAGAAGCTTAAGAAATAAAAAAATTCACCTCTTGAATCTAAACTTCCGACATCAGGAAATGGCGGAGTAGTGAAACCTTGTCCAGCTCCAATGATTTCAATTCCTCCAGAAATTTCGCCTGCTGCAACTCCTAATCCTAATGTACAAATTGCAAAATAATGTCCTCTAAGTCCTAAAATAGAATATCCAATTAAACCTGCTACAATAGTTGGTACAACCGCAGCAACTATCAATCCAACAGCCATTCCTTGAAAAAACTGAGTTGGAGTATGAACAAATGTTTTTTCACCTCCACTTTCTGTCCACTCTGCTAATGGAAAAAACATTCCCACTTGGACTGATGCACATAGATACATGCCAAGACCATAAAAAAGAATATTTCCAAATGAATTATACCCCATTTCACCACCTTGAATATTCCATGTTGTTGCAAGAATAATTAATACACAAAGAATAGATAACTGCACTTTAAAAGCTGGAAATACAAATGGAGCAGCTATACCAAAAATTAAAATTCCAATATATAAAATTAAATTATTTTTCATTATTTTAAATACTCTCTTTTTCTAGAAAGTTTAAATCTTCTATAAACGAGTATTAAAACTAAAAGCAAAAATACTGATCCAATTCTAAATTCAGTTCCTAAAATATAATCCGCAAACTCCTCGAATACTCCTAAACCCATTCCAGACATTGCAACACCTGGTAAATTTCCAAGACCTGCTACAATAACAATCATAAAAGATCTAATTGTATAAGGCAGCCCCATGTAAGGATGAATTGTAAAAGTTATTGAAATTAAAGCGCCCGCAACACCACAAAGTGCAGCATTAATGCCGAAAGTAGCTGCATAAACTTTTTCTGTATCTACACCTAAAATCTTTGCAGCTCTAGCGTTTTGAGCTGTTGCTCTAATTGCTCGACCAAGCTTAGATTTTTTCATGTAAATTACTAAACAAATTGCAAATAAAATGCTTATAAAAGCTGAAAATATTTTTGAATTTGGCAGTACAACATTATTATTAAATAACATAGTTGTTCCATAACCTGAATTTGCAAGAACAACATCGGCTCCAAATGCAAAGTTCATTAATTGCATGAAAAGAATACTTATTCCAAAAGTAGCTAAGATAGATATAAATAGATCTCTATCTACAACTTTGTTAATTACTAGTTTATAAATTGCTATACCTACAAAAAACATTATTACTGGAGCAACAATTACTCCCCATGCCGGGTGTATGCCGTAAAGGTACATAAAATAAGCAATGTATCCTCCTAAAATAACCAGATCTCCTTGAGCAATATTAATTATATTCATTACTCCCCATTGAAGTGCCATGCCATATGCAATCAATGCAAATAAAATTCCAAGTAAAATTCCATCCAAACATGCTTGAACAGAAATCATTGGATATTGGAAGACCATGAAATCCATAATGAACCCTTTAAAAAAATACCCCCTATATAATATATTAGGGGGTATTTATAGATTTGTTTTATCTTTCAGACCAAGAAGGAATTGGGTGAATCAATTTAGCTGAAGCCCATTTAGTTGGAGCAACAACTTTATTTTCACATTTTCCTCCATCATCACACATTACTTGGAAAAGTACCATTGGCTTATCAACATTTTGACCACCTGGTGCAAATTTAATATTTCCATAGAATGTTTGCATGTTTGTAGCTGCAAGAGCATCTCTTACTTTCTTTTGATCAAAAGAATCTGCTCTTTCAAATGCATCTTTAAATACCAATAGAGCAGCTGATGATTCTGCTGCTTGATATGGAGGCGCATAACCAAACTCTTTAGTAAAGTCTGCGTCATAAGTCATACCATCTTTAAAGAAGTCATCTTTGTAAGTTAACGTTTTGTGCCACTGAGATGCGCAAAGAGCATACTGTGAATTTTTACCATGCTGTTTTGACAATTTCGCAGCATCACAATGAGTCATTGCTAACATTGGAACATCTACTTTCATCTCAGAAATTTGTCTGATAGCAGTAAGAGCACCTTTTGTATGACCTGAAACAACCAAAACATCTGGTTTCATTTGCTTCACTTTTACTAAAGTCGCAGCCATATCATTTAGCTCTTTTGGTAATTTATCATCTATTACTTTTTTAGAGCCAGTTCTCTTAATTGCATCTAAAACTCCTAGTCTTACGTCTTGAGAAAATGCATCTTGTTCAAATGCCATTGCAACAGTTACTCCTTTTCCATTATTCTTTTCAACCGCTAAATCTATAGCAACATCAAGATATAAGTTAGCTGGAGCTAATACAGCAAATAGATATTTGTAACCTTTTGTAAACAAAGATCTAGATGCACCATTTGCTTCAACCATTGGAACACCATATTTTTCTGTAACTGGTGCTATCGCCTTAGT
Source organism: uncultured Pelagibacteraceae bacterium (assembly GCA_902579105.1). Classification (GTDB taxonomy): domain Bacteria; phylum Pseudomonadota; class Alphaproteobacteria; order Pelagibacterales; family Pelagibacteraceae; genus Pelagibacter. Next base: position 5,052 of record CACHFM010000015.1, on the reverse strand, counting down.
TAAACCAGAACTGTAAGGTCCAAGCATAAACTCAACACCATCTTGTGATATTAATCTTTCTGCAAGCTGTGCAGCTCTCTTAGGGTTTGACTCATCATCATAATAAATAATGTCAAACTTGTAAGTTTTTCCACCGACTTTAACACCACCCATGCTGTTAATTCTATCAACGGCCATGTTATAACCGTTTTGAGTATGAACACCATTAGATGAATATTTACCAGTTAAGGAAATTGCAGCACCTAAAATAATTTTATCACCAACTACTTTTGCAAAAGATACAACTGAAGTTGAAAACAAAATTACTAATGCAGAAACAAAACTTAAAATTATTTTACTTAACTTCATTTTATTTCCCCTAGTTATTAATTAATTAATTTCTAATTAAATAAAGAAATGGGAATTATTGCAAGTGACATTAAGTGGCATTAAAACTCACTAATATTGCTGAATAAATACAATTATAATTGCAATAATAACTAAAACACTCGCTGAAATTGTATTAATTGTTCTTGGGTTTGCCTTTATCCAAATAATTAATCTTTGCGCAAGCACTGCATATGCAACTAAAGATAAAAAATCTAAAACAACATAAGTTGAAATCAAAATTAAAAACTGAATTACATAATTTGAATTAAAATCAATAAACTGAGGAAATATCAGCGGAAAAAACATCCAGGCCTTAGGACTTGTACCTGCAACTAAAAATCCATCTTTAAAAAAAGAAAGAAAGCTTTTTGACTTAATGTTGTTTGAATTTATATCTTTTAGTCTAGAATTATAAATATCATAAGCTAAATACAAAAGATAAATTACACCTATCCATTTAACAATATTTAAAAAATTTGGATTATCAGAAAAAAAAGATCCAATTACAAAAATTACTAAAGTTGCTTGAATTATGTTTGCAGTAACATCGCCTAATGCTGTCCAAATACATTTTTGTACACCATAATTCATTGAATAAGAAATAATTACAATTCTAGGGGTGCCAGGAGTTATAAAAAGAAACAAAATAATTTGTAAGAACAAAAAGTAATTTAAGGGATACATTTGGATGGTGGATAGTCCAAAAAAACCGGGAGCTAAAGATGGCTAAGATGGACTATCTATAACTATATTATCATGGTCAAAAAAAAAATGCATTAATCATTTTTTTCAAATATAAGGGTTTTATGAAAAAAAAAGGTCACACCCCAATTACAAGGGTAAAAAATCCAGAGCCAAATATAAATGACCCAGATTGGATAATATGGGCTGCCTGGGCTGATAGGATAACTTTTGAAGAGATTGAAAAAAAAACTGGCAAGACAGAATCGGAAGTAATTAAAATAATGCGGAGATCTATAAAGCCAGCTTCTTTTAGATTATGGAGAAAAAGAGTTAATCAAAAAAGTATAAAACATAGAAAAAAATTTGAGTATTCAAGAAAAGAAATAACTGGTAAAATTAAAAAAGGTGATTATTTATAAGTTATGAAAAATATTACTATTTATACAGGACCACGTTGCAATTACTGTGATGCTGCAAAAAGATTATTAACTAGAAATAACGCAACTTATAATGAAATAGATATTTCAAAAGTTGAAGGTGCATTGGATGAAATGATCAAAAAAGCAAATGGTAAAAGAACTATTCCACAAATATTTTTTGATAATCAACATATTGGTGGCTATGATGAAGCAAGAGCTTTAGAAAAAGAAAATAAACTTCAAGAACTTTTAAAATAAAATTAATCTATTATTACCTAATTATTCTAAAGCTAGTTGTTTCTTTGCTAAATAACTTAAATTTTCTAGCTTTACTCTGTCTTTATAATTTATTTCATAATCTTCTGGTGCAAAATCTGGAGGACTTTTGCCTTCTAAAAACTTTTTGGATTGTTTTAATGTATATTCAAGATTTTTTTTACAATAAGGAGTTGATCCAACGTAAACTACATTAGAATAATTTTTTCCAAAGTGTTTATCTTCAACTGCATGCACAACATCTGGATGCCACCAAATTGTATCTCCTGGTTTCATCTTAGGAATTGAAATTAAACCTTCTAAAAGTAAAGCATGATAATCTTTATTTACTGATAAAGCTCTTCCAGGTTTCGAACCACACAATTCATTTTCGGGGACGTCATCAAGTAAAGCTCTTGTCAAGATGTATGCCATACCTTTTGCAATTGGAATTAATTGTAAAGTTCCATCATTAGGACCTTGTTCAGTTAATGCTGTCCATCCTTGAAAAGTTCTAAAAACGTGTGCTACTGCTGGTGACTCAAACTCAATTGTTCTATCTCTATATTTAGCATTAAAAGGATCAAAATTTTCAAAATTATCTGAAAAAATATCTTTATAAATTTTTTTATAAGAATTATCAGTCCATCTTTCTATTGATCCAGCATCACAATGAGGTGATAAGCCCAATGTATCATCACCAGGTTCCCTTCTCCTTACTCTGTCCGCGTAAGAAAGTTCTCTATTAGGGTCGAAAACTTTATATTCATCATTTTCATATATCCAAAGATTATTTAGCCATTTTTTAACTTTTGCCATTTGTTCTGAATGTCTAATTTCTATTTGGGTTTTAGACCAATACAAACCATAAATTTGAGGTTTTCCAGATTTAAGATCGCTAAAATATTTATCTAAATGAGATTTTTTTTTTTGATCATCATAATAGTTATTAACATCTATATAATTTTCTAGTTGTTTATTTAAATTCTCAACCTTTTGATCATCAAATACATCTCTAATTATTACACACCCTCTTTTTTTTATTTTTTTAATAAATTCAAAATTATCTTTTTCAATACTGTCGAAACTAATTTCTGGAATTATTGACTTATTTGAATTTTTAAGTTTTTTAATTTCTTCTATTTCAGTTTTTATATATTTTTTTATTTGATTAAAATTCTCTTCATAATTTTTTGACTTTTTTCGTAACTCTCTCTTGGAAAATTTTATGTCTTCATTAATTTGCTCAAACATAATTATTTATCCTTAAGTTTAAAAACTAAACAAACACCGTTATTACAATATCTTTTACCAGTAGGCTTTGGTCCATCTTCAAATATGTGCCCATGGTGACCTCCACATTTTTTACAATGATATTCTGTTCTAGCATAACCTAATAAATGATCTGTTTTTGTTTCAAAAACATCTGGTAAAGAATCGTAAAATGATGGCCAACCAGAACCACTTTCATATTTGGTGTGTGAATTAAATAATTTTTCTCCACAATTTGCACAATGAAAACTGCCTTCTCTTTTTTCATAATTTAACTCACTAGTTCCAGGAGGTTCAGTTCCTTCTTCAAATAAAATTAATTTTTGTTCTTCTGTAAGATTCGAGTTAATTTTTTTTGACATATATTATTCTATAACCCTTATTGGTTTACCCTCAACGCAAGCTTCCAAATTTTCAATCATTTGATTGTAAAAAATACTATAATTTTCTGCAGTTACATAACCAATATGAGGAGTTAACAATGCATTTGGTAAAAATCTTAATTTATTATTTTCAGGTAAAGGTTCTTTTTCATAAACATCAAGACCAGCACCAGCAATAACATTTGTTGATAAAGCAATAATTAAATCATCTTCATTAACTATTGGACCTCTAGAAGTATTGATTAAATATGCTGTTTTTTTCATGTTATCTAATTCTTTTAATGTAATGCAGTCTTTATATCTTTCGCCTCCTTGAACATGAATCGATATTACATCAGAATTTTTTATTAAATCTTCTTTACTACAAGGTAATACATCGAGTTCTTTACAAATATCTAAATTTAAATTTTCACTCCACGCCATAACCTGCATACCAAAAGCCTTGCCAATTTTAGCAACCTGAGATCCTACTTTTCCAAGACCAATCAATCCTAAAATTTTACCTTTTAACTCTATGCCAATTGTAGTTTGCCAATAGCCTTGGTACATATTGTCAAATTCTTCTTTAAAATTTCTAGCCAAACCTAAAATAAGAGCCCATGTAAGTTCTGGTGTTGGGTTTGCATTTATATCAGTACCACAGACAATAATTTTTCTTTTTTTTGCTGCTTTCAAATCAATAGATTTGTTTCTTAAACCACTAGTAATGATAAATTTTAACTTATCTAAATTATCAATTAAATTTTTAGATATCGGAGTTCTTTCTCTCATTATCAATAACGCTTCAAATTCTGCTAGCTGTTCAATTGTATCAGCCTCATCCATGAAAGGCTCACTAAAAATTTTAAATTCATATTTTCCAGATAATTTTTTTAAATCAACAAATTTCTCTGAAACATTTTGATAATCGTCTAATATTGCAACTTTAAGCATTTATTTTTTTTCCATTAACCATAAACCATTTTGGTTTAAAAAATAGATTTTACCGTTTTTTGGATGTATTTGTATATCTCTTAATCTACCTATTTTATCTTTAAAAATTATATCTTCCCTTACATTTTTTAAATCATCAAAAATTAACTTTCTTAATGATTGATCTTTAAGTGAAGTTATCAGAGCATGGCCGTTCCACTCTTTAAATTCATTACCTTTATAAATTATTATTGCACTTGTTGCTATTGATGGAACCCAATATTTAATTGCTTTAGTGAAACCTGGTTTCCATTTTGGTCCAATAGGTAATCCTGAATAATTTTTTCCACCCCAGCCTAAAATTTTCCAACCATAATTTTCACCAAATTTTGCTTCTCCAAACCAATCACCTCCTCTAGCACCATGATTACTCATATAAATTTTTTCATCAAATGGTGAAACTGTTAAGCCTTGGGGATTTCTAACCCCTATTTGATAAATTTCTGGTAACCATTTTTTTTTACCTTTAAATTTTGGATTATCGTCTGGAACACTACCATCTAAATTTATTCTAATAATACTTCCTGGGTGTTTAGTTGGATCTTGTGCAATCATACCTTGACCTCTCTCACCCGCTGAAGCAAAAAGATATTTCTCTTTAATGGCTAATCTTGATCCAAAGTGATAACCAGAGTCAATTGGAGGATTTGCTTGAAAGATATTTTTGAAATTCAATTTTTTTCTGTCTAATTTTGCTT
>CACHFM010000014.1 GCA_902579105.1 uncultured Pelagibacteraceae bacterium | reverse complement strand
ATTTCACTTTCTACAGTTCTTAAACTTATCGTTAGACTCAAAATTGGCTCTCCCCCAACAATAGTATTAGTTAAACTTCCCAACATTGATTTTAAAATTGATGGTACACCTGGTAAGCAAAAAACATTTTCAACACTAAAACCTGGGGCACCACTTGTAGGATTTAAAATCAAATTAGCGTTTTCTGGCATCCAAACCATTTTTTGTCTACCTTCATTAAATTCTCCTGGCTTATAATATGCTTCTAATATCTTAAAAGCTTCCTTATGAATTTCATATTTTAAACCAAATGCTTTAGATATAGATTGAGCAGTAATATCATCATGAGTTGGTCCAATTCCTCCTGTAGTGAAAACGTAATCACTTTGTTTTCTTAAAGTGTTTATTGTATCAATAATTTTTTCTTCAATATCAGGGATAACTCTTACTTCTTGTACTTTAACTCCAATTGAATTTAACCAGATAGCTAATGTTGAAGTATTAGTATCTTGAGTTCTGCCAGATAAAATTTCATTACCTATAATCAATATTGTGGCATTAACTTTTGCGTTTTTAGTCATTTTAAATGTATAATTTAGTAATGGAATTTACCAAGTCTTTAGTAAAAGGCAAATTAATCAAACGATACAAACGGTTTTTTGTTGATGTGAAGTTAAATAAAGAAATTGTAACAGCTCACTGCCCTAATACAGGGTCAATGAAAGGGTTATTAGACGAAGGTAATGATTTATATCTATTGCCAAATAATGATCCGAAGAGAAAACTTAAATATGGTCTTGAAATTATAAAAACTAGAAAAAATTTAGTTGGCGTAAATACTCATATGGCTAATAAAATATCTCGTCATGCTCTAGAAAATAATTTAATTAATGAGCTCAAAAATAATGATTCGATCAAACCTGAAGTATTTTTTAATAAAGAAACAAGATTTGATTTTTTACTCAAGAAAAAAAATCAAAAAATCTTTGTTGAAGTTAAAAATGTGACCCTCTTTAGAGATAAAAAAACTGCTGAATTTCCTGATGCAATTACCTCTAGAGGCTCAAAACATTTACTTACTCTTATTGATGCCATAAAGAAGGGATACAAAACGTACTTATTATTTCTAGTTCAAATTCAAAATATGGAATATTTTAAAATAGCAAAAGATATAGACACTGAATATTATAAAAATTATCTTGTTGCAAAAAAAGCAGGTGTTAATTTTCTAGCTTACAGATGTAATATAAGTCCACAAAATATTTTTGTAGATAAAAAACTTAAAATTATAAATGACTGACTATAAAGAAAAATTTGAAAAAATGAAAATTGCTGGAAAATTAGCAGCAAATACTTTGGACATGTTAACAGAAAATATAAAAGAAGGTATTTCAACTGACCATATAGATAAATTAGGTTATGAGTTTATAAGAGACAATGGTGGATATTCAGCTCCACTTTATTATAGAGGTTTTAAAAAATCTTTATGTACATCACTTAATCATGTAGTTTGTCATGGTATTCCGTCTAATGAAAGAATTTTACAAGAAGGTGATGCTTTAAATGTCGATGTAACCGCAATTATAAATGACCACTATGGTGACACCAGTAGAATGTTTTGTATTGGTCAAACATCAATAAAATTAAATAATTTAATTAATGCTACCTATGAGTCCATGATGAAAGCAATAAAAATTTTAAAACCAGGAATTAAACTTGGAGACATTGGTTATGAAATTCAATCTTATGTTGAGGAAAAAGGTTTTTCAGTAGTTAGAGATTTCTGTGGACATGGAATTAGTACAAACTTCCATGAACCTCCCAACGTACTACACTATGGAAATAAAAATACGGGAATGGAATTAAAACCTGGTATGACTTTTACAATTGAACCAATGATTAATGCTGGAAAATTTGACGTAAAAATGCTTAATGATGGTTGGACTGCTGTAACAAAAGATAAATCTTTATCTGCACAATTTGAACATACACTAGGAATTACTGAAAATGGTTATGAAATCTTTACAGAATCTGCTAAAGGTTATTCAAAGCCTCCATATTTATAATTAATGATTAAAAGATACTCTAGAAAAGAATTAACCAATATTTGGTCTGAAGAAAATAAATATAAAATTTGGTTAGATGTTGAAATTGCAGCAGCACAAGCAATGGAAAAACTTGGTCAAATACCAAGGGGAGTTTCATCAATAGTAAAAAAAAAGGCAAAAATTGATGTAAATAGAATTCATAAAATAGAGTCTAAAGTTAAACATGATGTAATAGCTTTTTTAACTTCAATTACTGAAAAAGCTGGAATTAAAGCTAGATACCTTCATCAAGGTATGACTTCATCCGATGTATTAGATACAAGCTTTAATATTCAATTAGTTCAATCAGGCAAGATAATTCTTAAGGACTTAGATCAAATTTTAAAAGTACTTAAAAAACAAGCAAGAAGATATAAATTCACTCCTTGTATGGGCAGAAGTCATGGAATTCATGCTGAGCCAATAACATTTGGTTTAAAACTAGCTTCGTTTTATGAAGAATTTAAAAGAAATAGAAAAAGATTAGTTGATGCGGTAGATGAAGTTTCTACTTGTGCTATTTCTGGTGCAGTTGGAACATTTGCAAATATTAATCCAAATGTTGAGAAACATGTTGCCAAAAAACTTGGTTTAAAAGTTGAGCCTATATCAACACAAGTTATTCCAAGAGATCGTCACGCTTTTTATTTTTCTGTTTTAGGAATAATTGCTGGTTCAATTGAAAGAGTTGCAACTGAAATAAGACATTTACAGAGAACTGAAGTTTATGAATTACAAGAATATTTTTCAAAAAATCAAAAAGGTTCTTCAGCAATGCCACACAAAAAAAATCCAATTTTGAGTGAAAATTTAACAGGTCTTGCAAGAATGGTTAGAAGTGCAGTAACCCCTGCCCTAGAAAATATAGCGTTGTGGCATGAAAGAGATATTTCTCATTCGAGTGTAGAAAGAAATATAGGTCCTGATACTAACATAACCTTAGATTTTGCATTAGTCAGATTAACTAATATTTTAGATAGCATGATCATTTATCCAAAAAAAATGTTAGAAAATCTAAATATTACTAAAGGTTTAATTTTCTCTCAGGAACTAATGCTTGAACTTACTAAAACTGGTTTAAGCAGGGAAAGGTCCTATAAAATGGTTCAGAGCTATGCAAAAAAATCTTTTGCTGAAAATCTGGATTTGTTTAATGTGATTCAGTCTGACAAATATATAATGAATAATATTTCGATGAAAAAATTAAAATCTATTTTTAGTTACTCTAAACATTTTAAAAATGTAAATTTAATTTTTAGAAGAGTATTTAAATAATGAAAAAAGGTAAAAAACTTTACGAGGGAAAAGCTAAAATTATTTACGCTACAAATGATAAAAATCTTGTCATTCAATATTTTAAAGATGATGCTACCGCTTTTAATAATCAAAAAAAAACAACTATCGAAGGTAAAGGTGTATTAAATAATAGAATTTCTGAACATATTCTCTCAAATTTATCTGAAATAGGAATTAAAAATCATTTAGTAAAAAGATTAAACATGAGAGAGCAACTTGTAAAATTAGTAGATATTTTTCCTATAGAATTCATAGTGAGAAATATTGCAACAGGCTCGTTAACTAAAAGATTAGGAATTGAAGACGGTACTGTGCTGGAGCGTCCACTCATAGAGTATTGTTTAAAAGATGATAAACTTGGAGACCCAATTATAAGTAGAGAACATATATTAACATTTAATTGGCTTAATACTATGCAACTTGATTGGATAGATGAAAACCTTAATCGTTTAAATGATTTTTTACTAGGGATGTTTAGGGCTGTTGGAATAAAATTAGTAGATTTTAAAGTTGAATTCGGTCTAACGCATGAAAGTGACAAAAATCAAATTGTTCTAGCAGATGAAATAAGTCCTGATACTTGCAGATTATGGGATATAATTACTGACAAAAAATTGGATAAAGACAGGTTTAGAAAAGATTTAGGAGACTTAATCCCTGCATATACTGAAGTTGCAAAAAGACTTGGTATTCTTCACGAACAATCAAATGTTTCAGCTGTAAATGTAACTAAGTTATCTTCTGTTAAAAGAAATCGTAAATGAAAGTTTCTGTCATCATAACACTTAAAAAAGATGTCCTAGACCCTCAAGGTAAAGTCATTCATCAAACATTAGATGGAATGGGATACAAAGATATAGAAGAAGTTAGACAAGGAAAATATTTTGAAATTTATACTAAAGAAAATGATCTTAAAAAAGCAAAAGATAAAGTTGAGGAAATGTGTAAAAAACTTTTAGCTAATCTTGTTATAGAAAATTATAAAATTATTGATGTACAATAATTAATGAAATCATCAGTCATAACATTTCCCGGTTCTAATTGTGATCGAGATATGGATGTAGCTTTAAAAAAATTTGGTTTTAAAAATAAAATGATTTGGCATGACGATCTTGAGCTTCCTAAAAGTGACTTAGTTGTGCTTCCTGGTGGATTTTCTTATGGAGATTATCTTAGATGTGGAAGTATGGCTTCGAAATCAAAGATAATGAAGTCAGTGATTAATTTCGCAAAATCTGGTGGATTAATAATAGGTGTTTGTAATGGTTTTCAAATTTTAGTTGAATCAGGTTTAGTTCCTGGTGTCTTATTAAGAAATAAATATCTAGAGTTTATTTGTAAAAACGTATTTGTAAAAATTAACAATAAACAAAATTCTTATTTTAAAAATATTAATAACAATGTTTTAGAATTTCATATTGCTCATAATGAAGGAAATTATTTTTGTACTGATGATCAATTAAAAGAAATTGAAGATAACGAACAAGTGGCTATTAATTATTGTAATAAGGAAGGTAGAATTGAAGATCAATTTAATCCTAACGGTTCAATTAAAAATATTGCAGGAATATTCAATAAAGAAAAAAATATTTTAGGAATGATGCCTCATCCTGAAAGAATGATTGACCCTTCTCTATCAGGTGAAGATGGTTCCTTATTTTTTAAAAACCTAATTAATAATCTAAAATAATGTTAGTAAACGAACAAGTAGCACTAGATCATGGTTTAAAGAAAGATGAATATGCTAAAATTTGTGAATTATTAAAGAGAACTCCAAATATCACTGAGCTTGGTGTCTTTTCTGCAATGTGGAATGAACATTGTTCTTATAAATCTTCTCGACTTCACTTAAAAAAATTACCAACAAAAGGTAAGCAAGTCATTCAAGGTCCTGGAGAAAATGCTGGTGTAATTGATATTGGTGATAATGATGCAATTGTATTTAAAATTGAAAGTCATAACCACCCTTCATTTATTGAACCATATCAAGGCGCTGCAACAGGAGTTGGTGGAATAATGAGGGATGTTTTTACAATGGGAGCAAGACCTATAGCTAATCTAAATTCTATTCATTTTGGATCACCACAAAACAAAAAAACTAAAAACCTTTTAAGAGGAGTGGTTCATGGTATCGGTGGATATGGAAATTGTATGGGTGTACCTACAATTGCTGGTCAAACAAGTTTCGATAGCTCTTATAATGGTAATATTCTTGTTAATGCAATGACTTTAGGTTTGGTTAAAAAAGATAAGATTTTCTACTCAAAAGCAGCAGGATTAAATAAGCCAGTTATTTATGTTGGATCTAAAACTGGTCGTGATGGTATTCATGGAGCAAGCATGGCATCTGCTAGCTTTGATGAAAAAATTGAAGAAAAAAAACCAACAGTTCAAGTTGGAGATCCTTTTACAGAAAAATTATTACTTGAAGCTTGTTTAGAATTAATGGCTGGAGACTCCATTATATCTATTCAAGATATGGGCGCTGCTGGATTAACATCTTCTAGTATTGAAATGGCTTCTAAAGGTAATTTAGGAATTGAAATTAATTTAAATAAAGTTCCTTGTAGAGAATCAAAAATGACGCCCTATGAAATAATGCTTTCAGAAAGTCAGGAAAGAATGTTGATTGTATTAGAAAATGGAAAAGAAGAACAAGCAAAAAAAATATTTGATAAATGGAATTTAGATTTTGCCGTAATTGGCAAAACAACTAAATCAAAAAAAATCGAACTCTATTTTAATGATGAAAAAGTTGCAAGCATTCCAGTAAATACTCTAGTCGAAAATTCACCTATGTATGATCGAAAATGGAAAAAAGCTAAACTTCCAAAAAAAAATAAAATTAAAAAAGAAGAACTAAATAATTTAAAAGTATTAAATGTTTTAAAAAAAATTTTATCAAACCCAAATGTATGTAGCAAAGAATGGATCTGGCAACAATATGACCATACCGTTATGGGTGATACAATACAAAAGCCTGGTGGAGACTCTGGTGTCGTTAGAGTTCATGGAACTAACAAAGCTGTTGCTGCATCTGTGGACTCTTCAGCAGTTTATTGTTGGGCTCATCCTTTAACAGGAGGTAAACAGGTTGTTTGTGAAAGTTTTAGAAATCTTATTTCCGTTGGGGCAAAACCAATAGCTATTACAAATTGTTTAAATTTTGGTAGTCCAGAAAATGAAGAAAATATGGGAGAGTTTGTTGAATGTGTTCAGGGAATTAGTGAAGCGAGTGAATATTTAAAATTTCCTGTAGTTTCCGGAAATGTGTCATTTTATAACCAAACAAAAGATATAGGTATCAAACCTACTCCATCCATTGGTGGTATCGGTTTAATTAAAGACTATAAAAACATGATTACAATGGATTTAAAAGAAATAGGCAATATTGTCTTAGTTATTGGTAAAACAGAAGGTCATATAGATCAAAGTATATTTGCAAGAAGTATTTTAGATGAAAAAAACGGACCTCCCCCTGAAATAAATCTTTTTAATGAAAAAAACATTGGTGAAACTTTATTAAAATTAATTGATAATAATTTTATCAAAAGTGCTCATGATGTTTCTTTGGGTGGAATAATAACTGCAGTTAGTAAAATGTGTATCAAAGGAAATAAAGGTATAAATCTTAAAAAACCGAAATTTTTAATAAATGAAATTGAGTATTTTTTTGGTGAAGATCAAGGAAGATATATTGTAGAAGTAACCAAGAAAAATTTAACAAAAGTTATGGATATTCTTAATAAAAACGCAGTTCATTTTGATGAATTGGGGGTTATCAATGAAAATGAACTATATATCAACGAAAAGACAAAAGTTACAATTGACGAATTAAAAACTTATAATAAAAATTGGTTAATTGATTATATGAGCAAATAATGGCAATGAATTTAAAAGAAATTGAAAGTTTAATCAAAGAAGCGTTAGTGGACGCAAAAGTTGAAATACAAGATTTAGCTGGAGATGGAAATCACTATTCTGCTACAGTGACATCATCTGAATTTTCAGGTAAAAGCAAAATAGAGCAACATAAAATGGTGTATAATTCTTTAAAAGGAAAGATGGGAAATGAGCTTCACGCACTAGCAATTAAAACAAAGGAAAGTTAAATGGAACAACAAACAAAAGATTTAATAAAAAGTGAAATTGAAAATAATGATGTATGTCTTTTTATGAAAGGCACGCCTGATGCACCTCAGTGTGGATTCTCAATGGCAACCTCAAATATTTTAAAAATTCTTGAAGTTAATTTCAAAGGTATAAACGTATTGGCTGACCAAAAACTTAGGGAAGGAATTAAAGTCTATAGTGACTGGCCAACTATTCCACAGTTATATGTGAAAAATGAATTTATCGGTGGATGTGATATCATAAAAGAAATGTACGAAAACGGTGAGCTAAAAAAAATTCTTGAGGATAAAGGGATAAGTTTTAAGAAATAATTTTATCTTGAATAATATTCAACAACTAGATTAGGTTCCATAATAATTGGATAAGGAACTTCTTCAAATTTTGGCACTCTAACAAATTTTAATTTTTTATTTTTTTCATCCATTTGAATATATTCTGGGGTTTCTCTTTCTTTATTTGCCAATGCAATATCTATAATTGCTAATTGTTTGGATTTATCTCTAATTTCAATAGTATCTTCTTCTTTAACTACATAACTAGCAATATTAACTTTTTTACCATTCACTCTAACGTGTCCATGATTAATTAATTGTCTTGCAGAAAAAATTGTTGTTGCGAATTTGCCTCTATAAATAATTGCGTCTAATCTTCTTTCTAATAAACCAATTAAATTTTCACTAGTATCACCTTTAAGCATAGAAGCTTTTTTATAGATGTTTCTAAATTGTCTTTCGTTTATATTACCATAATAAGATTTTAATTTTTGTTTAGCTTGTAGTTGAATTCCATAATCAGAAGGTTTTGAAGTTTTTGTTTGACCGTGTTGACCTGGCCCATAAGCTCTAGTATTAAAAGGACTTTTTGGTCTTCCCCATAGGTTAACCTTTAATCTTCTATCTACTTTGTGTTTAGAGTTTAATCTTTTTGTCATTTAATAAGTGGGTTTTATAAACTTACTTATCATTTTGTCAATCTACGTTTTTTTCCTAAACTAGCGAATACTCCAGATAAAATACGTATTTCTTTGTCTGATAATTCCATTCTATAGAAAATATTTCTTAAATTTTCTAACATTATTGGTTTCTTTTCTTTTGGCTTAAAAAAATTTATCTGTTCTAAATTTTGAATACATAAATTTGCCATTGAAAGTATATCTTTTCTTTTGGCAAATTTAATCTTTTTTGATTTTTTAAAAATTGGATTTTTTAATTTAATTAAGCTCGCAACATATTGAGCAATAATAATTAAACTGTGTGAAAGATTTAATGATTTAAATTCAGGATTTGATGGAATTTGTAATGTATAGTTAGCATAACTTACTTCGTTATTTGATAATCCTGATGCTTCAGATCCAAAAAGAAATGCAACTTTTTTTTTAAAATCAATTTTTTTTAAATCTTCTAATTGAATATGTTTAATATTTTTATTTCTAAATCTTGCAGATGTTGCAATAACACAATCTATTTTCTTCAAAGATGGCTCTAAAGTTTTATATGTCTTTGCTTTATTTATAATATTCTTAGCTCCTACAGATGTTGCAAAGATTTTATCGTTTGGATAAATCGGTTTCGGATCAATAATAACTAATTTTTGAAAATTAAAATTTTTCATTGCTCTAGCACAAGAACCAATATTTTCTGACATTTGTGGTTTGTGTAAAATGAAAGTTACATTACTATTTAGCATAATTATTAATTGCTCTTTAAATTTTATAAACTGGCCGGAGCATTATCTTTGAATAATTTATAATCTAAGCTATCAACTAAAGCTTTAAATGAAGCTTCGATAATATTTGGCGATACACCTATTGTGAACCAATTTTTTCCCTTCGAGTCTGTACTTTCAATAGAAACTCTAGTTACAGCTTCTGTACCAGTATTTAAAATTCTCACTTTATAGTCTACTAATTTTAAATCTTTTAAATAATCAGAATATTTGGCAAGCTTATTAACATTTTTTCTAATTGCATTATCTAAAGCATGTACAGGACCATTACCTTCACCTTCACATAATATTTTCTCTCCATCAACTTCTAATTGAGCTTTTGCATAAGAAATGATGTCCCCTAAACTATCTTTTTTAACCGAAACATCATATTCGTTAATCGATATATATCTTGGTATATCACCCATTAATCTTCTTGCTAATAATTCAAAAGAAGCATCAGCACCGTCATAACTATATCCAATAAACTCTCTATCTTTAACCTCATCTAAAAGTTTTTTAATTTTTGGATCATTTTTTTCTATTTGAATACCAATTAATTTTAATCTAGACATTATATTTGATTGTCCCGCTTGGTCTGAAACAACTATATTTCTTGAATTACCCACTTCTTCAGGTTCAATGTGTTCGTAAGTTTTTGGATCTTTTTGAACTGCTGAGACGTGCATTCCACCCTTATGAGAAAATGCAGATGCACCAACATAAGGTAAATGTTTATTGGGTTTTCTGTTTAGAAGTTCATCTAATAATCTTGAACACTGCGTAAGATTTTTTAAATTTTCTCTCTTAATATTAATTTCAAATTTTTCACTAAAATCTTTTTTTAAAAAAAATGTTGGTATTAAAGACATTAAATTTGCATTTCCACATCTTTCACCAAGTCCATTAATAGTTCCTTGAATTTGTCTAACACCAGCTTGAACAGCAATTAAACTGTTAGCTACTGCATTTTCGGTATCGTTATGTGCATGGATACCTAAGTTTTCTCCTGGAATATGTTTTGTAACCTCTTTTACAATCTTAGCTACCTCATTTGGAAGAGTACCACCATTTGTATCGCAGAGGACAATCCATCTAGCACCTTGATCATAAGCAGCTTTTAAACATGCTATGGCGTAATTTGGATTAGATTTGTATCCATCAAAAAAATGTTCAGCATCAAACATGAACTCTTTACCAGAGTTAACAACGTGTTTTGCACTTTCACTAATGTTTTCAAGATTTTGTTCATTAGTAATTCCTAGTGCTATATCAACCTGAAAATCCCATGATTTTCCAAACAAACATATAGATGAAGACTTCGAGTTGATTAGTGAAGATAACATTGGATCATTATTTGCACTATGTTCTGACTTTTTAGTCATACCAAAAGCAGTTAATTTAGCATTTTTAAAATTATGATCTTTGTTAAAAAATTCAGTATCTGTTGGATTGGCTCCTGGCCACCCTCCTTCAATATAATCAACACCCAAAGAATCTAATGCCTCTGAAATCTTTTGCTTGTCATCAATTGAAAAATCAACCCCTTGAGTTTGAGCTCCATCTCTAAGAGTAGTATCAAATATATAAAGCTTATCCTTATTCATTTAAATTTCCAGATTGTTTTACCATCTTTATCTTCTATTAAAACACCTTTGTCTAAAAGATAGTCTCTAATATTATCAGCTTCCTTATAATCTTTATTATTTCTTGCTTTGTTTCTAAGTTCTATCTTATTAAGTATTTCTTCTTCAGAAATATTTACTTTTATTTTTTTATAATTTAACCAATCCTCTTTAGTCTCATCAAGTAAACCAATAAAATTACATGCAGAATTAAAAATTTGTTTATCTTCATCATTACCTTTGATGGCTTTTTCATAAAGCTTATGTAAATTTGCAATATATCCTGGTGTGTTAATATCATCATATAGAGGTTGCAATATTTCTTCATTCAAATCTTTTTTTGAAGGTAAAAAAACATTATACCATTTATTAATCGTATTTTGGCAATCTTCTATTAACTTATCATTCCAATCTAATGGCTGTTTATAATGAGCACTAATTAAAGCCAATCTAAGTACTTGACCACTAACTTTATTTTTAAAATCTTTTATTTTTAAAATATTTCCTTGTGATTTTGCCATTTTTTCATTCGAGATCGTAATAAAAGCATTATGAAGCCAATAATTAGCAAAAATTTTAGTGTTATTTGCACATCTTGATTGAGCTATTTCATTTTCATGATGTGGAAAAATTAAATCTATTCCTCCTCCATGGATATCAAATTCATTACCTAAAAATTTCTTAGACATTGCCGAGCATTCTAAATGCCATCCAGGTCTTCCTAAACCCCAAGGTGAGTCCCACGATGGTTCATTTTCTAAAGATGGTTTCCACAAAACAAAATCTTCAGAATTTTTTTTATTATCACTTACTTCAACTCGAGAACCTGCAACTAATTCTTCTATTTTCTTATTGGATAATTTTCCATAATCATTAAATTTTTTAACTTCAAAATAAACATGTTTGTTATTCTCATAGGCAAAACCTTTTTTAATTAATTGAGAAATCATTTCTATCATTAAATCAATATGTTCTGTTGCTTTAGGTTCTTGAGATGGATTTTCACAATTCAAATATTTACAATCTTCATGAAAGCTTTTAATTACTTTTTTTGTTAAATCCGTAATAGAAATATTTTTTTCATTTGATGATTTAATTATTTTATCATCTACATCAGTAATATTTCTTACATAAGTAACGGATGAAAATTTACTTTTAAGTATTTTAAAAAGAATATCAAAAACTACTAACGGTCTAGCATTTCCTATATGAGGATCGTCATATACTGTTGGACCACAAACATACATCCCAATACTATTTTTATTTATTGGTACAAACTTTTCTTTTTTGTTGGTTAGATTATTTGTTAAAAAAATATCTTTATTCATTTGTTTAGAAATATACTTAATTTATAGATTTGTGAATCTATTTGATTAATTTGGAATTTTGCATACTGGAATTGGCTCCATTTTATGCAAATTTTGTTTTCTAATTTTTTCGTATTCAATTTTATGTGGAGAATTTGGATTTTTCATAGCGTCTTCTAAATCTTCATATTTAAAACCTAACTGGCCTTCGTCAGTACGACCATCATCCCAAAGACCATCTGTTGGAGGTGCATCAATTATTTCTTTTAATATACCAAGTTCTTTTCCTAGCTCCCAAACTTCAGTTTTATTACAATCAGCTATAGGAGAAATATCTACTCCTCCATCACCATATTTTGTATAAAAACCAACACCAAAATCCTCAACTTTATTACCAGTTCCAACTACTATTCCTTTGTTAGCAGCAGCTACTTGATAAAGAGTAGTCATTCTTAATCTTGCTCTTGAGTTTGCAAATCCATGTTCATTATCAAATTTATCTAATGTAGAAGAAAATGACTCAAATAAATTATCTAAACTTATTGTGTGAGCCTCTACGTTTTTAAATTTTTTTACCAACCAATCTTGATGTTTTAAACTTAAGTCGTGTTGACTTTCCTTTTGTTTTATTGGCATTGTTAAAACAATCGTTTTTAAACCTGTCATTGCACTTAAAGTACTTGATACAGAAGAGTCTATTCCTCCAGATATGCCAATCACTAAAGACTCTGCCTTAGTAGGCATTTGATCAACATATGATTTAATCCAATTAGATATATACTTAACTTTTTCTGTAGAATTCATTTAATTTATATTTAATCACCTAATGTTTGAAAACAATGGCCTAAGATGCCGCTTTAATTCCACTTTTTGCGTAAATAGAATTCTTTTTAATCTCGTCAGAAATCATAAAAGCTAGTTCTAAAGCCTGATTAGCATTTAATCTTGGATCACAATGAGTTCTATATCTGCTAGATAAGTCCTTATCTGAAATTTTTTGAGTACCACCAGTGCACTCTGTCACGTTCTGTCCAGTCATCTCTATATGCAATCCACCTGCATAAGAACCTTCACTTTGGTGAGTTGCGAAAACATTTTTAACTTCTTTTAAAACATTATTAAATGGTCTTGTTTTAAATCCACTTGTAGATTTAATTGTATTACCATGCATAGGATCACATGACCATATAACATTTAATCCCTCTTTTTTAATTGTTCTGATTAATTTTGGTAAAAACTTTTCAACATTATCACAACCAAATCTAGAAATTAAAGTTATTTTTCCTTTTTCATTACTAGGATTTATAACATTACAAATTTTTACAATTTCTTCAGGTTTCGAAGTTGGTCCACATTTAATACCAATAGGATTTTTTATTCCTCTACAAAATTCTACATGTCCGCCATCTAATTGTCTCGTTCTATCTCCTATCCAAACAAAGTGAGCAGAAGTATCGTGATATTCCCCCGTAATTGAGTCAACTCTTGTCATGCTTTCCTCGAAAGGAAGTAATAAAGCTTCATGAGAAGTCCAAAAATTAACAGTCTTAAGTCTTCTATTAAAATCAGAATTTATTCCACATGCACTCATGAAAGCTAGTGCATCAGCAATTTTGTCTTCTAATTCTTTAAACTTTTTTGCTTGTGGGCTTTTTTTTATGTAGCCTGTATTCCAAAGATGTACTTTTTGTAAGTCAGCAAATCCACCATGACAAAAAGCTCTTATTAAATTTAATGTAGAAGCAGACTGAGAATATGCTTTAAATAATCTTTTAGGATCTGGTTTTCTAGATCTTTCTGTAAATTCGATTCCGTTAATATTGTCTCCTAAATAACTTGGAAGTTCTTTATCACCTTGTTTTTCTGTTGATGCACTTCTTGGTTTTGAAAATTGTCCAGCAATTCTTCCAAGTTTTACAACAGGTAATGATGCTGAATATGTTAATACTAAAGACATTTGTAAAATAACTTTAAAATAATCTTTTATATTATCGGGATTAAATTCAGCGAAACTTTCTGCACAATCACCTGCTTGAAGTAAAAAAGCTTTTCCATCTACTACTTCAGCAAGTTGTTGTTTTAAATGTCTAGTTTCTTCTGCAAAAACCAATGGGGGAAAATTTTTAATTTTTTCAAGAACCATATTAAGTTCTTTCTCATCCCCATAAGAAGGGATATGTTTTACTGGATAATTTCTCCAGCTATTTAATTTCCATTTTTTCATTTCAACCTGAAAGTGTTTTAGCAGAGTTTATTAATTATTCAACCGTGACAGATTTTGCTAAATTTCTTGGTTTATCTATATCATAGCCTTTTTTAAGAGCAGAATAATAAGCAAGTTTTTGAAGTGGAATAGTTAAAAGAAAAGGAAGCAAATCATCATTAGTATCTTGAACTTCAATAGTTTCCCAAATATTTTCTGATACAACTTCATTTTTACTTTTGTTAGTAATTAGCAATACCTTTGCTCCTCTTGCTATAACTTCCTGCATGTTTGAAATTGTTTTTTTATAATAATTATCTCTTGGAGCTAAAACTACTACTGGCATACCTTCCTCTATTAAAGCTAAAGGACCATGTTTCATTTCACCGGCTGGATATCCCTCTGCGTGAATATAAGATAATTCTTTAAGTTTTAACGCTCCTTCTAAAGCTATTGGATAAGAAAAACCTCTTCCTAAAAACATTGAGCCTTTTACTTCATTAAAGGTTGAAGATATTGATTGAATGTCATTATCAAGAAGTAAAGTTTTTTCAATTAATTTTGGTAAAGTTTTTAGATCTTTAATCTTTTCTTGATAACTAATTTTTTTGATATCCCCTCTTAAAGATCCAAGTTTTAAAGATAAAATATATAATATAAGAATTTGTCCCAAGAAAGCCTTAGTAGACGCAACACCAATTTCAGGACCACAATGAATTGGTAAAACAAAATTTGAGTCTCTTGCTATAGAACTTTCTATAACATTAACAACTGCACAAGTTTTCATTCTATTTTTGTTACATAAATCTAAAGCTGCATAAGTGTCTGCTGTTTCTCCTGATTGGGAAACAAAAATATATAAAGTATCTTTTTTAAATCTATTTTTTCTATATCTAAATTCAGATGCTATATCTATACTCACATCTAAAGATGTTAACTCTTCAAACCAATATTTTGACAACAGACATGAATGATAAGCAGTTCCACAACCAATCAATGTTATTGATGTAATATCCTCTATTTTCCATGGAAAATTAGGGATATTTATATCTTTATTAACATTATCTATGTACTCTTTTATTCCTGTCTTAATTGTATTTGGCTGTTCTTCAATTTCTTTAGCCATGAAGTGCTTAAAATCACCTTTATCATAATTTGCTTGATCTGAAGATAATTCTAATATTTTTTTATTTATTTTTTTACCTTCATCATTAAAAAAATTAACCTGATCTTTTTTAACTATACAAAATTCACCATCATCAAGGTAAGTTATTTTATTTGTCATTGATTTTAAAGCATATGAATCTGAGCCTAGATAATTTTCATTAGGACCATAACCCACAGCAAGGGGCGATCCTCTTCTAGCACCAACAATTAAATCTGGCATATCTTTAAATACTATTCCAAGAGCAAAGCTACCATGAAGTTGTTTCAGTGTTTTTGTAATTGCATCTTCTAATTCTGAAGTTTTTAGATTTTCAGTTATTAAATGAACTATTACTTCGGTATCAGTTTGTGATTTAAAATTATGACCTTTGCTAATTAAATGTTTTTTCAAAATTGTAGAATTTTCAATAATTCCGTTATGAACAACAGATACATTATAAGACGAGTGTGGATGTGCATTCACACTATTAGGCACTCCATGAGTTGCCCATCTAACATGACCTATTCCAATATTTCCTTTTAAATTTTTTAAATCAAAGTTTTTTTCTAAACTATCTACTCTTCCCTCTGATTTAACTTCATTAATTTCACCATCTGAAAGTGTAGCAATACCCGCCGAGTCATAACCTCTATACTCTAATTTTTTTAATGAATTAATTATACTTGCAGATACAGATTTATTACTTGATATTCCAATTATTCCACACATAACTTATTTTTTCTTTCTTTTGTAATTCATAACTTCTAATTGTGTTGATCTTGTAAGTGCGAGTGCTTTTTTTCGAACATTTTTTGTTATCACTGATCCTGCTCCGACTATGCTTTCTTTGTCTATAGTAATCGGAGCTACTAAAGAAGAATTTGATCCTATAAATACATTGTCTTTAATTCTTGTTTTACTTTTTTTAACTCCATCATAATTACATGTAATTGTACCAGCCCCAATATTAACAGATTTACCAATGTCGCTGTCTCCAATATAAGATAAATGATTTACTTTAGATTTTTTTCCTAAAATACTTTTTTTAATTTCAACAAAATTACCTACTTTGGATCCTTCCTGTAATATAGTTTTAGGTCTTATTCTCGCATATGGGCCAATCTCAACTTTGTTTTCAATTTTACATCCCTCTAAATGAGAAAATGATTTGATAGTAACATTATTTCCAATTTTAACTTTAGGTCCTATAACCACATATGGTTCAATTGTAACATTTTTGCCCAGCTTGGTATCAGTTGAAAAAAAAATTGTCTCAGGACCTATTAGGTTGACACCCAGTTTTAAAAATTTATTTCTTAATTTATTTTGAAATTTACCTAAATTTAATTTTTTCATCTAGATTTTGTTTATATTAAGTATATATTTGAATTAACTCACAAATTATTTCTTTAAAATACTTTAATAATGGAACAAAAACTTACAGTTTTATTTGATCTCGATGGTACTTTGGTTGATACTGCTCCAGATTTAATTCATGCTCATAACCACGTTATGAAAAAATTTGGTTATCCAACAAAAACTATAGATGATTTAAAAAATGCTGTTGGACAAGGAGCAAAAGCCATGATGGCAAAGGCTCATGGTGAATGGAAATGGTTTGATGAGAAAATTAAAAATGAAATGTCAGATGAATTTATCTCTTTTTATGGAAAAAATATTCTTAATGAAAGTACTTTGATTAATGGAGTGAAAGAATTTTTGAACTGGTGTAAAAATAAAAATATTTCAATGGGTGTATGTACTAACAAAACTGAACATCTGGCAATTGATCTTTTAAAAAAAATTGGAATTTATGATTACTTTGAATATGTAGCTGGATACAATACTTTTGAATATTGTAAACCAGATCCAAGACACTTAATTACAACTATTGAAATTTTGGGTGGTGATAAAAATAAATCAATAATGATCGGTGATAGTGAAACAGATGCAAATGCTGCGAAAGCTGCTGAAATTCCAATGATTTTACTAAAATATGGATATACTGAAAAATTATCTAATGAAATTTATCATAATCACTTAGTAAAAGACTTTGTGGGTATTGAAAAAATAGTATCTGAATATCTTTAATATTGATTAATTTTTTTTAACTATTAAAACAAAATCACTATTAGGAGTTATTTTGTTATTACATACAGTTAAAGTTTATCCGTCAAAAATTCATCTTCCGAAAAAAAAACAACTGGCCTGGAAAATTGCAGAAATTGCAAGTGACAACGCAAAGTTAAACAAAGATTCAATTGAGATGGTTGTTAATAGAATTATTGACAATGCTTCAGTTGCGATTGCATCCTTAAATAGAAAACCAGTAATCTCATCAAGAGAAATGGCTTTAAAACATCCTAGAAAAAATGGGGCGACTCTTTTTGGTATTAAATCAAAATTAAAGTTTGATTGTGAATGGGCCGCTTGGTCAAATGGGACAGCTGTTAGAGAACTTGACTTCCATGATACTTTTTTAGCTGCTGATTATAGTCATCCAGGTGACAATATTCCTCCTTTAATAAGTGTAGCGCAACAAAATAAAAAAAGTGGTTTGGATTTATTAAGAGGAATTATTACTGCTTATGAAGTTCAAGTTAATTTAGTTAAAGGTATTTGTTTACACAAACATAAGGTAGATCATATTGCTCATTTAGGACCAAGTGTAGCTGCTGGATTAGGTGCAATGTTAAAATTAAATACTGAAACGATTTATCAAGCTGTTCAACAAGCGTTACATACAACAATATCGACTAGACAGTCTAGAAAGGGAGAAATTTCAAGTTGGAAAGCCTATGCACCAGCACATGCAGGAAAACTAGCAATTGAAGCTGTTGATAGAGTTATGAGAGGTGAAGGCGCCCCGAGCCCAATATATGAAGGAGAAGATAGTGTGATAGCCAGAATATTGGATGGTAAAAAAGCAAATTATAAAATTCCTTTACCAAAAAAAGGCGAAAGCAAAAAAGCTATATTAGAAACATATACAAAAGAATATTCTGCAGAATATCAATCGCAAGCATTAATTGATTTAGCTAAAAAATTAAAAAGGAAAATACCAAACCTAAATCAAATAAAAAAAATTAATATCTTTACCAGTCATCATACTCATTATGTAATTGGAACAGGAGCTAATGATCCTCAAAAAATGGATCCTAATGCAAGTAGAGAAACTCTTGATCATTCAATCATGTATATATTTGCGGTTGCTCTAGAAGATGGAGATTGGCACCATATAAAATCTTATACCAAATCTAGGGCTAATAGAAAAAGTACAATTAAAATATGGAAGTCAATAAGAACACATGAAGATAAGAAGTGGACTAAAAAATATCACGATCCAAATCCAATGAAAAAATCATTTGGAGCAAAAGTAATTGTTACTTTAAATAATGGTAAAAAAATTTCAGAACAACTTGATAGAGCTGACGCTCACCCTTATGGAAAACGACCATTTAAAAGACAAAATTATATCAATAAATTTTTAACATTGACTGAAGGTATTATAGATAAAAAGGAAAGTGATCGTTTTTTAAAGACTGTACAAAAACTAAAAAAATTAAAATCAGGACAATTAAATAAATTAAATATTGAAATAAAAAAAAATAAATTAAAAAAAAATTTAAGAAAAGGAATATTTTAATGCATTTTATTGAAAAAGAACCAAGTCAAAAAAGAATAGATTTTAACGAAAAGTTAAAATCAAATAAAATTTTAAGAGTACCTGGAGCATACAATCCTTTGACTGCAAAATTAATCGAAGAAATCGGATATGATGCTGTTTATGTTTCTGGTGGTGTTATGGCAAATGATCTAGGTTTTCCAGATATTGGTTTAACAACACTTCAGGATGTTAGTACAAGATCATATTTAATTTCTAGGGTAACTAACCTTCCAACAATAGTTGATATTGATACTGGGTTTAAATCTTGTAAAGAAACCGTAGAAACTTTTGAAGAATTTGGGATTACTGGAGTTCATTTAGAAGATCAAATTGAAAGAAAAAGATGTGGTCATCTTGATAACAAAGAATTAATTTCAAGTGAAGAAATGGTTAAAAAAATAAAAGAGTGTGTAGCTGCTAAAAAAGATCAGAATTTTAAAATTATAGCGCGTTCAGATGCAAAAAGTGTTGAGGGTATAGATAAAATGATTGAAAGATGTAAAGCTTATA
>CACHFM010000013.1 GCA_902579105.1 uncultured Pelagibacteraceae bacterium | reverse complement strand
ATATTCTCTATTCAGAAAATGAATTATTCAATATTCCATTTTCTTTTATGTCATATAAAGATAAAGAAAAAGAAAAAATATTTTCCAAAATAAATTTAAAATTTTTAAAACTTCAAATTGAAAATCAATTTAACTATAAGAATGATACAAAAAAAGGTTCAACTGATTTTACTTATAATAAAAATAAAAGTAAGGCTACTTACGAATTAAATAAAAATTTTTTTATTTTTAATTTTTTTGACAAATTGGTTAAACCAAACTTTTTTTATAAAGGTAAAATTAATTTTCAGCCCTTTTATTCCAGCTTTGAAGGTAGTGCTAATAAAATAAATTTATCATCATTTTTTGATACTAATTCATTATCTACTCAGTTATTTAAATCTGAAATATTAAATAATAAAAATTTAAATTTTAATTTGACTATAAATTCAAACAAAATCTCTAATAACCAAAATATTAATACTTTATTTTTAAATTTTAAAATAGAAGAAGGTCTTATTGATATTGATGATACAATGTTTAGTTGGAACAAATATGCAGATTTTAAAATTTTAGACAGTTTACTTTATGTAAATAATAATAATCTAGTTTTAGATGGAAAGTTAATAGTTGATATAATTAATGATAAAGAAATTTATAAATTTTTACAAACTTCAAAAAGTTTGAGACCTAAATTAGAAAATCTTGAACTAAATTTTAACTATAATTTTGACCAGCAAATCATAGATTTTAATGATATTAAGATAAATGATAAATTTAACGAAAATGTTAATAGTGCTATTAAAAAAATAATTTTAAAGAGAGATAAACTTCAAAATAAAATTTATTTTAAAAAATTAATGAAAGATTTTATTATAGCTTACGTTGGATAAATCATTTTTTTAGGGTCAACAATTTTATTATAGTCTTTTTCTTTTATTAGCCCTGTTTTTAATGTTTCGGTTTTTAATGTTGTGTTGTTTTTCAGTGCTTTTTTTGCAATCTTAGCAGCGTTATCATAACCAATGTGTGGAGCTAATGCTGTTACTAACATTAGTGAATTATCTAGATGTTCCTGAATTTTTTTTTTATTGGCCTTTATGCCTTTAACACAATAAATAGCAAAATTTTTTGTACTGTCTGCAATTAAATCTATAGATTGTAAAATATTATGTGCAATTAAAGGTTTGAAAACGTTTAATTCGAAGTGACCATGGGAGCCAGCAATTGTTATACCGTTGTGGTTTCCAATTACTTTTACACAAACCATTGTTACTGCTTCACATTGAGTTGGATTTACTTTTCCCGGCATAATTGAGGAGCCAGGTTCATTTTCTGGCAGAATAAGTTCACCGTATCCGGCCCTAGGACCAGATCCTAAAAATCTAATATCGTTAGATATTTTCATTAAAGCTACTGCACATGTATTTAAAGTTCCTGAAAAATTTACAATTGAGTCGTGTGCAGCAAGTTCTGCAAACTTATTTGCTGCAGGTCTAAACTTAATTTTTGTAAACTTAGCGATTTCTTTTACAATTTTTTTATCGAAGTTTTTTTTAGAATTTATTCCAGTTCCTACGGCTGTACCACCTTGAGCAAGGTAAAAAATTTCTTTTAAAGCATATTCAATTCTTTCAATACATTTTTTAACTTGCACATAATATCCAGAAAATTCCTGTCCAAGAGAAAGTGGTGTAGCATCTTGAAGATGAGTTCTTCCAATTTTAACTATACTTTTAAATTCATTAGATTTTCTTTTTAATTCTTTTTCTAAAATTTTTAAACTAGGTAATAATTTATCAATAGTTTCTTTAGCAACAGAAATATGCATTGCAGTTGGAAAAACATCATTTGTTGATTGAGATTTATTTACATGGTCATTAGGATGCACTGGTTTTTTTGTTCCTTTTTTTCCACCTAAAATTTCTATTGCTCGATTTGCAATTACTTCATTAACATTCATGTTAGTTTGTGTACCAGAACCAGTTTGCCAAACTTTTAAAGGAAAATTTTCATCTAATTTACCTTTAATAACTTCATCCGAAGCTTTTATAATTGCATTAGATATTTTGCTATTTATCAACTTATCTTTTGTGTGAACTATTGCGGCTGATCTTTTAACAATTGCAATAGACTTAATTATAGAGATATTAACTAGAATTTTTCCGATATCAAAAAATTTATTAGATCTTTGAGTGGATGCTCCCCAGTATTTATCATTTGGAACATTAATACTTCCAATACTGTCAAATTCTTTTCTTAATTTCATTGATTAATTTGTAAGTTATAAATAATTATAAACATACAATAATTTTTTAAAAACTTACAGGAGCAAAATGTCAAATTTTAATAAAGTCGGAACTTTTATGAAAACTTTTGGCCAAGAAGTTAAAACTAAACCATCATTTAGCACTGATAAAATCAATAAATTAAGGATCGATTTAATTAAAGAAGAACTTGATGAACTTACACAAGCAATGAATAATAAAGATTTATTAGAAGTAGCTGATGCATTAACAGATATTTTATATGTAACTTATGGAGCAGGCCATGCATTTGGAATTGATTTAGATAAGTGTTTTGATGAGGTTCAAAATTCAAACATGAGCAAGTTAGATGAAAATGGAAAACCTATTTATAACGACTCAGGAAAAGTAATGAAAGGTTCTAATTATTTTAAACCCAATCTTTCAAAATTTGTATCCTAGATTTCTAATTTTAAATCTATTGCAGATATACTATGAGTAATGCTTCCAACTGAAATTCTATTTACACCAGTTTTTGCAACTGATTTGACATTTTTTAAGTTAATATTTCCTGAAGCTTCTGTCTCATAATTTTTTTTCGCAATTTTAACACCCATCTTTAGATTTTTAATATTCATATTATCAAATAAGACTGTATTAAATTTTAAACCAATAATAGTTTTAAGTTGATTTAAATTATCAATTTCTACAGTAATTTTTCTTCCTTTTTTATTTTTAATTGCTTTTAAAACTAAAGTTTTTAAATCTGAACTAGCTATATGATTATCCTTAATTAAATATTCATCACTTAAATTAAATCTATGGTTTGTACCACCACCAAGTTTTACTGCATATTTTTGAATAACTCTTAAATTTGGAATTGTTTTACGAGTACAACATATTTTAGTTTTTTTTCCAGCTAGTTTAACAAATTGATTAGTTCTAGTTGCTATACCAGAAATGTGAGATAAAAAATTTAAACCAACCCTTTCAGCAATCAATATATTTTTTGCTTTACCTTTAATAGTTGCAATTAAAGATCCCTTTTTTACTTTTGAACCATCTTTTTTTTTAATAATAAATTTAATTTTATTATCAATTAATTCAAAAGCTTGCTTCATAAATAATAACCCCCCAATTACTGCGTTTTGATTTGATATTAACTTAACATTTACAATTTTATTTTTTTTAATTAATCCTGAAGTAATATCTCCAGAAGGGTATAGATCTTCATTGAGTGCTAGCTTTACAGTGTTATGAATAAATTCTTTGCTTAATTTAATTTTTGACACTTAATTATCTGCCAATAGCTGCCATTCTTTCAACTGATATTCTGGCCTTATCAATTGTTTCTTTATCCATGATGATTTCACCAGTTTCATTCTCAAGACAATCTAATATTTTTGGAAGAGTAATTTTTTTCATATGAGGACACATGTTGCATGGTTTAATAAAATCTACATTTGGATTTTCTATTTGAATATTATCACTCATCGAACATTCCGTAACCATCATTACTTTTTTTGGCTGATTATCTTTTACATATTTTATCATACCAGAAGTTGATCCAGCGAAATCACTTGCCTCAATTACATCTGGTGGACATTCTGGGTGAGCTATAATTTTAATGCCTGGATTATTTTGTCTAATATCATCAATCTCTTTTTTATTAAATTGATCATGAACGATACAAATTCCTTTCCAGGAAATAATTTCTACTTCTGTTTGAGAAGCTACATATTTTGCAAGATAATCATCAGGTAAAAATATTACTCTTTTAACACCAAGTGATTTAACTATTTTTACTGCGTTAGCAGATGTACAACATACATCTGTTTCAGCCTTAACCTCTGCTGAAGTATTTACATAAGAAACAACAGGCACACCTGGGTATTTTTCTTTAAGTAATCTTACATCTTTTCCAGTAATTGATGATGACAGTGAACATCCAGCATTCATATCAGGTAAAATAACTTTTTTATCAGGACTCATGAGTTTTGCTGTTTCAGCCATAAAATGAACTCCAGCCATCAAAATAATATCTGCAGAAGTCTTTGAAGCTTCAATGGCTAACGCTAATGAGTCAGCAGAAAAATCTGCAACACCATGATAGATTTCTGGTGTTTGATAGTTATGAGCAAGAATGACAGCATTTTTTTCTTT
The DNA here is from genome assembly GCA_902579105.1 of uncultured Pelagibacteraceae bacterium. GTDB lineage: Bacteria > Pseudomonadota > Alphaproteobacteria > Pelagibacterales > Pelagibacteraceae > Pelagibacter. Next base: position 25,328 of record CACHFM010000013.1, on the reverse strand, counting down.
TTTTAGTTTATTTATTTTGTGAATATATGGAGCATGAATTGACCACTCTATTTCAGGCATTACCTTTGAAATTTTTTGATAAATAGGATCTGTTGCTTTTTGAACTTCTTGTGTAAATTCCATAAAGAAATTTACCAATTTGAATGATAATTGTCATTCATTTATTATGAGACATATTGCGGTCGTGCTGAAATTGGTAGACAGGCATGGTTGAGGGCCGTGTGGACCCAGTCCATGAGAGTTCGAGTCTCTCCGACCGCACCAAAACAAGCTATATTTTAATCCAATTAGGTTTTTTTATATTAATTTGAGCATCTTTGGTCTTAAAATCAAATTTTTCATCAAAATTTTCATCCAAATATTTTATTAAAGCAAAAGGGTAATCGTTATTAATTAATACCTTACCAATTTCATTTTCATTATTATAAATACTTTCTCCCTCGTGTAATTTTCCATTAATAATATTTATAGGAAGTAATCTTTTTGAAAGTTTATTTTTTAACTTAATTCTTGCAGTATTCTCTTGTCCAACATAGCAGCCTTTTTTAAAATCAATTCCATTTAACTCTTCAAAATTACACTCAATACCAAATAATTTATCTTGTAATTTATTTAAATTTTTAGGGACTATTCCAAGTTTATGGCTTAGAGAATAGTATTCATTTATATCAGTATCATACAGATCTAGTTTTTTTAGAGATAAATAAAGTTTTTCTAAATTTATAATTAATCTGGCTCCTAAATCTTTATTTCTTGGATCTAAAAAAATTGGATCTTCTCTGTATTTTAAAGTAAATCCAGGTTGATCTTTTGAGCCGTCAAAAGTTAAAAATTTTTTATGAGAAAATGCTGCAACTACAAATTCATTACTAAGATTAAGAATTTCAATCTGTGATCTTAATTTGTAAATGTTTAGTTGTTTAAATAAACCATCTACTTGAGATTTTTCACAATCTATAAGGAATCCAGATTTATGTTTTATAATTATAAATTCATATAAAAATTTACCTTGAGGTGTTAATAATGAAGTAAAGCAACTATTGGTATTGCTAACTTTGTTAATATCATTGCTAATTAGGTTTTGAAGAAAATCTTTTGCATCTTCACCGTTAATATAGAGAATTGCCCTATCATTTAAAATGTAAACATTTTTAATATTCATATTTGATTAATAACTATTTTTAATATAATAACTTTTTTTTCAAATGTTAGATCTTATAATTAAAAATGGACAATGTTTCGTCGATGGCGACTTAAAAAATGTGGATGTAGCTATAAAAGATGGAAAAATCCAACATATTGGCCAAATTTCAGAAGAAGCTAAAGAAACAATAAATGCTGAGGGTCAATCGGTTTTGCCAGGATGCATAGATACTCAAACACATTTTAGAGAACCTGGATCAACAGATACTGAAGATCTTCATTCAGGAAGTAGAGCTGCAATTGCAGGAGGCATTACTAGTGTATTTGAAATGCCCAATACAAATCCACCAACCTCTAACATGAAAGAATTTCAAAGGAAGCTAGATCTTGCTAAAAATAGAATGTATTGCAATTACGCTTTTTATTTTGGTGCAACAGCAGATAATGCCGATGATTTAGCAAGTTTAAAAGGACTGGAGGGGTGTTGTGGAATTAAACTTTTTGCTGGATCTTCGACTGGTAATTTATTAGTTGCTGAAGAAGATGATATAGATAAAGTTTTTCAAAATAGCTCAAAAGTTGTTGCAGTTCACTCTGAGGATGAGGCAATTTTAAAATTAAATAAAAAATTAGTTAAAGAGGGAGATGTCCATACTCACCCAGTTTGGAGAAGTGTAGAGTGTGCAATGTCATCTACTAGGAGAATTGTTAGAATTGCAGAAAAGCATAATAAAAAAGCTCACGTTCTTCATATTACAACAAAAGAAGAAATTGATTTTTTATCTCAACATAAAGGCAATATTACTTTTGAGATTACACCGCAGCATTTAACTCTTTATGCTCCAGATTGTTACGACAAACTTGGAACTTATGCACAGATGAATCCACCATTAAGGGACAAGTCGCATTATGATAGATTATGGTATGCGGTTAAGAACAATTTAAATGATACAATAGGATCTGATCACGCTCCACATTTAAAAGTAAATAAAGATAAGCTATATCCTAATTCACCATCTGGTATGCCAGGAGTTCAAACATTAATGCCAGTCATGTTAAATCATGTGAACGATGGAAAGCTTTCTTTAAAGCAATTGATGAATCTTGTATGTGAAAATCCGATTAAGATTTTTGGAATTAAAAATAAAGGATTTATTAAAGAAGGATTTGATGCTGATTTTACTATTGTAGATATGAACAAAACAATTGAGATTAAAAATGAAAATATTGAGAGTAAATGTGGCTGGTCTCCTTTTAATGGATTTAAATTTAAAGGTACGCCAACTCATACAATTATTGCTGGAAAAATTAAAATGCAAGATGGTAGAATTATAGGAGAGCCAGAGGGTAAACCTTTAGTATTTTAGTATATTATTTTTAATAAGATCTTCTTTTATTTCTGTTAAAATAGCTGGATCATCGATAGTTGGAGGTATTTTATATTCAACTTTATCGGCAATTTTTCTAATTGTTCCTCTTAATATTTTTCCAGATCTTGTTTTTGGTAATCTTTTGATAACAATTACCACTTTAAAAGCTGCAACTGGTCCAATTTTATCTCTAACCATTTGAATGCATTCTTTTGAAATAGTTTCATTATCTTTTTCTACTCCAGATTTAAGAACTACTAATCCTATAGGCAATTGCCCCTTTAATTTATCTGCAATACCAAGTACCGCACACTCTGCTACTGATTGATGTTCTGATAAAACTTCTTCAATTGCGCCAGTTGATAACCTATGTCCTGCAACATTAATAATGTCATCTGTTCTAGACATAATCCAAATATAACCTTCTTCATCAATATGACCTGCATCATATGTTTGATAATAACCTTCATAATTAGTCATATAATTTTCTTTATATCTTTTGTCTGCTTTCCAAAGTGTAGGAAAAGTTCCTGGAGGTAAAGGAAGTTTAACTACAATATCACCCATTTCATTTGGTTCAGCTAATGATTGGTCTGGTTTAATAATTTTAACATCGTAACCTGGAACTGCTTTACACGCTGATCCATATTTTGTCTTCATCATTTCAATTCCAGTGCAATTTGAACTAATTGCCCAACTAGTTTCTGTTTGCCACCAATGATCGATCACAGGAACTTTGAGTAAATTTTCTGCCCACTTAATTGTATCAGGATCTGCTCTCTCTCCAGCAAGAAATAAGCTTTCGAAATTACTTAGGTCATATTTTGAGAAAAACTTACCTTCTGGATCTTCTTTTTTAATTGCCCTAAAAGCAGTAGGTGCTGTGAAAAGAGATTTTACTTTATAGTCTGAAATAATTTTCCAAAAAGCTCCAGCATCTGGAGTACCAACTGGCTTTCCTTCAAATAAAACAGTAGTGCATCCTTTGAATAAAGGAGCGTAGACTATGTAGGAATGTCCAACAATCCAACCAATATCACTTGCTGACCACCAAATGTCATTTGTATCTATATTGTAAATATTTTTCATAGTCCATTTAAGAGCAACTATGTGACCTCCTGTATCTCTTACAATACCTTTGGGTGTTCCAGTTGTTCCTGAGGTATAAAGAATATAGGCAAATTCATTTGAATTCATTTCAATACAATCAGTATTTTTTGCATTAGAGACAACTTCCTCCCAACTAACTTCATTTGGAGCATTTAATTTCACTTCGTGACCTGGTCTTTGAAATAAAATCATTTTATCAATTTTGTGATTAGCTAGTTTGATAGCTTCGTCTACTAGAGGTTTATATTCTACTGTTCTTCCAGGCTCAAACCCACATGAGGCGGTTACTAATAACTTTGCTTTACTGTCATCTATTCTGCTTGCAAGTTCATTTGACGCAAACCCACCAAATACTACAGAGTGAATTGCTCCAATTCTAGCACATGCTAGCATGGCAATGACAGACTCAGGTATCATTGGCATATAAATTATTACTCGATCACCTTTATTAACATTTTGTGATTTAAGAGCTCCTGCAAATTTCGAAACTTTTGCCCTTAGCTCTTCAAAAGTGAACTTACTTTTGTTTCCAGTTATTGGACTGTCGTATATTAATGCAGTATTCCCCCCTCTACCTTGATCGATATGAATATCTAAAGCATTATAACAAGTGTTCGTAACACCATCTTCAAACCATTTATAGAATGGAGGGTTAGTTTTATTTAAAATTTTTCTTGGTTTTTTAAACCAAAAGATGTCTTCAGATGCTTCTTGCCAAAATTTTTGAGGATTTTTTAAGGATTGCTCATAAATTTCTTGAAATTTCGTTGACATTTTTTTTGATTCGTAAATTTGTATTTTGTTTGTTTTTAAATTGTAAATTGTATTTAATTTTAAAAAATAAGCAAAATCAATGTTAATTAGTGATAATTAACTCTTCATTAATCTAATTTTATTTGCTATTTAACCACAATCTTGGTTCAAGGAAACTTGAGCTTAGTTTATATAAACTAAATAAAAACTAACTAAAGAGGGAGTTTTTTATGAAAAAACTTAAATTGTTTGCTCTTACAGCTATTGCACTATTAAGTGTATCAGGTGTGGCAAACGCAGATGCCATGTTAGCTCAAGATGATTTCGTAGGAATTTCATTTTGGGTGATTTCAATGGGGATGTTAGCAGCGACTGCTTTCTTTTTCATGGAAGCGGGTAATGTAGCATCAGGCTGGAGAACTTCAGTTATTGTTGCCGGTTTAATAACTGGTATCGCATTCATACACTACATGTATATGAGAGAAGTATGGGTTAGCACTGGAGACTCACCAACAGTATATAGATATATTGACTGGCTAATAACTGTGCCATTACAGATGGTAGAATTCTACTTAATTCTAGCAGCTGTAGGAAAAGCAAATTCTGGAATGTTCTGGAGATTGTTAATTGGTTCTACAGTAATGTTAGTAGGTGGATATTTAGGAGAAGCAGGATACATCAACTCTACACTTGGATTTATTATCGGAATGGCAGGTTGGGTATACATTCTTTATGAAATATTCTCTGGAGAATCAGGAAAAGCTGCAGCAAAAAGTGGAAACAAAGCTCTTGTAACTGCTTTTGGCGCTTTAAGAATGATCGTAACAGTAGGTTGGGCTATTTATCCATTAGGTTACATTTTTGGTTACCTAACGGGTGGAGTAGACTCTGAAACGCTTAACGTTGTTTACAACTTAGCTGACTTCATTAACAAAATTGCATTTGGTCTAGTAATTTGGGCTGCTGCATCTACTTCAGCTGGAAGAAGAGCGAAGTAGTTTAGTTAAAAAAGTTTAAATTAGGGCAAGTATATTTCTTATACTTGCCCTTTTTTTTTGCCTATAATAAAAATTAAGAATAGTTTTACCTACTTGCTCTATTTTAATAAGAGCATATATATAATTAATGCCAAAAATAACTTATAATACTCATGATAACAAAACTCATACAATTGATGTTCAAAAAGGTCTTTCAGTAATGGAAGGTGCTGTTCAAAATGATATTCCTGGTATTGATGCTGATTGTGGAGGTGGGATGGCATGTGCTACTTGTCACGTATATGTAAATGAAGAGTGGCTAGATAAGCTTCCAAAAAAAGAAGATGGAGAAGAGGATATGTTAGATATGGCTTTTGAACCAAAAAAAAATAGTAGATTAAGTTGTCAGCTAATAGTATCTGATGAATTGGATGGATTAATAGTTAATATTCCATCAAAACAATGTTAAATGAATAAAACAGATGTATTAATTATTGGAGCAGGACCCACAGGTTTATTTTGTGCACATCAATTAGGTATAATTGGTTTGAGCTGTGAAATTGTAGATAACCTTGATAAAGCTGGAGGTCAATGCATAGAACTTTATCCTGATAAACCAATATACGACATTCCAGCAATACCCGAATGTACTGGCGAAGAATTAACTAGCAATTTATTAAACCAAATAAAACCTTTTAATGTAAAGTTTCACTTTAATGAAAGAGTTGAAAAGCTTAATAAAATTAAAGATAGGTGGCACGTTAAAACTAGTGGTAAAAAAGAGTTTGATGTTGCGAGCATAGTTATTGCTGGTGGAGTTGGTTCTTTTGAGCCAAGAAAATTTCCTGTTAAAGAATGTGAAAAATTTGAAGGTAAAAATTTATTTTATTCAATCAAAGACAAAAGTATCTTTAAAAATAAAGAAATATCTATATTTGGGGGAGGAGATTCAGCTTTAGATTGGGCAATAGAACTTTCAAATATCAGTAAAGTTAATTTAATACATAGAAGAGATGGTTTTAGCGGAGCAGAGTCTAGTGTTCAAAAAGTAAAAGAGCTTAATGATAAAAATAAAATTAATCTTTATACAAAGTATCAAATGAAATCTTTATCGGGTGATAACAAAATTAATGCAGTTACCATTAGGCATGAAGATGGCGAAACAAAAGAAATTAAAACAGATTATGTTTTAGGTTTTTTTGGTTTAATTATGCAGCTTGGACCAATCTTGGATTGGGGGCTTAATATTAATAAGAAAACAGTTGAAGTTAATACCGAAAATTTTGAAACAAATATCAATGGAATATTTGCTATAGGTGATATTTGTTCATACCCGGGTAAATTAAAATTAATTCTTTCTGGTTTTCATGAAGGAGCATTAGCAGCAAGAGGTTGTTTTAAATATGCTAAACCAGATGAAAAATTAAGATTTGAGTTCACAACCACATCCAAGGCTGCACAAGAGAGACTTGGTATTAAAAAATGATTGAGCTTTTTTCTGCTAATACTCCAAATGGTTGGAAAATTAGTATCATGCTTGAAGAAATTGGATATGAATATAAAGTAACTAAAGTTGATTTAGGGAATGATGAGCAATTTAAAACAGACTTTCTTAAAATAAGTCCTTTTGGAAAAATACCTGTAATTATAGACCATGAAAATAACGAAAGTATTTTTGAGTCTGGTGCAATTTTGATGTATCTAGCTGACAAAAGTGGAAAACTTTACGATCATAAAGATAGATTAGTTATTAATCAATGGTTAATGGCACAGATGGGAACTGTTGGTCCTATGATTGGTCAACATCATCAATTTCATCATTATAACCCTGGTAAAAGTGATTTTGGTGAAGAAAGATATTTTAAAATTGCAAAAAGACTTTATGGAGAACTAGACAATAGATTAAAAGATTCTAAATTTCTTGCTGGATCTAAATATACTATTGCAGATATTGCAACATGGCCATGGATGGCAAGACATGAATGGCACGATATTGGATTGAAAAACTATAAAAATTTATCTAGATGGTATTTAGAAATAGCTGAACGTGAAGCAGTAATTAAAGGATTTAATTTCATGGATAAAGATCTTATTATCCCAAAACCTTAGTTATCAATTCAGATAATAATTTATTGACCTAATAATCTAAATAAAGAAGTCAAGATACCATGACCTGACAACTCTATAACTAATACAATAGCAATTATAAATAATATTTTTCTACTCATTTTTTTTATTTAATCCTCAGCGTAGACTTTTTCATTTTTTTCATGTTTTTCTTGAGCAGCAATTGTGTATTTTGCTACAGGTCTAGCCATTAATCTTTTTAATCCAATTGGTTCTGCAGTATCTAAACAATATCCGTATGTATCATCTTTAATTCTCATTAAGGCTTTATCAATTTCAGATATTAATTTTATTTGTCTATTAATAGCTTTCATTTCAACATTCTTGTCAGTGTATGAATTTGCTTGGTCCACAACATCCGCTGAAATGCTATTGTCATCCATGCTACCATTATAAAGTGCTTCATTATTTGCTTTAACCAATTCTTTTTTCCAATCAGTAAGCTTAATTCTAAAAAATACTTTATGTTTTTCGCACATGTATTTTTCAGTATCTTTTGGGATATAGTTTTTTGAAATTTTTATCGGAGTTTTAATATTAATCTTTGGTTTAGCAGCAATTTTAGTCTTTAATTTTGTAATCTTTTTTTTTGCTTTTGCACTTTTAGGCATAGTTTAATTTAGAATTTTGGCAGTATATTCGGCAAATTATGGGTGTCAAGTAAGCTTAATTGTTATAAATAATTATAAATGACAGTTATTACTAGAAATATAAATAATACTTTTTATATTTTTATTACAGCTCATTTAGTTGTTTGGACATTGGTTCCATCATTAACAAATCATAACTTACCTTTAGATACTATAGAACATTTAGCATGGGGAAGTAATTTAGACTGGGGTTTTAATAAACATCCTCCTGCAGTTGCATTTTTTACAGAAATTTTTTTTCAGATTTTTGGTTCAAAAGATTGGGCCTATTACTTATTAAGTCAAATTTTTGTAATCATTTCTTTTTACTATGTTTTTAAAGTTTCTAAAGAAATTTTTAATAATAATTTATTAAGTTTAATTTCAGTTTTGCTTATTGAAGCTATTTATTTTTATAATTTTACTACTCCAGAATTTAATGTGAATGTTTGTCAATTACCTTTTTGGGCTATAACAGTTTATTTTTCTTGGAAAATTTATAACAGTAAAAATATTAAATTTTCAGATTGCGTATTAGTTGGATTATTTGCTGCTTTTGGTTTTCTTTCAAAATATTTGTTCCTCTATCTGTTAGTTTCTATTGATCTTTTATTTATTTATTTAATTTTGATTAAGAAAGATAGAAAGTTTGATTTTAAATATTTAATTACACTTGAAGTATTTTTGATTGTTTTGATCCCTCATTTAATTTGGTTAAATAATAATGAGTTTATAACTATTAAATATGCTCTAGCGAGAACAGGTTTAGAACAATCTAGTTTGTTTGATCATATTTGGTTTCCTTTAGTCTTTATTGGAAAACAAATTGGAATAATAATACCTTTCTTTATTTTAATTTGGTTATTAATTAAAAAAATTAAATTAAAAATTAACTTAAAAGATAAAAAATTATTTTTTTTATTAGCAATTAATATTTTACCAATTGCTTTAATGTTTTTAACTTCATTTATTATCGGATCAAAGATTAGAACTATGTGGATGACACCATTTTATTTATTTTTTGGGACATTATTTGTTTATTTATTTCAATCACAAATTAATCTAAAAAAGTTAAGACCATTTACGGTCGGATTTGTTTTCTTTTTCTTTTTATCTCCTGTACTTTATGCATATATTTCTACGTCAAATGATTATAAAAGAACTGATTATCCTGGTAAAGAAATAGCAATCAAAACTCAATATGCTTGGGATCAGCAGTTTGATTCATCAATTAACATAGTTTTAGGTAATGAATGGAATGCAGGAAATTTATCATATCATTTAAAATCAAGACCAGTTTGGGAAGGCACTGTTAAAAGAGAAAAACTTGATCAATTGAAAGATTATATGTGTCTTGATAATGTATGTGTAGGGTCAAGATAATCGATGAAATACATAGTTTTAATCCCAATCTATAATGAACGAGAGTCATTAAGAGAATTAATTGATAAAATTAATTATGAGGTGAAAGATTTAAATTCTGAATTATCAATTGTTGTTATTAATGACGCCTCATCCCAACAGATAGTTGATACCTACACAAACACAGAAAATATTAACTCTATTGAAATAGTTAATATGAAACAAAATAAAGGTCATGCAAGATGTATAGCATCAGGTCTGAAATATATTTTTGAAAAGAAAGAATTTGATTATGTAATTCCTATGGATGGAGATGGTGAGGATAGACCGGAAGAGATAAAAAATTTTATCCAAATTGCAGAGAAATCAGAAGGGAAATCAATAGTTGGGGAAAGAGTAAAAAGATCTGAAGGTTTATTTTTTAAACTATGTTATCAATTTCATAAATTTTTGACACTGGCATTTACTGGACAATCTATAAAATTTGGTAATTTTACCTGTTTATCAAAATCGACTATTGAAAAAATGCTTAAAGAAAAAGCAACTTGGAATAGTTTTTCAGGCTCTTTAAAAAAAATAGAAAAAAATTTATTATCAATACCTTCTATTCGTGGAACTAGATATTTTGGTCCTTCAAAAATGAGTTTTTTTAATTTATTAAAACACTCTTTTTCAATAATAAGTGTCTATAGAAAAACAGTTCTTATTCGTTCTGCTTTATTTATAGTTTTTTATATTCTTTTAATAAAAAGTAATGCTTCAATCATCACTTCATTACCTTTGGTTTTTTTAATGATAATGATTTATTCAATCTCTAGTTTAGCTTTAAGAGAAAATATGAGTGAATTTGAAAATTCTTTAGAAAATATAAATGATATTGATATTATTAAATAAAATTAATGAAAAATTTTTTTAGAAAAGTTGCTTTTGGATTAAAACCTGAACAAGAAATGCCATCTGACCCATTAACTTGGGCTCAAAAACAAGTCGAAAATGTCGCTGAATTAAACTGGAAAGGAAAATATATTTTATCTGAAAAGGAAATGAGAAAATACTGGATCAGACAAAGAGTTGAAGAAGACACAATTCTTAGAAAAAAATTTAAAAACGATCCAAAAGGTTTGAAAAGAGCAGAAAGGCAACTTGAAAACGAAACGGGTAGAAAATTTTGGCAAAATAATGAAATTTGTATAAGACATGCTGAAGGAGTTAGGAGTAATTACCCAGTACTTGCTAAGCTTTGGTATTTTTGGACCAATCATTTTACGATAAGCAAAACTCAAAGCTTACATAATTTCTCAACTGGAGCTTATCAAAGAGAATTCATAAGAGCTAACATGGACAAAACTTTTGAAAAAATGGCTCTAGAGGCAACTATTGCATGGCCAATGATAATGCATTTAGACAACAAAGATAATATAGGTCCGAATTCTGAAAGCGCTAAGCAAGAATGGAGAAGAAAAGAAAAAAGACCAGCAACTCTTAATGAGAACCATGCTAGAGAATTAATGGAGCTTCACACTATATCTCCTAAGGCAGGATACACTCAGGAGGATGTGGTAGAGCTTGCTAAAATCATGACAGGCTGGAGACCCAAGTGGACAAAAAAATCTGATCAAGGAACAGATGTAAGATTTATGTCTGATCGCCATGAACCAGGAAAAAAATATGTTTTAGGCAAAGAATATAAAAGCGGAAGAAAAAGTTTAAGAATTGCTATTAAAGATTTGGTCAATCATCCTTCTTGTAGAGAATTTATTGCTACAAAACTATGTAGGTATCTCATAACTGACAATCCAACAAAACAAATGATTACTCCAATTATAAAAGCGTGGGAACAATCAGATGGATATCTGCCAGAAGTTCATAAGGCTGCTATTAAGGTTGCATTTGAGTATAATGATAAATATCGAAAATTTCAAAATCCTGAAAATTGGTGGTTACAAACAATTAATATGTCAGGAAATACATATGCCTATCCTATTCCTGAAAAAAGAATAGACCAATTTGAATTGGGGATTCGTGTTACTGAAGAAATAAGAGAACCTGATCGTTTGTTAATGGATATAGGGTGTCATCCATATAAATCAAATCAGCCGAATGGATATTCGGATTTATCAAGTGATTGGCTTTCTACTGAATTATTAATTAGAAGATTGCTTTATGCAAAAAAAGCATTTCATAGATATAACATAAACGATCAATTAGATAATAATATTCATGAAAAAATCATTCGTACAAATTTTGACAATCCTGATAAAATTCTCAAAATAGTATCAAAAGGCAAAAGCAATGAAGAAAAGCATATGATTTTATTTAATCTACCTGAGGTATTGAGAGCATGAAGATATCAAGAAGAGATTTTTTGAAAGGTTCAGCTACTACATTATTTTTAGCAGGATTTAATCTTCCAGCCTTAGCTTTAACATCTAAAAAAAAGAATTTAGTAGTAATTATGTTACGTGGAGGCATGGATGGTCTTTGTGCAGTACCTATAATTGGTGATAAAAATTTTGAAAAAAAAAGAAAAAGCATTTTAATTGAAAATACAATTAAACTTAATTCTGATTTTGCATTACACCCAAAATTAAAAGGATTTAATGATTGCTGGAATGAAAATACAGGAACAATAGTTCATGCAACCAGTATTCCATATACGCAAAGATCACATTTTGAAGGCCAAAATCTAATGGAGTCTGGTGGAAGAATTCCTTATAAAGATAAAACAGGATGGGTTGGAAGAGCAATGAAGCTAGCAAATCTTGAAGGTGATGGATTGGCGCTATCCTTACCAATGCCATTATTGCTTAGGGGTGTTCCAAAAAATAATAATTATTTTCCAGGCAGAGGAAAACTTCCAAGAGAAGATACTTTGGAACTTTTAAGATCAGTTTATGCTGAAAGTTCAGAAGATGAGCTTTTAGAAATGATGAATTATATCAAAAAAAGAAAAGATGAAGAGATGATAGGTGGATACTCAAGTCATGGTTCAAGAAAAAACAAAAATCTTGCAAAAAAGGCAGCTGTATATTTAAGAAAAGCTAGCGGGCCTAGAGTTGCCGTGTTTGAAGTTAATGGGTTTGATACTCATGCAGCACAAGGTGGAGTAGATGGTACGCATACGGAATGTTTAGTTGAAATGGATGATATTATTAAGAATTTAAAAGATAATCTTAAAGAAACTTATCAAGATACAATTATTTTAACCGTCACAGAATTTGGAAGAACAATTAAACAAAATGGTGGGAATGGAACTGAGCATGGGTATGGAACTGCAATATTTATGGCCGGTGGCTTATTAAAGAAAAGCCAAGTTTATACTGATTGGCCAGGCTTAAAGAAAAAAGAGCTTTTTGATGGAAGAGATCTTAATGCAACTATTGATGCCAGATCAATTTATGCTTCAGCTATGTCAACAGTATTTGATTTAGATTTTAATAGAATTCGAAAAGAAGTTTTTTGGGGAGAAGATCTTCAAGATTTATCAAATAAACTATTTAAAGCTTGATGAAAAAATTTTTAGTTATTTTATTTTCATTTTTATTTTTAACTAACTTTGCAAATTCTGAATCTAGATTTGGAGAATTGACAGAAATGCGTGATGAAAGAATGAGAGGTAAAGAAGGTCAGTGGGTAAGACCTCATCCAGGACCTTTTATCTGGAACCATATAGAAAAAGAAAAAGGAAATTTTACTTGGGATGATACAGATAAATATGTTGTTTATGCTCAAGAGCACAATCAAACAATTTTAGCCACTATTTGGCCTCATGCAAATTGGGAGCAAAAATCTTGTAAAAGAAAAAAAGCAAGAAGTCCTTTTGGAAAACGTTTTACAAAGTATCTAAGCAAACCTTGTTCTATGGATGATTATAAAAATTTCCTTTTAAAGTTAATTGATCGTTATGATGGGGATGGAAATAATGATATGCCCGGATTAACTAAACCCATTAAACATTGGGATATAATGAATGAACCAGAGTTTAAAATGTTTTTTAAAGGAAGTAAGGAGGATTTTGTAGAAATTTTTAATTTTTCTTCAAAAATAATTAGAGAAAAGCAAAAAGATGCTGTGATAGTGATGGCTGGAGCCGCAGGAATGTTTCCAGAAAATAAAAAATATTGGAAATCAGTTTTACCGAAAATAAAAGATAATTTTGATATTGCAAATATCCATCACATTAGTGATCCGGAAGGTAAGTGTGATAAAGAGTTTTGGGTTGATGAATTTTCGTCCTTATTAAAGAGTTTAAATATTAATAAACCCATCTGGGTTACAGAAGCAATGACTTGTGGACCTCCAGTTAAAGCTTATGTAAATGCTTTTTTAAATGGAGCTGAATTAATTATTGATGTTGGTGTAAATGCCCCAGGTAAAAAAATGAGTAAGAAGGGCAGAAAGAATCTTAATAAATTTATTGCGGATTATGACGGTTTTTCTTCTTTAAAACTTATTTCTAAGAAAGAAGTAGAGTTTAAATACGAAGATGGTTCTACAAAAACTTTAAAATTTAAATAAAATTTATTAGATAAACTTTTTAAAGTTTAAAGTTTTAGTGCTAGTATTGTTTTCATGAATATTGCATATAAAAAACTAGAGAAATCTAAAGGTAAATTAGAGGTTAAAATAAAAAATAACGAACTTTTAAAATTATTTCAGCAAGGTTCCTTTAAAGCTCTAATACCTAATTTTCATGAAAATTTGCAACAATTGATGATGATTAATACTGCAGGAGGTATAACAAGCGGAGATGAATTTGATTCAAGAATAGATTTAGATAATTCGAATATATGTGTTTCAACACAAGCAGCAGAAAAAATATACAGTGGTTTTGGCGATCCAGCAAAAGTTGATATAAACATTAATATATCAAATAAAGGAAATTTATTTTGGTTACCAAAAGAATTAATTTTATTTAATAATTGTAATTTAAAAAGAAAATTTAATATTAACCTTTCAAAAGACTCAAATTTATTTTTATGTGAAAGTATAGTTTTTGGAAGAACCTCAATGAACGAGAAATTAAAAAGTGGTTTTTTTTCTGATCTTTGGAAAATATATTATGATAAAAAACTTATCCATACCGAAGCATTAAACACAAGCAGTTTCAATGGAGAATTATTAAAAAGTCAATCAATTTTAAATAGTAATTGTGCGATAGCTACAATAATTCTCGTTGGTAAAAAATTTTTTGGTATTGGTGATGAATTATCGAAAATTATGACAAAAGATAATTATACAACAACTGAATATTCAACATGGGATAAAAAATTAATTATTAGATGCATTTCTAAAGATAGCTACAATTTGAAGTTTGCTATTAATAAAATTTTATCTTACTTTTTTAAAGACTCACAAATACCAAAAATATGGCATATTTAAAATGAAACTAACACCTCGAGAAAAAGATAAACTTTTAATTAGCCTTTCAGCCATGGTTGCGAGAAATAGATTATCAAAGGGTATAAAATTAAATTATCCAGAAGCGATAGCTTTAATATCAGATTTTGTTATCGAGGGAGCAAGAGAGGGCAAAAGTGTTTCGGAACTTATGGAAGCTGGTGCTCATGTAATAAAAAAAGAAGATTGTATGGAAGGTGTTCCAGATATGGTGAATGATGTTCAGGTAGAAGCTACTTTTCCAGATGGAACTAAATTAGTTACAGTGCATAAACCTATAAGGTAGGGATGATTATGAAACCAGGTGAAATAATTACTAAAAAAGGGGAAATAGATTTAAACAAAGCTTCTAACATAACTAAATTAAAAGTTTCAAATTCTGGAGATAGACCAGTGCAAGTTGGAAGCCATTATCATTTTTTCGAAACAAATGAATATTTAGTTTTTGATAGGGATTTATCCTATGGAAAAAGATTAAATATAGCTTCTGGAACTGCTGTTCGATTTGAACCAGGGCAATCTAAAGATGTTGAACTTATAGAAATAAATGGACTAAAAAAGATATTCGGTTTCAATAAAAAGATAATGGGTAATTTATAATGGCTAAAATTTCTAGAGCATCATATGCAGATATGTACGGCCCAACAACAGGAGATAAAATAAGACTTGCAGATACTGAGTTGTTTATTGAAGTTGAAAAAGATCTTACCAGTTATGGTGAAGAGGTAAAGTTTGGTGGTGGAAAAGTAATAAGAGATGGCATGGGTCAATCACAAATAAGCAGAAAAAAGGGTGCAGTAGATACAGTTATTACAAATGCTTTAATAGTTGATGTTAATGGAATTTATAAAGCTGATGTTGGTTTAAAAGATGGAAAAATTTTTGAAATTGGAAAAGCAGGGAATCCAGACACTCAATCAAAAGTAAATATTATTATTGGTCCAGGAACAGAGATTATTGCCGGAGAAGGTAAAATTTTAACTGCTGGAGGTTTTGATAGTCATATTCATTATATATGTCCTCAACAAATTGATGATGCTTTGCACTCAGGTATTACTACGATGTTGGGAGGAGGAACAGGACCTGCTCATGGTACACTTGCAACGACTTGCACGCCTGGTCCTTGGCATATCAAAAGAATGATCCAGTCTGCTGATGGTTTTTCTATGAATTTAGCTTTTGCTGGAAAGGGAAATTCTTCATTACCAGAAGGTCTTGAAGAACAAATTCTCGCTGGAGCTTCAGCTTTAAAGCTGCATGAAGATTGGGGAACTACCCCTGGAGCAATTGATAATTGTTTAAATATTGCTGATAAAAATGATGTTCAAGTAATGATACATACAGATACTTTGAACGAAAGTGGATTTGTAGAAAATACTATCAAAGCAATAAATAAAAGAACTATTCACGCTTTTCATACAGAAGGCGCTGGTGGTGGACATGCACCAGATATAATTAAAGTTTGTGGAGAAGAGTATGTTATACCTTCTTCTACAAATCCTACGAGACCATACACTGTTAATACTATAGAAGAACATTTAGACATGCTTATGGTTTGTCACCATCTTGATAAGTCTATACCAGAAGATGTAGCTTTCGCTGAAAGCAGAATAAGACGTGAAACAATTGCAGCTGAAGATATTCTTCATGACATGGGTGCTTTTTCAATTATTGCATCTGATAGTCAGGCCATGGGTAGAGTGGGAGAAGTTATAATTAGAACTTGGCAGACAGCTCACAAAATGAAAGTTCAAAGAGGAAGTCTACCAGAAGAAAAAGGAGATAATGATAATTTTAGAGTTAAAAGGTATTTAGCAAAATATACAATTAATCCAGCAATTGCTCACGGAATTTCAAAACATATTGGAAGCATTGAAAAAAATAAACGTGCTGATTTAGTTTTATGGGATCCAGCATTTTTTGGTGTAAAACCAGAAATAATATTAATGGGTGGTAGTATAGCTTGTGCTCAAATGGGTGATCCAAACGCATCAATTCCAACACCACAACCGGTATATACTAGACCGATGTTTTCTTCATTTGGAACGTCATTAGAAAAGTCTTCGGTAATTTTTACTAGTAAGTTGGCATTAGAAAAAAATTCATTAAAAGATTCAAGTATAAGAAAAGATTTGTTAGCCGTAGAAAACACTAGATCTATTTCAAAAAAAGATATGGTTTTAAACAATAAGTGTCCAAAAATTGAAGTAAATCCAGAAACATATGAAGTAAAAGCTGATGGGGAAATAATTACATGTGAACCAGCAAAAGAACTACCTTTAGCACAAAGATATTTTATGTATTAACTTATGGATAATTGTTTTTTAATAGTAAATAAAATAGATAAATATAAAGCAAAAGATCACATATCTTTATCTTATGATGAGAGATTTTTAAGAAGAAAAAAACTTGTTTCAGATAATGGTTTGGAATTTTTAGTAAATTTACCAGAGACAAAATCACTGTCTGAAAACCAAGTTTTTAAACTTCAAAGTGGTAATTTAATTTTCATAAAAAATAAAAAGGAAAAATTACTAGAAATTAAAGGTAAAAATTTAATGCAACTTATATGGCATATTGGGAATAGACACATCCCTTGCCAAATTAAAAAAGATAGAATTTTAATTCAGTATGATGAAGTAATAAAAAAAATGATTTTAAAACTTGGAGGAAAGGTCAAAAAAGTATCAAAGCCTTTTAAACCTGAAGGAGGAGCGTATGGAATTGGTAGAACCCATAGCCATAAACACTAAAAAAAATAATAGTAAAAAGGATTTAAAAGAGTCATTACAAATTCTTCAAACTTGGTTTTCTCCTTCATTTCCTGTTGGAAGTTTTTCTTATTCACATGGTTTAGAAGCAATGATTAATGATGATTTAATTAAGTCCAAGGAGGATATTTTAGATTATTTAAAATCCCTTTTAAAATATGGCACTGGTAAAAATGATATAATTTTAATTAAACATTCTTATTTAGGTGAAGAATTAAATGAACTTGCTCTTTCACTTTGTCCAACTAAAGAAAGAAAGATTGAGTGTATTGAAATGGGTAATGCTTTTAGAAAAGTTTTAGGAGATAGTTGGAATTATAAAATTCCAGAAAATACTGCTTATCCAATTTCTGTTGGTAAAGCAGCTAAACATTTTAATATACCACTTAACTTAACAATAATATCTTACTTACAATCCTTTGCATCAAATCTAATAAATGTTTGTATAAAACATATACCTATCGGTCAAAAAGTTGGTCAAGACTGCATTATTCAAACATATGATTTAATAAGAGAACTAGAAAAGGATAGTGAAAATTTAAATTTAGAAGACTTAGGTGGAATTTGTTTTAATAGCGATATTTATAGTATTAAACACGAAAATTTAAAAACTCGAGTTTACAAAACATGAAAAATATTAATGGACCATTAAAAGTTGGAATAGGAGGACCCGTTGGCGCTGGAAAAACTAGTTTGACAGCAGAACTGTGCAAATTTTTATCAAAGAAAATTTCAATGGCCGTAATATCTAATGATATTTATACAAAAGAGGACGCAGAATTTTTAATGAAAGCTCAAGCTTTACCCTTAGATAGAATTAAAGGAGTTGAAACTGGAGGATGTCCGCATACTGCAATTCGTGAAGATGCTTCAATTAATATGCTTGCTGTTGAAAATATGAAAAAAAAATTTCCTGATCTTGATCTTATTCTAATTGAGTCAGGAGGAGATAATTTAGCGGCAACCTTTAGTCCTGAATTAGTGGATCTTTCCATCTATGTTATTGATGTTGCTATGGGGGGTGATATCCCTAGAAAAGGCGGTCCTGCAATCCAAAAATCAGATTTATTGATAATAAATAAAACTGATTTAGCACCTCACGTAGATGTAAATCTAGAAATTATGAAAGATGATGTGAAAAAAGCTAGAAATGGCCTACCATATGTATTCTGCCAAATGAAAAAACAGATCGGAGTTGAACAAGTTGCAAAGTTTTTGTTTTCATCTGGAGGTCTTTAAAATTTAATGAATAAAATTCGTAATATACTTTTTATAATGGCGGATCAGTTAAGATGGGACTATTTATCCTGTTATGGTCACCCACATTTAAAAACTCCTCATATAGATAGTTTAGCTAAAAAAGGAATTCAGTTTGAGTCTGCTTTTGTACAATCACCTGTATGTGGCCCTTCAAGAGCGTCTTATTATACTGGAAGAACAGTTTTTAGTCATGGTTCAACATGGAATCAAGTTCCACTTCCAATTGGAGAATTAACTATTGGTGATTATCTTCGTCAATCAGGAGTTAGAACAGGTGTAGTTGGAAAAACACATATGAGACCTGATTTAGAAGGTATGAGTAGGCTTGGTATAACTAAAGATACTGAAATTGGTTTAATAGTTAGTGAACCAGGTTTTGAACCTTATGAAAGAGATGATGGTCTACATCCCAACAATCAAATTAAAAATTCAAAAAAAACTTTGTCTTATAATGAATGGTTAAATAAACTTGGATATGATGGAGATAATCCTTGGAATGATTGGGCCAATTCTGCAGAAGGCGAAAATGGTGAAATACTAAGTGGTTGGAGATTAAGAAACTCTAATAAAGCCGCTAGAATTCCAGAAAAACATTCTGAAACTGCTTTTATGACTAATCGGGCAATGGAATTTATAGAAGAGAGTAAAGACAAACCTTGGTTTTTACATTTATCTTATATTAAACCACATTGGCCTTATATGGCTCCAGCCCCTTATCATAATATGTATTCAGCAAATGAATTTTATCCTGTCCATAGAAATGACTCAGAACGAAAGAATAATCATCCAGTTTATAAAGCGTTTATGGAAAATAGTATTTCAAAAACTTTTTCCAAAGATGAAGTTAGAAATACGGTTCTATCTGGATACATGGGTCTAATTAAACAAATTGATGATAATTTAGGAAGGTTATTTAAATTTTTAGAAGACGCAGGTCATATGGAAGATACCATGATTGTATTTACTTCAGATCATGGTGATTACCAAGGAGATCATTGGTTAGGAGAAAAAGAGTTGTTTCATGAACAATCAGTTAGAGTGCCAATGATAATTTATGATCCAAGTGAATATGCTAACATCACAAGAGGCACTAAAGAAAAAAGATTTGTAGAAGCAATAGATTTGCTACCAACCTTTTTAGATGCCGTAGAAAGTCCAGTAAGCAAGCATAGATTAGAAGGAAATTCTTTAATGCCAGTTTTAAAGGGAGAAAACCCAAAAAATTGGAAAAATTTTGTTTTTAGTGAAATTGATTATTCATTTAATGAAGCTCGTAAAATACTTAATTTAGGAGCCTCAGATGCAAGAGCTTTTATGATTAGAAATAATGAATGGAAATATATTTATTATAAAGGATTTGAGCCTCAATTGTTTGATTTAAAAAAAGATCCAGATGAGTTTAATGACTTAGGTCAATCTAAAGAGCATTCAAAAATTAAAGAAGAAATGAAAGAATTACTTCTTAAAAGAATTATAGATAGAAAAAATAGAGTTGCAGCAACTGACGAATTTGTAACTAAAGAAAGAGATTATACTAAAGATGATGGTATAATGATTGGAGTTTGGTAATTGCTAAGGCGTCATTAAACTAGGTAAGTATAAACATATCGCAGGAAACGCAATTATTAAAGCAAGTCTAATTACATCAGTAAGTAAAAAAGGAACAGTTCCAAACCATATTGTTTGAAGAGGAGTATTTTGCATTACACCTTTAATCACAAATAAATTCATTCCAACTGGTGGTGAAATTAAACCAAATTCAACAACTATTACTGCAAATATTCCAAACCAAACCGGATCTATCCCTGCATCCACTATTACCGGATAAAATACAGGAATAGTTAAAAACAGCATCGCCAAAGAGTCCATTACAGTTCCAAGCACTAAATAAATAACACAAATAACCAAAATAATTCCTATTGGAGTAAGTTCTAAATGATTTATAAAATCAACAACCGCAAAAGGTAATTGGGTTACTGTAATTAAATAATTAAAAATACTAGCACCAATTACAATTAAATATAATGAACCCACAGTCTTTATTGTTGTCCATAGAGCTTCTCTTAATAAACTTATTGTTAGTTGACCTCTAGCTAAAATAAATAATAATACTAAGACAACACCAACAGCAGCACTTTCGGTTGCAGTAAAGAAACCCAGGTAAAGACCACCCATTATTATTGTAAAAATTAAAAAAATTGGAAATACTTTTGTGATTGCTGATATTCTTTCTTTAAGCGGCATCTTACTTCCATGTCCACCGTGTGAAGGATAGATTATTAGATAAACTCTAATTGCAATCATGTATAAAATTACAGCTATTAATCCAGGTATTAACGCAGCAAAGAAAAGTTCCTGAACAGATTGTTCAGTTAAATATGCATAAATTACAAGAATAACACTAGGAGGAATGATAATTCCGAGAGTTCCTCCTGATGCAATTGAACCACTTATTAAAGCATCACTGTAACCATGTCTTTTCATTTCTGGTCCAGCCATTTGAGACATCGTTGCAGCTGTTGCAATAGATGAACCACATATCATTCCAAATCCAGCACAGGCACCTACAGTTGACATGGCTAGTCCACCTTTATAATGACCAACAACCGCATAAGCAGCATCATATAAATTTCTAGATAAATTTGCGCTATTTGCGAGATTTCCCATTAAAACAAATAGAGGAAGTACAGATAAAGTATATTTTGATACAGCATCAAAAGGGGCTGTTCCTAAAACAAAAATTGCTGGATCAAAACCTGAAATTAATGCAAATCCTGTAAAACCAACAAGCAACATTGCAATACCAATTGGAATGTTCAGTACCATTAAGATTAAAACTGCAGCAAACGCAATTCCACCGTTAATAATTGGATCCATTTCCATTAGATGTCTTTCAAATTTGAGTTAGTTTTAGTTAAGGCTTTTATAAACCAGAAAAATATAGCAAGTACGCTTAACCACATTCCAAAAGATGAAATAAAATAAAAAGGATAAAAATACAATTCAAGATCAAGAGTAACTCTTTCATTACCCATAAATTTTATTGAAGTTTTAGTTGTAGCATAAGCCATTAATGACATTATTATCATCATCAATATAAACTTAAGAATAATGAGATAAGTTTTAAATTTTCCTAAATTTAAATTATTAATAAAATCAGCTGAAACATTTGCATTTAAAAAAAAAGCTCTAGGCATAGCAAGAAAAGCAACTAAAGCCATTCCAATTTCAACCAGTTCAATTGTTCCTGTAACTGGTGAATTTAAAAATCTTCTTCCAAAAACATCGCAAAAAGTTAATACAGATAGAAACAAAAGTATTAAACCAGATGCTATTGCCGAATAATCAAATAATTTATTCATATTTTAAATTTTATAAAAAAGTATCTTCAATTTTATTAAACATTAGCATATAAGGTTTGTTTTAAACAGAAAGTATTAATTATGAAATTTATTTCTTATTTACATGACTCAAAAGCTAAATTCGGTATCCTAGACAACAATCTTATTACAGATCTTACTGGTAAAATATCTGGAGCAGAAAATTTAAAAGATCTTATTTTTAAAAATGGTATTTCGGAGGCTAAAAAATATGCTAGTACTAATCCTGGAAACTTGAGTGTTGGAGATATTCATTATTTACCAGTTATTCCAAATCCAGGAAAAATTATTTGTGTTGGTTTAAATTATAGTGAACATGTTAAAGAAACTAATAGAACTGTTGAGGAAAATCCTGTAATTTTTCACCGTTTTCCTGAAAGCCAAACCTCACATTTACAAGCAATACAAAGACCAATAGCTTCTGATAATTTAGATTTTGAAGGAGAGATGGCGGTTATTATGGGAGAAGCAGGAAAACATGTTAAGCCTGAAGACGCTTTGAAACATATAGTTGGTTATTCATGTTATAATGAAAGTACAATTAGAGATTGGCAGAGACATACTCGACAATTTGGAATGGGAAAAAATTTTGAAAAAACAGGAAGTTTTGGTCCACATATGGTTTTAGCAGAGGATATTAAAGATTATAAACAGCTAACCCTTGAAACAAGATTAAATGGAGAGGTGATGCAAAATGCAAAATTAAGTCAATTAATTTTTGATATTCCAATATTAATTTCATACGTATCTAAAGCAATGGCCTGGAGAGCAGGAGATGTTTTGGTCACAGGAACGCCAGGTGGAGTTGGATTTAAGAGAAATCCACCAGTTTTCATGAAACCAGGGGACAAAGTTGAGGTAGAAGTGACTGATATTGGCGTTTTGTCCAATACAATTAAAGATGAAATAATTTAAAAATCAAGTTAAACTTTTTAATAATTATAAATAACAAGGGGATATTTTTATGAAAAAAAAATTAATTGGATTAATCATTGGAATTTTTTCTTTAAGTGCAATTAGTGGAGCGTCAGCGACAGAACTTAAGTTGGCAACTTTTGAACCACCTAAAGCATTTATTGCTAGTAAAATTCTTGCAGCTTGGGCAACAAAAGTCAATCAATGTTCAGCAGGTTCGTTAAATGTTAAAATGTATGCAGGGGGTGTATTAGGAAGCCCTCCTAAGCAATATGATATTGTAACATCAGGTGTTGCAGATATTTCATGGACTGTTTTAGGATATATTGGAGGTCAATTTCCTCTAAGTTCAGTAATCGAATTACCATTTCTTACACGGACTTCAAGAGCTGGAACGACAGCTTTAAATACTTTGTTTAATGAAGGATATTTAGATAAGGAAATGGCTGGCATAAAAGTAATAGGTCTTCATTCTAATCCTGGATACCAAATTCATATGAAAGATACAAAAGTTGTAAATCCTTCAGATTTTAAAGGAAAGAAAATGAGAGTACCTAGCAAAATTGCTGGTACAATTCTTAAAACTTTAGGTGCAACTGGAGTAAAAGTTCCTGCACCAGGTACTTCTGAAGCTTTAAGCAAAGGTGTAGTTGATGGTACTCCTTTTCCTTATACTGCAGTTGGTTCGTTTAGATTATTTGATGTAACTAAATATCATACTGAAGTTAACATCACTAACGCAACATTTGGTTTAATCATGAATGAAGATAAGTTTAATGGTTTACCGAAAAATGCACAGGCATGTATTAACAAGTATAGTGGTCATGCATTTGGTGATTGGGCATCTAATTTAATTGATAATCAAAATGCTGTAATGAAAAATGAAATCTCAAAAAGAGATGATCATGAAATCATAATTGCATCAGACTCAGTTATTGCTGAATACAAAAAAATATTAGCACCAATCGAAGCAAATTGGTTAGATGAAATGAAAGGTAAAGGCCTTGATGGTGATGCTGTTCTAAAAAGAGCAAGACAAATCATTACTGCAGTTGAAGGCTAATAAATTAAGATATACTTTGAGCCCACATCATTGTGGGCTCATTAAATTTTAGGATAATTTTAAATGGCTATAAAGGCTCTTAGTTATATAGGAGTAAATTCAGATAAATTTGAAGACTGGTCAGACTATACTAAAAAAAGTCTGGGTATGCAGCAAGTCGATAGAGGTAAAGATATATTGTCTTTTAGAATGGATGATCAAAAACAACGTTTAACAATAACAGGTGACAAAGGTGACAATCTTGGTTTCTTAGGATGGGAAGTAGAGACGAAAGATGATCTAGCATTTTTTGCAACAAAATTAGAAAAAAATAAAATTGAAGTAAATCAAGGTAAGTCTTCTTTTGCAGATAAGAGATTTGTTGAAGATTTAATATATTTTAATGACCCTCAAGGAAATAGAATTGAGCTTGTGTATAATCCAATGAACGAAACTGACCCATTTAAACCAAGTCGTCCAATTTCTGGTTTTAAAACAGGCGCATTGGGAATGGGACATGCTGTAATTCACGTAAAAAAGATAGATGATTTAATACCTTTTTACACAGAAGTACTTGGTTTTAAAATCAGTGATTACAGTCATACACCTATTTCTTTATGTTTTTTTCATGTGAATGGTAGACATCATAGTTTAGCATTATTTGGTTCTGGTAGAACTGGCTTTCATCATTTTATGGTTGAATACAATAGTCTTGATGACGTTGGCCAAGGATATGATCTGTTGCAATATGAAGAAAATAAAATCGCTTATACTTTAGGAAGGCACACTAATGATTATATGACATCATTTTATTCTATAACTCCATCTGGATTTTTTATAGAAAATGGTTGGGGAGGTAGAATTATAGATCCCAAAACATGGGAACCAATCGAAACATTTGAGGGACCAAGTTTTTGGGGACACGAAAGACTTTACTTGCCTGATGAAGAGAGAATGAAATTTAGAAATAAAAGATTAGAAACAGCATCAGAGGGAAAACAAGCCCCGCTTTTTATTGATTGTCCTTGGCTATACTCAAATACTATTAACAAAAAATAAAGATTTATTATTTTTTTAAATGAAAAAATA
>CACHFM010000012.1 GCA_902579105.1 uncultured Pelagibacteraceae bacterium | reverse complement strand
GAGTTCTCCAGATGCATTCATTTAATATTGCAAGTCCAAAGAAAAATAACATCCACCTTTTATTTAATAATTCCCACCCAAAGTCAGTCAAGGGAATTGATTTTCCTATGATTTTTTTTAGAATTGGTTCTTTAGTAAAAAATTTTCCAAAAAATAAAACTAGAGCAAATAAAATATTTATTATTGTAGGTTTTATGTAAATAAATATTGGATCATTGAAATAAATAGTAAGACCTCCAAAAAATGTAATTAAAATACCACTAACTAATGGCATTGGAGGTATTTTTTTTTCAAAAAACCAAACAACAGCTAACGCAATTAAAGTTGCAACTATTAGTGGAGGAATAGCAACTGATAAATTTTTATCATTACTATAATAATAGAAGAAAAATATAGCTAAAGGCCCAAAATCTGTAACAAATTTTAAAAAAGATTTATTCACTAAAAAGATATTAACATATTTGTCACATCACAAAACATTAATATTTTTAGCATTGATTTTTATATTTAAATACACATACTAATCTCAATGCCAACTCAAAAAGCAAAATTCTCAATAGGAGATATCGTTAAACACAAACACTTTGAATTTAGAGGAGTGATATATGACGTTGACTTTGAATTTAATAATTCGGAAGAGTGGTATCAATCAATACCAAAAAATGTTAGACCAAGAAAAGATCAACCTTTTTATCATTTATTGGCAGAAAATGATGAAATAACTTATGAGGCTTATGTTTCAGAACAAAATCTTCTTACGGATGATTCTGAGGAACCTATAAAACACCCTTTAATTAATGAGATTTTTTCAGGAAAAAAAGGTTCGAGCTATTTTAAGCTTTCAAACTAAGTTTATCACTATTTAAACACATTTAGCTCAAAACTTAGTCATACTAATTAGTTAATTTAATCTATATTCTCTGGTCAAGAGTGTTAAACTTTAGTTTCATATTATTATTTCCCTCTGCATTCTTGATCAGAAAACATTTTCGTAATAAATACTTTCAAAATAATCAAAAATTAAAATATGTTTAAATTTTTTGAACCAAATAAAATTTTTCAAGTTACTTCTAAAGCTCCAAAATATGTTCTGTTTTTATTTATCATTGTATTTTCAATTGGATTAACCGAAGCATTAATTTTATCTCCTGAAGATTATAAACAAAGTCATGCAGTTAGAATTATGTATGTACATGTACCAGCAGCTTGGATTTCTCTAGGAATTTTTTCATCTATTACTTTTTTATCAATTACTGGATTTATATTTAAAAATAAAAATTTTTTTTTAATTGCTAAAAGCTTAGCACCATCAGGATTTGTTTTTAATATTATTGCATTAGTCACAGGATCTATCTGGGGCAAACCTACCTGGGGAACATGGTGGGCTTGGGATGCAAGAATTACATCAATGTTAATTTTATCCTTGTTTTATGCAATGTACTTAATTTCATGGAGAATTTATGAAAATGAAGAAAAGGTTTTTAAGGTTACTACATTCATAATGATTTTGGGTGTTATTAATGTTCCGATTATTAAATACTCTGTTGATTGGTGGAATACACTTCATCAACCAGCTTCGATTAATATTCTATCAAAAACCTCAATTCATTCATCAATGCTTTTTCCTTTAATGATAATGACTGCGGCATTTACTCTTTTTTCATTGCTAATTTTTTTAATGAAATATAATACAGAACTGATAAAGATTAAAAATAAAGGGTTAGATAGATTATGATAAATGAATTATTTTTTATGAATGGATACGAAGTTTATGTTTTATCTGCTTTTGGTTTTACAATTTTAAGTTTTACAGCTTTATATTTAGTTATAAAAATTCAATTTATTAAAGAACAAAGTAAATTTTTAATTAAATTTGGGTCTCTTAATTCTGAGAAAGCTAATTCCGCAAAATCACAAAGAATAAATAAAGAAATTTTAGCTAACGCAACAAATAAGTAACTTTTGAACCATGTATGGTCGTAAAGTTAAATTAAGATTTTTATTTATAGCAATTGCTTTTATTACGTTAATTTTATCAGCTTTTTTAGTTTTAAAATCATTGGAAGAAAACGTTATTTATTTTCAATCACCTTCTGAGATTAAATTATTATCAGAATTAGATAAAAAAAAGATTAGAATTGGAGGAATGGTTAAAAAAAATTCTATTTCTATAACTGCTAATGAGGTAAAATTCATTATTACTGATTTTAAAAATGAAATAAACGTGACCTATACAGGTGCAGTTCCAAATCTTTTTGCTGAAGAAAAAGGTGTAGTTGCAGAGGGATTTTTAAAAGATAAAAATTTTTTTTCTGCTACAAAAATTTTAGCAAAACATGATGAGAATTATATGCCACCAGAAGTAAAAGCTGCGTTAAAGGAGAATTAAATTGTTATACAGTGTTATTGGATATTATTCATTAATTCTAGGATTATGTTTTAGTTTGATTCTTATATACTTTTCTATAATAAATTTTCGAAATTCTAAAATATTAGATACTAAAATTTTATCATTTACTTTTTTACAATTTTTTTTTGTTATAATTAGCTTCTTATGTTTAGTTCTATCTTTTGTCTTTTCTGATTTTAGTAATGAGACTGTTTTCAATAATTCTCATACAACTAAACCACTTTTTTATAAAATAGCAGGCACTTGGGGAAACCATGAAGGAAGTTTGTTGCTTTGGTTGTTTGTATTAACATTATTTATTTTGATATTTTTTTTAAGAAGTAAAAATCAACCAATAAAGTACAAAATTTTAACTCTAGTATTTCAGCAAATTATAATCATAGGTTTTTTTGTTTTCTTAATTATGACATCAAATCCGTTTAATTACATTTACCCAACTCCCGAAGAAGGTTTGGGATTAAATCCAATACTTCAAGATCCTGCTCTAGTAATTCATCCACCTATTTTATATTTAGGTTATGTAGGTTCCTCAATTATATTTTCATCAGTTTTGGCAGCAACAACTCTTAACATGATCTCTAAAAACTGGGCATCTCATATAAAAAAGTGGGTTTTAATTTCATGGTTTTTTTTGACAATTGGAATTTTATTAGGATCAATTTGGGCATATTACGAATTAGGATGGGGAGGTTTTTGGTTTTGGGATCCAGTTGAGAATGTTTCATTGATGCCATGGTTGGCATTAACAACACTTTTACACTGCATTTTAGTTTTAGAAAAAAAATTAATTTTAACTTCATGGGTGATAATTTTATCAATAACAACATTTTTACTAAGTATGAGTGGCACATTTTTGGTAAGATCAGGAATTCTTAATTCTGTTCATACTTTTGCAAGTGACCCACAAAGAGGTTTATTTATTTTAATTTTTTTATTTTCGTTAATTTTTCTTTCTTTGTTCATTTTTTTCTTTTTTCATAAAAATAATGAAAATAATTTATCTAGTTTTTTTTGGTTGAGTAAAGAAACTGCAATCATAATTAATAATTGGTTTATGATGTATTTTTTATCTGTAGTATTAATTGGAACTATTTATCCAATATTTCTTGATGTTTTATCATCTCAAAAAATATCTGTGGGTCCACCTTTTTATCATAAACTAATAATTCCATTTTTAATTCCATTTTTGCTCATTATGGCAATTGGACCTAAATTAAAATGGATTAGATCTAATTTGGAAAATAAAATTTACCTAATTTCTTTGTTAGTAATTTCTATTTTATTATCTTATTTAATTGTTAAAAATTTTGAATATAATTTTCTTATCAACTCAATTCTAATATCCAGTGCACTTTATTTATTTTTTATGAATTTGAGAGATTTTTTTATACAGAAATATCAAAATATTTCTCAAAACATTTCTCATTTTGGATTTAGTTTATTAATTTTAAGTATTTTGTTTAATAATTTATTTTCAACTGAAGTTATTACTAATTTAAAAGTTGGTGAAACTTTTGAGTCTTCAAAAACTAAAATTATTTTTGAAAATGTAAGTCAAAGAACAGGAAAAAACTATGAGTCTATTATAGGAAATTTTAGTATTCAAAATTCAAAAGGAAAAGTAGAAAATTTTTTACCTGAGTTAAGGATATATAATCAACCAAATATTGTTACAAGTGAAGCAGATATTAAAACAACATTAATATCAGATAAATTTATAGTAATTAATTTAGTTCAAAATCAAGATTATTTTAATATTAGATACCAGGTTAAACCATTTATGATATGGATTTGGCTTTCAGTAGTATTGATTAGTTTTGGTGGTTTAATAAGTTTATTAAAAAAAAAATATGAAAAGTAAATTTTTACCATTTTCTATTTTTATAATTTTTTTCGTTATTTTTATAATTTTTTATAAAGGTTTACAGGATACGAATATTTATACTCCAGATGTAAAAATTAACAATGAGATACCATCATATTCAGCAGAACTATTTTATTCAGGTAAAATAGTAAATTCATCAGAAATTTTTGATTTAAATAAATATTATTTACTAAATATTTGGTCTTCTTGGTGTGTTCCTTGTAGACAAGAGCATTCTATTTTAATTGATTTGGCTAATAATAAAAATTTAAAACTTATTGGTATTAATTATAAAGACAAAAAAGAAAATGCAAAAAAATTTTTAGAAGAACTTGGAAATCCTTATGAAAAAATTATTTTTGATAAAGATGGAACCAGTGCTATTGAATGGGGAGCTTACGGTGTACCAGAAACTTTTTTGATTTATGATAACAGAATTATTAAAAAATATATTGGGCCACTTAACAAGCATTCAGTTAAAGAAGTTAAATTATTAATGAAATGAAAATACTCAAATTTTTTTTTATTTTTTATTTTATTTTTTCTTTTAATTATTCAAATGCAGATAATGAAGATATTAAGATTAAAATTACAAAAAATTTGCGTTGTTTAATTTGTCAAGGACAATCAGTTTATGATTCAGACTCTGAATTTGCTAATAGTTTAAAAGTTTTAGTTGATAAAAAATTAGAAGAAGGTTTTTCCGAAAAGCAAATTTATAGTTTTTTTAAGGATAAGTATGGTGAATGGATATTGTATGATCCTGGATTGAATAAAAACACTTATATCCTTTGGTTATTGCCAATATTAATGTTTTTAATTGGAGGTGCAATAATCTTTAAAAGTTTTATAATTAGAAAATAAAATATACTTAATATGATATTTAAAAAAATTTTTTTAACATTTTTTATTTTTATTTTTTCATTTTCATCAATTGCAGATGAAGTAAACATTATAGAAAAAAATACTGAGTTTAATATTTATTCAGGTATGTTTGATTTCAGTGATGATGGAAAAAGATCTGCATTAATTGGATTTCAACACCAAAATGAAAATTTAAATAGAGATACTTTTTTAGGAAATCTTTCACCAATTACTGGTTTTATGATTACGGCTGATAGTGCAGGCTATATTTATACTGGAGTTCAAGCTCAATATAAAGTTGGAGCTTTAAATATTGTTCCAAGTTTTACGCCAGGATTATATCAT
Organism: uncultured Pelagibacteraceae bacterium; assembly: GCA_902579105.1. Classification (GTDB taxonomy): domain Bacteria; phylum Pseudomonadota; class Alphaproteobacteria; order Pelagibacterales; family Pelagibacteraceae; genus Pelagibacter. Next base: position 24,759 of record CACHFM010000012.1, on the reverse strand, counting down.
GAAGGAAATGGTAAAGATCTTGGTCATTTACTGGAATTTAAAAGTGAGATTCAATTATCTTTAGATCTTTCAAAAACAAGTGAGCTGGGCTTATCTTACAACCATATATCTAATGCAAGTTTAGGAGATAAAAATCCTGGGGCAAATAGTTATATGTTCAATTTTCTTAAAAACTTTTAATAACATAAAATATGAACTTAAAAGATTGTCATAATTTTAATGATTTTAGAAAGTTAGCTAAAAAGAAATTACCTTCACCAATATTTCATTATATTGATGGTGCAGCTGATGATGAAATAACTTATAATAGAAATACAAGTGCTTTCGATGATGTTGACTTAGTTCCAAATGTTCTAAGAGGTGTTGAAAATATTGATTTATCTACTACTATTTTTGGAAAAAAATTGGATTTACCCTTTTACCTAGCTCCAACAGCTTTACAAAGATTATTTCATTATGAAGGGGAAAGAGCAGTTGGAAAAGCAGCTCAAAAATATAATACTATGTTTGGTGTATCTGCTTTAGCTACAGTAAGTGTTGAAGAAATATCTTCTATGATTGATACACCTAAAATGTTTCAGTTTTATTTTCATAAAGATAGAGGCTTGAATGACTCATGTTTAGAAAGAGCAAAAGCTGCCAAATTTGACGTTATGGCTTTAACGGTAGATACAATAACTGGCGGAAATCGTGAAAGAGATTTAAGAACGGGTTTTACATCACCCCCCAAACTAACGTTATCAAGTTTGTTTAGCTTTGCTACAAAGCCAATGTGGGGGATAAACTATTTAACAAAAGGAAAATTTGAATTACCTCATCTTCAAGATTATGTTCAAGAAGGAACAAGCACAAATACTTCAATTGGAAATTATTTTTCTACCATGTTAGATCAATCAATGAATTGGAAAGATGCTGAAAAACTTTGTTCCCAGTGGGGCGGTCATTTTGCTCTAAAAGGAGTAATGAGTGTTGATGATGCTAAAAGAGCAGTTGATATTGGTTGTACAGGTATAATGGTTTCAAATCATGGTGGGAGACAGCTAGACGGATCAAGATCTCCATTTGATCAACTTGCAGAAATTGTTGATGCTGTTGGAGATAAGCTTGACGTGATTTGTGAAGGAGGAATTCATAGAGGAACTCATATGCTTAAAGCACTATCATTAGGAGCAAAAGCTTGCTCAGGTGGAAGACTTTATTTATATGCTTTAGCAGCAGCAGGACAAGCTGGTGTTGAAAGAGCACTAGAAAAATATAAGACTGAATTGGAGAGAGACATGAAATTAATGGGATGTACAAAAATTAGTGACCTTAATAGAAATAATTTAAGATTCAGAAAATAAGATCATGAATATAAATGATTGTTATAATTTTGAGGACTTTAGAAAATTAGCAAGAAAAAAATTACCATCACCAATTTTTAATTATATAGATGGTGGTGCAGATGATGAGATTACCTTAAGAAGAAACTCTGAAGCCTTTGACAGCTGTGATTTAGTTCCAAATATATTAAATAATGTTGGAGAACCAGATTTATCTACAACTATATTTGGAAAAAAAATTGATATGCCAATTTTTTTATCTCCAACAGCTATGCAAAGATTGTATCATTATGATGGTGATAAAGCTTCAGCTAGAGCTGCAGAAAAATTTGGTACTTTTTATAGTATGTCATCAATGGCAAATACTACAATGGAAGAAATTTCAAATGTTTCTAGTGGTCCAAAATTATTTCAACTTTATGTTCATAAAGATAAATCAATAACAGATGACTTAATCGAAAGAAGTAAAAGATCAGGTTTTGATGCAATGTGTTTGACAGTAGATACTCTTGTTGCTGGAAATAGAGAAAGAGATCATAGAACAGGATTTACAACCCCTCCAAAATTAACTCTTCAAAGTCTTATTAGTTTTGCAATACATCCACAGTGGGTATTTAACTATTTGACTCATCCAAAATTTGAGCTAGCAAACGTTTCAAAGAAAACAGATAAGGGAACAAATATTGCAAAATCAGTTATAGATTATGTTAATGAGCAATATGATCCTACAATGAACTGGAAAGATGCAGAATATATTGCAAAAAAATGGGATGGTCCATTTGCTCTTAAAGGAGTTATGTCAGTTGAGGATGCAAAAAGAGCAATTGATATTGGTTGCACTGCGATAATGATTTCAAATCATGGAGGAAGACAACTTGATGGGTCCAGATCTCCATTTGATCAAGTTAAGGCGATATCAGATGCAGTTGGTGAAAAATTAGAAATTATTCTTGATGGTGGTGTTAGGAGAGGAACTCATGTTCTTAAAGCTTTATCAGCAGGTGCTAAAGCATGTAGTTTTGGAAGAGCTTTTTTATTCAGCTTAGGAGCTGGAGGACAGCACGGAGTAGAAAGATTATTAGAAAATATGCACAAAGAAATCAGGAGAAATATGATTTTAATGGGATGTAAAAGTGTTAAAGATCTTGATGCGTCAAAAATCATATTTAGAAAGTAATTTTTAATAACAAAAGTTAAGTTTTTTTTTAAACTGCAATTCTGTTCTGATAAAACAACAATAGACAACAAAGTTGTTTTCGGTTAATTTCGCAACTTTATTTTTATGGAACTAGCTAAAGCATTAAACAGACTTGGAACAGAAAGCGCTTTTACAATTTTAGCAGAAGCTAAAAAATTAGAAGCACAAGGAAAACCAATGATCCATTTAGGATTAGGTCAACCAGACTTTAAAACACCTAAACATGTAGTCGAAGCAGCAAAAAAAGCTTTAGACGATGGGCATCATGGCTATGTAATGTCAAATGGAATTCTTGAGTGTCGTCAAGCAGTTACAAGAAAATTAAAAAAACTTTATAATGCTGATGTAGATCCTGAAAGAATTTTAATAATGCCAGGAGGAAAACCTACAATGCATTATGCTATTATGTGTTTTGGAGAACCTGGAGTAGAAATAATTCATCCAACACCAGCTTTCCCAATATATGAGTCTATGATTAATTATTCAGGTGCAAAAGCAGTGCCTTATGATTTAACTGAAGACAAAGATTTGAAATTTTCTGCAGATAAAATTCTTTCATTAATCACAGATAAAACTAGATTATTAATTTTAATTAATCCAAACAATCCTACAGGAAGTTTTGTTGAAAAATCTGAAATAGATAAGTTAGCAGAAGGACTAAAAAAACATCCTCATGTTACAATTTTAAGTGATGAAATATATAGTAGACAAATTTTTGATAATAAAGAGATGCCTACATTTTTTAACTATCCAGAGTTAAGAAACAGATTGATTGTTTTAGAAGGTTGGAGCAAAGCTTATTCAATGACAGGATGGAGATTGGGTTGGAGTTTTTGGCCAGAAAATTTAATTGAACATGTTAATAAACTTTTAATAAATAGTGTTTCGTGTGTAAATGCTGCTGCACAATTTGCGGGTATTGCAGCTTTAGATGGACCTGATGACTCCATTCACGAAATGATGGTAAAATTTACTGAAAGAAGAAAACTGATTCATGAGGGACTTAACGATTTACCAGGTGTAGAATGCAGCTTGCCTGGAGGAGCATTTTATGCATTCCCAAAAGTTATTGGCACAGGAATGGATGGATCTGAATTTTGTAAAAAAGCTATGCATGAAGCAGGAGTAGCAATAGTTCCAGGAACTGCATTTGGGCAAACTTGCAAAGATTATGTCAGGTTTAGTTTTGCGGCCTCTAGAGATAATATTTCTCAAGCTTTAGAAAATATAAAAAAAATGTTAACTAAATAAGCTGTATTTTTCTATTATTTTTTATTATTATCCAATTTATGAATGAACAAGTTCAAAGCGAATTAAAAAAAATTTTTAATGGAAGATTTTCAACCTCAGAATCAACCAGGGCCAATTATGCAAGAGGTGAAGATACTTATAATCCAATTTTATCCAAAGCAGTAGTTTTTCCAGAAACTAACGAGGAAGTATCTAAAATTTTAAAATTGTGTAATGATCATAAAGTACCAGTAGTTCCATTCGGAACTGGAACTTCTTTAGAGGGAAATGCAGTTGGTAATTCAAATGGCATTACAATCTCTTTAGAGAAAATGAATAAAGTATTATCTGTTAATGCTGAAGACTTTGATTGTAGAGTTCAAGCTAACGTCACAAGAAAACAACTAAATGAATATTTAAGAGAAGATGGCGTTTTTTTCCCAATTGATCCTGGGGCAGATGCAGCTATTGGAGGAATGGCATCCACATCAGCCTCTGGAACAATGGCAGTAAAATACGGAACTATGAGAACTGTTATATCAGGATTAACTGTAGTACTTCCAAATGGAGATATAATTAAAACTGGAGCAAGAACTAAAAAAACTTCAGCAGGATATAATTTAACAAATTTATTCATAGGATCTGAAGGAACACTTGGAATAATTACAGAAGTACAGGTAAGACTATCGCCAATTCCTGAAAATGTTATGAGTGCTGTTTGTTATTTTCCAGATTTAGACTCAGCAGTGAAGACTGCTCAAGAGGTAATTCAGTATGGTGTTCCTATTGCTAGAATTGAAATGTTAAATAAAGATCAAATGGAAATAAGTATTAAATACTCAAAATTAGACAATGTTAAAGCATCACCAACACTTTTTTTTGAATTTCATGGAACTGAAACAACTAATAATGAGGCGATCAGTATTGTCGAAGAGTTGTCAAAAAATAATAATGGAAGTGATTTTCAATGGGCGTCTTCAACTGAGGAACAAAAAAAATTATGGAAAGCAAGACATGATGTTTATTATTCTGTTAAAGCACTTGGTAATAATATGAAAGTATATTCTACAGATGTATGTGTGCCTATATCAAAATTGGTTGAATGTATATCTTGGGCTGAAAATGAAGTTAACAAATTAGGACTTACTGCACCAATGGTTGGTCATGTAGGTGATGGAAATTTTCATTCGATAATTTTGTACGATCCTCAAGATAAAGATAAACAAAAGAAAATTAGACAGTATAGTGACGATTTAATAAATAAAGCTTTAGAGCTCGAAGGAACTATAACTGGTGAACATGGAATTGGCTTACAAAAAAAACATTATCTTTTAAAAGAACATCATGACAATATTCCCGTAATGAAAGCAATAAAAAGAAGTCTTGATATAAATAATATTATGAATCCGGGAAAGGTTTTTGATTTAAATTAATCAAAATTATCCTATGAAAAAAATACTTGTCACAAGAAGATTACTAAGATCTTGTGAAGATAAAGCTAAAGAAATTTTTGAAGCTAATTTTAATTTAAATGATGAGCTTTATTCTCAACAAAAATTGATTGAACTTAGCAAAGGTTATGATGGCATATTATCATCGTTAACAGATAAACTTGATGCAGAAACAATAAGTAAACTTCCAGATACAATAAAAATAATTTCTAATTTTGCTGTAGGTTTTGGGAATATTGATTTAGAAGCAGCTAAAAATAAAGGCATAGCTGTAACAAATACACCCGATGTTTTAACAGATGCAACAGCAGAAATAGGAGTTTTATTAATTCTTGGTGCATGCAGAAGAGCTTCAGAGGGTATTGGAGCTGCTAGAGAAGGTGGCTGGAAATGGTCAGCAGATTATCTTATTGGAAAGCAATTAACTGGAGCAAGATTAGGTATTTTAGGAATGGGGAGAATTGGCCAAAAAATTGCAAAAATTGCAAAATCTTTAGGAATGGTTATTCATTATCACAATCGATCAAAACTAAATGCAGAGAAAGAACAAGGCGCAATTTATCATGATAATTTGAAAGATTTAATGTCAGTTTCTGATGTTCTTTCAATTTGTTGTCCTGCTTCAAAGGAAACAATTGATATGATTAATAAAGAGACAATTGAATATTTACCTAAAGGTGCTGTGGTTACTAACGTTGCTAGAGGAGATATAGTTGATGATGAAGCCATGATTGATGCTCTTGAAAGAAGAAAAGTTTATGCTGTAGGTTTAGATGTTTATAAAAATGAACCAAATTTAAACTCTGGATATTTAAAACATAAAAGTGCATTTATTCTACCACATTTAGGAAGTGCAACTAAAGAAACAAGAACAGCTATGGCTAATTTAGCTATAGATAATATTGATGAGTTTTTCAATACAGGTAATTGTAAAAATAAAGTAAATTAATAATATGAAACCATTTATAGGTTACTTATTTTTAGTTTTAGGAATAACTACAGGAATTGCAGCTAATAGTTTTGCAAAAATCTCGGATGGTTTTTCAAAACTTTCTCCAACTATAGCTTGCTTATTATTAATGGTCATCACAATGTTTTCACTTGCAAAAGCAATGTCAGTAATTCCAGTTGCTTTTAGTTATTCTACATATAGTGGATTAACTGTTGCAGGTGTAGTTTTGTTTGGAATATTAAAATATAATCAAGTACCTAATCTATATGGTTTTATTGGAATTTGTTTAATTGTAATTGGTGTTTTTATGGTTAATTACTTGGGGCAAGCAAATTAAATTCTAATTAAGATAATTAAAAAATAAGGAGATTAATATGAGTGAAAAGATTGCTTTTATTGGTGTTGGTAATATGGGTAACCCGATGGCAGTAAATTTGCTTAAAGCTGGTAGTAAAATTAAAGTGTTTGATGTTTCAAAACAAATGTTAGAAAAAGCTAGAGAAAAAAATTTAGAAACCGTAGATAGAATTGAAGATTTAATTAGTGAGGAAATTTCTACAGTTATAACAATGTTACCTGAAGGCAAACATTCAAAAGAAATATATCTCGGTGATAACGGGATAATTAATAAAGTTTCAAAAAATTGTATACTAATAGATTGTTCAACAATCGACATACAAACTTCAAAAGAAATTGGTAAAGTTGCAAATGATCGGGGCATTATGATGGTGGATGCTCCTGTAAGTGGAGGTGTAATGGGAGCTCAAAAGGCAACTCTTAATATAATGGTTGGTGGGTCCGAGGATTCTTTTGATAGAGCACTACCAATTTTAAAAGTTATGGGAAAAAATATTTATCATGCTGGTGAAATTGGAAGTGGTAATGGAGCTAAGATTTGTAACAATATGTCTTTGGGAATTACAATGATCGCTGCATCAGAATCTTTAATGTTAGCAAAAAGACTAAATATAGATATTAAAAAAGTTCATGAAATAATGAAAAATGCATCTGGAAATAGTTGGCCAATATCTGTTTATCCTCCTTTGCCTGGATTAATTGATGGAACACCTTCAAATAATAATTATAAACCAGGTTTTTCTGCAGGAATGATGAATAAAGATTTAAAACTTGCTAATGAGTGTGCGACAAATGTGAACGCTAGTACACCACTAGGAAGGATGGCGCTAGATATTTATTCTAAGTTTTGTAAAGATGGTAATGAAACTAAAGATTTTTCTGCAATTTCTAAAGTGATTGGCGGCGACGCATGGGACTATCCAATAGAATAAAGAAAGTTCAATTATAGATTGTATTTATAATAAAGCCCCACAAATTATCGACTTCAGAACCAATATATGTTTAACTCCTCGTAGTTAATTAACTAAAGAGGAGAAATAATAATGATTAAAGAAAAAAAATCATTGAAGGGAAAATCACCTTCAAGACGAAAGTTCTTTAAAGCTGCTGCTGCAACAGGTGTTGCTGCTGTTGCTGCATCATCTTTAGCTGCTCCAGCTGTCGCTGCTGAAAGAGTAGAAGCAGCTATGGTAGCTACTTGGGGAAGAGACTTTCCAGGACTAGGAACTGGTGCACAAAGACTTGCAAAAAGACTTAGCGATATGAGTGACGGAAGAATACAAGTTACTTATTATGCTGCAAATGAAAGGGTAAAAGCATTTGATTCTTTTGATGAGGTTGCTTCTGGTAACTCACAAATGTATCATGCTGCTGACTACTACTGGGTTAAAAAACACCCAGCTTTTGGATACTTTACAGCTTGTCCATTTGGTTTCACTTACTCAGAAATAAACGCTTGGATTCACCATGGTGGAGGACAAGAGCTTTGGGATGAGTTAACCGATGATTTTGGTACTCAAAGTTTTATAGCCGGTAATACTGGAGTTCAAATGGGTGGTTGGTTTAACAAAAAAATTAGATCAGCTAATGACTTAAAAGGTTTAAAAATGCGTATGCCTGGATTGGGAGGACAAGTTTTAGGAAAACTTGGAGGTTCTCCAGTTTCACTTCCTGGTGGACAAATTTATGAAAACCTAGTTTCAGGTGCAATTGATGCTACTGAATGGGTAGGTCCTTGGAACGATGAAGCTATGAAATTCCATGAAGCTGCGAAGTACTATTATTACCCTGGTATGCACGAACCTGGTTCGATGTTAGCATGTGGTGTTAATAAATCATGGTTCACTAGCTTATCAAAAACAGACCAAATGATAATTAAAACTGCTTGCGCATGGGCAGATGAAATTACAATGGCTGAATATAATGCTAAAAATGGAGCAGCATTATCTCGTTTAATAAACGATCATGGAGTTAAACTAGAGAAGTTTAACGACAAAGTTTATGATGCGTTTGCTAAAGGTGCTGCTGAAGTTTACGATGAAGTTCAACAACACAGTGAGCTTGCTGCTAGAACGCACAAAGCTTTTATTAAAGCTCGTAAAGAGATCGGTGCTTGGACAAACTTATCTGACTCACCATATATTGCTCAGAGAAATAGAGCTTTAGGATTATAATTCTTAAAGTTTAAAATAAATTATAAGGGCCCTTTTTAGGGCCCTTTTTTAATAAGATTATCGAAAAGTTTTTGTTTTATGATTACAAAAAGTAACTTATCTACAATAATAAGAATTTTTAGTTATTCGATATTAGCTATTACTTTTGTTTTTTTAATAAACAATGTTTTAACCGTTTGGTTTGATTGGCCTGGTGTTAAAAAGTTATTTTCACATCATGGTTTATTTGGATTTAAAAAATTAAGTAATCCATTAGAAGACTCTTTATTAACAATAGCTTATATTCAGTTATTTTTGTATTTTGCTTTGACATTTTTAGCAATTATTTATGTAATAAAATCAATTAAACAAACTCTAGAAACTGACTCTAAAATTCTTACTAAATTTACTGCTTATATTATTCGTTCATCTTTTTGGGCAGTTTTGATTGTTGGAATCGCAGATTTAATAGTTTCATTTATGGTTGTAGAAAAATTAGTTGAACCAATTTTTGGTGAAACTTTAAAAATTAAATTAGTTATTCCAGCCTTTAGAATTACTTTTGTTCATTTTCCATTAATATTAATTTCATTTGTTATTGGTTACTTTACAAAATCAGTTGGCTTTATCTGGTTAGCTGTTTTGGTTGTTGCAAGTGAATTTTTTATTGTAATATCAAGATTTATATTTGAGTACGAACAAGCTTTTCAAGGAGATTTAGTTCGTTTTTGGTATTCTGCACTTTATCTATTTGCTAGTGCATATGCTTTAATACATGAAGGGCATGTACGAGTTGATGTTTTGTACACTGGTTTTAGCGAGAAAAAGAAAGCTTGGACAAATTCTCTTGGATCATTGTTTTTGGGAATACCACTCTGTCTTATAGTTTTATTTTTAGGGATGGGTGGAAAAGCTAGTATTATTAATGGACCAGTAATTTCTTTTGAAATTACTCAACAAGGTTCAAATGGTCTTTATTTACTCTATTTAATGGCAGTATATTTAGCAGTATTTGGTGTAACTATGTTAACTCAATTTACAAGTTATTTTATGAGTAGCAGTTATGTGCTTTTGAAAAAATAATTTATGGAACATTTATTTTTATCTTTACTTGTTTTAATAATGATTGTGGCACTGGCATCAGGTTTTCCAGTTGCTTTTGCATTACCTGGTTCAGCCATTATTTCAATAGGTCTTGCAGCTTTCTTTGGATATCTATTTGAAGGAGATGTAGGCGCATATTATGCAACCGATGGACCAATAGAATGGTTAACAGCAGGGATAACGAATTTTAGGAGTAATTATTGGGATGTAGAAACTGATACTTTAATTGCAATACCATTATTTATCTTTATGGGAATAATGTTGCAGAAATCAAAAATTGCAGAAGATCTTTTGGTGACTATGGGTCAATTATTTGGTCCTATTCCTGGAGGACTTGGAATTTCAGTAATATTTGTAGGTGCATTACTTGCAGCAACTACAGGAATAGTTGGGGCAACTGTAATTGCTATGGGTTTAATTTCATTACCAACTATGTTGAATAATAACTATGACAGAAGTCTAGCAAGTGGAATTGTTTGTTCATCTGGAACACTAGGTCAAATAATCCCTCCATCAATTGTTTTAATTATAATCGCTGACCAATTAGCAAGTGCAGCCGATGTTGCAAATACAATGAGGCAGGCAGATTATAAATTAGTAACAGGTGAGTTTAATATGCCTGGTGAGTTTAGAGTAGGCTCTACTAGTGCTGGAGATATGTTTCTTGGAGCATTATTACCTGGACTAGTACTTGTTGGTCTTTACATGTTGTATGTATTTATATATGCAAGAATTAATCCTAAATCAGCTCCTCCTGTTCCTTTTAAAGGTGAATTTGATTTTAAATTTTGGATAAAAGTAATAATGGTAATAATACCACCACTTGCATTAATATTTGCAGTTCTTGGATCTATATTAATGGGTATAGCAACAGTAAACCAAGCTGGCTCTATAGGCGCAATAGGAGCAACTATAATGGCTGGATATCGTTTACATCAAGGTAAAAAAGATGCGTATTATCCACTAATAATAAGCATCATTGCTTTAATTCCTATTTTTATAATTTCAAAAAATTACAACCTGAACATCAAGGCTATTGAAACCAGAGACTTAGGTGCAATTCTTATTACAGGTTTTTTTACTATAATTTTTTTAATAGGAATTATTTGGAGTTTCTGGAGAGCTTATAAAGTTGATAATGTTTTAAAAGAAGTTGTTACCGAAACATGTGTAACTACTTCAATGGTTTTTATAATTCTTCTAGGAGCCGCAATGTTAACCTCTGGCTTTAGAGCTTTTGGAGGTGAAGAATTGGTAAGAGATTTTTTACAAGATTTACCAGGTGGTTTTTGGGTACAATTTATTGTTGTTATGGCAGTAATCTTTTTACTAGGTTTTTTCCTTGATTTTATAGAAATAGCTGTGGTTGTAGTTCCTATTATTGCTCCAATTTTGTTAGCGGAAACAGGAGCCAATGTGAGCGCAATTTGGTTAGGTGTTATGATTGGGGTAAATTTACAAACTTCTTTTTTAACTCCTCCTTTTGGTTTTGCTTTGTTTTATTTAAAAGGAGTTGCACCCAAGTTTATTACAACCTTAAATATTTGGAAAGGTGTTGTTCCATTTATAGCATTACAACTTATAGGTCTTGGAATAGTAGGTTCTTATCCAACCTTAGTAAATTATTTGCCCGCAAGAACATATTTAACATCTCATGTAGCACCACCTCCAATGAATCCTAAGCTTCAATATTGTTTACAAGAATATAAATTTGCTATTTACAACAATGAAGAACAAAAAATTAAAAATGCTATATTAGATTTTCAATCTTTAGTCCCAACAGATCTTCCTCTTGATAAACAAGATATTTTAGAAGAACACTTTGAAAATGCATTATTAACTTTTTCTTTAGTTAAAAAACTCCAAAAAACAGAGAAAGAGTATGACTTATTTGCTGAAGACTATAGAGATCTTCACTTTACTGTAAGAAAAAAACAAAAAAAGATTAGGAAAATAGATAATAAAATAGAAAAATTAAAATCGGAAATTAGAAGATTAGAAAAAGACAAGGTGGATCAAAAAAATAAAATTGAACTTAAGATCGAAGATTATCAGTTAGAAATTGATGAAATAAAAAAACAAATTCCAGAAAATTGGACATCAAAAAATAAAGAATTTGAAATTATTCAAAAAGCAAAAAATACACAGACAAAAAGATATAAAAAAAATGTTGACCAAGCTTATGATAATCTAGATCAAATTGTTATGTTCATAAATGATCATGATAAATTGAATGATCTTTCTGCAGAAATTAATAATTTAAAGAGAAATATAGATAATGCTGATTATGAAAATTCATTTTCAATTATAGATAGTTTATTTGAAAAACTTGGAGAAATTTCAGGATCTGAAGAAATTGCAAATAAATTAGATGACTTATATTCTCTAGTTGACAGTGAAGAAAAAGATCTTAGTAAAATTTCTGATGCTAGCTATGAAGTTAATATGCTATTTAAAAAAGAAGTAAGCTGGAGAAAAGATGCATCTAAAAATTTAATGCCAGAAATTGCAAAATATAATTCAATTATAAAGAATAATATTGGACTAAGACTTCAGTCAAAATTAACAAAAGAACAAGCAAAATTTGTTGCAAGATGCAATTCTATTCATAGGGATATATCTTTAAATTTTTAATTTAAGTTAATGGAGAAAAATATTTTACCGACAAAAAAAGCGGTTTTAATATTTTTTGTCTTTGCTTGTGGGTATTTTATATCCGCTCTTTTAAGAGCAATTACTGCAACTTTATCACCATTATTAACCTTAGAATTTAATTTAACTGCAGGAAATTTAGGATTATTGGCTGGTGGTTATTTTTTAGGATTTGCATGTATGCAAATACCTCTTGGATATTTATTAGATAGGCATGGTCCAAAAAAAATTGTTTCATCATTTTTATTAATCGCAATTATTGGAACTTCTGCATTTGCTTTAGCTCAAAGTTTTTCTGGTTTACTTATATCTCGAATTTTAATTGGAGTTGGTGTGAGCGCTTGTTTAATGGGACCTTTAACAGGTTATAGAATTTGGTTTGCAGATGAATATCAACAAAGAGCTAATGCTTGGATGTTAATGGTACTTTCAATGGGTTTTGTTTTTTCAACCTTACCTGTACAAATTTTATTACCAATTATTGGATGGAGATGGATTTTTGGTTTAGTAGTTATTTTAATACTAATTGTTATATTATTGACATTACTTTTCATTCCTAAATGGAATACAGAAAATAGTAATCAAGAAAAGAATGCTGGGTCTTTATCAGATGTATGGAAAAATAATTTTTTTAGAAGTACGATACCTTTAGGTTTGTTTAATTATGGCGGAATAGTAGCAGTTCAAACTCTATGGGCTGGGCCATGGATGGTTAGAGTTGCAGGTTATACTCCTCTAGAAAGTGCAACTGGGCTTTTTTGGATAAATGTAACAATGCTATTTGCTTTCTTTGTTTTTGGTTACATTTTACCTAAAATTACAGAGCTTGGAATTGAGTCAATCAAATTAATAAAGTTGGGATTACCAATTAGTTATTTATCTCTACTTGTTATAATTATTTTAGGTGAAAATGCAGGCGCATTACATTTTACAATTTATATACTTACTTCAATATTTTTAACACTTACACAACCTGCTGTAGCGTTATCTTTTCCAACAAGTTTAGCAGGTAAATCGTTAACATCATTTAATCTACTTATTTTTGTAGGAACTTTTATTATGCAGTGGGGAATTGGATTAATTATTGATTTTTGTAAATTTTTAGGGAAAGAAGAAGTTCAAAGTTTTAAAATTTCTTTTACAGTCTATTTAATAATTTGCATTTTAAGTTACTTGTATTTTTTAATGAAAAATAAAAATGAATAATAAAAAAATGTACATCTTATTTTTAGTTATTTTAGTTAGTCTAGTTTATTTTTTTGCTTCGCTTGGATTATATATTTTTCAAAGAGATCTTTTATATCATCCAACAGAAAATAATTATGACGGTGACAAATTAACTGTAAATATTCAAGAAGTAAAAATTGTAACAGATGATAATATTGATTTATTAGCTTGGTATCATAATAAAGATATTAATAAATTTAAAACTATTCTTTTTCTTCACGGGAATGCTGGATCACTTGAAAATAGAATACACAAGATTAATCATTTTGAAGATATGAACATTAATTTTTTATTGCTTTCATGGAGAGGATTTAGTGGAAATAAAGGAAAACCAACTGAGAAAGGTTTATACCAAGATGCAAGAAGTGCAGTTAAATGGTTAGTAAAACAAGGAGTAATTGAAGAAAATATAATAATTTATGGCGAGTCTCTTGGGACTGGAATAACTACTGAAATTGCACAAAATAAAAATTTTGCAGGTATAATTTTAGAAACACCTTTCACTTCAATGGTGGCAGCAGGTAAATCAAAATATCCTATTTTTCCAATTAAATTACTTCTTAAGGATAAATACGAAAGCGACAAAAAGATAAAAAATATTAAATCTCCAGTATTAATTATGCACGGAGAGGAAGATCAAATAGTTCCATTTTGGATGGGAGAAAAAATGTTTCAAATGGCAAATGAACCCAAATATTCTTATTTTACTAAATTTGATGACCATATGATGGAATATGATGAAAATCTTGTATTAGAGTTAAAAAAATTTATAAAAAGTTTAAATTAAGCCATAATCTAAACAAACATAGCACAAAATTTTTTTAAATAATTAAATATGAAAAAAATTTTTTTGTTATTTTTTATTTTGTTATCATTTAAAAACTTTACCTTTGCTAAAGACAGCGAATTTATAGTTGATAATTTATTCTATATTGATCAAATGAATTCATATAACGACAATTTTGCTCTTTATTTTAAAACTAGAGAAAAAGCTATTTTAGCAAGAGGAGAAAATAGTAATTATATTAACGATTATCCTAAGGATTTATATATATATGATTATAAAACAAAAAATTCATTACCTTTAATTTCTTATGATTGGTTTCCTAAAAAAGCAAAATACTTTTTGAAAGATTATAATTTTCCAGTATTTCCAGATGATTTTGCTTACTACCTTTTAAAAGATAATAAAACTTTAGTAATGATTAGTGCAGTTAAAAGTTTAAACGTGAATTTTAAATTTGATATTGTTGAAAAAAAATTAGAAATTTATCCAAGTAATGGTAAATTTGATTTTATAATTTCATCAATTGCAAAAAATTGTGGACATTATAAATTTGAGGAAAACTATAAATGCAGTTTTTATAAGCCTTTAATTTCTAGTAGTTTAATTAAGTAATTTGAGTAAATGCGTCGGCAAACTTTTGTGCTTCAAAAATTTGTAAATCATCTTCTTTTTCTCCCAAACCTAATGCAATAATTGGAAGCTTATATTTTTTAGCAACAGCTAACAGAATTCCTCCCTTTGCTGTTCCATCTAATTTCGTCATTATAAGACCAGTAATTGGAATTATTTTATTAAATTCTTCAACTTGATTAATAACATTTTGACCAGAAGTGGCATCTAAAATTAAAATTACGTTATGAGGCGCATTTGGATCTATTTTTTTTGTTACATTTGCAATTTTTTTATATTCTTCCATTAAATTTTTTTTATTTTGTAATCTTCCAGCTGTATCAATTAAAACTTGGTTAAAATTGTTATTTATTGCATCTTCAATAGCTTTATATGCAACTGAAGCAGGATCTGATCCCTGCTTAGATTTTGTTATTTCAACATCAACTTTTTTTGCCCAATTTTCTAATTGTTCTATAGCTGCAGCTCTAAATGTATCCGAGGCAGCAAGCATAACTTTATTCCCATTAGCCTTCAATATTTTACTAATTTTTCCAATTGTAGTTGTCTTTCCAACACCATTTACTCCTGAAACAAGTGTGGCATTTATTTTTTCTTTTTTTTCAAAAAAAGAGTTGTTTTCTAAAGGCTTCATTAAAGAAATAATATATTCTTTTAAAATAAGATTTATTTCAGATGATAGATCTTTGTTAGGATCAATTTTTTTCGTTGAAATAATTTCTTTTATTTCAGATGCTGCTTCTACCCCAACATCTGATTGAATTAAAAATTCTTCTATTTTATTTAAGTTTTCATCATCTATTTCTTTTTTAATAATTATTTCTTTAAGACCAGATGAAAAAGCAGAAGCACTTTTTTGAAATCCTTTTTTGAATTTATCAAATATTCCCATTAAATTTTTAATGTTATCTCTTTAATATCAGATACAGGTCCAGTCATATAGATTTGACCATTACTCCTATCATAATCAATACTAAGTTTGCCTTCACTAAAATGAATATTGCAATTATTATTTGTTAATTCTTTTAAATACCCAGCAACAACAGTCGCACATGCAGCAGTTCCACAAGCCTTTGTTTGTCCTGCTCCTCTTTCCCAAACATTTACTTTAATATTTTTATCATCAATAATTTGTGCAAAAGTAACATTAACTCTTTCAGGAAAATAGTGATGGTTTTCAATTTTTGGTCCTACATTTGTAATATTTATTTTTGAACAATCTTCAACAAAGAAAATGATATGTGGATTCCCAATATTTACACAAAATCCTGTATCATATTCTTTTTTTAGAAAATCTAATTCTATCATTTTTGGATTTAATTTTTCATTTTTTAAAGGTATCTTTTCCCAATCATTAAATTCTGGAAAACCCATATTTATTTTAACATTTTTTTCACTTAAAATTTCTGCTTCTAATATCTTATTATCAGCTTTTAAATTAATAAATCTTTGGTTATTTTCTTTTGAAATTAAGTAAGCAATACATCTACTTCCATTTCCACATGCACCTACTTCAATACCATCAGGATTATAAATTGTTATTGGGAGAGTATCTTTGATTTCACTTTCAATAAATATGATTTGATCAAATCCAATATTATTTCTATCGCCAATTTGTATTATCTGCTCTTTGGAAAGATTTACATCATTTTTTCTTCTATCAATTATGACAAAATCATTTCCTAGACCATCCATTTTAAAAGCTTTTATGTCCATATATAGTTATTTAACTTATTTATTGACTTTTTGAACCTCTATTATAGTTTGTGCCAGTTTCCGCAAAAACGTTAAATTTGCGGTGTCTTTGGAAACAAAGAGATCGACACTAGTCAGCGAGGGTTCGCCCACTAGTGCGATTACTGTTGTGCGTAATAAATATGTTTGAAAATTTGACAAATAAATTCGAGGAAGTTTTTTCCTCTTTAAAAAAAGCACCATCACTTGATGAAAATCAAGTTGATGAAGGATTAAGAGGTATAAGACAAGCGTTGCTTGAAGCTGATGTCTCTTTAGATGTTGCTAAAGATTTTATTGAAAAAGTTAAACCTAAAGCTTTAGGTCAAGAAATTATTAGATCAACTTCTCCTGGGGATATGGTAGTTAAAATTGTTTATGATGAATTAGTAAATTTACTAGGAGCGACTAATACTGATATTAATCTTAATGCAGTTCCACCTGTGCCAATGATGTTGGTTGGACTTCAGGGTTCAGGTAAAACTACTACTACAGCAAAATTAGCAAAATATTTAGAAAATAATAAAAAGAAAAAAGTAATGATGGTTAGCTTGGATATCTATAGACCAGCTGCACAAGAACAGCTAAAAACTTTAGGAGAACAAAACAATATATTAACACTCCCTATTATTGAAGGTCAACAACCGACTGATATTTGTAGAAGAGCAATTAGTGCCGCAAATCTTAACGGAGCAGAAATTATTTTATTTGATACTGCTGGAAGAACTCAAATTGATTTACAAATGATGAGCGAAATTAAACAAATTGAAAGTGTTATTAATCCAACTGAAACTTTTTTAGTTGCAGATTCACTAACTGGTCAAGTTGCAGCTTCAGTGGCAAAAGAATTTAAAAATACAGTAAATCTTTCAGGAATAATTTTAACTAGAGCAGATGGTGATGCAAGAGGTGGTGCAGCAGTTAGCATGAAATATGTTTCAAATGTTCCAATTAAATTTTTAGGTATTGGTGAAAAAGTTGATAATCTTGAAGTATTTCATCCAGACAGAATAGCAAATAGAATTTTAGGTATGGGAGATATTGTCTCTCTTGTAGAAAAAGCTGCACAAGATCTAGGAGAAGAAAATATTAAAAAAGCTGAAGAAAATTTAAAAAAAGGTCAATTTTCTATGCAAGATTATTTAACACAGTTAAGACAAATGAAAAAAATGGGTGGAATTGAGGGGATAATGTCTTTTATGCCAGGTGTTTCAAAAATAAAATCTCAAATGGATTCAGCTGGAATAGATGAAAGTATTATTACTAAAAATGAAGCTGTAATTTTATCAATGACTAAAAAAGAAAGAGAGAACCCAAAAATTATTGATGGTTCTAGAAAAAAAAGAATTGCTAATGGCTCTGGCACAGATCCAGCCACTATCAATAAATTGCTAAAGCAATTTAAAATGATGTCTGAAATGATGAAAAAGATGTCAAAAGGAAATCTGAAAGGTATGTCTGATAAAGGAATACCGCCAGAGCTATTTAATCAATTAAAATAATAAAAAAGGAGAATAAATGTTAAAATTAAGATTATCAAGAGGTGGAACAAAAAAACGTCCTGTTTATAAAGTTGTTGTAGCAGATAGTCGTTTTGCAAGAGATGGAAGATTTATCGAAAAAGTTGGATTTTTTAATCCTCTTTTACCAAAAGATAAAAAAGAAAGAGTTGGTCTTGAAGCGGAAAGAATAAAATATTGGCTAGATCAAGGTGCTCAACCAACTACTAGAGTTGCAAGAATTTTGGGTGAAAATGAATTAATGAAAATGCCTGCTAATGGTAATAATCCTATAAAAGCAGTTCCAAAAAAAGAAAGAAAAAAAGAAGAAGCTCCTAAAGAAGAAGCTCCTAAAACAGAAGCAGCAGCAGAAGCTCCTAAAGAAGAAGCTCCTAAAGAAGAAGCTCCTAAAACAGAAGCGGCAGCAGAAGCACCTAAAGAAGAAAAAAAATAACTTAAAAATTAATTATGTGGCAAGCTCAAGTTTTTACACTTTATCCAGAAGTTTTTCCTGGACCTTTATCAAAAGGTTTATATGGGAAGGCTTTATCTAAAAATTTGTGGAATTTAAAGATTATAAATATTCGTGATGCAGCTGATGATAAACACAAAACAGTCGATGATACTCCTTATGGAGGTGGATCAGGAATGTTATTAAAAGCTGATGTTTTAGCAAAATCTTTAGATCAAAATAAAATAAAAGATCACAAAATTATTTATTTATCTCCTAGAGGTAAAAAATTCGATCAAGATTATGCGCAACAATTATCAAAAGAAAAATCAATATCTTTAATCTGTGGCCATTTTGAGGGAGTTGATGAGAGAATATTATCAACAAGGAATATTGAAGAAATTAGCGTTGGAGATTATGTTTTATCAGGTGGAGAAACAGCTGCATTTGTTATTATTGATACAGTTCTAAGACTTTTGCCTGGAATTTTAGGCAATGAAAATTCAAAAGTAGATGAAAGTTTTGAAAATGGTTTATTGGAGTATCCTCAGTATACAAAACCTCAAATATGGGAGAAAAAAGCAGTTCCTGAGGTATTATTATCAGGAGATCACAACAAAATTAAACACTGGCGTTTATCTCAATCTGAGGCTATAACACGCGACCGAAGACCAGATTTATGGCAAAAATATAAGAAAGATTAATTTGATAAATATAAATATGAAAAATATTGAAGAAATAAATCAACATAATGTAAAAAAAATTCTTTCAGAAAAAAAAATACCTGAATTTTATTCTGGAGATGTAGTTAAAGTTGGTGTGAGAATTACAGAGGGTAAAAAAGAAAGAATTCAATATTTTGAAGGAGTTTGTATTGCAAAAAAAAATAGGGATCTAAATTCATCTTTTACAGTAAGAAAAATTTCTTTTGGAGAAGGCGTTGAAAGAACCTTTCCTTTATATGGAACATTAATTGAGTCAATTAAAGTAATTAGATCAGGAAAAGTTAGACGAGCTAAGCTTTATTATTTGAGAGATAGAACTGGTAAATCTGCAAGAATTGCAGAAAAAATAAGAAAAAAAATTGGAATTGATATTGATATAAAACCTGAAACTGTTACTGAAGAAAATGTAGTACAAGCAGAAGCTCCTAAAGAAGAAGCTCCTAACAAAACAGAAGCGGCAGTAGAAGCTCCTAAAGAAGAAGCTCCTAAAACAGGGGTAGAGTCAACAGTTGATACTTCTAAGAAAGAAGATATTAAAAAAGAACAAAAATCAGAAAGTTTATCAGAAAAAAAATAATTTTTTTTTCAATGTCTAATACTCTTTACGATAAAATCTGGAATGATCACTTGGTTCATCAACAAGATGATGGAACAGCGTTGTTATTTGTTGATAGACATTTAGTTCATGAAGTGACTAGTCCACAAGCATTTGAAGGTCTTAGAAATTCTAAAAGAAAAGTTAGACATCCTAATTTAACTTTAGCAGTAGCAGATCATAATGTTCCTACAACAGATAGATCTAAAGGGATATCTGATAAAGAATCAAAAATACAAGTAGATACTTTAGAGTCTAATTGTAAAGAATTTGGTGTTCAACTTTTTGGGATGAATGATAAAAGACAAGGTATTGTTCATATAATTGGACCTGAGCAAGGTTTTACTCAACCAGGCACTGTAATTGTATGTGGCGACAGTCATACAGCAACCCACGGAGCTTTTGGTGCGTTAGCATTTGGAATTGGTACTTCGGAAGTTGAGCATGTATTAGCAACGCAAACATTAGTCCAAAAAAAAGCAAAAAATTTTATAATTAATGTTAATGGAAAACTTCCTTTAGGAGTTACATCTAAGGATGTAATACTTCAAATTATCGGAAAAATTGGAACAGCTGGAGGAACAGGTTGTGTTGTTGAATATGCTGGAGATTTAATAAGATCATTAAGTGTAGAGCAAAGAATGACAATATGTAATATGACAATTGAAGGTGGAGCTAGAGCAGGATTAATAGCACCAGATGAAAAAATATTTGATTATTTAAAAGAAAAACCAATGTCCCCAAAAGGAGAAAATTGGGAGAAAGCAATTAATTATTGGAATAATCTCAAAACAGATAGTGATGCAAGTTTTGATAAAGAGATTAAATTAGATGCTAGTGAAATTTTACCTATGATTACATGGGGCACGTCTCCACAAGATGTAATTGCAATTGATGATAAAGTTCCAAATCCTGAAAGTGAAAAAGATGAAGATAGAAAAAATTCAATAGAAAGAGCTTTAAAATATATGGGTTTAAAACCAGATATGGCTGCAACAGATATTAAGATAGATAAAGTTTTTATTGGAAGTTGTACTAATGGTAGAATAGAAGATTTAAGAGAAGCTGCCAAAATTTTAAAAGATAAAAAAATATCATCTCATGTTAATGCTATTGTTGTTCCTGGTTCAGGACTAGTTAAAGAACAGGCAGAACAAGAAGGATTAGATAAGATATTTATTAATTCTGGTTTTGAGTGGAGAGAACCTGGTTGTTCAATGTGTCTTGCAATGAACGCAGATAAATTAAAACCTGAAGAAAGATGTGCTTCTACTTCAAATAGAAATTTTGAAGGAAGACAAGGAAGAGGCGGAAGAACTCACTTAGTTAGTCCTGGAATGGCAGCTGCTGCAGCAATTTCTGGAAATTTAGATGATGTTAGAAAATACCAAAATTAAATGAAAAAATTTAATACATTAAAAAGTATTCCTGCATATTTACCTATAGTAAATATTGATACTGATATGATTATTCCAAAACAATTTTTAAAGACTATTAAAAGAACTGGACTTGGAAAAAATTTATTTTTTGAGATGAGATATGATGATCAAGGAAAAGAGATTAATGATTTTGTTTTAAATCAAAGCCCATACAATAATTCAAATATTTTAATTGCTGGTAAAAACTTTGGATGTGGTTCTTCTAGAGAGCATGCTCCTTGGGCATTATTAGATTTTGGAATTACTTGTGTAATTAGCTCAAGTTATGCTGACATATTTTATAGTAATTGTTTTAAAAATGGAATTTTACCAATAATTATTGAAGAAGAAAAAATCAAAGAATTATCTCAATATGCTAATAGAAAAGAAGAAATTTCTATTAATTTAAAAGATGAAAAAATTGTTTATGGAAATAATGAAATTAAATTTAAAATAGATCCATTTAAGAAAAAATGTTTACTTGAAGGATTAGATGACATCGCTTTGTCTTTAAAAAAATCAGATAAAATAGAAGATTTTGAAAAAAAATTAAAAATTAAAAAACCTTGGATTTTTAATGATTAAAGTAAAAAAAAGAAAAATACTTTTGTTACCTGGTGATGGTATCGGACCTGAAGTTATTGGTGAAGTTAAAAAAATTATTAATTGGTTTAACGATAAAAAATCATTAGATTTTGAAATAGATCAAGATCTTGCAGGTGGGTGTTCGTACGACAAACACGGAACACCAATTACCGATGAAGTATTTTATAAGGCTTTGGAAAGTGAAGTTGTTATGTTGGGTGCTGTTGGAGGACCTAAATGGGATGATGTAGAATTTTCTAAAAAACCTGA
Source organism: uncultured Pelagibacteraceae bacterium (assembly GCA_902579105.1). Lineage (GTDB taxonomy): Bacteria > Pseudomonadota > Alphaproteobacteria > Pelagibacterales > Pelagibacteraceae > Pelagibacter. The sequence goes on along the minus strand of CACHFM010000012.1, from coordinate 2,419 downwards.
AAGAGCATTATTGAAGCTTAGAAAAGAATTAAAATTATTTGCAAACTTAAGACCTGCAATTTGTTTTGAACAATTAGTAGGTGCATCTACCCTTAAGCCTGAAATTGTGTCAGGATTAGATATAATGATAGTTAGAGAATTAACCGGTGGAATTTATTTCGGAGAACCTCGAGGAATTAAGCCCATAGATAATGGAGAACGAAAAGGAATTAATACTCATACTTATACCAGCAGTGAGATAGTAAGGGTTGCAAGGGTTGCGTTTGATTTAGCTAAAAAGAGATCGAATAAAGTTACATCTTGTGAAAAATCAAATGTGATGGAAGCTGGGCAACTTTGGAAAGAAGAGGTCCAAGAGCTTCATGATAAAGAATATAAAGACGTAGAATTAAGTCATATGCTTGCCGATAACTGTGCAATGCAGCTTTTAAGAAATCCAAAACAGTTTGATGTAATTGTAACTGATAATTTATTTGGAGATATGCTTTCAGATCAAGCTTCAATGTTAACTGGATCTTTAGGGCTCCTTCCTTCAGCATCCCTAGGGGCAAAAAATAAAGATGGAGAAATGAGATCTATGTATGAGCCCATCCATGGCTCAGCACCTGATATTGCTGGAAAAGGAATTGCCAATCCAATAGCATCAATATTAAGTTTTGCAATGGCACTTAGATATTCATTAGACTTAGACAAAGAGGCTGATGCTCTAGAAAAAGCTGTACAAGAAGTTTTAAATGACGGCTTAAGAACTAAAGATATTCTATCTGAGGGAACAAAAGAAACATCAACATCAGTAATGGGTGATGCGATAATTTCAAAATTGCAATAATTCTATAATTATTCTAATGTTTTAAAATGCCAAATTACTCTGCTCCAGTTAAAGATATGTTATTTCTCTTTGAAAAATTAAGGGATAATAAAAATTATAATGAGCTAGAAAAATATAATGAAGTTAATTTAGATTTAGTAAAGGATATTTTAGAAGAAGCAGCAAAAATAAATGAAAATTTAATCTTACCTTTGGCAAAAATTGGAGATGATAAACCAGCTATTTTTGAAAATGGCGTAGTTAGGACACCACCAGGTTATAAGGAAGCTTACCAAAAATATATTGAAGATGGATGGACATCATTATCGTGTGACCCAAAATATGGAGGACAAGGTATGCCCAAAACAGTTAGTGCATTTTTCGATGAAATGCTATCATCGGCAAGTCTATCTTTTAAATTATATAGTGAGTTAAGTATTGGCGCTTACAATTGTATTAATCATCATGCTCCTGAATCAATTAAAGAAAAATATTTACCAAAGATAGTAGAAGGAAAATGGAGCGGCACAATGTGTTTAACCGAACCAGTTTGTGGAACAGATTTAGGATTATTAAAAACAAAAGCAGATAAACAATCTGATGGAACTTACAATATAAGCGGGCAAAAAATTTTTATAACTTCTGGTGATCATGATCTGACAGAAAACATAATTCATTTGGTTCTAGCCAGATCAACGGACTCTCCAAAAGGAACTAAAGGAATAAGTTTATTTTTAGTTCCAAAATTTATTGTTAATGAAGATGGGAGTGTAGGACCAAGAAATGGAATATCTACTGGATCAATAGAAAGTAAAATGGGAATAAAAGGTTCTGCTACATGTGTGTTAAATTTTGACGAGGCAAAAGGTTATATGATTGGTTCTAAAGACAAAGGTTTAAATGCAATGTTTACAATGATGAATTTAGAAAGAATAGTTGTTGGTATACAGGGCTTAGGTATTTCAGAAATTGCATATCAAAATTCTCTTTCTTACGCTAAGGAGAGAAAACAAGGTAAAACAAATAATACTAAATCAATAAATGGTGCTGACTTTATAATTGAACACGCAGATATAAGAAAGTCATTATTAAATATGAAGTCAATTATTGAAGGTGAACGAGCTTTGTGTTTTTGGCTTTCTCAACAAACAGAGGTTAGTCTTAACCATCCAAATGAAAAGATTAAACAAGAAGCTTCTGATTATGTTTCATTAATGACTCCAGTTGTGAAATCATTATTTACCGATTTAGCTATGGAAATTACTAATGATGCGATGCAAATTCATGGAGGATATGGATATACAAAAGATCAAGGAATAGAGCAATTATATCGTGATAATCGAATTACACCGATTTATGAAGGTACAAATTCAGTTCAAGCAGCAGATTTGGTATTTAGAAAGTTATCAAATAAAAATGGAAATATAATTAATAAATTTTTAGAAATGATTAAAACTGAATCTGATAGCAAAAATGACAAAGTTAAAACTTTTTCTAAAGAATTAAACTATTATTTAGACATTTTATCAAAATTCACTGACTGGATTAATGACCAAAATAAAAATAATAAAGATAATGTAAGTGCTGCAGCAAATGATTATTTGAAAACTC
>CACHFM010000011.1 GCA_902579105.1 uncultured Pelagibacteraceae bacterium | reverse complement strand
ATAGTAAAAAAAATAAGAACTACTATTAAAGGTAAGATTGGTTGATATCCTCTTATAGTTTTTCCAAATTTAACTATATTAAATAAATCTGACCCAAAAACCATTCTTTGTAAAAAAAATTTACTTATACTTCTTTCCTTATGGTAGATAAATAATTTTGGAGTGTAAAAAACTTGAATATCTTTATCTTTTTTTTTTATTCTTTCAAAAAATTCTTTGTCCTCTCCTAAATAAATTTCATTATTCATCCCAGAATGCTCTAAGTAAAGTTCTCTTTTAATAAAAAGATTACATGACTCTAACCAGTCACAGTATCTACTTTTTGATTTAAATTTTCTAAAATTTAAATAACCAGTTAAATAAAAGGATCTTTTTGCGTAATGACATAACATTTCTTTATATTCTTGTTTTGGAAAAGGTATACTTGGTCCACCTATAATATTTTTTTTATTCCTTTTCATTTTAAAATAAATATTTGCTATTTTTAGCCAGTTATTATTTGGGTAAGCATCACTATCTAGAAAAGCAACTATATTTGATTTATATTTTTTTACTGCTAAGTTTCTTTTAAAAGACATGTTTCTGCCACCTGACACAACAATTTTTAATTTATACTTTAAATTAGGTAGCTTCTTATTATTTTTATAATCCAAAACTATTGTAACAAAAAAATTTTTATAATTTTGATTATTTAATTTTTTTAAGCAATATATTAATTCATCACTCAATTGGATTGATGGAATTACAATATTAATTTTAGTTTCCATAAAAAAGTTTAACCGAGATTTAACGCAGCAGCGGCTAACTTTGTTTGGTATCGCCAATTTCCAAGAATATTATAAGATAACGCACACTCATAGGTACAGTTACATTTTGATTTTAACACAAAATTTTTTGTATCTTTTGTTTTCTGATTATTCCAAATTTTCATGAAATCCATATTATTTTCTCTTAAGTCACCAAGTTCTCTACCCTCTAAAATCTCACACGGATAAACTTTTCCTTTAGAATTTATAATACCGAATAAACTTCCCGCATGGCAGGGACTTAAATATTTTGGCTCTAGATACATTTTTTTAATCATCTCCCATGACAAAATATCTTTTTTTTGATGCAATCTTCCTTGCAAAGAATTTCGGTTGTAATTCTTAATATCTTTAGAAAAAATTTTTTTTTGTATTTGATTAGTGAGCCAATCATAAGCCTCTAATATTTTTTTCTTTTTTTCAGTAGGAGTTTTGTAAACTCCTTCATCTCTTACAAGTGTGCATTTTATTGAGTCAATACCACAATCTTTATGTATATAATTAAAAATATTTTTTATATTATCGCAGTTTTCATGGGTTACAGTAATGCTTACTACCGGATTAATATTGCTGCCCATGTTTTTTAATAATCTGTAGCTTTCAATGCAGTCATAAAATAAATTTTTTATTTTTCTAACTCTATTATGGTTCTCTGGCATGTCATCAATAGAGATTTGAAATGTTTGCTCGACCTGTGTATCAAATTTGTTTATTACTTCTGCAAAATTCTTGATTCTATCTGGTAAACTTGCATTTGTTGTAACATAAATAGACTGAATCGTAGAGTTGGTTATGTATTTTTTTGCAATTTCAACTAAATCTTTTCTTGCAAAAGGCTCACCACCCGTAAGATTTACGTTTAAAAGAGATTTACCAAGATTTTTTGTTAATGTATCAATCTCATCTATAGAGAGCTCTTTTGTGAAAGTTTTTGGATCATCAAAATCTATAAAACAAAATGAACATCTAGCATTACACCTATTCGTCACAAAATGAACTAGACTAACTGGCTCATTTTTTTTTAACAGAATATTGCTTATTGTTCTTCCTAAATTAGCTTTTTTTGTTAACATATAAATTTTATTTTTCTAAAATGTAAAATATACCTGTTTTATAGTACTATTTTATTTACTCAACTTTATTGTTTTTTAGTTATTCTATATATTAATAATGAATAAAATTATGTTAATATTCTGTTTAAAGTTCAGTAACTGTATTGAGATTAACAAATATTGCTAAGTTTATTACATGCCTCTAAAAAAAATAACGAAAATAATTATTATCAATATTTTAATACTAATTATATTAGTAATTTTTCTAGAAATATGCTCAGGTTTTTTTAGAATTTTTTATGGTAAAAAATTCTTACCATTTTTAAGTTATATTGATTTAAATAAACCAGAAATTTCTAAACCGTATCACCCTTGCAATGAAATGAAAACAGATGTGCTGTTGAGTCATGTAAATAATCATAATGGTAAATGTAAAGTCAAAGAAGGTAAAGTAGTTGGAGAGTACGTTGTCTATAACTATGGGTCTAATAATAATCCAATTTTATTAACCTTGGGTGGCTCAACTACATCAGGATTTTATCAATTTATTTCTAATGGTGACACTTACCCAAAATATCTTGCAGAATTAGTTTCTGAAAATTATTATCTAATTAATGGAGGAGTTGGAGATTATAATTCTCTTCAAGAGCTTTTAAAATTTAATAGAGATGGATCTAGATTTAAAAATTTAAAACTAGTTGTATCATTAAATGGAATTAATGAATTAAATGATTTTTATGACAAAAGTAAAAGTTTCCCTTTTTTAAGTGTTAATCAAAATAAAATGAATCTTAACCAAAAATGGATTGGAATATCTTACAATAAATCTTTATTTAGTAAGTTAACTTTGAATTTAACACCTAATTTAAGAAATATATTTATAAATTTTTCAAGAAAAAATTTTAATTTATTTAAATCTAATACTGTAAATAATAATTTAGATTTTAAAATTTTGACCAATGTAGACAGATGGGAAACAAACATTAAAAGATTAAATGCACTTGTTGAACTTGAGGGAGCGACTTTTTTTGTTTTTCTTCAACCAACTATGGGTTTGGAGGAAGACAATAGTATACCTAATAATTCGCCAGATAAATTACTAAAAGAAAATTTAACTAACGAATATAAAGAAAAATTATTGAAATTTTATAACGAAGCAAAAAAAAGATGTGATCTACTTTATTTTTGTATAGATATCTCAAATAAACTTCCACCCACAGGGAATGTTTATAATGATATAAGACACGCCAATTCTAAAGGTAATAAGATTATTGCAAATGAAATTTACAAAAATTTGAGACTTAATTTTAAATCTTTTTAATATTTTTATTGAATGCTGGCTTGTGATTTGTCATCTTTTTTAGATATATCAACTTCAACCCACTCTGTCCTTTTAAGCTCTTTGGTTAATGCTATTTTCAAAACTTCATCAGCGTGTTCAACACCAGTAATTTTAATATCGTCAATTATTTTTTTAGGCATATCAACTAGATCTTTTTCATTTTCCTTTGGAATTAATACTTCTTTAATGCCAGCTCTATGAGCAGCTAATAATTTTTCTTTTAATCCACCAATTGGTAAAACCTGTCCTGTTAATGTGACTTCTCCTGTCATAGCAATGTCTCTTCTAATGGGGATATTTGTAATTGAAGACACAATTGATGTTACCATTCCAATTCCAGCTGATGGTCCATCTTTTGGTGTTGCTCCTTCTGGAACGTGAATGTGAAAATCCTTTTTTTCAAATAAAGGAGGAATAATTCCATATTCTAAGCATTTAGATCTAACAAAAGATTTAGCCGCCTTGACTGACTCTTGCATCACATCTCCAAGTTTACCTGTAATTTGCATCCTACCTTTTCCAGGCATAGTTACAGTCTCAATTTTTAGAATTTCACCCCCATATTCTGTCCATGCAAGTCCAGTTACTATACCTACTTTATTCTCTGATTCTAATTCACCAAATTTAAATTTAGGTACACCAAGAAAATCTGATAAATTTTTATTATTTATATTTACTTCACTTTCTTCTCCAGCTACTATTTTTTTTACAACTTTTCTTGCAATTTTAGAGATTTCTCTCTCTAAATTTCTAACTCCTGACTCTTTTGTATAACCTCTGATTACTTTTTTAATGATATCATCATCTAATTTCATCTCTTTTTCTTTTACACCATTATCTTTAATTTGTTTTGGTAATAAAAACTTATTAGCAATATTAATTTTTTCATCTTCTGTATAACCGGCTAATCTAATTACCTCCATTCGATCTAGCAAAGGTGGTAAAATATTTAATGTGTTAGCAGTTGTCACAAACATTACATCCGATAAATCGTAATCAACCTCTAAGTAATGATCGTTAAATGTTGTATTTTGTTCAGGATCTAAAGCCTCTAATAATGCGGAAGAAGGATCTCCTCTATAATCATTCCCTACTTTATCAATTTCATCTAATAAAATTAAAGGGTTTTTAGTTCCAGCTTTTTTCATCATTTGAATAATTTTTCCAGGTAACGATCCAATATATGTTCTTCTGTGCCCTCTTATCTCAGCCTCATCTCTCATTCCTCCAACTGACATTCTAACAAATTCTCTATTTGTGGCTTTTGCAATTGATTTACCTAATGAAGTTTTGCCAACACCAGGAGGGCCGACTAAACATAAAATTGGACCTTTAATTTTTTCCATTCTTTTTTGAACAGCAAGAAATTCTACTATTCTTTCTTTAATTTTTTCTAATCCAAAATGATCTTTATCAAGAATATTTAAAGCTTTAGTCAAATCAATATCAACCTCACTTTTTTTATGCCAAGGAAGTTCTATCATCCAATCTAAATAGTTTCTTACTACAGTTGCCTCAGCAGACATGGGACTCATATTTTTAAGTTTTTTAAGTTCTTGAAGACATTTTTTTTCTACTTCCTTAGGCATTTTAGCTTTAGTTATAGCTTTATTAAGATTAGCGTTTTCATCTTTACCATCTTCAATTTCGCCAAGTTCTTTCTGAATAGCCTTTAATTGTTCGTTTAAATAATATTCTCTTTGAGTTTTTTCCATTTGAGTTTTAACTCTACCTCTAATTCTTTTTTCAACTCCAATAATACTTGTTTCATTTTCCATTATTTTAATAATGGTGTTTAATCTTTTTTTGACATCAACTGTTTCAAAAATTTGTTGTTTTTCAGAAATAGTAGCTGTTATATGAGAAGCAATATTGTCTGCAATTTGTGAAGGGTTTTTTAATTCTTTAATTGAATTAATTGCTTCGCTAGAAATTTTTTTATTAATTGATGTTAGTTTTTCTAATCTTCTTAAAGCTGTTGATGCAAGTGGAAATAAATCTTCATTTTTGGAAATTACATCATTGTAATGAGAAAAATCACATGTGATAAATTTTTCATCATCTATAAAATTTAAAATTTTAGCTCTTTTAATTCCTTCAACTAATACCTTAACTGTTCCATCTGGTAATTTTAAAAGCTGCAAAATACTACATTCACAACCATACATAAAAATATCTGTTTTTTTGGGGTCGTCAATTTCTGAATTTTTTTGAGTAACTAAAATTATTTTTTTGTCCTTTTTCATTACCTCATTTAAAGCTGCGATAGATTTATCTCTACCAACAAATAAAGGTATTACCATACTTGGAAAAACAACTATGTCTCTTAATGGTAGCAAAGGTAATGACATTTTAATATCCATAGAAACAATATGGATATTATATTTTATATTGCAATAGGTTTTTCTTGCTTATTAATGATATTAAGCCGCTGTTGTCTTATTTGGCTTGGATTTAATGTCATTTTTAGAATGAACTAATATAGGTTGAGTTTGTCCTTTTGCAGCACTAACATCAACTATAACTTCATCAATATTTTCTTGACTAGGTAGATCATACATAGTTTTTAATAAAATATTTTCTAAGATAGACCTTAATCCTCTTGCTCCAGTTTTTTTGTTAATTGCTTTTTGTGAAATTTCTTTTAAAGCATTTTCTTTAAAAGTTAATTTAGCACCATCAAGTTTAAATAATTCTTGATATTGTTTTATTAATGAATTTTTTGGTTCTTGTAAAATTTTAATTAATGATTTTTCATCTAAATCTTCAAGTGTTGCAATCATAGGTAATCTTCCAATAAATTCTGGTATTAGTCCATATTTTAACAAATCTTCAGGTTCTAGGGTTTTAATCCATTCACCTGTTTTTTTGTCTTGAGTATTTTTAACATCAGCTCCAAAGCCAATTGAAGTTCCTTTATCTCTTTGAGAAATTATTTTATCAAGGCCAGCAAAAGCACCACCACAAATAAATAATATATTGGTAGTATCTACTTGTAAAAATTCTTGTTGTGGATGTTTTCTTCCTCCTTGGGGTGGAACACTTGCAATTGTTCCTTCCATAATTTTTAGTAAAGCTTGTTGAACACCTTCACCTGATACGTCTCTTGTTATTGATGGATTTTCTGACTTTCTACTTATCTTATCTACTTCATCAATATATACAATTCCTCTTTGAGCTTTTTCTACATTATAATCTGCTGATTGTAATAGCTTTAAAATAATATTTTCAACATCCTCACCAACATATCCTGCTTCAGTTAATGTTGTTGCGTCTGCCATTGTAAAAGGAACATCTAAAATTCTTGCTAAAGTTTGAGCCAATAAAGTTTTTCCACAACCTGTGGGTCCAACTAATAGAATATTAGATTTTGAAAGTTCCACATTTTTACTAGTTTTGCTTTCGTAGTTTAATCTTTTGTAATGATTATGTACTGCAACAGACAAAACTTTTTTGGCATGAGATTGTCCAATAACATAATCATCTAAAACTTTACGAATTTCTTTCGGAGAAGGAAGTCCATCTTGATGTTTAACAAAAGTATCTTTGCTTTCTTCCTTAATTATATCCATGCATAATTCAACACACTCATCACAAATAAAAACTGTAGGTCCAGCTATTAATTTTCTAACTTCATGCTGACTCTTGCCGCAAAATGAACAGTAAAGTATATTTTTATTATTTGTTGTCATATTAAATTTATAAACGAATCAATTTAAATACTTTATTATAAATGAGTCACACTAATCAAGTTTGGATTATTAATCATTCAATATATGGTATTTTAGGATCTTTTTTCTACTACTTCATCCACTAGACCAAAAACTTTTGCTGACTCTGCGGTCATAAAGTTATCTCTTTCCAGTGCTGTTTTAATTTCATCAACTGATTTACCCGTATGTTTAGAATAAATTTCATTAAGTCTTTTTTTTAAAGATAAAACTTCATTTGCATGAATTTCAATATCTGTAGCTTGTCCCTGGAAACCAGCTGAGGGTTGATGAACCATAATTCTAGAATTGGGCAATGAAAATCTTTTACCTTTAGTTCCTGCTGCAAGTAAAAATGATCCCATCGATGCTGCTTGGCCAATGCATAATGTCGAAATATCAGGTTTCACATATTGCATAGTATCGTAAATACCAAGACCAGCTGTCACTAAACCACCAGGACTATTAATGTATAAATAAATATCTTTTTTAGGATCTTCTGCTTCAAGAAATAATAATTGTGCGGTAATTAAAGATGCAACATTATCATTAATTTGACCAGTTAAAAAAATTATTCTCTCTTTTAGAAGTCTAGAATATATATCGTAAGCTCTCTCACCTTTACTAGATTGTTCTACCACCATAGGTACTAAATTAGTCATTTGCTCTGAAAATTTTATTGTCATAATTTGATTCGTTTTACTTATACAACTTGAGATTACTTTTTGCTAACTTTTTTTATTTTTTTAACTTCTGGCTTTGATTTTGGCTTTTTAGTTGCTAGTTTTTTTTCTTTAATGGTTTTTTCTTTTGGTTTTTTCTTTGTTTCTTTTTTCTCTTTTTCATGGCCATGATCATGATCGTGGTCATGTTTATGAGCTTCCTTTAAAATTTTTTCTGCTTCTTCTTTTGTAATTTCTTTTTTGTTTGCTTTACCTTTTTCTTTAATTAAATTTAGAATTTTCTCCTCGTAAACAGTTCCTCTTAAACTAGCTAATGCTGAAGGATTTTTTTGATAAAAATCCATTACCATTTTTTCTTGTCCAGGCATCATTCTTAATTGTTTTTGAACCTCAGCTTGAATTTCTTGTTCACTAACTTTTATTTGATTTTGTTCTCCAAATTCATTTAAAATTAATCCAGTTTTGATTCTAGTTTTTGCTTTTTCTTCAAAACTTTTTTTATTTTTCTTAACTTCTTCTTCTGGCATTCCTTGAGAAAGAATTTTAATTTCTTCTTCAATTAAGTTTTCTGGAACCTCTTCTACTTTAACTTTCTCTATTTGTTTTAAAATTTGATTTTTTGACAATTGATCTAATGAATTTTTATATTCATCATTAATTTGTTTATAAATTAAAATTTTTAAATCTTTTAAATCTTTTGCACCTAAATTTTTTGCAAAGTCATCATCAATTTTAACTTCTTGAGCTTGTTTAACACTTAATATTTTACAATTAAATTGAGCTTTCTTATTGACCAATTCCTTTTCAGGAAAGTTTTCTGGTAAAGTAGCTTCTACAACTTTATCATCATCTTTTTTAACTCCAATTAGTTGTTTATCAAATCCTTTTAAAAATAAATCTTTACCTAAAGTTAATTGAGTATTCTTTCCTTCACTTCCCTTAAATTCTTTACCATCAACTGTTGCCTTATAATCTAAAGAAACTAGATCGCCCTCTTTAGCTTTTGTATCTGAGCTAACTTCTTTAAAATTAGGTTGATTTTTAGCCATTTCTTTTATTCTTTTATCAGTTTCACTATCATCAATTTTAACTTTGTATTCATCAAATTTTATATTTTCTAATGATTTTATTTCTAATTTTGGTAACTCAGTAACTGATAAAACATATTCTAACTCTTTATCTTCACCATATGTTTTTAAGTCAAGTTTTGGTTGTCCGGCTGGTTTAATTTTATTTTCTTCAAGAGCTTTTGTTGAGGTTTCTTTTAAGACTTTATCTAGTACTTCTCCAAAAACTGCCTTACCAAATTGTCTTTTTAAAATTTCTTTTGGTACTTTGCCTGGTCTAAAACCTTTAAGATTAATAGTGCCTTTGATCTCTTCATATTTTTCATCCATATAAGAGTTCATAGTCTCCTTATCGATAAAAATTTTAAGATCTTTATTTAAACCTTTTTTATTTTCAACAGTAACTTTCATAATTTTTAATGGTAGGGCGAAAAGGACTCGAACCTTCACATGTTGCCATATTGGTTCCTAAGACCAACGCGTCTACCAATTCCGCCATCGCCCCACAAATTACGAGGTTTTATATATTATTGAAACTATTTGTCCAATGACAATTATTAAAAAAATTAACTATTCATAGAATATAATTAATGTAAATATTAAAAAATGATTGTTTCACCATGTATAAGTATTTGTAAAACTGACCCTAAAACTGGATACTGTTATGGTTGCGGTCGAAGCAATGAAGAAAAAAAAATATGGAAACAAGAAAATACTGCTGATGAATGGAAAAAAAATAATCTAGATATATTAAGAAAAAGACTGACTGGATGGCAGCTCGAAAGTTTTAATGAATCTTACGAATACAAAATTAATAACGGTGTATCTCTTTTTAAAAAAAATCTTAAAAATGAGTAGTTCAATAATTATAACAATAATTTATATAATTGGTATAATTATTGGAGCACTTGGATTTGGCATGTGGGATGCTGAAACAAGTATATCGAAAGCAATGCTTGCTTTGGCTTGGACCATAATTTTTTTGATAGGAATATTTTTAACTGAAAAAAAAATAAAATAAGTCTTAATTTTTTTTTTTATTAATTTTAGGCGAATTCTTCTTTTTATAATTAAATTTAGTATTTATTACATTACTTCTATGTTTAGCATAAGCTTGCTTTTGAGCTTGTTTCATTGCTTTTTTTGATGACATAATATTTTACTATCATTTTATCTTATTAATCCAAGAACATAATGCTATTTAGTAAAAATTTTATGTACAAACTAAGTTTCAAATATTTTATAAATTTTACTTATGTATAATGAATTTAAAGAACTTAATAAATCAATTATTCAGTGCAAAAAATGTCCACGATTAGTTAAATTTATTAAAAAAATTTCTAAAGAAAAAAGAAAGCAAAACCTAAACGAAATATATTGGGCGAAACCAGTAACTGGATTTGGTAATATAAATGCAAAACTTTTAATATTAGGGCTTGCTCCAGCTGCTCATGGAGGAACAAGAACTGGAAGAGCCTTTACTGGCGATAAATCTGGAGATTTTTTATTTAAATGTTTATATGATGCGAAGATTACAAATCATCCATTTTCAAAACATTTAACTGATGGTTTAAAATTGAATTCTACTTATATAACAAATATTTTAAAGTGTGTTCCTCCTGAAGACAAACCATTAACTAAAGAGCTTGATAATTGTTCAAAATATTTTAATGCTGAAATATCTAATTTAAAAAAATTAAAAGTAATTATTACACTTGGAAAAGTTGCTTTTGATAATTGTTTTAAATTTTTTAAAAAAAAATATAAATTAAATAAAAAAATACAATTTAAACATGGTAAAACATATCAATTACCAAATGATATAACACTAATTGCTTCTTATCATCCAAGTCCAAGGAACGTAAATACTAAATTAATATCAGAAAAAATGATGGCTAATTTATTAAAAAAAGCAAAAAAAATATCTACAATTTAATGCTATCACAAAAATAAGGTTTAAAATTTTCAAAAACAATTTCAGGAATTTTAATTGGTTTTGCTTTTTCATTTACTAAAACTAAATGAATTTTAGCCTCAACAATAATATCTTTATCTTTAGTTATAATTTGATTCATCATAAAAGATGTCTTTGTTATTGATTTTATAAAAGATCTAATGCTCAAGTTATCTTCTAAATAAGCTGATTTTTTATACTCAATATTGCAAGATTTAACAATTATAAATGCGCCAAATTTATCTTTAATTTTAGAATTACTTAATCCAATAGTTAGCAAAGCTTCAGTTCTGGCTCTTTCAAGAAACTTTAAATAATTTGCATAATAAACCACGCCTCCTGCATCAGTATCCTCATAGTAAACTTTTAATTTATGATAAAAATTTTCATGCATAAATAATTACTATCAAAAAATTTAATTATTTAATAGAAGCTACTTATAAATATATTTATGAAAATTTATATTATTTGGTTAATTGGAGTAATTGTTTGGAATTTTGGCTTTCCTCAGGCTCCACCAATCGCAGATGTTGTTGCTGCAATATTTTTATCTTTTGTAAGTTTTGGATTAAAAAAATATCTTAAATTATAATTATTTAGAATATAGACTTAGAATATCTTTTCCAGTTATCTTGATAACGCTTTGTATTTTCTAATACAGACTGTTTTTCTTCTTCAGTAATTTCTCTTACAACTTTACCTGGAGATCCTACTACGAGAGAGTTATCGGGTATTACTTTGTTTTCAGTAATTAAAGTTTTAGCTCCAATGATACAATTTTTTCCAATTTTAGAATTGTTAAGTATAACAGCGCCAATTCCAATTAAGCTATTTTCACCTATTGTGCACCCATGCAACATAACCATATGACCTATGGTTACGTTCTTACCTACTTTTAAAGGACAGCCCGGGTCTGTATGTAAAACACTTCCATCCTGAACGTTAGAGCCTTCACCAATATGAATATTTTCTATATCTCCACGTAAAACAGCATTAAACCAAATACTTGAATTTTTTTCTAATGTTACATCACCTATTATAGTGGCATTTGGTGCTACCCAATTTTCGCCAGAGTTTTTTGGTTTTTTATCTTTTAAATCGTAAAACATAATTTATATATTCTTACAGTATGCCAGTTCAAACTCCAATATGTGATTTTAACAAGAAAGCTTTACCATTCAAATTAAAATCCACAGATAATAAAATTATTTCTCTTAATGATATTAAAGGAGAAAATGGAACATTAATTATGTTCATATGCAATCATTGTCCTTATGTTAAGGCTGTTACTAAAGATATTGTAAAAGATTGTGGCGAATTAAAAAAATTAGGAATTAATTCAGTTGCAATATGCTCTAATGACTCAATTAACTATCCAGAAGACTCTTTTGAAAACATGATAAAATTTTCAATCAATAATAAATTTAATTTTCCTTATTTAATTGATGAAACACAAGAAATAGCTAAATCTTATGAGGCCGTATGCACACCTGACTTTTTTGGTTACAATAAAAATTTAGAACTTCAATATAGAGGACGAATGAGAGAATTAAAAAATTTAATACCAATAAGTGAAGGCGAAAGCGATTTATTTAAAGCGATGAAACAAATTTCTGAGACAGGACAAGGTCCTAAAGATCAAATCCCTAGTGCAGGTTGCGGTATAAAATGGAAGTATGATTAATGTATTTAATTGTAACTAGATCATTTCCACCTGAAGTTGGTGGAATGCAAAGTCTAATGTGGGGTCTTTCAAGAGAATTGTCTAAGAACTTCATGACAAAAGTTTTTGCAGATTATATAGATAATCATGAAATATTTGATGAGCAAGCTTCATTTTCTATTGAAAGAGTTGGTGGAATAAAATTATTAAGAAAATATAGAAAAGCACAATTGATAAATGAATTTATAAAAGAAAATAAAATAGAAGGTATAATCGCTGATCACTGGAAAAGCTTAGAGCTAATTAAAACAAATAAGAAAAAATATTGCTTAATACATAGTAAAGAAATTAATCATCCAAAAGGATCAAAATCTAACCTACGTATTTTAAATGTTCTCAATAATGTTGAAAAAGTAATTGCCAATTCGGAATTTACAAAAAATTTAGCAATAAATTGTGGAGTAAATGAAGATAAAATCTTAGTAATTAACCCTGGAGTAGATCCTGCTGAAGACTTAGATAAAAAATCACTAATTAAAATTGAGAGTTTACTTAAAGTTAAAACTCCAAGATTAATTACTGTTTCAAGATTTGATAAAAGAAAAAATCATGAAAAAGTTATTATGGCATTAAGAAATCTAAAACAAACTTACCCTGATATTGTGTATATTTGCGTTGGAGATGGTGACGAAGAACAAAATATTAAAAATCTTGTTAAAGAACTAGATTTAGAAGGGCAAGTTATGTTCTTTAAAAATATCAGCAGTAATTTAAAGAATGCTTTAATTGCTAAATCAAATATATTTATAATGCCATCAATTATTCATAAAAAATCTGTTGAGGGGTTTGGTATTGCTTATGTAGAGGCGGGACAATATGGCATCCCTTCTATTGGTGGTAAAGATGGTGGTGCTGCTGATGCAATTGATCATGATAAGACTGGATTAATATGTGATGGTAATGAACTTAATGATGTTTACTCTAGTATAGAAAACTTATTAAAAGATAAAAAATATATCGAATACGGTAAAGCTGCAAAAATAAAATCACAAAATTATCATTGGAATATGATAATTGAAAAATATAAGAGAATCTTATAGATTTGTTATATGATCGAAAAATTTAATGGAATAATTTATTTAGCAATTTACGTAATTCATTTTGGAATTTTAGCGTTCTATTCTGCTCAATTACTAGTCGGCACAAGACAATTCATGGATAAATTTGGTATCGATCATACAGCTGCATTCATGGTTAGATTTTTAGGTGCATTTTTCTTAGCCTGGATTCTAATGGCATTATACATATTATTTGTAAGACCAAATGGTGTTGAGGGAACTTGGTCATTTTTTAATCTAATATTTATAACCCACTTATTAGTTACTATAACTAACTATTATTCTAAAAATATAAGTAAGCTTGGAGTAACTGATAAATTTACAGGTGAAGGTATTATCGTACCATTCATTTTATTGATAATGAGTGCAATTCTTTGCTACGGCTTATCTGACAAAATATACTTAACTTAATTAAATTTAAGAAATTACATTACTTAATTTTTCAAAAACTTTTTCTGCAGATAATTTTGATAAATCTGAAACTTGAATAGCCTTAAAGTTTTCCCTTTCAATGCTAACTTTGTGGGCAGTAGTATGAGAACCAAACAAGGTTATACCTTTTGCTCCTAAATGTGCTGTCATATGAGCTGGACCAGTATCATTTGCAACAACAAAAGAGCTACCTTTAATTAAAGAAGAAAGCTGAGAAATATCTAGTGCTTTTCCATTATCTAAAATACACAAAGCATTAATCTTTGAAGCTTCATTAATTTCATCTGGTCCAGGAGCTACAATAACTTTATAACTACTTTCATACTTTTTATTAATCATAGAGATTAAGTCATTGTAGTAAGGCCATTTCTTTGTTGTTAAATGAGGTGAACAAAAAGGAAAAAGAACTATATATTTTTTTAGTTCATAAAAATTTTTTATATCAGATATATCTGAAGAGCTCCAAGTAAAATCTGGAGTTGTTGTGTATTTTGTTTCAATTCCAGAATTTTTTAACTGATAATCAAATCTTTCTAAAACTGAGTCATTATCAAAATCTTTTTTAGTTTTTCCTTCAGGAAGTGTTGTTTCTGTCGATGACCATATTTGACTTGTTGCTTTTGGAAATAAAATTTTTTTATAGAATGATGTTCTGCTTGAGTTTTGAAGATCATATATTTTTGAAAAATTATATTTTTTAATCAATCTCATTAATGAGTATAAATAAATCAAATTTATTTTCGATAATCTTTTATCTAAAATTACATTTGAAATATGAGGATTTTTTTTAAATAAATTAATATAAGGTTTTGTTGTCAGAAGATGTATTTGATCATCTTTATGATTTTCAGAAATGTCTTGAATTGCACCACAGGCTTGGGCTATATCTCCCAATGAACCATGTTTGATAATTAAAATATTAGACATATTTTTAACAATTTAACATAGTATAAATCTTTATGAATAAAATTCTAGTTGAAGTATCAATTGGTGAGCTTTTTGATAAAATATCTATTTTAGAAATTAAACAGGAAAAAATCAAAGATCCTGAAAAATTAAAATTTATTGTAAACGAACATTCTATTCTAAAAGAACAGTTAGATAAAAATGTCAAATCTGATGAAAAATTAAATAATCTTTTTAAATCATTAAAAGAGATTAACTCCAAACTATGGATAATTGAAGATGACAAAAGACAATGCGAAAAAGACAAAATCTTTACAGAAAAATTTATAAAACTTTCAAGAGGTGTACATTTTCTAAATGACGATCGTGCTAAAATTAAATTAGAAATTAACAATCATACAGGTTCAAAAATAAAAGAAATAAAAGAATATACTAGTTATTAAAAACTCTAGGAAACCAATCTTCACGCATTAGATCACCTGATTTTAAATTTATCCCATCAAATGGTGGTGAAGTTGGTCCACCTCTATCAATATAACGAACATCGTCCCCTATAAATCTCATAGAAAAAGCTCTTCGTGATTCTGAAGTTTTGTTACCACTTGATCCATGAACAATTTTAAAATTAAATAAAACCGCATCACCTAGATTTAATTTTGGAATTAAAATATCTTTTTTAAAATTTTCAATACTTGGTAAATCCATAAAAGATGTTTCATCTTTATACCATGGAAGATTGTTTGACCACTTTGTTGGCCGAATTAATTTTGGCCATTTATGAGAATTTAAGATTAATTGAAGATTATTTTCTTGATCAACCTTATCTAATGGTATCCAAAAACTTCCTGTATCATTACCTTGAACACAATAATAAGGCATATCTTGATGCCAAGGAGTTTCTTTATATGTACCAGGTTCTTTAATAAATATATGTTCATGAAAGATTTGAGTTGATTTTGATGAAGTGGCTTCGGCAACTATTTGTCCACCTGGTGAATTAAAAATACAATCTTTAAACTCTTCAATTCTTTTCCAATTACAATAATCTTCAAAAAATCTACCTTTGTTTTCATCATTAACATTTTCTCTACCGTGTTGACTAGGTTTATCTAAAACTTTTTGAAATCCTTTTCTTAAAGGTTCAATCCATTCACTAAAAATATCTTTTATAATTATTACTCCAAAATTCTGGTAATCTTCAATCTGTTTTTCTGAAAGATACATTTATAATTTTATTGAAAACTATATTTTTTTTCTAAATATTTAATTAAATTGTGAATTAAAAAAGTCATAAATAAATAAATACCACCAGCTACAATGAAAACTTCAATTGGTTTAAATGTTGTCGATATTATATATTTAGCAACTCCAGTTATATCCATCAATGTTACCGTACTTGCTAATGATGTACCTTTCATCATTAATATTATTTCATTTCCATAAGCAGGAAGTGATTGTCTTATGGCAATCGGAATTTGAATTTTATAAAATATTATTTTATTCGATATTCCTAAACTTTTACCAGCTTCAATAAGACCAGGTTTGATTGTTTGAAAAGCTGACCTTAATATCTCAGATGTATAAGCCCCTGTATTTAACGTAAAAGCTATTATTGCGCACCAGTAAGGTTCTTTTAAGATTACCCACAAAAATGAAGATCTTAAATACTCAATTTGTCCTAATCCAAAATAAATTATAAAAATTTGAACCAACAAAGGTGTTCCTCTAAAAACGTAAGAATAGCCATAAGCAAATTTATTTATAAAAATATTTTTGTTCATTCTTAAAATTGCAAAAAAAAGTCCCACAAATAATCCAAATAACAATGATGCAGATAAAAGCTTTAAAGTAATTAGAGCAGCATCTAAAAGCTTAGGAATACTATTGATCATTAAATCAAAATCCATCAATACCCCCTGCTATACTTAACTTCTAATTTATTAATTAACTTCATACTTAAATATGTTAGGAGCAAATATAAAACTGCAGCAAAAGAATAAAAAAATAATGGATCTCTAGTAGAACCTGCTGCTATATATGATTGTCTCATAATTTCGACCAATCCAGTTACTGAAATAAGTGAAGTGTCCTTAAGTGTAATTTGCCAAACATTGCTTAAATTTGGAATCGCCAATCTTAACATTTGAGGTAAAATTATTTTATAAAATTGCGCAAATTTACTAACTCCTAAAACTTTTGCAGCCTCAAATTGACCTTTATCTATCGATTGAATTGCACCTCTAAAAACTTCAGTTGAATAAGCTCCTGAAATAATTCCAATAGCCATAGAGCCTGTAATAAACGCATTTATTTCAATGTATTCGAAATATCCAAAAATTGATGCAACATACATAATTGCACCACTACCTCCAAAAAAGAAAAGATAAATTACTAAAAGTTCAGGCACACCACGTATCACTGTAGTATAAAAATTTCCAATTAGATTTAATGATTTATATTTTGATAGCTTTAATGGTGTAAATATTAATGCAAAAAGAAAACCTATCAACATTGCTGTAATGGATACAGCTATTGTCATTAGGGTCGCATAAAATAACTCGTCACCCCAACCAGTTTTACCAAATGCGAGAAGTTCCATAAAGATTGGCGACTATATATTATAGTCGCCAAATCTAAAAATTAATTACATAGAAGCATCGAAACCAAAGTGCTTAATAGCAAGTTTGCTAATAATTCCTTGTTTTCTTGCTTTATCAATTGCTTTGTTAAAGTCTTTTAACAACTTAGCGTCTCTTTTGCCGATTGCATCATCACCACCTTGTCTAATTCCAACACCAACACCATTTCCAAAAGCACCGCCTGAAAAAGTTGGTCCAACTAACACAACTGGTTTTCCTGATTTTTCAGCATAATCTGTAAATGCAACAGCAGCAGCAAGTGCAGCATCACATCTTCCAGAAGCTAAATCTAAATTTACCTCGTCTTGAGTTTTATAAGTTCTAACATTAACTTTACCAACATCTCCTGAGTCTAAGAAATTTTGGTGAATAGTAGCAGTTTGAACACAAACAGTTTTTCCAGCTAAAGCTCCTGTTAAAGTTTTAAGAGCTTTTTTAACATCTCCTCCACCTAAAGTTAAATTTATACCTTCTGGCGTATCCATGCCTTCAAGACTTGAGCCTTTCATAACTGCTAAAGAGGCAACTTCGTCAGCATAACCTTGTGAAAAAGTAATTGTTTTCTGCCTTTCAGCAGTGATTGACATACCGGCCATAATTGCATCAAATTTTCTCATTAACAAAGCTGGTATCATTCCATCCCAATCTTGTTCAACAATTGTACATTCTGCTTTCATTATTGCACATAATTCATTTGCAAGCTCAACTTCAAAACCAATTAGATTGCCAGAAGCATCTTTAGAGTTCCAAGGAGGATATGCTCCTTCAGTTCCGATTTTGATTGTGTCTGCATTTGAAGTAATCGACAAGAATAAGGAAATTAATATTCCCATTCCAAATATTTTTAATTTATTCATTTTCCCTCCAAAATAATTAAATTTATTATTTCACAAAATTTAATAATTAAAAAGAAAAATTAATGATTTATTGATGAAGAAAAATTCCAAGAGCAATCGAAACTAGGTATATAAACTCTTGATAATTGAGTGTTTCCAAAGTTATGATTAAAAACATTCATCCAATTTTCAACTTGAAGAGGTTTTTTGTCCTGACTTCCAACTTGGGTAGTGATCACCCCTTTTGGTTTTAAAATTCTTACCAAAGATTCCATATTTTTAGCAGCAAGATCGATACAGAACTGATCATCATTTAAATCAACAAAGATATGATCATAAGTATCATCCTTTGCAGATTTGATGCTTTCAAATGCATCTCCCCATATACATTTTACAGAATTTTTTTCTGTAGCTTTTTTTCCAATTTCACCAAGATGTTTTTTACAAACATCAACAACTTCAGGATCAAGCTCATACCAATCGATAAAATTAAAATTTTTCGAAATGCATTCTCTTGCAACCCCGCCATCTCCTCCACCAATAATAGCTGCTCTTTCGTTATCTTTGTTTAACTTAAGCCCCGCTCCTACAAAAGTTGTGCTATATAAATGTTCGTCAGTTGCTGCAACTTGAATTTCACCGTCTATAAATAAAGATTTTCCAAATTGTTCTAAATCTAGAATCTCAATATGTTGCCCTACTTTAGATTTAAAATCCTCAAGGACATCGTTTACTACATAAGATTTTTGCAAACCTGGTGAACTGTAAATATCATGATAAAGAGATTTAGTATCTCTATTAAATTCTTTTTTTATAATTCTTTTATGTTTAAATTCTTTTTTAACTATATCTATTGCAACTGCTGGATTGATTTTACCACAAGTAAAAAAGTCAAAACTTATTATTCCTTTTTCAGGAAATGTATGAAAACTGATATGACTTTCAGCTAATAATGCAAGAATTGTAAAACCTTGAGGTTCAAATTTATATTTAGAAATTTTTAAAATAGTTACTTTTGCAGCTTCTGCAATATCATGAATTACCTTTTCAAAAACTGTTGGATCGTATTCTTTTTCAGTTCCAATTATATCAAGGGTTATATGTTCACCTACTTTAGTCATTTTAAATTGCGATGAATCCTTACTAATCAAATTTTTTACTTCTTTCAAACAAAAAACTATTATAATACTTCGCTGAGGTTGAAACTGTGAAAAATAATTGGTCAAATTTAGAAGCTAAAAAATATATAAAAAAGTATAAAAAGCTTGGTCATTCTAAAGATATGGCATTAAGAGTTTATACAACTAGATTATTAGGTAGAAATAGCGAATTAGTTCTACATGGTGGTGGAAATACATCCGTAAAAACAACAATTAAAGACATCGATGGAAAAAACTACGATGTTCTTTGTGTTAAAGGTAGTGGATGGGATATGGCTGAAATAGAGCCAGCTGGTTTACCTGCAGTAAAATTAAATCCTCTTTTGGCTCTAAAAAATAAAAAATATTTAAGTGATGAAGATATGGTTGCATATCAAAAAAGAAACTTAATTGATATTAAATCTCCTAATCCATCGGTAGAAACCTTTTTACATGCTTTTTTACCTTTTAAGTTTGTAGATCATACACATTCAGATGCAATTATGAATATAACTAATAGACAAAATGGAAGAGAGCTTTGTAAAAAAATTTTTGGTCCTATGGTCAGTATCGTTCCTTATGTAATGCCTGGATTTGGTTTAGCTCAAAAAATTAATGAAGTTTATAAAAAAAATCCAAATATTAACTGCTTAATACTTTTAAATCACGGAATATTCACTTTTAATAATGACGCTAAAAAATCTTATGACTTGATGATTAAATACGTTTCTATTGCAGAAAAAACTGTAAGAAAATTAAAAAGAAAAAAAATAAAACAAATAAAATATTTCCATACTCAGTTTAAACCAAATGAAATTGCACCTATTTTAAGAGGCTTATTATCTGAAAATAAAGATCAAAAATTTATTTTAAATTATAGATCAAACAACACCTTAAATTATTTTATTAATGGTAAAGATATAAAAAGGTATTCAAATATGGGAACAGCTACTCCAGATCATGTAATTAGAGTAAAACCTTTTCCATTAGTTATAACACCAAAGAAAAATTCAAATATTAAAGAATTTAAAAAGTTAGCAGAAAAAAGTTTTCAAGATTATAGAAAAAAATATATAAAATATTTCAATACAAATAAAAAAAAAGTTAAAGGTAAAAAAACAATATTAGACACTTCACCTAGAGTAATTTTGGTACAAAATGTTGGTTTGTTTAGTGTTGGTGACAGTTTTAAAGCTTCTAAAATTGCAGGAGATTTAACAGAGACAAATGCTAGAGTAATTTCTTCTGTAGAAGAAACTTCTAAATATAAATTTATATCAGAAAAAGATTTATTTGATGTGGAATATTGGTCGCTTGAACAAGCAAAAATCAAAAAAAATAAAAAAATTCTTCAAGGAAATGTTGTTGTAATTACAGGTGGTTTTGGCGCAATAGGTACAGCAACTTATGAACTCTTTAAAAGTTACGGTGCTGAAATTGTTTTGCTTGATTATGACAAAAATAAAGTAAAAGAAATGCGATCTAAAATTAAAGATTTGTGTTTACACTGTGATGTAAGAAACAAAAATAGTGTAAAAAAAGCTTTTAAAATAATAAGTGAAAAATATGGTGGAGTTGATATTTTAATCTCAAATGCTGGAACTGCTGTTGGAGGTTCAATTGCTGAGATCGATGATAAAATTTTAAGAAAAAGTTTTGAAGATAATTTCTTTTCTCATCAAAATTGTGCTTCTGAAGCTATTAAAATAATGAAAAAACAAAATATACAAGGATGTTTGTTATTTAATATTTCAAAACAATCAGTTAATCCTGGAAAAAACTTTGGTCCATATGGTCTTCCTAAAACTGCTCTATTGAGTTTATGCAAGCAATACGCTTTGGACTATGGTTCACTTGGAATTAGATCTAATGGAGTAAATGCTGACAGAATAAGAAGTGGCTTATTAAATGATATGATGATCAAATCTAGAGCTAAAGCAAGAGAAGTTTCAACAGAAGAATATATGAAGGGTAATTTATTATTAAACGAAGTAAAAGCAGAAGATGTTGCCAAAGCCTTTTTTCATTTGGCGGTATCAAAAAAAACGACCGGTGCAGTTTTAACTGTTGATGGTGGAAATATTGCAGCATCTTTGCGATAGTACTCTAAATTTTATTCTTGCAATTTATAAATTTTATCTTCAAAATAAAGTTTATAAAAAATGGCAGATACAATTAAATATTTCCTAGAAGAAAGCAAAATGCCAAAAACTTGGTACAATATTGCTGCAGATTTACCAAAACCTATGGAACCACCATTACATCCAGGAACTTTAAAACCAATTGGACCTGATGACCTAGCGCCTTTGTTTCCAATGGCTTTAATTGGTCAAGAAGTATCACAAGAAAGAGAAATAGAAATTCCTGAACCAGTAAGACAAATTTATAAACAATGGAGACCATCACCATTGTATAGAGCAAGAAAATTAGAAAAACATTTAGATACCCCAGCAAAAATTTATTATAAATATGAAGGAGTTAGTCCTTCTGGTAGTCATAAACCAAATACAGCAGTACCTCAGGCATTTTATAATAAAGAAGAAGGTACAAAAAAAATAACTACAGAAACGGGTGCTGGACAATGGGGAACATCATTAGCGTTTGCATGTAAATTATTCGGAATTGAATTAGATGTTTATATGGTAAAAGTAAGTTTTGAACAAAAACCATATAGAAAACTTGTTATGCAAACGTATGGTGCTAGATGTGTTGCAAGTCCATCAAATGAAACAGATAGTGGAAAAGCAATTTTAGCAAAAGATCCAAGTAATACTGGTAGTTTAGGAATTGCTATTTCAGAAGCTGTAGAAATGGCAGCTAAAAATCCTGATACAAAATACGCATTAGGAAGCGTTTTAAATCATGTTTTAATGCATCAAACTATCGTAGGAAATGAAGCACTATTACAAATGGAAATGGCTGATGATTATCCAGATATTTTAGTTGGTTGTACTGGAGGAGGAAGTAACTTTTCAGGACTAGCAAATCCATTTTTAGGAAAAAATTTTACAGAAGGAAAAAAAACTAGAGTAATTGCTTGTGAGCCCAAGTCATGTCCAACCTTAACTGAAGGTAAATATGTTTACGATTTTGGAGACACAGGAAAATTAACACCATTAGTAAAAATGCATACTTTAGGATCACAATTTATCCCACCAGCAACTCACTCGGGAGGATTAAGATATCATGGTATGGCACCTCTTGTGAGTCATTTAAAAGAAATTAATGCGCTTGAAGCTAAAGCTTATGGACAAAAAGAATGTTTTGAAGCTGGAGTAAATTTTGCAAGAACAGAAGGTATAGTGCCGGCTCCTGAAGCAACACATGCTGTTAAAGGTGCTATTGACGCTGCTTTAGAGTGTAAAAAAAATGGAGAGACTAAAACTATATTATTCAATCTATGTGGTCATGGTCATTTTGATATGAAAGCATATGGAGATTACTTCGATGGAAATTTAGCAGAAGATAATTTTGACAAAGGAAGTATGGATAAAGCTTTAGAAGATCTTCCAAAAATTGCTTAATTCATAGTTTGAGTCTAATAAAACCATTTAACGGAATAAGACCCCAAAAAAAATTTGTAAAAAAAGTATCATTTCCTAACATTAATTATTTTAATAATTATAAGCAAAATAAAAAATTAAATTTTCTTAATATTTTAAATAATAAGAGCATTTCAGAAGCAAAAAGAATGCTTTTAAAACTTGAAGGAAAAAAAATAATCAAAGAAGATAATTCAGAACATTTTTATCTTTATAGAATATTATATAAAAAAAAAGCACTATTAGGTATTGTAGGTAAAATAAATCTACAAAATTATGATGATAAAAAAATATTAGGTCATGAAAAAACTTTTGCTTCAAGAGTCAAAAAAAGGAAAGAGCAATTATTAAAATTCAACAACCAAATAACCCCTATATATACTACATACAAAACAAATAAATTATACCTCTCAAAATTAAAAAAACTTTTCAAATCTAAGCCAGATTATAGTCTGAAATCTAAAGACAATTGTAAACATGAACTTTGGGCGGTTGGTAAATCAAAGTTAAAAAAACTAGTACAAAATTATCTTAATAAAATAAGAAAAATATATATATGTGATGGTCATCATCGGATTCAAGCTATGCTAAAAAGTAGGAGAAAAATAGCGCCAATGATTATTGCTTTTCCTAACGAACAAGTAAACATTTTAGATTATAATAGAGTTTTAAAGACAAATTTAAATTTTGAGAAAATTAATAAAATAATTTCAAAAAACTTTTCTATAAGAAAAGCAAATAAAAAAACTATTAAAAAAGGTGAGATTGAAATGTATTTAAATAAAAAATGGTTTTTAATTAAACTTTTAAAAAAATCGAAAGAACTTGATGTAACAATATTAAAAAAATTAATTATAAATAAAATTTTAAAAAATAATAATAATTTAAAATTTATATCAGGTATTAAAGGTAAAAAAGCTTTAGAAAAATATGTTAATACTAAAAAATATAACTTAGCTTTTAAACTATATCCAACAGATATATCTCAAGTAATTTCTTTTGCTGAAAAGAAAAAATTTATGCCTCAAAAATCAACATGGTTTCACCCCAAACCTCTTGATGGAATAATTTGTTCAAGAATTATTTCTTAAATAATTCTTTAAGTCCTACAGATGATGCGTTAACAATACCTCTTTCTGTAATTAAACCTGTAACATATTTCGCTGGTGTTATATCAAATGCAAGATTCTTAGCTTTACTGTTATTCGGATAAATTAAAACTTTTCTAATTTCATTATTTTCATCAAGTCCTTCTACATGTGATAATTCTTCAGAATTTCTCTCTTCGATAGGAATATCTTTTGCATCTTTAATATCCCAATCTATTGTTGAGCTAGGAAGCGCTACATAAAAAGGTACATTATTATCATAAGCAGCTAATGCCTTTAAATAAGTTCCAACTTTATTACAAACATCTCCATTAGCTAAAGTTCTATCTGTCCCAACAATACACATATCAACTTCGCCCCTTTGCATTAAAATACCACCCGTATTATCTGCAATGATTGTATTTTTAATTCCTTCTTCATTTAATTCATAAGAGGTGAGGTTTGCTCCTTGATTTCTTGGCCTCGTTTCATCAGCCCAAACATGAACTGGAATTCCTTTTTTATGTGCATGATAAATGGGTGAAGTTGCTGTCCCCCAATTGATAGTTGCTAACCACCCTGCATTACAATGAGTTAAAATATTTACTGTATCTTTTTTTTTACTATAAATTTCCTCAATTATTTTTAATCCATTAATACCAATATTTTCACAGAACTTTTCATCTTCATTACATATTTCTTTTGCTTCGTTCAAAGCTATTTCTAAAATTTGATCACTATTAACACCAGATAATTTATTCATCATTCTATCTATAGCCCACTTAAGATTTATTGCTGTTGGCCTTGAGCTAATTAAATCTTCTGCTGATTTTTTTAAAAATGTCTGATCATTATTTTCTATAAGAGCTAAAACTAATCCATAAGCTGCTGTAGCACCTATTAGTGGAGCTCCTCTTACCTCCATTACTTTAATTGCATTTATTGCATCATTTATCGTTTTAAGATCTTTAATAACAAACTGATGTGGAAGTTTGGTTTGATCAATAATTTTTACAATATTATTTTCAAACCAAATAGTACGATATTCTTTACCTTCTATCCTCATTTATTTAGTACTCTACCTGCAACTATTTTAAGTTTATCTATAGTTTTTTGTGTTCTTTTTTCTGGAGCTGTAATTATTGCTACATCTAAGCAGTTATTTGTTGGATCTTTAGCATCAATATGGTTTTCAAAATTTTCTATTAAGTTTTTAATCATATTTTTTGCCTTAGCGGCATTACCTAATAAAACTTTAATTACTTGCTGAACATCAACATTTTCATGATCAGGATGCCAACAATCAAAATCTGTTACCATTGATACAGATGCATATCTAATTTCAGCTTCTCTAGCCAATTTTGCTTCAGGCATATTAGTCATACCAATTACATCTGCATTCCAGGATCTATATAGATTTGATTCAGCTAAAGTTGAAAATTGTGGTCCTTCCATTACAACATAAGTACCATTTCTTTGATATTCTATATTTGATTTTTTTATTGCCTCTTCACATGCGTTCATCAATCCATTTGAGGTTGGATGAGCCATTGATACATGTGCAACAATCTCGTCATCAAAAAATGTTTTATTTCTTGCAAAAGTCCTATCAATAAATTGGTCTACGATGACAAATTTTCCAGGTATTAAATCTTCCTTAAGAGATCCTACGGCTGATACTGAAACTATATCTGTAATGCCTAATTCTTTTAAAGCTGCAATATTTGCTCTAAAATTAATATTTGAAGGATTTATAAAATGACCTCTTCCATGTCTTGGTAAAAAATAAACTTCTTTATTATTATAATTAGTTTTTAATATTTGATCAGAAGGTTTTCCCCATGAAGTATTTATATCAAGCAATTCTCTAACTTTAAATTCCTCAACATCATAAAGACCACTTCCACCAATAATTGCTAATTTATTTGTTGTCATAGTCTAAAAATTATTTATTTATACTTTAATATTTAACTATTATGAATTTAAAAGATTATATTAGATCTATTACAGATTATCCAAAAAAAGGGATTTTATTTAGAGATATCACGACTTTAATTAAAGATGAAAATGCTTTTGCTGAAACTATCAATCAAATAGTTGAACGTTCAAAAAAATATAATTTTACTAAAATTGCAGCAATTGAGTCTAGAGGCTTTGTTTTTGCTTCTGCTGTCTCATACATTTTAAAAAAACCTTTTATTTTATTAAGAAAAAAAAATAAGTTACCGGCAGATGTTCATTCAGTAGATTTTGAGTTAGAATACGGCACGGCAACTATTGAGGTTCACAAAGATTCCATAAGTGATGGTGATAGTGTTCTTATTATTGACGACCTAATTGCAACCGGGGGTACTGCTGAAGCAGCTGCAAAACTAATTGAAATATCTGAAGGAAAGGTTGCAGCTTTTATTTTTGTTATTAATTTATTTGATCTTGGTGGCTGTGATAAATTAATTAAAAATAATTATAAAGTTGAAAATCTTTTAGATTTTCCAGGTCACTAATATAAAATTTTTGGTCTGTGATGAGATTTTTTTCCAAGTAGAGCATTTAAATATCCTGCAGCTCTATGTAAATAAATATCTTTTTTTTTACGATCAAATGCAAAATAAAACATTAATTTTATAATTGCAGATAGAAAAGTTGGTAGTCCACTAATCAATGCAATAAAAAATCCATAATGCTTTTTATTAAAGTAAAATTTAGACCAAATCCAATGCCAATTTCTTGAAAGTTCGATCTCTTGTTTATATTCTTTACTTACAGCACTGGCACCAATATGGTTAATTTTAGATTTTGGTATAATATAAATATTTTCATTATTATCTATTAATCTTTTACAAAGATCATCATTTTCAAGATATAAAAAAATGTTTTCGTCAAAAAAATTAAAATTTTCAAAACTTTTAATTTGATTTAATTTTTTAATATTCAAAACCATGGCAAATCCATCAACGCTTTTTACTTTAAATGGATTTATTGAATTTTTTTTTAAATCATTTTTGTCAAATAATTTATAATTAAAATTTTTATCTGAATTTATTATTGGAGAAATTATTCCAAATGAATTAATCGTACTAGAAGCATAAATTAATTCATCTATTGTATTTTTTTCTAAAGTAACATCAGGATTTATTATAAAAGCATAATCTGTATTAATATGTCTTAAACCTAAATTATTACCCGCCCCCATACCAATATTTTCTGAAGATAAAATACATTCAACATTTTTATATTTTTTCTCAATATTTTCTTTAAATTTTTTATCTCCTGAATTATCTACAATTATAATATTTATCTCTTCAGGAATTGATTTGATGCAGTTATGTATTACATCTTCGCTCATAAATGTAACAATGACTACAGATAAATTTTGCCTAGATATTGACATATGAGTAAGTTAAATCAACTATACTAATACTTTTGACTAATGTAAAAATAATTTAATCAATGAAAAAAATAGTAGTTACTGGTGGACTTGGTTTTATTGGAAGTAACCTTATTAATCTTCTAATAAAAAAAAATTTTTTTGTAATTAATGTAGATAAAGTTTCGTATTCATCCAATTTTTATAATCATAAAGAATATAAAAATTCAAAAAAATACAAATTTATAAAATGTGATATAAAAGATAAAAAATTTAAAAATATCATATTTAAATACAAACCTACTTGTATATTTAATTTAGCTGCTGAAACACATGTTGATAGATCAATAGACAATCCTAAAAATTTTATTCAAAGTAATATAGTTGGTGTTTATAACTTACTTGAATATTTTAAAGAATATTCAGATAAATTTAAATCCAAATTAATTCATATTTCAACAGATGAAGTTTATGGAGATATTTTAAAAGGTCGTACTACAGAAAAATATCCTTATTATCCAAGTTCACCCTATGCTGCAAGTAAAGCAGCATCTGATCACTTGGTAAGTGCTTATGTTAGAACTTATAAAATCCCTGCAATTATAACCAATTGTTCAAATAATTATGGTCCTAAACAGCATCCTGAAAAATTAATTCCAAAATTAATTTACAATATAATAAATAATAAGCCACTTCCCATATATGGAAAAGGAATAAATTCTAGAGAGTGGATTTATGTCAAAGATCATTGTGAAGCTTTGTTTAAAGTTTTTAAAAAAGGTAAAATTGGACAATTTTATAATATAGGCTCAAATAAAAATCTTAATAATATACAAGTATGCAAAAGTCTTTTAAAGATTTCTAAAAAATTAATAAATTTAGGAAATAAAGTTAAAATAAATTTTGTTATGGATAGGCCAGGTCATGATATTAGATATGCTTTAAATAGTAATAAAATTAGGAAAGAATTGAATTGGAAACCAAAAATTAGTTTTGCGAAAGGAATAAAATTAACTTTTAATTGGTACAATGATAATAAAAAGTATTACAAAACATTATCTAAAAAAGATATTTTAAAAAGATTAGGTAAAAAATGATTAAAAAAGGAATTATTTTAGCTGGAGGTATGGGAACAAGAATGAGTCCACTTACTAAAGCTGTAAATAAACAATTACTTCCAATTTATGACAAGCCATTAATTTATTATCCATTGTCTATTTTAATGTTATCAAAAATTAAAAATATTTTAATAATTGTTAATAAGGGACAATTGGAACAATATAAAAAAATAATTCCAGATGGGAAAAAATTGGGAATTAAAATTACTTATCAGGAACAAGATAAACCAAGAGGCTTACCTGATGCTTTTATTTTAGGTGAAAAATTTATTAATAAAGACAATATTGCAATGATTTTAGGTGATAATTTTTTCTATGGTCAGTCATTAACTAATATGCTTCTCGAATGTGTAAAAATCAAAAAAGGAGCCAAAGTAATTCTACATAAAGTCATAAATCCTGAGAATTTTGGTGTAGCTGTTGTTAAAAATAAAAAAATTCAAAGTATAAAAGAAAAGCCTAAAAAGTTTATTTCTGATCTAGCAATTACAGGTCTATATTTTTTTGACAACAAAGTTGTTCAATACGCCAAAAAACTAAAACCATCTAAAAGAAAAGAGCTAGAAATCATAGATTTATTAAACAAATATAAAAAAAACAAACAGTTATCAGCAGAATTTATTGGTAGAGGTGGTGCTTGGCTTGATACTGGTACAATTGAAGATTTTTACAAAACAAGTAATTTTGTTTCAGCAATTGAAAATCAACAAGGATTTAAAATTGCTTGCTTAGAAGAGATTTCTTTAAAAAATAATTGGATTAAAAAAAAATCTATCCTTGAATCAATAAAGTTTTATGGAAATTGTGAATATTCTAAATACCTTAAAAAAATCATATCATAATGATTAAAAAAACAAATTTTAAAGATTTATTTTTATTAAAAAATCATCCCTATAAAGACAAAAGAGGCTATTTCAAAGAGCTGATAAAAGAGAATAAAATAAAACTAAAATTTCCTTTTTTTGTTATGTCTTACTCAAAACAAAACGTAATAAGAGGACTTCATATTCAAACTAAAAACTCACAGGGAAAACTCGTAACAGTAATTAAAGGAAAAATTTTTGATATAGCTTTAGATTTAAGAAAAAACTCAAAAACATTTGGTAAATATTTTAAATGTATATTAAGTGAATCAAATTCAAATTCAATTTTTATACCACCTGGATTTGCTCACGGATTTCAAGCATTAGAAAAAAATAATTACATAATATACAGTTGTACAAAATATAGAGACAGCAAAAGTGAAGTTGCCATTAAATTTAATGATGATCAATTAAAAATAAAATGGCCAATAAAAAAACATATACTTTCAAAAAAAGATAAAAATGCAATTTCTTTTTTGAACTATAAAAAAAAATATTTGTAATGAAAGAAGCTATTTTAGTTACAGGTGGTCAAGGTCGTTTTGCAAAAATATTAAAAAAAAATAATAAAGTACTAAATTTATATTTCGCAAACAAAAAAGAATGCAATATTTTAAATATAAAATCTTTAGAAAAAATAATTAAAAAAATAAAACCAAAAATAATTATTCATACTGCTGGTTTATCGAGACCTATGAAAATCCATGAGAAAAATATTTCAAAAAGTATCGATCTAAATATTATTGGAACTGCAAATCTAACTAAAATATGTAAGAAATATAATTTAAAATTAATATATTTCTCAACCGGATATGTTTATCCAGGTAAAAAAGGAAATTATTCTGAAGACGATCCTGTAAAACCTTTTAACAACTATGGATTATCTAAATTAGGTGGAGAAAGTGCCGTTAGAATGTATAAAAATTCACTTATATTAAGAATAACTATGACAGAAAAACCTTTTGCTTATAAAAAAGCATTTTCAAATTTAAAAACTAATTTTATGTTTCATGAAGATTTAGTAAAAATTTTACCAATAATAATTAAAGAAAAAGGTATTATGAATGTAGGAGGTAAATCGCAATCAGTTTATTCGTTTGCAAAATTACATAATAAAAATGTCAAAAAAATTTACTTAACCAAAAAAATTAATTTACCAAGTAATCAAACAATGAATTTAACAAAATTAAAAAAATTATTATCAAAAAAAAAGACGATTTGATGGTAGCGGGAAGTGGGATCGAACCACTGACCTCAGGCTTATGAGTCCTGCGCTCTAACCAACTGAGCTACCCCGCCACTTTTTTTAAAAAGATTTATAATAGAAATCTTTATTGTTTCAATATACATTCGAAATTTAACAAAATCTTCTGATTAAATTAATTTTATAATTTTCTAAATTAATGAAAAAACTACAATAAAACTTAGTAATAATACTATCAATGAAAAAATAAGTAATTTCTTTCTAAAAATTTTTTTTTTATCCAGTCTAACTCTATTAAGTAAAATGTTAACATTTGTAGTTTTAATTTCGTCATTTTTTAAATTATTTGTTTCAGATAAATCTTTATTTAATAAATTTTCAACTTCACTTGATTTTTTCATAATACAATTTAACCAGTAAATTTATAAAAATTCAAATTATTTAATTTTTTTTAAAATTAGTTTGTTTTAAAGGTTTTAATAATAAATCTGCAGGATATTTTTTCTTTTCAACTTCAATATATAGGTTTTTTTTTGCAAGTTCTTCATCACTAAAATCTGAACTTATATAACCAAATGATAAATTCTTTTTATAATTAAATGAAAAGTTACCCGAGGTAGTTCTTCCTATTATTTTGTTATCAAGATAAATTGGTTCATCATTTAGTAATAAAGGTACTCCGGGCTTATTATCTTTAAGAGTGAACATTTTAAATCTTCGATCAATTTTTTTAGATTTTATTTTTTGCAAAATTTCTTTTCCGATAAAATTATGATCTTTTTTTTTACTGATTGTAAATGTTAATCCTGCTTGATATTGATTTTCCTCTGGTGAAATGTCATGACCCCAATGCAAAAAACCACATTCCATTCTCATTATATCTAGTGCATGCATACCACAATTAGAAAGGTTATATTTTTTTCCTTTTTCAATAATTTTCTCATAAACTTTTTTTGCCTCTGTTGATTTTACATATAGTTCGTAACCTAATTCTCCAACATAAGACAATCTTTGAGCCCATATCTTTATGTTTTCAATTATAATAAATTTTGAAGTTGCAAATTTAAAATTTTCATTGCTAAAATCATCTTTACTAAGATCTTGCATTAATAATCTACTTTTTGGACCAAATACTCCAAAAACACAGTAATTTTCTGTAACATCTTTGAGTTCAATGCCTTCAGACAAATGTTTTTTAATATGAAATTTATCTCTCTCTCTTGTTGCTGCTGAACTAATAATTCTAAAATGATTTTTATCAATACAAACAACTGTTAGATCGGTTTCAATGCCTCCATCATTGTTTAACATGTGTGTATAAATACATTTTCCAATCTCATGTTTTATATTTGAAGTACAAATTTTTTGTAGCTCTTCGTGAGCTTTATCTGATTTTATTTCAAATTTTGAAAATGGAGTTAAATCAAATAAACCAACATTTTTTATTGTGTTACTAGTTTCGTATTCAACAGATGGATACCAATTTTGATAATTATAACTATAATTATATTCAGCTTTCTCTCCATCAAGAGCAAACCACATTGGTCTTTCGTATCCTGCTGAAACACCAAAACATGCACCAAATCCCTTTAACAAATCATGATAAGGTAAAGTTTTTATATTTCTTGATGTCTTGTGTTGTTTATATGGCCAATGCATTCCATATAAATCTCCAAGTGACTCGGTGATTCTCTCTTTAATAAAACCTAAATCAGAATGAAATTTTTGAAATCTTTTAATATCATAATTAAATATATCTTCATTGATATGACCAGTCATTAACCATTCTGCGGTCACTTTTCCAACACCTCCTCCACTTCCAATTCCAATACTATTTAATCCACAACATACAAAAAAGTTTTTTACTTCAGGTACCTCACCTAATAAACTATTAGTATCAGGAGTAAAAGACTCTGGTCCTGCAAAAAATTTTCTAATACCTGCTGTTTCTAAAACAGGAAATCTTTTAATGGCAGATGCTAAATATGGTTCAAAATGTTCAAAATTTTCTTGAAATTCTCCAAAAGAAAAATCTTCTGGTACTTTATTTGTCTTATCCCAAGCAGGGATAGAATTTCCCTCAAAAATTCCAACTAATATTTTACCTGCATCTTCTTTAATATATGTTCGGTTATCAAAATCTCTTATTACTGGTAATGTTTTTGACAAATTATCTATTGGCTCAGTTATAATATAAAAATGTTCTGCTGGATAAAGTGGAATGCTTACTCCTACTTTTTCTCCTATTTGCCTTGACCACATACCTGAAGCTAAAACAATATATTCACAATCAATTGTTTGACCTTTGGCTTTTACACCAGAAATTTTGCCGTTTTTTGTTATGATTTCTTCAACAGGAGATTTTTCGAAAATCTGCGCTCCTTCCATTCTGGCTGCTTTTGCTAACATATGCGTAACTCCTGATGGATCAGCAGCACCATCACCTGGCATTAATATTCCTCCTATTACCTCATCTGTATTTACTATTGGATATTCTTTTTTTATTTGATCTTTATTTAAAATCCTTACATCAACATCATATAATTGTGCTGTTGTAGCTTGTCTTTGAAGTTCTTGCCATCTTCCCTTTTCTTGTGCAATTGATAATGCACCGTTTAATCTTAACCCTGCAGAATGATCAACTTTTTTTTCCAGTTCTTTATATAAATCTAGTGTATATTTTCTAATTTTGGTTATTGCTGCAGATGGACCTAATTGACTAACAAGTCCTGCTGCATGCCAAGTTGTACCTGATGTTAACTGGTCTCTTTCTAAAAGTATTGTATCCTTCCAGCCAAATTTTGCTAAATGATAAGCAACTGAACATCCTACTACACCACCTCCAATAACAACAACTTTTGTGCTAGTTGGTAGTTTCTTTTCCATTTAATTAATTTTTGATAGCTTCTCCTGCTTCAACATAAGCATGTCCAAATACATCCGCAACCGCTTTATAAGTCACATGCCCTTTGTGAACATTTAATCCTGCTAAAAAGTTTTTATCTTCACCGAGTGCTTTTTGATAACCTCTGTTAGCTAGTTTTACTAAAAAAGGAAGTGTTGCATTATTTAATGCTAACGTTGATGTTCTTGGAACACCACCAGGCATATTAGCAACACAATAATGTACTACATCATCTACAACATAAGTTGGATTACCGTGTGTTGTTGGTTTGCTTGTTTCTACACAACCTCCTTGATCAATTGCTACATCAACAATAACTGAACCTCTCTTCATCAATTTAATCATATCTTTTGTAACTAATTTAGGTGCTTCTGCACCTGGAATTAATACACCACCAACTAAAAGATCAGCTTCGGAAACCAACTTGTTTAAATCTGTTTTGTCGCTCTGTTCTGGAATTATTTTATCACCAAACATTTCTATTAGTTGTTTTAATCTTGCTTCTGATTTATCAACTATATGAACCTTTGCTTGCATACCTGTGGCAATCACTGCAGCATTTTCTCCAACAACTCCTCCACCTAATATAACAACCGTTCCTCCAGTAACTCCTGGTGCTCCACCTAACAAAAGCCCTCTTCCATTTTGATTTTTTTCGAGGCAATGAGCTCCTGCTTGAACTGACATCCTTCCTGCAACAGCGCTCATTGGAGCAAGTAAAGGTAATCTTCCATTATCATCAGTGACAGTTTCATAAGCAATATTTATACTTTTAGATTTAATTAATCCTTCAGTTAATTCTTTTGCTGCAGCTAAATGTAAGTAGGTATAAATAATTTGATTTTCTCTAATCATTTCAACTTCTACTTTTTGAGGTTCTTTAACTTTAACTATAATCTCGGCGTCAGTAAAAATATCAGAAGCACTATTTGCAATTTTAGCTCCAGCTTTAATATACTGTTCATTTTCAAAACCAGCTTCAAATCCACCATTATTTTCAACTATTACTTGATGCCCTTCTGAAATTAAAGTTTTTACACTTTCTGGAGTTAAGCCAATTCTACTTTCTTGTGGTTTGATTTCCTTAGGTACGCCTATCTTCATTACCTCTTTATCCCTCTATACTTTATAAAAACTTATTAGTTTTTTTGGTTTTTTTGATAGTTAGTGATACCAGTTCTAAGTTTATCAATAATCTCATCTATATGCTTTTCTTCACAAATAAATTGTGGAGCAATAATTAAACAATCTCCAGTAGCTTTAAAGTTTACACCTGCTTCATAGCATGCTTTAAAACAATCAAAACCTGCTTTGCCTGGTTTGATGTTTAATTTCATATCAATTCCACCCATCATTCCATATCCTCTAATATTATCAACTGCTTCTAAGTCTTGAAGAGAAAATAAACCTTTCTGAAAGTAAGGTGCTAAATTTTTTGCTCTATTAAATATGTCTTCTTTTTCAAAAATATCTTGAACTGCTAACGCAGCTGCGACAGCTACTGGAATACCTGAATAAGTGTAACCATGGAATAATTCAACTGAACCAGTTGGTGAAGCATCCATTACTGCATCATAAATTTTATCATGACACGCTACTACCCCCATTGGAACAACGCCATTAGTTGTAGCTTTTGCCATTGTCATTATATCAGGTGTAACTCCAAACTCATGCGCACCAAATTTTGATCCAGTTCTCCCCCATCCAGTAATCACTTCGTCAAAAATTAAAAGTATTCCATGTTTGTCACAAATTTCTCTTAATTTTTGCAAATATCCTTTTGGTGGAACTAAAGTTCCTGTAGAACCTGCAATAGGTTCAACAATACATGCAGCAATATTTTCTCCTCCAAAATTTGCACAAATAGTTTCCAAATCTTCCGCTAGGTAATCACCAGTTTCAGGTTGACCACTTATAAATTTATGTTCAGGTAAATGAGTATGTCTCATATGTTGAACACCAGGCATCAAAATACTTGCAAAAGTTTTTACATTATTAACCATCCCTCCAACTGAAACACAGCCTATGTTCATTCCATGATAAGCTCGCTCTCTACCTACAAATCTAAATCTTTGTGCATTACCTTTTGCTCGATGATACGCAACAGCTATTTTAATTGCTGTTTCTACTGCTGTTGATCCACAAATTGTAAAAAACATTTTATTTAAATCACCTGGAGTATGTTTTGAAATTCTTGATGCTAATTCAAATGATCCACCAAAACCTTGTTGAAAAGGTTGTGCATAGTCTAAAGTTTCCAATTGCTTTGTTACAGCTTCAGTGATTTCTTTTCTACCATGCCCTAATGGATTACAAAATAATCCTGAGCTCGCATCAATTTGTGTTTTTCCATGGTGGGTTTTTAAATAAACTCCTTTAGCTTCAGTTATTAATCTTGGATTTGCCTTAAAATCTTTATTAGATGAAAATGGCATCCAATGTTCATTTAAAGAGTTTGGAACCGAAGTTCTATTTTCTGAGCTCATAAGTTTATAAAGTTTAGTTTTTTTATAAATTCATAGACTAAATTTGTTTGTTTACTAGAAATATTTTAGACCCATAATGAACCTAAAAACTAATTCAACTTATAATTGTATTTATTTATTTGTTTTACTTCTAACAAAAATTGAATTTAAATATCAATAATTTAATTAATTAAACATAGGGGAATAAATGAAAAAAATACTAAGTTTTATTCTTGGTTCAATCGTTGCTCTAAATCTATCTATCTCAGTGGCAAATTCAGCTGCTAATGAAGTTAGAGTTGCATTCTTTCTAGAATGGCCAACGCCAAACCAAGAAGACAAAGTAAAAGGTATATATGAAAAAGCATTAGGTGTGCCGGTTAAGTGGACTAACTTCACTAATGGTGGTGCAATGACTGATGCTATGTTAGCTGGAGATATCGATATTTCTTATTCACAAGGTTTAGTACCATTTATCAATGCTGTAAAATCTAATGCACCATTGAAACTTGTTGATATTGCAATGGAATACGGAATGGGTGGAACTACTTGTGTTACATCTAACGCTTCTGGTATTACAAAAGCTAACGCTTCTGAATTAGAAGGTAAAAAAGTTGCAGTTCCACTAGGAACAATGGCTGAATACGTTTTTGACGAAAGTATGAAAGTTGTTGGAGCTGACAGAGGTAAAATGGATGTTATTCAAATGGATCCTGAAGAAGGAGCTGCTGCATTAGTAAGTGGTGATGTTGTAATGGCATGTCTATTTGGTGGTAACTCTATCAAAGCAGCAACAGCAGTTGGATCAAGACTTTTAACTGTTCAAGAAGCTAGAGATGCGGGTATCTTAGGTATAGATATTACATCTGTAACTGACAAATTCATGAAAGAAAATCCAGGAATGTTAAGAACTTTCATAGAAGTAACTCATGAAGCAAATGCTAGATACGCAGCTGGTAAATCTGACTTAAACGTAATAGCAAAAGATGCTGAAATGAAGTTAGCAGATATGAAAGACACTATTGGTGGATTTAAATTTCTAACTCCAGAAGAAACTAAACAATCTATGGAGAGCGGTAATCTTGATGGTTTCCTAAAAGGTATGGGAACACCAGGTGGAGCTGTAGATACTAGTTTCTTACCTCTATAATTTAAGTAGAGAAAGAAAAATTTAATAGGCGCCAATTTTAAGAATTGGTGCCTATTTTTTTTACTAAAATTTTAATATAAAGTTGTTTATATGAGTGATTTAGTTTCTCAAAATCTAAATATGATTTTTAAAACTCCAAAAGGAGAAACTGTTCACGCTCTAAAAGACGTAAATTTTACATTAAAAAAAGGTGAGCTCCTTACTGTTCTTGGGCCGTCGGGTTGTGGAAAAACAACTTTACTTAATATTACTGCTGGATTTTTGAGACCCACTTCGGGAAATATTACTCTTAACGAAAAGGAAATAGATGGACCTGGAGTTGAAAGAGGAATGGTTTTTCAACAAGGTGCTCTATTCGAATGGTTAACAGTTGCTGAAAATGTAAACTTTGGTCTTCGAATGAAAAAAGAGGATCCTAAATTAACAGCAAAAAAAGTTGAGGAATGGCTCGATATAGTTGGTCTAAAAGGATTTAGTAACACTCCTACTTATCAATTATCAGGTGGTATGCAACAAAGGGTGGCTCTTGCAAGATGCTTAATCAATGATCCTGATTTGATTTTAATGGATGAACCATTGGGAGCATTAGATGCATTAACTAGAGAGAAAATGCAGTCTTTAGTATTAAAAATTTGGAAAGAAACTGGAAAAACAATTATTCTAATTACTCATTCTGTTGAAGAGGCTTTGTTACTTGGTGAAAGATTATATGTAATGGCACCAAGGCCAGGTCGTATACATAAAGAGTATAAGCTTCCTTTTGCAGAAATGGGCTTAAAAGAAGATTTAAGAGAAATTAAAAAAAATAAAGAATTTTCATCAAAAAGAGAAGAGATCTTGTCCATGATATGGAATATGGAAGAAGAAATAATGGGGAAAGAAAATTAAATGTTAACCCAATTTATAACTGTTCTTATCTTTGTAGCAATTATTGGATGTATTCTTTATGGAAGACGACTAATCAAGACAGAAAAAGTGGATGCAGTTTTCGGTAATCCAGAAAGAGCTAAAGGTGGTACACATTGGATAGTTGTTGGCAGCAGTGCAATTTTATTACTTTGGCTTTATTATTCGTGGGATATAGCAAAAGGTTTTTATCCAAAATCAGCAAATGAATTATGTCAAGTAGCTAAAATAAATGAGTCTCTACTAGGATTAAAGTATCAATTTCCAATAGAGGAGAGAGAATACAAAAGTACCTCAATAATTAAAATAGAAAATAAAAATCTTTTAAGAGTTACTAAAGAAATACAAAATTCACTAGATTTAAGTGATCAGCAAAAAAATATTTTGTTTGGCTACATTGCTCAAACTAAAGAATTAATTCCTTTACTAACTAACAAGTACTTAATGGCAAAAGATACAAAAAATAAAATTAAAGAGATGACGGAAGAAATTAGACTCTTAAGTTCTAATTTTCAAAAGAAAGATTACCCATATGAAACAGCAGAACAAAAAATTGAAAGACAAAAAGCTGTTTCAGAACAGGGTAGTTGGGGGATTATAACAGTTAGAACAGGAACTGGATCAATAGAAAATACAATAGAAGTTCCGATGGTTCCAGAAACTAATAAAGGTTTAAAATTTGATGCAGCTGCAACAGAACTTAAAATTATAAATGATAAATTTTTTAAATTAAGAAATCATAATTCGTATTTTAAAACTGCAATTAAAGGATTAAAAAATGAAATAAAAACTTATAGAAAAAGTTTAGACGATACAGATGAAGTAGCCTCAACTTTCGCAAAAGATATTGTTAAAATTGCAAGAAGAATTGAATATGCAAGCATCTACCCTCCTGACGCATTAAATGAAATGAAAAATGCAATTATTGAATTTGATAATGTTCAAAAAGATCAACAGGGTGGATTATGGTTAGTTGATTTAATCCTATTTCCTGCAGGTACAATTGTTTCAAGTGGTACTAGTTGTTCCGAGCAAGGTTCGGGAAGATGGTTACCTAAGCCTTCAGATACCTTTAATAAATTTGTATTAATGTCTAAACCAAGCGTTGGTTATAAAAATATACCTCTTCTTTGGGTAGATATGATTGATGTAAGTTCTATAATAGGCTTTATTTTACCTGATTGGATTGCAGATATTTTGCCAGGAGAATACCCTGTTCATACAGATGAAGGTATTGTTAAACAAAACTTTAAAGGGAAAGTCCTTAAAGTTGTTACTGGAGATTTTAAACTATTTAAAATTCCTGTACCTTACGGGCACATTTGGGACTCCTTTTTAAGAGTATTTTTAGGTTTAGTTTTTGGAATAATTATTGGTGTACCTTTAGGATTATTTATGGGTCTAAATAGATTTGCTAAAGGATTTTTTGATCCTT
Source organism: uncultured Pelagibacteraceae bacterium (assembly GCA_902579105.1). Classification (GTDB taxonomy): domain Bacteria; phylum Pseudomonadota; class Alphaproteobacteria; order Pelagibacterales; family Pelagibacteraceae; genus Pelagibacter. The sequence goes on along the minus strand of CACHFM010000011.1, from coordinate 6,731 downwards.
TAATAGAGCTATATAGACCTGTTCCTCCTTTAGCCTGGGCACCTTTAATTATTTCAGTTTTAGGAATTGATAATACTGGAAAAGTATTTTTATTATTCATGGTCTCTCTATCTATCATGATTATTTCTGCTAGAGCAGGAGCATCCGGAACACAACTTTCAAAAATTCATGCAGCTCACTCTCTTGGAGCTTCAAAAAAACAAATTTTAAGATATGTAATCTTTCCTAATTCATTACCTGAGATTCTTACTGGAATTAGAGTAGCTGTTGGAATGTGTTGGGGAACATTGGTAGCTGCGGAGTTTTTGGCTGGAACAACGGGTATAGGATTTGTAGAAAACGTTGCTAAAAAATATTTTCAATATGAGGTTATATGGATAACGATTTTTATTATGGGAATGCTTGGACTTTTGTTTGATATAACTTTAAGGAAAATAATAGATAAAACTATCCCATGGCGTGGAAAAGGTTAAAATTATTTTAATTTAGAAACTTTAAATGAAGTTTTAATATTTGAACGTAATTTAATAAATTTTAAAACTTTTTTATTTTTCAATTGACTTTTTAAAGGCGAATATAAAGCTTTATATCTTTTTTCAACTTTTTTCTTTTTATCTACAAGATAATAAACTGCCATACTTTTTCTTACGTTATTTTTAACTTTATTAACGCCATGCCAACTTCTTAAAGATGTATCAAAAAAAACAGCTCTATTAAATTTTGGTAAAATTTTTACAGCTAGTTCACCAGGAATTTTTTTATTTTTAGGATTGGAATTGTAAAAACATAATTCACCGCCATTTTTTTCTTTCCAATTAGAATTAAAAAAAATAATAAGATTAAACTTTCTTATCAAATTAAGTTTTGGATGAATTACATAATCAAGGTGAGGATTAAGTATGCCCTTATTGCCCATTATATGAAAACCTCCTCCATTTAAACCGTAGTCTGGATGCAAACTATTCATCTTAAGTTTTTTTTTTAATTTAGATAAAAAAATATGAGAATTGAGTGCAGTAAGTAATTTATAAGATTCAGGTGGGAAAAAATTCCAATTATCAGTAGCTTTTTTTATTTCACAAAAATTATCATAACTCCAAAGCTTCTTATCCTGTAATTTGATAAAATTTTTCTCGATTTTTAATGCTATATCTTTTTTTAAAAAACCATCTAAAACAATATAAGGAAATGGTTTTTTTTTATTAAAATTTCTAAGTGATTTATAAAACTTATTTATATTGATGAAAGAATTTATATTCATAAAAAATTTATTGATTAACCAATATATTTAGACAATATTGTTTTTATATATGAGAATATTTGACTGCACAACATTTTATGATGAAAATTTCATTTTAGACGTAAGATTTAATATTCTTGACCCATATGTTGACAAATTTGTAATCTGTGAATCCTCGTTTTCCCATAGTGGAGAAAAAAAAGAATTTAATTTTGATATTTCAAAATTTGAAAAGTTTAAAAATAAAATTATTTACCTTAAATTAGATCACGAGCCAAAAAATCTTGTTTATAAATCTTTAAATAATGAAAAAAAAATTGAAGATAATAATGAAATTAGACTGAATGCAATTAAAAGAATCGCACATCAAAGAAATTTTCTAAAAGAAGGAATAACAGATGCTAATGATGATGATTTAATATTTTATAGTGATAATGATGAAATTCCAAACTTAAAAGACAAGAATCTTTCAGATATAAAAAACAAACTTATTTTTTTTAAACAAAAGCTATTTTACTATAAATTTAATCTTTTTTGTGATCGTTTTGATTGGTATGGAACAAAAGCTTGTAAAAAGAAGGATCTAATAGATTTTGAATGGTTAAGAAATCTTAAAACAAAAAAATATAATTTTTTTCGATTTGATACCTTATTTTCTAATACAAAATATACTGATGTAAAAATAATTGAAAATGGTGGTTGGCATTTTAGTCAACTAAAGAATGTTAATGATATATACGCAAAACTAATAAATTCAGAAGATCATTATGAATTTAAAAATGCAAACAAAAAATTATCTGACATCGAGGATTTAGTTAAGAGAAAAGTTATATTATATGATCATAAAGCTAAAAGTTCAGATTATAAATTTGGTAAAGAATTTAAATTAAAAACTATAGAAATTGAATTTTTACCAGATTATATAAGGAATAATAAAGATCATTTTAAAAACTGGATAGATTAGAATTAAAAAATAATTATTAATAGAATTGTGAAAATAAAGAAAATAAAAAAAATTGTTAAAGATATATTTATAAAAAATAATCTTTCTTCAAGTGACGCTGAAATAAGCTCAAAAGCAATAATAAATGCTGAATTAGTTGGAGCATATGGCCATGGTTTGTCTAGATTAAAAATGTACTGTGATAGGATACAAAAAAAAATAATTAATCCAAAACCAAAAATTAAAATAAAAAAAATTTCACCATCAATTTCCCACATAGATGCAAAAAATAGTATTGGTTTTGTCGCTGCTGATATAGCGATTAAAACTGCAATAAAAAATGCAAAAAAAACTGGAATTGGAATGGTTGCCGTAAAAAATAGTGGTCATTACGGCTTATCAGGTTATTACGCAGAACAAGCTGTAAAAAAAAATTTAATTGCAATGATTTATACTAATGCTCCACCAGCTATTGCTCCACATGGTGCTTTAAAAAGTTTATTTGGCACTAATCCAATTTGTTTTGCGTCCCCTACTGGATCGAAAATTCCATTTATATTAGATACATCGATTTCAATGATTAATAGAGGAAAAATTAGAGTCGCAGCAAAAAATAATAAAAAGATACCTAAAGGAGTTGCTTTAGATATATTTGGTAAACCGACTATTGATGCAAAAAAAGCACTGGCAGGTGTTCAACTTCCTATTGCTGGTTTTAGAGGATCTGGTTTAGCTTGGATGGTTGATATTTTAAGTGGCGTTCTGACTGGAGGTAATCATGCTGGAAGAGTAAAAGATCCTTTTGATGATTTTTCAGGCCCACAAAATATTGGTCATCTTTTTATAACTTTTAAAGCAAACTTATTTCAAAAAAATTACAATCAAAGAATTAAAGATAATATAAAAACAATTAAAAAATTGCCAAAAATTAAAGGTATAAAAGAAATCATGTATCCAGGAGAAAATAAATTTAATCGTTACAGAAAAAATTTAAAAAAAGAAATTTCAATACCTGAAAATATTAGAAAAGATTTAATAACTCTAATAAGTAATTAAAGTAAGAACACCAAGAGAAACAAAAACAGTAGAAAAGATAATTGTTTTTTTAAAGCTTTCTCTTTTTTTCTTTTCCAGTAATCTTTGCTTTAGAACATCTATATCTACTACCTTTTTTGGGGTCTCTGAGATGATAGATGTTCTATTAAAGCTTTCTGTGCTCATAAATTAATTAATCATGCATTTATAAATATTTATACTCCATGATTGTCCAAAATGGGTCAACATAGTATTTTAAATTGTTCAAATTGGGTTTTTCTAATATTAATAACAATATGAAATCAGTTCCTAGTATATCAGATCAAATAGATGAAAATAAAATTTTTAAAATTATTAATAAAAATTTCAGTAAGCTAGCAACAAGTTATTATTTGATTATTAGTAATTGGCTTATACGCGCATATAATGTTTTTGGTGATATAGATAAATATATAATTGTAGTTTATCTAATTAATAAAGATTTCATTTTTTTTAGAAGAAACGGAATAATTCTTGATTTTGATACTTTTTTTAATGGAAAAACTCTAGAAATAGAAAAAATTAATATAAGCGATATTTCAAAGGATCTTAAAATACCAAAAGAAAGTGTTAGAAGAAAAATTGAGGAACTAGAAAAATTAGGCGTAATTAAAAAAAATAAAAAAAAAATTTTTGTAGATAGAAATATTATATCAAAATATTTTCCACCATCTAATAGAATAAAAACAGTAAATGAAGTTACTAATTTACTTTATATTTTCAATAAAATCTTAAAAAAAGAAAATGAGATTAATAAAACTTTTGAACGTGATCAAATTATATCTTCATTAAAAGAAAATTATACATTTTGTTGGTATCAATTTTATAAATTTTTATTTACTTTTACTAATAGATGGAGATCTGAGGTAAAAGACTTAGAAACTTATAGTATTGGATTAATAGTTATGATTAATGCAACTGAAAATGAAAAAATGAGAATTAAAGATTTAACTATGAAGTCTTTTCAAACATCAGTGCAGGGTATTGATGACAGAGGTGTGAATGCAATGTCTATTTCAGAGATAACAAGTATACCAAGGCCGACGGTTGTTAGAAAATTAAAATACCTAATAAAAAATAATTACCTTACTATTAATGAAAAAAAACTTGTCTCAGTTGATATAAAGGGGAATGCTTTAAAAAGAAGTAGAGATTTACAGGATAAAAACATACAAGATTTAAGTAATTTTATTTATAGGGTTTTCAATCAAATCAATATTATTAATTCAAAAAAAATCTATTCTGGTGATGATGATAACTATATACCAGGTTATTTAAGATCGTTTTAATTTGATTTTCTCAATATATAAATAAATATAAATCCTGTAATATACATTATAAGTGCATATGCAGCTGTTGGAACCATGTAAGCCACATCGTTAAACATTAAAGTTGCAACAAAAACCGCTAAAGTTCCATTTTGCAAACCACACTCTAATGAAATACATTTTCTTTGTTCTATGCCAGTTGCAAATTTTTTTGCTATAAAATAGGCCAAAGTCATCATTATAACATTTAGAATAAGTACTGCGAAACCTGCTTGAGCAAGATAACTAAAAATATTATTTCTTTCTTCAATCCATATAGCCGCAAAAACAATTATAAATAGTATAGTTGTAATTTTATTTATTATATTAATTTTAGAAATAATAAAATTTTCTGCAAAGCCTCTAATAATCATTCCAATAATAACAGGAACTGTTACGACTAAAGCCATTTTTAGTGCAATACCTGTCATTGAAATATCTGAAGATATACTAGTAACACCTAGCAAATTTGCTGAGTTTATCACTATAAAAGGTACTGAAATAATGCTTAATAAACTCATTACCGCTGTTAAAGATATTGATAAAGCAACATCTCCATTTGCAAATTTTGTTAAAACATTTGAGGTTACGCCCCCAGGTGCTGCAGCAATTATCATTAATCCTAATGCTATTTCTAAAGGCAATCTAAGAATTAAAATTAAGATATAAGCAACAATTGGTAAAAGAATTAATTGACAAATAAATCCGACTAAGAAATCTTTTGGGTTTCTCAATATTCTTGTAAAATCTTTAATTGAAAGACCAAGACCTAAACCAAGCATTATTAATGCTAGTGCTATTGGTGCAATTTTTGAAACAATTTCCATAAGTACAATATATATATCTATTTTAATAACCTTTAAAGAAGTTTACTTTAGATTGCTTCTAATAAATTTTTGTAAATCTTTTACTAATATATTGGGCTTTTCTAAAGCAGCAAAATGACCTCCACTTTGCATTTTTGTCCATTGTTTAATATTAAATATTCTTTCAACATATGATCTTGGGGGCCACTCAGACATTTCATTGGGGAAAACTGCTACACCAGTAGGAACATTTATTTTTTTAAAATCTTTTGGAAAAAAACGACCTCCTTCTTGTCTTCTTCCAAAATAAATCCAAGAAGAAGTGTTAAAAGTATTTGTTAAAACATAAATCATAATATTTGATATCAACAAATCTTTTGAATAAACGCTTTCAATATTATTGTTTTTTAGATCTGACCAACCATGAAACTTTTCTAAAATCCAAGCAGCTATTCCAACAGGACTATCTATCATTGAATATGCTAAAGTTTGAGGTTTAGTGGCTTGCTGAGTTCTATATCCATCTTGAATGATTTGATCGTTATCAAATTTTTTTTGCCATTTTTTTTCTTGTTCTGTTTGTGGACCACCTGGATGTCTCATTGTTAAACAATTAATATGTATCGCCTTACAATTATTATAATGATCATAAGCAAGCCAATTTGCAATTGTTGCCCCCCAATCGCCACCTTGAGCGACATAATTTTTATAGCCTAGGTTTTTGACCATAAATTTATTGAGTATTTTGCCAATCTTTCTAGGACCTAAAGCTTTTTTAATTGGTGTTGAAAAACCAAATCCTGGTAATGACGGAACAATTACATCAAACCCATCTTCAATTTTTCCTCCAAATTTTTCTGGGTGTGCAAGTTTTGGTATAATATCTAAAAATTCAATTACACTTCCTGGCCAACCGTGTAAAAGTAATAGTGGCCTGGATTTAGGATTTTTACTTTTTTCTTTTATAAAATGTAGATTTATACCATCGACATTGGTTTTATAGTTTTTAAAAGAATTAATTTTGTTTTCAAACTTTTTCCAATCATATTTTGAAATCCAATATTGAGATATTTTTTTTAGAAATTTATAATTAGTTCCATATTCCCATCCATTTACTTTTTGAATCATCTTCCATGGATACTTTTTCACTTTTTTATAGATGTTATTAAGTGTGTTTTTAGGCACACTTATTTTGTATTGCCTAATCATCAATTAATTATGACTTATCCAGATTGTTTTTGTTTGTAGAAACGAATTTAGAGCCTCAGTACCTTGATCTCTACTTAGTGAGCCTGATTGCTTATAACCTCCAAATGGAGTTTTAATATCTCCTTCAGAAAAAGTATTTACTGATACAGTTC
>CACHFM010000010.1 GCA_902579105.1 uncultured Pelagibacteraceae bacterium | reverse complement strand
CTAATTGCTTTAAGACAACCAATGGCAATAGATTTAAGAGAAACTGTAACCGCATTGAAAATTTCATCTGATTTAGAACGAATAGGTGATTTGGCAAAGAATATTTCAAAAAGAACATTATTATTAAATGAAAATTTACCAAAAAATTTGACCGAAGCTTTGGTAAGAGTTTCTTCTAATGTTCAAAAACAACTCAAATCTATTTTGGATGCATATTTAGATAGGTCATCTGCTATGGCTATAAATGTCTGGGAAGGTGATGAACAAATAGATGATTTAACAAATTTATGTATGCAAGAAGTAATAAAATATTTGAAGGAAGACGAAAAAAATCTAGATGATGGTACTCATTTATTATTTGTTACTAAAAATATTGAACGTATCGGTGATCACACAACAAACGTTGCAGAGCAGGTATATTATTTAGTTACAGGAGAGTATTTAGAAGGAGATCGTCCAAAAGGAACAGAGCCAATAGTAACAGGAGAAAAGTAATAAATGTCTGCTCACGTGTTTATTGCTGAAGATGAAACTTCAATAGTAACGCTGCTAAAATATAATCTTGAAAAAGAAGGTCACAAAGTAAGCTATTCCGAAAATGGTGAAGATGCACTTAAACAAATTAAAGATAAGCATCCTGACTTAATATTAATGGATTGGATGTTGCCAGATTTGTCAGGTGTTGAAATATGTAAGAATTTAAAAAAAGACAAAAAGTATAACGACATACCTGTAATAATGTTGACAGCAAAAGGTGAGGAAGAGGACAAATTAAGAGCTTTTGATACAGGTGCAGATGATTATGTAACAAAGCCATTTAGTCAAAAAGAACTTAATGCAAGAATTAAATCACTACTTAGAAGATCAAAACCACAATCATCTGCAGATGTTGTTGAGTTTACAGATCTAAAAATAGATAGAATAACAAAAAGAGTTTATAGAAATAATGTTGAAATAAATTTAGGTCCTACAGAATTTAAATTATTAGATTTTTTTATCAAAAATCCAAAAAGAGTATATTCACGAGAACAACTATTAAACAATGTTTGGGGTGAAAATATTTATGTAGAGTCTAGAACAGTCGATGTACATATTAGAAGATTAAGACAAGCTATTAATATAGATAAAACCAAACCATTAATTAGAACTGTAAGATCAGCAGGTTATTCATTAGAATCTTGAAGGTCTTTAGGTCTCATAAATTCCTTAATTAAACCACTTCCATCTAATTTATTCCATTCATTAAAATCAAAATAAATTTTTGCAAAAGCTGATGTTGGAAATTTATAGTTTAATAACTTAAAATGATTGTTGTTATGATTTTTTGTCAGTGATCGTACTAGATTTCTAACAGCAGGCTCGTGGTTAATTAAAAGCACAGATTTAAATTTTTTAGGTGTTTTTTTTATTATATCTATAATTTTATCTTCACTTGATAGGTATAATTTTTTTGAAGAAATAATTTTTTTTGGTTTTTCTATTTTTTTTAATAAAATTTTTAACGTTTTCTTTGTTCTTTTTGATGATGAAAGTAATATGTAATCAAACTTATATTTTTTTTTAACAAAAAATTCACAAATCTTTTTTGCATTTTTCTTGCCACGCTTACTTAAAGGTCTTTCATGATCCTCAAGATTTGGATGGTCCCAGCTAGATTTTGCATGACGCATAACGTATAATTTGAGCATAAAGTTTAAATATATGACTGCATTAAAAAAACAAGATAAAGAAATACTTAGATCTAAATACATAAATAGAGAATTGTCTTGGCTCAAATTCAACGACAGAGTTCTTCTAGAAGCCCAAAATATTGAAAACCCACTTTATGAAAGAATTAAATTTTTATCTATAGCTGGATCAAATTTAGATGAATTCTTTATGGTACGTGTCGCGGGTTTATATAGTCAAATCAAGCAAGAGGTAGATTCTCTTAGCTCTGATGGTCTTACTCCTGATGAACAAATGAGTGAAGTTATTTTGGAAACAAATAATCTTCTTAATAAACAAAATAAAATATATAGAGATTTAATTCTTCAATTAAAAAAAGCAAATATAAGTATAGTTAAACCTGAAAATTTAAGTAAATCGGATCAAAAAAGATTATTTAAAATTTTTAATGAAGAAATTTACCCTCTGCTAACACCATCGGCAATAGACCCAGCTCATCCCTTTCCATTTATTGCAAATCAAGGAAGAGCATTAGTTATGAGATTAAATAAGAAAAATAAAAAAAGAGTTTTAAATGCAATAATAGTAATTCCAAAAGCTTTATCAAGATTTATTGAAATAGATGGAAATAAAAGTTTTAAAAAATTTTTAATTATTGATGATGTTATAAGTTTTTTTGCTTCTGAAATATTTCCTGATCATGATTTAGATAAAAAAATGTTATTTAGAGTTATAAGAGATAGTGATGTAGAAATTCAAGAGGAGGCCGAAGATTTAGTAAGATCTTTTGAATTGGCTTTAAAAAGAAGAAGAACAGGTGACATCGTACGTTTAGAAATTTTAAAAAATAGTAATAATGACTTAATTAAGTTTATAACCAATAAGTTAAATGTAAAATCTGAATACATCTATGAAATTGAAGGCATTGTTGGAATTCAAGATATCGACCAAGTTTGTAAAATTAAAAATTCTAAATTAAGATTTAAAAATTTTAATCCCAGAGAGGTTGAGAGATTAAAGGAATTTAATAATAATTTTTTTGATACTATAAAAAAAAAGGATTTAATAGTTCATCACCCTTTTGAAACATTTGATGCTGTCGTTGAGTTTTTAAATCAAGCTGCATATGATAAAAAAGTTATAGCAATTAAACAAACTCTATACAGAACAACGTTAGACTCTCCAATTGTTAAAGCCTTAATAACAGCAGCTGAAAATGGAAAGACAGTAACCGCTTTAATAGAGATCAAAGCAAGATTTGATGAAGAAGCAAACATTCAACTTTCAAGAAGCTTAGAAAAGGCAGGAATTCAAATAGTTTATGGTTTTGCAAAATATAAAACACATGCAAAATCATCTTTAATATTAAGAAAAGAGCCGGGAAAAATTCAAACTTATATACATCTGGGAACTGGCAATTATCACCCAGTTAATGCAAAAATTTATACTGACTTATCTTTATTTAGCTCTGATAAAAAAATAGCAACTGATGTAGAAAAATTTTTTAATTATGTAACTGGTTATTCAAAACCACGAAATCTTAGTAAAATATCTATATCACCAATTAATCTTAGGGAAACTTTGAACAAATGTATTGCTAACGAGATAGCAAATGTCAAAAAAGGTAAAAAAGGTGAAATATGGGCCAAAATGAATTCCTTAGTAGATCCAGCGATAATTGATAAATTTTACGAAGCTTCAAATGCTGGAGTAAAGATATTTTTATTTGTAAGAGGTGTTTGTTGTTTAAGACCTGGAGTTAAAGATAAATCTGAAAATATAATAGTTAAAAGCATGATTGGAAGATTTTTGGAACACTCAAGAATTTATTGTTTTTCAAATGGAAAAACAATGCCTAGTAGAGATGCAAAAGTTTTTATTTCATCAGCAGATTTAATGCCAAGAAATTTAAATCGAAGAGTTGAACTTCTAGTTCCAATTGAAAACCAAACAGTCCATGAACAAGTTCTTGATCAAATTATGTTAGCTAATTATTTAGATAAAAAACAAAGTTGGGAACTCGATGCTAGTGGAAATTATAAAAAAATAAAATATAGTGAAAATGATTCTTTTTCAGCCCATGATTATTTTATGAATAATCCTAGTTTATCTGGAAGAGGTAAAGCTAAATTAAAAATGAAACCGAAAAAATTAAACTTAAGATTAATTAAAAGTGGAAATTAAAGTTTTTAAAAATAAACAAAATTTAAAATTAAAACCTGCTAAATTAGCAGTTATTGATATAGGATCTAATTCTATTAGGATGCTAATTTATGAAGATTTTAGCTCTTCTCGTGTGCCATTTTTCAATGAAAAAGCTGTTTGTGAACTTGGTAAAAATTTAGATAAATCAAGAAAACTTCATAAGTCTGGTGTTGATTATGCTCAAAAAGTATTGAAGAGATTTTCAGAGATTTTAAATGTTTCTAAAATTGTTAATTTAAAAATAATAGCAACTGCTGTTTTAAGAGAAGCAACTGATGCAAAACCATTTGTTGAATACGTAGAAAATCTTTTTAAGAAAAAAATAGAAATCTTAAGTGGTGAGGAAGAAGCAATTTGTTCAGCAGAAGGTGTTAAAATTGGATTTGATAATGTAGATGGGTTAGTTGCCGATCTTGGTGGAGGTAGTTTAGAACTAGCTCGAGTTGAAAATGGTTTGATCACTAATAAAACATCTTTACCCTTAGGTGTTTTAAGATTAATAAATAATCCAATTGTAAAAAAGAGAAACCTTTCCAAATATATAAAAAAACTTTTGAGAGATGAGAAATGGTTATCTAAAAAAAAATTTGAAAACCTATATTTAGTTGGTGGAACATGGAGAGCTTTATTTAAACTTCATCTTTTTCAAAATAAACACCCTGTCCACATAATCCATCAGTATTCAGTAAATTATGAAACTATATCGACATTTGTAGAAAAAATAGCATCGTTCAACAAAGCAAAACTAAAAACAGTTGAATATATATCTAAATCTAGAACACCCTATCTACCATATAGCTCTATAATATTAGATGAGATCATGAGAGCAACAAATCCAAAAAACATAATATGCTCTATAAGCGGTATTAGAGAGGGATCTCTTGCAACAGATTACTTTAAAAATATTGATAACTCTCAAGTTTTTGAAAAATCATTAGAATATATTTCTAAGAAAAGAGGTGATTTGGGATTAACTTACAAAAAGTATCATGAATTTATCAAACCTGTATTTGATGGTAATGAACATTTCGATGAAAAATTGCTTAATTTAGCTTGTGTTTTAAGTCATATGGATTGGGGACTTGGTGCTTTTCAAAAAGCAGAATTAGTTTTTCAAGAAACATTAAATACTCCCTTATTGAGACTTTCACATAAAGAAAGAATTCAAATAGCTCTTTCATGTTATTGGAGGTACTGCAGCATTAAATACAACCCTAAAATAGAATATTTGACATTTTTAAATAATAATGAAATTTTTTCTAGTAAACAAGTTGGTGCAGCCTTAAGATTTGCTCACTCACTTACATCTATTTCTACTATCTTCTTAGAGGAATTTAAATTGTATAAAAGAGGTAACTCTGTATTTTTAAAAATTCCAGCACAACATCAAGAAATAATTTCTAAACAAGTTACAAAAAGATTTAAAGCTCTTGCGCGAGAATTATTTTTAGAGCCGAGAGTAATTTACTCAAATAATTAAAATTTAATTTAATCTATTACAACTTATACGTTAGTGATTTTTTTTTATAAAACAAAAACATACCAATATGAGAGGCGTTATTAAATTTACCATTCTTAATTAATTTAATTATTTGATGATCTGAAACTATGTGGATTTTTATTCCTTTTTCAGGCTTTGAAATTTTAATAAGATTATTACAAAAAAAACCAGTAATTTTAGTGGTGAGTCGACCTGGTTCAGAATAAAATGAAGTAATTTTTCTCAATTTATTTCTTGATTTATATCCTGTTTCTTCAATTAATTCTTTTTTAGCAGATATTAAAGCTGTTTCATGTTTTTCAATTATACCAGATGGAAACTCAAAATTAATTTGATTTATAGGAATTCTTTTTTGTGAAACCAAAATATACTTGTTCTTAATTTTGGGTATTACGATTGAAAGGTTTGAAGTTTTTAAAAAATGATAAAATTCATTTTTTTTAAATTTTTTATTAATTAATTTAATATTGTTTGTTAGTTTTAAATTTTTCAATCTTTTTCTAAGAATAATTTTTTTGCGATATAAACAGCAATTAACATACCAATTAATTCTGCAACTATATAAAAAGGAGTGTTTAAATAACTTATACCAGTAAACGACTCTGTGAATGTTCTTGCTATTGCTACAGCAGGATTTGCAAAAGATGTTGATGAAGTAAACCAATAACCAGCTGTAATATATAACCCAACAGATGCAGCTACAGTAATTTTACCTGACTTCATGGATCCAAAAATAATGATTATTAGTCCTAATGTTGCTATAATTTCTGATACAAAAATATAGATACCATCTCTTGATTTTGTCGATAATTCAAAAATCTGATGTTCAAAAAAGAAATTAGCTAAAGCCACACCTAATAAACATCCAAGGATCTGAGCTGAAATATAAAAGGGTAGAAGACGTTTTTTTAATTTTCCAGTTATTGTCATTGCTATACTAACAAATGGATTAAAATGAGCTCCAGAAACATCTGCAAAAACAGTTATTAGCACAAACAATCCAGCTCCAGTTGCTATAGTATTGGCAATTAGCATTACAGCTATATCATTAGTCAAGTTTTCTGCCATTAAACCTGATCCAACTATGATCATTACTAGAAAGCAACTTCCAATAAATTCAGAAAGAAAATATCTACTTTTATTTTTCATTTATCCAATCTTTAATTTTACTACTTATAATATTAAATGTGTTTCTAATGATTATTTGCTTTTCTTCATCATTTGCATTTTGAAGTTTTGTTACTGGATCATCTATATCCCAATGTATAATTTGGTTTTTATGAGGCCAAATAGGACATACCTCATTATTTGCGTTATTACATACTGTTATTACATGATCCATTTTTATTTCATTTTCGATAAACTTTTTAAAGTTTTTAGAACTATAATTAGTTAGATCATAATTTTTATTTTTTTCTAAAAAACTTCTAATATCAACATTGATTTTTCCAGATGGATTGCTACCAGCACTGAAAGCTTTAAATTTATTTGAGTATTCATTATTAATAATGCTCTCAGCAATAATGCTTCTTGCTGAATTTCCTGTGCATACAAATAAAATATTTTTCATTAAAAAATAATTTTATAAATACCAATCACAAATAATGGAATTTGTAATCCAAAGTTAGTTAAAATAGCTTTATCCTTGGATATAAATCCTGCGATAGTCCAACCAACAACTCCTAAACCGTGAAAGTAAATATTGATAGGGTAGATATTTAAATTAGTTAACAATATTCCTGTTAAAACAAGAGCTGTACTAATCCATTTAAGATATTTTTTGATAAACATAGTCTCCTCTATATGTAATTATTGTTACGATTTTATTACAATTATAGAGGAAACTAAAAGCTTAGTTTTTTAATCCTTTAAATTAGCAGCCTTTAAAAGAAGCAGACATATTTCTTATCAATTTGAAGTATAAGTCTTTACCTGGGTTTAAAGTAGCTCCTAGAGGGTCTACTACACCAGTTTTTATATTCATATCTTTAGCAACTGCTTTAATAATATCTGGATTAAATTGTGGTTCTGAAAATACACATGCAACTTTATCGTGTTCGATTACTTCTCTGATCTCAGCTAATTGTTCCGCTCCTGGCATTACATCAGTATTAACTGTAAAAGCACCTAATATATTTACACCAAATCTCTTTTCAAAGTATTGATAAGCATCATGAAAAACAATTGAGGCAACACTTTCATTTAATTCAGCTGTCACTTCTTTAGTAAGTTTATCAATTTCTTTATAAGCTTTACTTAAATTATCTCTGTAAGTTACTTCATTTTTAGGATCGTTCTCAATTAAGTGTTTGGACATTTCAAACAAAATTACTTTTGCATTAATAGGATCTAACCAAATGTGTGGGTCGAATTCACCATGTGCGTGTCCTTCATGATCATCATGTCCGTGATCGTCGTGATCATCTTCTTTTTTACCATGATCATCATGACCATGATCGTCGTGACCATCTTCATCAAAAATATTTCTTTCTCTAAATTTTAATACATTCAAACCCTTTGTTTCCATTAGCTCAATTTTTTCAGCTTTTTTTGCTATTGAACTTAATGGTTTTTCTAAAAAACTCTCAATATCTTCTCCTACCCAAAAAATAATATCTGCATTTTGTAACATCTTTGCATGAGAAGGTTTTAAAGCAAAACCATGTGGTGACGAATATCCATCAACAATTAAGTCTGGCTTTCCAACACCATCCATAAGATAGCTAGCTAATGAATGAATTGGTTTAATTGATGCCACAACTTTAATTTCGGCTTTTGCTGGTATAAATAGAGTTAAAAATGATAATATTGATAGAATAAATGTAATTTTTTTCATAAGTTTAATATTAATTGTTTGTTATAATATAACGGTATGTAATAATATAACATTTACAAGTCAAGGAATAAAATGAGCTCAAATACAAATATTTTAGTTAAATTGAATAACGCAGGTTTTCGTCAAAATAATAAGTGGCTCGTTGAAGGTGTATCCTTGAAAGTTGAAAAGGGAAAAATTGTAACATTAATAGGTCCTAATGGATCAGGAAAAAGCACAACAGCAAAAATTGCATTAGGTATTTACAAGAACATAGAAGGTAGTGTTGAAAAATACACTAACAAGGTTGGATATGTGCCGCAAAAAATATCAATTGATTGGACATTACCATTAAGAGTTAATGATTTTATGGTTTTGACTGAAAAAATTAATGATGACGAAATAAATGACGCTTTATCATTAACTGGAGTAATGCATCTTAAAAATAAAAATTTAGGAAATTTATCAGGAGGTGAATTTCAAAGAGTTTTACTAGCAAGAGCAATATCTAAAAAACCTGAATTATTAGTTCTTGACGAACCGGTTCAGGGTGTTGATTACACAGGTGAGATAGCTCTATACGAATTAATAAAGAAAATATCTGATACTTTAAATTGTGGAATTTTATTAATCTCACACGACCTACATACAGTTATGACAGCAACAGACCATGTTGTTTGTTTAAACGGCCATGTTTGTTGTTCTGGTACACCTATGGATGTTGCAGAAAATAATGAGTATAAAACATTATTTGGTGAAAAAGCTTCACAAATCTTATCGGTATATGAACATAAGCATGATCATATTCATTCAGATGATGGAGATATAAAGAAGAATTAAAATGTTTGATGATTTTTTTGTAAGAGCATTATTTGCTGGAATAGGAATAGCCTTTGTTACAGGTCCTTTAGGATGTTTTATTGTTTGGCGAAGATTATCTTATTTTGGTGACACATTAGCTCATTCAGCCTTACTTGGAGTTACCATGGCATATACATTTGAATTAAATATTGCGCTTTCTGTATTTATAATTTCATCTTTAATAGCATTAATATTAATTCAACTTCAAAAAAAAACAAATTTACCAGGTGATGCTTTGCTTGGTCTTTTAGCGCATTCTTCTTTAGCAGTTGGATTAGTTGTAATTGGTTTTTTAACATTTATTAGATTTGATATTATGGGCTTATTATTTGGAGATATATTAGCTGTTACAAAAGGTGATTTATTTATGATATGGATCGGGGGTGCTGTAATTTTAATTGTACTTAAATTAATTTGGAAACCTTTATTTGCATCTACTGTTAATTATGAATTAGCGGAAGCAGAAGGATTAAATCCTGATAGAGCAAAAGCAGTATTTACTATTCTAATGGCAGCAGTAATCGCTATATCAATTAAAATGGTTGGTTTATTGCTAATTACTGGAATGCTAATTATACCAGCTGCCATGGCTAGAAATATCTCTGATAGTCCACAAAAAATGGTTTTCTATTCAATTATTGGAGGTTTGTTATCTGTAATTTTAGGATTATTTTCTTCATTAGAGTTTAATACCTCATCAGGACCTTCGATAATAGTAGCTTCATTAATTTTATTTATTTTATCTTTGTTAAATATAAAACAATCAATTAAATTGAAAAACTAGTGGGTAATTGGTAAATTTTTAAACATGCAAAAACAACATAATCTTTCTAAAAATCAAAAAATAATTTTTGACTTAATTGATAAAGCAGGCGAACCTATGAAAGCTTATTCAATTCTTTTTAACGTTCAAAAAAAAGGTATTAAAGCTCCTTTGCAAGTTTATAGAGCATTAGATAAACTAGTCGAAATAGGAAAAATACATAAGATTGAAAGTCGAAATGCATTTATTGCTTGTCAAAATTCAAATTGTCAAATTTCTAAAGCAACAGCCTTTTCCATATGTGAAAACTGTGAAAAAGTTTCTGAAATAAGTAGCTCTAAGCTTTCAAAGTACTTATCAAATTTTGTGGATCATTCCGGAATGAAATTTAGCAAATATAATTTAGAATTTTTTGGTTTGTGCAAAAATTGTAAATAAAAATAATGGGTACAGTTTCTTTAAGCCTAGACGAAATTTTTGAATTAGCAAAAAAAACACTTTTAGCAAATGGTTGTGATGATGATACTGCGAATATTTTATCTGACTTAATTAGAAATGCCGAAAGAGATGGTTCTGTATCTCATGGTTTATTTAGATTGCCAGCTTATGTTATTGGACTTAAAGGTGGAAAGATTAATGGAAAAGGAAAACCAATAGTAAAAAAAATCTCACCATCTGTAATTAAAATTGAAGGAAATAACTGTTTAGCTCCAGTGGTTTTAAATAAAGGTCTACCTGAATTAACTAAAGCTGCAAAAGAAAATGGTGTTGCTATCTTGGCAATTAATAATTCACATCATATGGCTGCTATGTGGCCTGAAACAGAAAAATTAGCTGAAGATGGTTTAGTTGCTTTTGCTTGTACATCTTACAAACCAGCAGTTGCTCCAGCTGGAGCTATAAAACCTCTTTTTGGCACAAACCCAATTTCATTTGCGTGGCCTAGACCTGGAAAAACTCCTGTTGTCTATGATATGGCAACTGCATCAATGGCTATGGGAGAAGTACAAGTCGCTAAAAGAGAAGGGCACAAAGTTCCATTAGGTACTGGATTAACAAAAGATGGAAAAGAAACTACTGATCCTGGTGAAATAGCTGATGGAGGTGTTTTGTTACCTTTCGGAGGATATAAAGGATCAGCAATTGCTATGATGGTTGAATTATTAGCTGGTGCTTTAGTTGGTGATAATTTTAGTTTTGAAACTGCTGCTAAAGATAACAATGATGGAGGTCCACCAAGTGGCGGTGAATTTATTTTAGCAATTAATCCCGACAAAACATCAGGTAATAACTGGGAAAAACATGCAGAGGAATTTTTTGAAAAAATGAAATCAATGGGTGAAGTTAGATTGCCTGGAGAAAGACGTCATAAAAATAGACTTAATAGTGGACCTAGAAATATTAATGAAGAATTAATTAATAAAATAAAATCTTTAAGCTAATTTAATTTCTATAGGTGTATGATCAGAGGGTTTTTCTCTACCGCGTGGATCTTTGTTAATATTAATATCTTTAATC
This sequence comes from uncultured Pelagibacteraceae bacterium, assembly GCA_902579105.1. Taxonomy (GTDB): domain Bacteria; phylum Pseudomonadota; class Alphaproteobacteria; order Pelagibacterales; family Pelagibacteraceae; genus Pelagibacter. The sequence goes on along the minus strand of CACHFM010000010.1, from coordinate 37,897 downwards.
GTATCAATTAATGAATTTGAAACTAAGAAATGATCAATTCTCATACCATTGTTTTTTTGCCAAGCTCCTCTCATATAATCCCAATATGTATATCCTTCTTTATTATCATTAAAATGTCTGTATACGTCATTAAAGCCTAGATTAATCATCTCTCTAAATTTCTTTCTTATTTCAAGTCTAAACAAAGCATCATTTTCAAAACTTTTTTCATTATAAACATCCTCAGAAGATGGAATGATATTAAAATCACCAGCCAGAATTATATTAGGATTTTTCTTAGATAATAATTTAAGTTGTTTTATTAATTGATCAAGCCAATTTTTTTTATAGTCGTATTTTTCAGTGTCTACTGGATTTCCATTTGGAGTGTAAATATTTATTAATTGAATAATCTTTTTTTTAAATTCAACTTCTGCAGATATAATTCTAGATTGTTTTAATTTATCTTTGATTATATCTGTTCTTACATTTTTTAATTTATTTTTAGAAATAATTGCAACACCATTATAACTTTTTTGTCCAAAAACATGACTTTCATAATCCATTGAAGAAAAATCATCATAAGGGAAATTTGGGTCTTCAGTTTTTATTTCCTGCATCATTAAAATGTCAGGTTTATATTTTAATAAATAGCTTTTAATATTTTCAATTCTCGCCCTTACGGAATTGACATTCCATGATGATATGATCATTAAAGAGAGAAAGAAACTCCACAACCACATGAAGATTTGGTTTGTGGATTAGATATTTTGAAAGATTCACCAATTAATTCTGATACATAGTCAACTTCAGATCCTTTTAATAAATCTGCTGAATTCTTATCTATTAGAATATTTTGATAGTTTAAATCATCGTCTTGTTTAGATTTATCGAATGTGAATTCATATTGAAAACCAGAGCAACCACCACCTTTAATAGCGATTCTAAAAAATGATCCCTTGTCTTTTTTTGACAATAAATTTTCTATTTGTTTTAAAGCTTTATCTGTAAATTTAATTTCTTTAATCATGACTGAACACTGTTATTACTAATATAATACTTAATTAATTAAATTAAAGGATGAAAAAACACAATCAGTTAGGCATATTTAAAAGCAAAGGTAGATTAAATTATGAGGCTAATTCTAAATATCGCTCACCTTTTCAAAGAGATAGAGATCGAATAATTCACAGTGCTTCATTTAGAAGGCTTAAGCACAAAACCCAAGTATTTGTAAATACTGACGGAGATCATTTTAGAACAAGAATAACACATTCAATTGAAGTAGCACAAATAGCTAGATCAATATCAAAGTATTTAAATTTAAATGAAGATTTAGCAGAAACTTTAAGTCTTGCTCATGATTTAGGACATACTCCTTTTGGACATGCTGGTGAAGAAGCTTTAGATGAATGTATGCAAAATTATGGTGGTTTTGATCATAATTTACAAACTTTAAGAATAGTTATGTTTTTGGAAAATAAATATTTCAAATTTAAAGGTCTTAATTTAACTGTTGAAACTTTAGAAGGTCTCTTAAAGCATAATGGTCCTGTAGAAGATAACGCTCTAGTAAATAGGTTAATTGGTGTAAATACTTTTAAAAATAAGATTAATTTTAAAACTTATCCTCCTTTAGAAGCTCAAATATCAGCAATATCTGATGATATAGCTTATAATAATCATGATATACAAGATGGAATCAATGCAAAATTATTTAAGTTAGAAGAACTTGTTGAAATAGATTTTTTTAAAAAAATTTATACTAAGTATAAAAAAAAAATAAATAAAAAGAATTATAAAATAGCAACATATCAAATTATAAGAGACTCCATAGATTTAATGATTAGAGATTTATTAAATAATAGTACAAATAATTTAAAAAAATTAAATGTTAAATCATTAAAAGATTTAAAGAAATCTAATGAATTAATAGTTAACTTTTCTAATAAAATAAAAAGTTCTGATGAAGAAATTAGATTTTTTTTAAGAAATAAAATGTACAATAATAAAACTGTGTTAAGAAAGAATCAAAGAGGGAAAATGATTATTAAGAAATTGTTTAATATTATTAAATCTAATCCAAGAAAATTCCTTACTAAAGATCAATTGACTAAAGATAAATTTAGAGCTATTTCAGATTTTATTTCTGGTATGACTGATCGTTATGCAATTAAACTTTACAACAATTATAAATGAATATTTTTGAATTATATTTAGATAAAATAAAATCAATAATAACGGATTTAAATAAAAAGAATAAACTTATTATTCCAGAAACTTTTAACGGTATAACTGCAGAAATACCTCCTATAAAATTTGATTGTGATATTTCAACCAATGTTGCAATGGTTCTTTCAAAATTAAATAATAAATCACCTATTGAATTAGCAGAAGAAATATCACCTATTATTAAAGAACAAGATTCATTTATAGAAACTATTAATGTTGTTAAACCTGGTTTTATTAATATTAAATTTAAACCACTATTTTGGTCTAATTTTATTCAAGAAATTATAAGTAATGAAAGTACTTTTGGAATTAATAAACATGAGAAAAAACTTAATTATTTGGTAGAATTTGTCTCAGCTAATCCTACTGGACCATTGCATGTAGGTCATTGTCGAGGCGCTATACTTGGCGATGTTATTTCAAATGTTTTGTTATTTAATAAGCATAAAGTAACAAAAGAGTATTATGTTAATGATTATGGTAATCAAATAAACAATTTTACTAAATCAGTTTATTTTAGAATTCGTGAAGTAAAGTTTAATGAAGAATTTCCTGATAATAATACTGATTTATATCCAGGAGATTATTTAAAAGATTTTGCAAAAAATATTGTTTCATCAAATTCAGAGTTAAATTTTGATAATTATGAAGATATTAGTGAAAAATTAACCTCATTATCTATCGAACAAGGTTTGATATTGATTAAAAAAAACCTAAAAAGCCTTGGTATTAATCACGATAACTTTGTTAGTGAAAAAAATATTGTTTTAAATAAGGAAGTCGAAAAAGTTATAAAATTTTTAGAAGATGCCAATTTTGTATATAAGGGCAAAATTAAAGCCCCTGCTGGAGAAGACAATAAAGACTGGGTAGAAAGAGAACAGCTTTTGTTCAGATCAACTGATTTTGGTGATGATAAAGATAGAGCACTTAAGAAATCTGATGGAAATTGGACTTATTTTGCAAGTGATGTTGCTTATCATAAAAATAAGGTTGATAGAAAATTTGATTATTTAATCAATATTCTTGGTGCAGATCATGCTGGATATATAAAAAGAATTTCATCCTCAGTTGAAGCAATGTCAGGTAAAAAAAATAAATTAATTTGTAAAATTAGTCAGCTGGTTAAACTTATAAAAAATAACAAACCATTTAAAATGTCCAAAAGAAAAGGAGACTATGTCACTGTTGATGATTTAATTGATGAAGTAGGTAAAGATGCAACAAGATTTATAATGCTTAGTAGAAGCAGCGATGTAGAATTAGATTTTGATTTTGATAAAGTTAAAGAACAATCAAAAGATAATCCTTTATACTATGTCCAATATTGTTATGCGAGAATATCTTCTGTATTTAGACATATAAATAAAGATTTAAATTCAAAAATAGAATTGGATAATTATGATTTTGAGTATTCAAGCGATGAAATTAAAATTTTAAAAAAAATTTCTGAATGGCCAAAATGTGTTGATAGTTCAAGTTCCAAGTTAGAACCACATAGAATACCAATATATTTATACGATCTTGCTTCAGAATTTCATTCATATTGGAATTTAGGAAAACAATATCCTGAGAAAAGATTTATCAATGATCAAAATAGTATTACACCAGATAAATTAGTATTTTTAAAAGCTATCTCAAATGTTATTAAATCAGGCATGAATATAGTTGGTGTTGATACACCTGAAAAAATGTAATGTTAAAAGAAATTAAATATCTAATATTTATAATCATCATAGGACTGTTTCTCTTTTTTACAGTCAGATATTATTTTTCTGATGAGCATAAAAAAAAATCATATAGATCATATAATAATATAAATGAAAAAATTAAAATATATTCAAAAGATCTACCTATTTTAGAAAACGATACTGAAAATGTGATTGAGTACGTTAAACAATCAAATAAAACAAATAAAAAAAAGTTTAATTTTTGGAAGCTTTTAGAAAATGATTAAAAATAGAAAAGCTTTTATCGTTGGTTTAAAATCTTATAAATTGTCAAATAAAGAAAAACTTTTTTTAAAACAACACAAACCATGGGGTGTTATATTATTTTCAAGAAATATAAAATCAATTAAACAAACAAAAGCTCTTACGGATAATATTAAAATTATATTTAAAGATAGCAATTATCCTATATTAATTGATCAAGAAGGTGGCAGAGTTAATAGATTAGGTAAAATTATTTCATTTGATAATTTAACATCTGAATATTTTGGAGATTTATTTGAAAGCGATATTAAAAAATTAAACATTATTTATAAATTATTTGTAGATAAAACATCTTATTTATTAAAATTAATAGGTGTAAATCTTAATACAGTACCAGTTTTAGATCTTAAAATTAAAGGATCGAGTAAAATCATTGGTAATAGATCTTTTTCAAAAAATAAAAATACAGTTTCTGAAATGGGGGATATGTGCATAAAATTTTTTCATGAGAACTCAATAGGTACAATTATCAAGCATATTCCTGGACACGGTCTAGCAAAAGTAGATAGCCACAATTTTACACCTATAGTTAATAAATCACTGAAATACCTTATTAAGAATGACTTTTATCCTTTTAAAAATAAAGGTAGTTATTTTGCAATGACAGGGCACATTATCTATAAAAAAATAGATAAGTTGAATCCAGCAACTCATTCTAAAAAAATAATTCAGCTTATTAGAAAAAAAATTGGTTTTAAAAACATCTTAATTTCAGATGATTTATCAATGAAAAGTTTAAAAGGCGATATTAAGACAAATACTATTAAAACTTTTGAATCTGGTTGTAATATAGCTCTTCATTGTAATGCTAATCTTAATGAAATGAAGATTATTGCTAACAATTCACCATTGATAAGTAATTTTATAGTTAAAAAAACATCAGAATTTTATAAAATTTTAAGTTAATATTATACTATGGCTGTGACTGATTCTGTTTTATTTGAAGTAGATATTAATAATTACAATGGACCTTTAGATGTTCTTCTAGATTTAGCTAAAGCACAAAAAGTAGATTTAGAAGAAATTTCAATTACTAAATTAGCTGATCAATTTCACGATTATATAACAAATGCAAAAGATTTAAATTTAGAGATTGCATCAGAATATTTGTTAATGGCTACTTGGCTAGCCTATCTTAAATCTAAACTTTTATTGCCTGGTACACCTGAAGATGAATTTAAAGTCCAAGAAGTTGCAGATAAATTAAAATTACAACTTAAAAAACTAGAACTTATTAGATTATTATCTGATCAAATGTTAAAAAGAAAAAGATTGGGTAGAGAGATTAGAACAAGAGGTATCAAAGGTAATATCAGATCTATTTATAGTTCTGAGTATAATTTAAGTTTATTTGAATTACTTAAAGCCTATTCAACAATAATAATGACTAAGGATTTTCAAAAAATTAATATTCCCAAATTACCTGTTTTTACTGCTGAAGATGGCGTTAAAACAATAAAAGAATTTTTTGGAAAATTAATTGATTGGAAAAATCTTGATGATTTGATTCCTAAAAATTTTAAAAATGAAAAAAAATATAAAAAAACTGGTAAAGCAGGAATTTTCGCTGGATCATTGGAGCTTGTAAAAGAAGGTAATCTTAAAATCAAACAAGATAATCTTTATGAAAATATTTACGTTAAGGAAGTTAATGATTAAAAAAGAAAAAATATCTAAAAATAATATCGTTAAATTTCCTACAAAATTAAATGATCTAGAAAAAGAGATTGAAGCTGTAATCTTTGCAGCAGCAGAACCTTTAGATATTGATACTATAGAAAGTAAAATTTCTAAAAAAACAAATATTGAAAAATCATTAGAGAAATTACAAAAAGAATATTCTAATCGTGGTATCAACTTAGTTTGTATAAAAAATAAGTGGTCTTTTAGAACATCACCGAGTCTTTCAAATTTAATGACCCAAGAAAAAACTGTTGAAAAAAAATTATCAAGAGCTGCGGTCGAAACTCTTGCTATTATAGTTTATCATCAACCAGCAACTAGAGCTGAAATTGAAGAGATTAGAGGTGTAGCATTCGGAACTAATACCTTAGAAATTTTAATGGAACTTAATTGGGTAAAACCAGGTGGACGTAAAGATGTTCCAGGTAGACCGATACAATATGTAACTACTGATGAATTTTTAAGTCACTTCAATTTACAAAAATTATCAGATTTACCTACAGTAGATGAACTAGGTGCAGCTGGATTAATTGATAGCTCTAGCGTTGATAATGCTATTTTTGGAACAGGTAAATTTTTTAAAGAAAAACAAGAAGAGAAAAAAGAGGATATCTATTCTAATATTGATGAGATGTTGAGTAGCACTCTTGATAGTGAGGAAAAAGATTAATAAAAAGTAACTTTTAAATTAATCGTAAAAAGGCTATAAGATTTTATGAGTATAGGAATTTGGCAAATAGCAATTGTAGTAATATTAGTAGTCTTATTATTTGGAAGAGGCAAAATATCTAGTTTAATGGGTGACGTTGCTAAAGGCATTAAAAGTTTCAAAAAAGGAATGGCGACTGATGTAACTGATGACACTGAGCCAAAAAATATTTCCGACGAAAATAAAGACTCAAATAATAAAGATTAAATCACATGCCTACTATTGGTTGGTTTGAGATATTAATTATTGTAGCTATTTCAATTATAGTTTTAGGTCCAAAAGATTTTCCAATTATGTTAAAAAAAGTAGGCTCATGGATTGGAACTGCCAAAAGATATGTGAGCAATATTCAGAATGAAGTTTCAAATTTAGATATCGAAGATGATAAAAATAATAATAAAATAAAAGAAGATACTAAAAAAGATGAGTAGCGAAGATAATGAAGGTGGTTTCATAAGCCATTTAACTGAATTAAGAAAAAGACTAATTAATAGTTTTGTTTTTTTAATTATTTTTTTTGTTTTATGTTATTTTTTTGCTGAATATATTTATGGATTTTTAGTTGATCCATTTGCAAACGCAGTAAAGGATGATAGCTCAAATAGAAGATTAATTTTTACAGCTCTTCAAGAAACTTTTTTAACTTATTTAAAAGTATCTTTTTTTACCGCTTTTTTTATTACATGCCCATTTATTTTAATTCAAATATGGAAATTTATAGCACCAGGTTTATATAAACATGAAAAAAAAGCTATATTGCCATATTTAACTTTAACACCCATATTATTTTTTCTTGGAGGGATACTTGTTTATTATTTAATCATGCCATTAGCTATTAAATTCTTTTTGTCTTTTGAAAGTACAGGAATAAATACAAACTTACCAATACAACTAGAAGCAAAAGTAAATGAATATTTATCACTAGTAATGAAGTTAATTTTTGCTTTTGGTATAAGTTTTCAATTACCAATAGTTTTAAGTCTACTGGCAAGAATAGGTGTAGTTGACAGTCATTTTTTAAAAACAAGAAGAAAATATGTCGTAGTAATTATTTTTGCAGCTGCTGCTTTACTAACTCCACCAGATCCAATAACTCAAATAGGTTTAGCAATCCCATTATTAATTTTATATGAATTATCAATATTTTCAGTAAAATTTATAGAAAAAAAACAATTAGAAAATAGTGATGCATAACATAAAGGAAATTAGAAAAAATTATTCTGCATTTGAAAAGTCATTAAAAGAAAGATCTACGAATATTGATTTTAAAAATTTACAAAAGTTAGATGAAAAAAATAGAGAATTAATCCAAAAAAAAGAAGCTTTAGAAAAAGAAAAAAAAGATATTTCAAGAACTAAAGATGAGTCTTTATTTAAAAAATCTAAAGAAATTTCTGCAGAATTGGAAAAGATTTCTGAAATTCAAAAACAAACTAAGATAGATTTAGACAATATTTTATCAAATATTCCCAATGTACCGCATCAAGATGTTCCAAGTGGCAGTAATGAAAATGATAATGTTGAAATTCTTAAATCAGGTCAAATACCTAAATTTGATTTTAAACCTAGATCACATTATGAACTGGGTGAAAAATTAGAAATGCTTGATTTTGATCTTGCAGCGAAAACCACAGGATCAAGATTTGTTTTTGTTAAAGATAAGTTAGCATTAATGGAAAGAGCTTTATCTAATTTTATGCTTGATACACATATTAATCAAAATGATTATCATGAAATTTCACCTCCGTTGATAGCCTCAGATTCTACAATGTTTGGCACTGGACAATTACCAAAATTTGAAAATGATCAATTTGAAATAAAATTTGATGGCAGTTCTGATAGAAAGTTTTTAATTCCAACTGCTGAAGTAATTTTAACAAATATAGTTAAAGATAAAATTGTAGAACAAAAAGATTTACCAATGCGATTTGTTGCATCAACTCCTTGTTTTAGAAAAGAGGCTGGCAGTTATGGTAAAGATACAAAAGGAATGATAAGGCAACATCAATTTTATAAAGTTGAAATGGTTAGTATTGTTGAAAATGAAAAATGTTTAGAAGAATTAGAGCGAATGACTGATTGTGCTACTGATATTTTAGATAAATTAGAATTACCTTATAGAAAAGTTATTTTATGTTCTGGAGATATGGGTTTTAGTGCAGAAAAAACTTATGATATCGAAGTATGGTTACCATCAGAAAATAAATATCGTGAAATTTCATCATGCTCTTCTTGTTCAACTTTTCAAGCTCAAAGAATGAAAAGTAGATATAAAAATAAAAATAAAGAGACAGTTTTTGTTGGAACATTAAATGGAAGTGGTTTAGCAGTTGGAAGAACTTTGATTGCTGTATTAGAAAACTACCAGCAAAAAGATGGTTCAATTATTATCCCTAAGGTGTTGCGACCGTATATGAATAATTTGGAATTGATTTCATCTAAATAAAGTTGTTTTAATCACTTAGATAGTATAAGTATTCTGATAATTTATAAGGAGATTTATGGAAGGTTCAGGAATAGGACAATTTATACCGTTAATTTTAATTTTTGTTATTTTTTACTTTTTCTTAATAAGACCGCAGCAAAAAAAAGTTAAAGAACATAAAGCTATGGTTGAGAATTTAAAAAGAGGTGACAAAGTAGTTACTTCCGGTGGAATTACAGGAAGAGTTGAAAGACTGATTGATAACGATAAAGTTGAAGTTGAAATTGCTGAAAATATAAAAGTTGAGATAGTAAAATCGACTGGTATTCAGAGTCTTATAAATACAAATACACAAGAAGTTAAAAAATAATTATTTCTAATTAAGTGCTTTATTTTTCAAAGTTAAGAATTTTATTTATTTTTCTTTTCTCACTTTTATTTGTTTTAATTGCTTCATCAAACTTGTTCAAATTTGATGATAGTTTTTTCAGTAAAAAGATAAATTTGGGATTAGATCTTCAAGGTGGGTCTTATTTATTACTTGAAATTGATAACGAACCTGTAATAGAGCAAAAATTACAAAATCTCACTACTTTAATTAGAAATTATTTCAAAGATAAGGATATTAAAATAAATAATATTAAAATTGAAAATAAGAATATTTTTTTTAACGTTGCAGATGAAAATAAACAATCAGTTATTGATGTTTTTAAAGATGAAAATAGTGATATAAATCCTTATTACCCAAGATTTAAATCCCATCAACTAGAAATTGAAGAAATAGGATTAAATTTAAAATTATATTTTTCAAAACAAGGGTTAATCAAATTAAAAACTTCATCTCAAGATCAGGCCATAGAAATAGTAAGAAGAAGGGTTGATGAAGTAGGTACTAATGAACCTAATATTTTAAAGAGAGGAAATAATCGTATTTTAGTTGAACTTCCAGGCTTGGATGATCCAATGAGAATAAAATCATTACTTGGTAAAACAGCAAATCTTACGTTTAGATTTGTAACCAATGATGAAAACGACAGGTTTGGTGTTGAAAAACTAAAATTTGAAAATGAGTTAGAAGAAGCAACTGTAAGTAAAAGAATAATAATAAGTGGAGAAAATTTATTAGATGCTCAACCAAAAATGGATACGCAAACAAATCAAACTATAGTTTCTTTCACTCTTGATAGAGTAGGTGCAAAAAGATTTGGTAAAGCGACATCTACTGGTATTGGTAAAAAGTTAGCAATAGTTTTAGATGGTAAAATTATTAGTGCACCAGTTGTTAGAGATACTATTGCTAGTGGATCTGGTCAAATTAGTGGAGGTTTTACTTTTCAATCAGCTACTGACTTAGCTTTATTGTTAAGATCTGGAGCGTTACCGGCTCCGTTAGAAATAATTGAAGAGAGAACAGTTGGACCTGATCTAGGTCAAGACTCAATTAATGCTGGAATGATTGCTTTAGCAATTGGCTTTATGTTGGTTATAATATTTATGTTTGTTAAATATAGAATATTTGGATTAATAACTAATATAACATTAATACTTAACCTCTTTATTTTGTTAGGTATTTTAACTTTATTTGAGGCAACTTTAACTTTACCGGGTATAGCAGGAATTATATTAACAGTTGGTATGGCTGTTGATGCTAATGTATTGATTTTTGAAAGAATTAAAGAAGAATTAAAAGATGAAAATAATAAGATTTTAGCCTTTGATGGTGGTTATACAAAGTCAAGAACAGCTATTTTAGATGCTAATATAACAACATTATTAGCAGCTATTATTTTATTTTTTATGGGCTCAGGACCAGTAAAAGGATTTGCTGTAACTTTAGGTGTTGGTATTTTTACAACACTGTTTTCTGTTTATTTCATAGCAAGATTATTCACTAGTATCTATGTGGTTAGAAATAAAGATAAGGAAAAATTAATATAATGATCTCATTTAATAGATATTATAATCACTTCAATTTATTATCTGCAATATTAATTGTAATTTCATTATTATTATTAATTTTCAAAGGTCTTAATTTCGGCATCGATTTTAAAGGTGGAACATTAATTGAGTTAAGAGCATCAGACTCAAAAATAAACGTAAGTTCATTGAGAGATAGGTTTAGTCAAATGAATCTAGGAGATATTTCAGTCAAAAAATTTGGTAAAGATAATGATTTCTTAATTAAATTTGAAAATAAAGATAATAAAAAAAATATCATTGAAGAAATTAAGAAAAATTTAGATAAATCATTTAGTAACAACTATGATTTTAGAAGGGTTGAAAATGTCGGTCCAAAAGTTAGTGCAGAGTTATTAAAATCAGGTGTAATTGCTATATCGTTATCCTTAGCATTAATGCTAGTTTATATTTGGATAAGATTTGAGTGGCAATTTAGTTTAGGTGCAATTCTAGCCTTATTTCATGATGTTATCGTAACATTAGGTGTTTTCTCATTATTTAGTTTAGAAATTAATTTATCAATTATTGCAGCTGTTTTAACAATTGTTGGTTATTCTATGAACGATACAGTTGTAATTTTTGACCGTGTTAGAGAAAATTTAAGAAAATATTCTGATATTAAAATTTTTGAACTTACCAATATTTCAATAAATGAAACTTTATCAAGAACAATAATTACATCTGCCACAACATTATTAGCATTATTAGCTATTTATCTTTTTGGTGGAGAAATTTTAAAAGGATTTTCTTTAGCAATGATTCTTGGAGTTGTATTTGGAACTTATTCTTCAATTTATATTGCTAACACAGTCTTGGTAAGGCTTAAAGTTTCACAAAAAACAGTCTTAAGAGAAGACGATAAATAATAAATAAATTAATAAAGGTTTTGTGCAATTACCATTGTAAGTAACATTGGTAATGATAGTAAAGTATTTGTTCTAGAAAATAACATTGCTGTTTTAGCTGACTTGGCTTTCAAATCAGGATCACACTCAACTATACCTAAAGCTCTTTTTTGATTAGGCCAAATTACAAACCAAACATTAAAAGCCATTATAACACCAAGCCACATTCCAATTCCAATTGCTGTATGCTTAGGTATACCTGATCCAATGCTCAATGTCATAGCATCATGTAAATAACCATTTAACAAAGCTAAGATTAATCCAGATAAAACAGTAAAAGCCGCTGCCCATCTAAAGTAAAATAATGCAGCAGGAGCAATTACTTTCCCAATGGCTGGTTTTTGTTCATCAGGAATTTTACCCATATTTGGAATTTGAACAAAATTAAAATACCATAGTAAACCAATCCACATGATAGCAACTATCACATGAATATATCTAAATAACCAACTCCAGAAAAGAGTATCAAAAGCAAAACCATCATTTAAATAATACAAGCCCAGAAATAGCAAAATTGCTAAAGCTAATGAAACGTGAATAGTTTTTGATAATGAAGATAATAAATTGCTCATGATTCCTTTTATTTATACACTAAATTAATAATTATTTTAACATTCTTTTATAAGTTTATTTCAACAAAGACTTTAGAAATTGACCAGTGTAACTGCCTGAAATTTTAGATATTTCTTCGGGTTTGCCTTCAGCAATGATGTTACCACCTTTTACGCCTCCTTCAGGACCCATATCAACAATATAATCAGCTGTTTTAATCACATCCAAATTATGTTCAATGACAACAACTGTATTTCCAAGTTTAACAAAAGTATGAAGAATTTCTAATAATTTTTTAATATCATGTTGATGAAGTCCTGTTGTAGGTTCATCTAATATATACATTGTTCTACCAGTAGATCTTTTGGAAAGTTCTTTAGCTAATTTAATTCTTTGAGCTTCACCACCAGAAAGGGTCGTAGCTTGCTGGCCTATTTTAATATAACCTAAACCAACTTTTTTAAGAGTAAGAAGCTTTGTTTTAATACTTGAAATATTTTCAAAATACTCACAACCTTCATCCACTGACATATCTAGAACATCAGCAATACTTTTACCTTTAAATTTTATTTCAAGTGTTTCTCTATTGTATCTTGTTCCTTTGCACTCATCACATTGAATATAAACATCAGGTAAAAAGTGCATTTCATAAGTAATTACGCCATCACCTTCACAAGCTTCGCATCTTCCACCTTTTACATTAAATGAAAATCTTCCAGGTTTGTATCCTCGAGTTTTAGATTCAGGTAAACCAGTGAACCAATCTCTAATTGGTCCAAAAGCCCCTGTGTATGTTGCAGGATTTGATCTTGGAGTTCTACCAATTGGTGATTGGTCGATATCAATTATTTTATCTATTAGCTCAACACCTTTATAACTTTTAAAAGCTTTTGGAGTTTTTCTTGCTTTGTTATTTAGTGTTAGGTTAAGAGCATGATATAATGTCTGTAATATTAATGTTGATTTACCACTTCCAGATACTCCAGTTACACAAGTAAAACTTCCTGTTGGAATTTTAAGATTAACATTATTTAGATTATTGCCACTAGCACCATTAATTTCAACAAATCGACCATTTTTTGCTAATCTACGAGTTGTAGGAATTTCAATTTTTTTTTTGTTTGATAAGTATTGACCAGTTATACTTTGTTTGTTTAATTTAATTTCTTCAAAAGTACCTTGTGCAGTTACTTCACCACCCTGACTTCCAGCTTCAGGACCAAGATCTATAATATGATCAGCATTTTCCATTGTTTCAGTATCATGCTCTACAACAATGACAGTGTTACCGAGATCTCTAAGTCTTTTAAGTGCATTAATAAGTTTTATGTTATCTTTTTGGTGTAATCCTATTGAAGGTTCGTCAAGAACATATAGAACACCAGTTAATCCTGAACCAATTTGTGAAGCTAATCTTATTCTTTGGGCTTCACCACCAGAAAGTGTTCCAGATTCTCTTGATAAAGTAAGATAATCTAAACCCACATTTAACAAAAAATTTAATCTTTCATTGATTTCTTTTAGTACATGTTCGGCAATTTTAAATTGCCTTTTATCAAGATTTTTTTCTAAATTTTTAAACCAGTCTGAAGCATCTAAAATTGATTTTTTGGCAATTTCACTAATATTAAGATTATCTATTTTAACACATAATGCTTCTTCTTTTAATCTATCACCATTACATGCTTCACACGCTGTATCTGATTGATATTCAGCAATAGCTTCTCTTTTCCATTCACTATCAGACTCCAAAAATCTTCTTTCTAAATTATTAATTACACCTTCAAAAGTTTTTTTGTGTGAATATTTTTCATAACCATCATCATAATTAAATTTAATTTCATCATCATCTGATCCATATAGAATTATATCCTTTATTTTTTTTGGAAGTTTTTTCCATTTTTCATCTAAAGAAAAACCATAATGTTTTGCTATTGAGGCTAATGTTTGTGCATAATAAAGAGTTGTAGATTTAGACCATGGCTCTATAGCTCCATCAGCTATACTTTTGCGTTCGTCTGGAATTACTAAATTTGGATCAACATTTAATTTCATTCCAATTCCTTCACATTCTTCACAAGCTCCATAAGGACTATTAAAAGAAAACAATCTTGGTTCTATTTCTTCGATTGTAAAACCACTTTCAGGACAGGCAAATTTAGTAGAGTAAATAATTTTTTCAGTTTTTCTGAATTTTAATGGTAATGTTTCGTCCTCATACTCAACAAATACTAATCCATTTGATAAATTAACTGCTGTTTCAACACTTTCAGCTAACCTATTGCCAATTTTAGAATTTAAAACTATTCTATCAACTAAAACTGAAATATCGTGTTTAAGTTTTTTATCTAAATTAGGTGATTTTTCTATATCGTATAAAATATTATTTATTTTAATTTTTCTAAATCCTCTTTTTTTATAACTAAGAATATCTTTTTTATATTCACCTTTACGGCCTCTTACTACTGGTGCATAAATATATATAGTTGATTTTTTAGGTAATTTTTTTATCAAATCAACTATCTGAGTTATTGTTTGAGACGTTATAGGTTTACCTGTGAATGGAGAATAGGGTATACCAGCTCTTGCATACAGCACTCTCATATAATCATAAATTTCAGTAACAGTCGCCACCGTAGATCTTGGATTTTTTGATGTATTTTTTTGTTCAATTGCAATAGCAGGACTTAAACCCTCTATAAGATCAACATTAGGTTTTTTCATTTTATCTAAAAACTGCCTTGCATATGCTGATAAACTTTCAACATATCTTCTTTGTCCTTCGGCATATATTGTATCGAATGCTAAAGATGATTTTCCTGAACCTGATAGTCCAGTTATTACAACAAATTGATCTTTTGGGATTTCAACAGAAAGATTCTTCAAATTATGTTCTTTCGCCCCCTTAATAACTATCTTTTTAATCATATTTTTTGTTGCTTTGAGTTAATAAAATTAATATTCAAAAGAATTGTGGTATAATTCTAAATAAATAATTTAACAAATATTAAATATTATGGCTGGAAGTTTAAATAAAGTATTATTAATTGGTCGTTTGGGCGCAGATCCAGAGATTAAACAAATGGTAAATGGAAAAAGTGTTGCAAGACTTAGCTTAGCTACAAGTCAATCATGGAAAGATAAAAATACTGGTGAAAAAAAAGAAAAAACTGAGTGGCACCGTATAGTTGTATTTAATGAAGGTTTAGTAAATGTAGTTCAACAGTATCTAAAAAAAGGTGCACAGATTTATGTTGAAGGTCAACTAACAACAAGAAAATGGAAAGATGAGCAATCAGGTCAAGATAAGTATTCAACAGAAATTGTTATTCAAGGATACAATTCTTCATTAACAATGCTTGGTGGAGGAAATTCTGGTGGTGGAATTCAAAATGATACATCTCAACAAAATAATATAGAAGACTCTTCTCAAGTATCTAATGATATGGATGATGAAATTCCATTTTAGTATCTATGCAAAAAACTGAAATTCCTAAAGATAATAATATAAAATTAATCTCAATGCATGATGAGATGAGTTCGTCTTATCTCTCTTATGCAATGAGCGTTATAATTAGTCGTGCTCTTCCAGATGTAAGAGATGGTTTAAAGCCAGTTCATCGTAGAATTTTATACGCAATGTATAAAGGTGGTTATGACTGGTCTAAACAATTTAGAAAGTCAGCAAGAATAGTTGGAGATGTTATTGGTAAATACCATCCACATGGAGATCAGTCAGTTTATGACGCATTAGTAAGAATGGTTCAAGATTTTTCAATGAGTATACCATTAGTTCAAGGTCAAGGTAACTTTGGTTCAATCGATGGTGATCCTGCAGCTGCTATGAGATATACTGAAACTAGATTATCTAAAGTTTCTCAATTTCTTATCGATGATATTGAAAAAAATACTATTTCTTTCAAAAATAATTATGATGAAACTGAAAAAGAACCTACTGTTCTTCCAGCACAATATCCAAATCTTTTAGTTAATGGTGCCGGAGGTATTGCTGTAGGTATGGCAACAAGCATTCCTCCACATAATTTAGGAGAAATTATTGATGGCACATTAGCTTTAATCAATAATAAGGATATAAAAATTAAAGAGTTAATGAAACATATACCAGGACCAGATTTCCCAACTGGTGGTGTAATTATTGGAAAAGATATTATTAAACAAGGTTATAACAGTGGAAGAGGATCTTTTAAAATTAGAGGTGACGTTTCTGTTGAAAGTCTTAAAAATGGAAGAGATAGACTGGTAATAACTTCAATTCCTTATCAAGTAAATAAATCTGTTTTAAATGAAAGAATTGCTCAATTAGTAAGGGACAAAAAGATTCAAGGTATTAAAGATATAAGAGATGAGTCTAATAGAGAAGGTATTAGAGTTGCAATCGACCTAAGAAATGGAGTTGAGCCTGAAACAATTAAAAGACAACTTTATAAAAATACTCAAATAGAAAGTTCTTTTGGTTTTAATACATTGGCAATTGTTGAAGGAAAACCTAAAACTTGTAATCTAAAAGACTTCCTTTCAAACTTTTTATCTTTTAGAGAAGATGTAGTTATCAAAAAAACTAAATTTGATTTGCAAAAGGCGGAAGAAAGAGCTCATATTTTAATTGGTCTTTCAGTTTCTGTTGAAAATCTAGATAAAATTATAAAAATTATTCGTTCATCTAAAACACCAGATGATGCTAAAAATGCAATATTAAAAACAAAATGGAAAATCAATAAATCTCAAAAACTAATTTCATTAGTTGATGGCAAAAAAGGTAAAAATCTTTATTCTCTTACTGAGCCACAGGTTTTAGCTATACTAGAATTAAGGCTTCAAAAATTAACAGCAATAGGTATTAATGAAATTGAAATTGAAATCAAAAAACTTGCTGAATTAATAAATAAATATAAAAAAATTATATCATCTAAAAAAGAACTTTTAAAAGTTATCAGTGAAGAACTCAAAAATATTAAAGAAAAATTTTCTGTTCCAAGAAGAACTAAAATTATAAATGCTGTATTAAATTATGATATTGAAGAAACTATTCAAAAACAATCGGTTATCATAACAGTTACACTTCAAGGATATATAAAGAGAGGTTCTTTAGATGGTGTTAAACAACAAAAAAGAGGTGGTAAAGGTAAATCAGGCATCACAACAAGAGATCAAGACTCAGTAATCCAAACGTTATCTGTTAATACACATACTTCAGTATTATTTTTTTCCACAGAAGGTCTTGTATACAAAGTCAAAGCTTGGAAAATCCCAGAAGGTTCACCTTCATCAAAAGGGAAATCTTTATTTAATATACTTCCATTGAAAAGCCATCAATCAATTAGTTCAATTATGCCAATGCCTGAGGATGAAACAGACTCTAAAAATTATCAAATAATTTTTGCAACAGCTCAAGGCAAGGTAAGAAAAAATAGTCTAGAAGACTTTTCTTCAATTAATGCATCTGGAAAAATTGCTATGAAACTAGATAATAATGACAAAATTGTTGGTGTTAAGATTTGTCAAGACGATCAAGATGTAATTTTGAGCACTAAGTTTGGTAAATGTATTAGATTTGAAGCAAAAAAATTAAGAGTTTTTAAAGGTAGATCTTCAAAAGGAATCAAAGGTATAGAATTGGCATCAAATGACCAAATAGTATCTCTTTCTGTTATCAACAATGACAAGATTAAAAAAAATGGAAAAAAATCAAAAGATGAAAAATCAGAATTAACAGCAAAAGAAAAATTTGTTTTATCCATTAGTGAAAATGGCTATGGGAAGAAAACGTCTCATTTTGATTATCGTGTTACTAATCGTGGGGGAAAAGGTATTATTGGAATTGTAAATTCACCTAGAAACGGCAATATAACATCATCTTTCCCAGTTTATGAAGGTGATGAAATTCTTATTTCAACAAACAAAGGTAGAGTTATTCGAGTCGCTGTAAAAGAAATTAGAACAGCTGGAAGAAATACTCAGGGCGTAAGAATTATTAAATTATCTGGCGAAGAAAAAGTTGTTTCTGCAATTAAAATTGATGATAATTTGATATAATGAATAAAGTTGCAATATACCCAGGTACTTTTGATCCTATTACTTACGGACATATAGATGTTATTAAAAAAGCATTAAAAATTTTTGATAAAATAATAGTAGCTGTATCTGAAGTAAGCGATAAAAATTATTTATTTAGCATTAATGAAAGAATAAATATTGTTAACAAGGCTTTATTCAATGATCTTAAACTTAATAAAAAAAAAATATTAGTTGTATCATTTGGATCTTTAACAACAGATTTATGTAAAAAATATAAATCAACTATAATTTTAAGAGGATTAAGAGCAGTATCTGATTTTGAATATGAATTTCAATTAGCTGGTATGAATAGAAAATTAAATAGCAATATAGAAACAATATTTTTAATGTCAGACGTAGAAAATCAAATAATTTCTTCAAAGTTTGTAAAAGAAATTGTCAAATTAAAAGGAGATATAAAAAAGTTTACTACTAAAAGTACTATTAAATCTTTAAAAGAAAAATATGAATAAATTTATTGTTTATATATTTATTTTATTTTTTTTAATTATTAATCAATCAATAGCACAGGAGAATATAATGATTTTAAAATTAAAAGACGGAGATGTAAAAATAGAGTTATTTGAAGATGTAGCCCCAAATCATGTTAAAAGAATTAAAGAATTAGCAGATAGTGGCAAATATGATAACGTAGTATTCCATAGAGTGATTGATGGTTTTATGGCACAAACTGGTGATGTTAAGTTTGGAAATTCAGAATCTAAAGATTTTAATTTAAGCATGGCTGGTATGGGTGGTTCAGATCTGCCGGACTTAAAACAAGAATTTAGCAGTCTTCCACATGATAGAGGAACATTATCAATGGCTAGATCTTCAGATCCTAATAGTGCCAATAGTCAATTTTTTATATGTTTCAAGCCAGCACCATTTCTTGACAGACAATATACTGTATTTGGTAAAGTTTTAGAAGGAATGGAATTTGTTGATAAAATTAAAAGAGGTGATGACAGTAATAATGGTGCTGTTACTGATCCAGATAAAATTATTAGTTTTAAATCAAATTAAATTTTATAAATGGCATTAAAAAATTTTGCCTTTAAAATATTAAAAACAGATAAATTTGCAAGAAGTGGGTTAATTGAAACTCATAGAGGCAAAATCAATACACCTGCATTTATGCCAGTTGGTACACAAGCAACTGTCAAAGCATGTACCATTGATGATATAAAAAAAACTGGCTCTGAAATAATTTTATCAAACACATATCATTTAATGATAAGACCAGGCGTAGAAAGAATAAAACATGCTGGTGGCTTACATCAATTTATGAATTGTGATCTTCCAATTTTGACTGACTCTGGCGGTTTTCAAGTAATGTCATTATCGAAACTTAATAAAATTGATAGAGAAAAAGGAGCCATATTCAATTCTCATGTTGATGGTAAAAAATTTTTTTTAAGTCCTGAAGAAAGTATTAGAATACAGTTAGGTCTAAATTCAGATATTGTTATGATCATGGATGAATGTCCAAAAAAATCTAATGACTATAATTTAATTAATAAATCTATGGATCTTTCTCTTTATTGGGCACTAAGATCAAAAAAAGCTTTTGGTATCAATCCACACAAAGCTTTATTTGGAATTGTTCAAGGAGGTTTATTTAAAGATTTAAGAATAAAATCTTTAAATGAGTTAGTAAATATTGGTTTTGATGGTTATGCTATAGGTGGCTTAGCTGTAGGAGAGTCACAAGATGAAATGTTTAGAGTTCTAGATGATATTAAAGATTTTTTGCCAAAAGACAAACCTCATTATTTAATGGGTGTTGGAACACCTTCAGATATTTTAGGTGCCGTAAAAAGAGGTATTGATATGTTTGATTGTGTTTTACCAACAAGATCTGGAAGAACTGGTTTAGCTTTTACTTGGCAAGGTAGAATAAATATTAAAAATAACAAATACCAATTCGATAATTCGCCTCTAGATGTTAATTGTAAAAATTTAAATTTAAATAAATATTCAAAAAATTATTTAAACCATCTATTTAATACCAATGAAATATTAGCTTCTATGTTATTGTCTCTTCACAATATTAACTTTTATCAAGAACTAATGTCTGAGATTAGAAAAAATATTAAAGAAGGTACATTTGATCAATTTCATGACAAATACATTGATAAGTTGTGATAGATACAGATTTTTTGGATAAATTGACGTTTGAAAAAATAAAATAAATATGTATATAACAATTATTCATTTTGAATAATATGTGGGCCCTTAGCTCAGTTGGTAGAGCAATTCCCTTTTAAGGAATGGGTCGATGGTTCGAGTCCATCAGGGCTCACCATCAATAAATATTAAACAAATTTAATTGGAGGATATTGTAAAATTACCTCATTCATTTTATCATTTAAATTTTTTATCCGGTTATCTGGAGACGGGTGAGTGCTCATAAATTCTGGTGGCGTTTTACCTTTATTTAATTTTTTCATTCTCTCCCATATTTTTACAGTTTCTCTAATGTCATAGCCTGATAAAGAAGAAAAAATCATACCCAAATAATCTGCTTCACTTTCTTGCTTTCTACTAAATGGATTCATTATCCCAAGCTGTGATAATAATCCAATTGTATTCATTCCAGTTGTTCGATTAACACTTGATAACTTTCCTCCGCTAAAAATATCTATTAATTGAGTACTAGTATTTAATAATGCCGTTCTACTAGCTCTTTCAATAGAATGCTTAGCAACAGCATGAGCAATTTCATGTCCCATAACAGCAGCAAGACCATTTATATTTTTTGTTGCTTCAAGAATTCCGGTATAAACTGCAATTTTGCCCCCTGGCATACACCAAGCGTTTCTAACTTTTTTTTTATCAATTAAAATATATTCCCAATCAAAATTTATTGTTGGATCTTCTAAATTTTCTCTATCAAAATATTCAGAAATTGAGTTTTCCATTTTTTTTCCAATTTCTCTAATTTCATTAAGTGTTTTTTTATCATCACTCATTTTTTCTTTTTCTTTGATTCGTTCATAAATTTGAGCAGCTTGAGCATTTAATTTAGCTTCAGAAACTATTTTTAACTGTTTTCTTTCTGTAATAGGGGCAGTTGTACAAGAAGGTAGTATGAAACCACAACAACTGCATCCAACATATGATAAAAATTTTCTTCTATTCATTTTTATATATAATTGTTATTATCATTTAATCATGAATCTTAATATAAAAATATTATCTTATTTATTAATATTAATTTTTTTTAGGAATTATTCAAATTTTAATTAATTAAATGGCAAAAAAAACAAGCAAAAAATCATTATCTTTAACTTTAAGAAATTATTTTATAGCTGGTATAGTTGTTTTAATTCCAATCGGATTTACACTTTATATAACCAAAGTTTTAATAAGCATCTCTTCAAATTTAATTCCTAAAAATATAAATCCAAATCACTATCTACCTTTTAATATACCGGGTGTTGAGATAATTATTTCTATTTTTTTCATAACCGTTATTGGTGGTATATCATTATCTTTTTTTGGAAAAAGAATTTTAAAATTAATTGATGATTTATTTAAAAGAATTCCTTTTTTAAGAACTGTTTACTCAGCAATAGTCCAGATGACTGAAACATTCTCTAAGAAAGATGATGGTCAAAAAAGTGTTGTATTAATCGAATATCCAAGAAAAGGAGTTTGGGCAGTCGGTTTTGCTACTAAAGAAAATACTGGTGAAATGTCTCAAAAAACTAATAAAAAATTAATAAATGTATTTGTTCCTACAACTCCAAATCCAACAAGCGGTTTTCTTTTAATGTTTCCTGTTGAAGATGTAATTTATTTAAATATGACTTTCGAAGAAGCATCTAAATTTATAGTATCTGCAGGTACATCTAATAACACTTAAGCAATATCATTTATAATATCTGCACGATCATATAATTTTATTAAAGGTTTAAACTTACCAATACCTTCATTGGAATTTTCAATTCTTCTCATTTCTTTTTCAGCCAGTAAAAAGAGGTCACTATTGTGAATTGGGTCTGCTAACTTAAAATTTTTAATTCCACTTTGTTTAAATCCTAAAATATCTCCAAAACCTCTTATTTTCATATCTTCTTCTGATATAAAGAAGCCATCATTAGATTTCTTTAAAATATTAATTCTTTTTTTTGCATTATCACTTAAATTTGATTTAAACATTAATATACAAGTTGAGTCTTTGTTGCCTCTACCGACTCTTCCTCTGAGTTGGTGTAATTGTGATAATCCAAATTTATTTGCGTTTTCTATAATTATCACGTTTGCATTTGGAAAATCTATACCAACTTCTATTATAGTTGTAGAAACTAATATCTTGAATTTATTAGTTAAAAAATTATTTAATATCTGTTCTTTTTCTTCAATTTCGATTTTTCCATGAAGTAAGCATACTTGTTCAGGAAACAATTTTTTAAGAAATTCAAATTTTTTAACAGCTGATGAATGATCAATTTTTTTGGATTCTTCAATTAATGGACAAACCCAAAAAATTTGATTACCGTATTTAATTTCTTTTCTAATAAAATTAATTACATCATCAATTTTGCTTTCTAATTTACTATAAGTTTTTATAATTTTTCTAGACTTAGGTTTTTCTTTAATAAAAGAAACATCCATATCGCCATAAATTGTCATCGTTAAGGTTCTTGGTATAGGTGTAGCAGTCATTAATAAAACATCACAATCTCTTCCACCTTTATCAGAGAGTTTTTTTCTTTGGTTAACACCAAATTTATGTTGTTCATCAATAATTATAAGTCCAAGTTTATTAAAAAATACTTTTTTTTGAAAAATTGCATGTGTACCAAAAATAATGTCAATCTCATTATTTTTTAGTTTATTAAGTATTTCTTTTTTATTTTTATAATCTGACTTACCTGAAATTAATTCAATTTTGATATTTATTGGAAATATTTTTTTAGCAAGATTAAAATGTTGTCTAGCTAATATTTCAGTAGGTGCCATTACTGCAACTTGGAAACCAGAACTTATAGTATTGTAAGCAGCTAATAATGACACAATAGTTTTACCACTACCAACATCACCTTGTAAAAGTCTAAACATTTTTGTTGATGAGCTTAAATCTTTATTGATTTCTCTAAGAGAAACAGCTTGATCATTTGTTAGTAAAAAATCTAATTTATTTATTATTGAGTCTTGAAGTTTTAAATTAATATTTTTATTTTTTTTTTTAATTTTTTTAATTTTTTTCCTTATTTCAGAATTAACTAAAAAAGTAGAAAATATTTCATCAAAAGCTAGGCGCTGATAAAAATTATCTTTATATTTTCCAATATTTTTTGATTTATGTAGTTCTTCAATTGATTTATTCCAACTTATATTTCCAAATTTATTTAATATATTTTTTGAATGCCATTCTTCAAGTAAAGGTAGTTTTTTTATAATTTGATTAATTATTTTATTATATATTTTTTCGGAAATTCCTTCAGTTAATGAATATTTATTGTGTACTTGTTTTATTAATGATGAATCTTCTGAAATATATTTAGGATTTGTTAATTGATACTTATTTCTAAAATGATTTATTTTACCACTAACAGTTATTTCTTTTCCTAATGGAAGTATTTTTTTCACATATCCTTCGTAACTGTTAAAAAAAACACAATCTAAGTTTCCAGTTTCATCTGAGCAGATAACTCTATTAGGTAGATTTCTAACTCTAGGAAAAAGATATTTTTGTGGGACTACGGTAACAGTTTGATTTTCTCCTATTTTTAAATCCTTTACTTTTGTTGATATACTTCGATCAGTATATGATTTTGGCAATTTCCATAATAAATCAAATATATTATTAATCTTTTTTTTTCTTAATAAATTCCTTGTTTTGATACCAACACCTTTCAAAGATGTTAGATCTGATAATAAATATTTATAACTACTTTTATTATTCATTTTTACTTAATATATTCTAATTATGACTATCAACATAGATGAATTAAAAAAAAAAATTATCTATAGATCTAATTATCGAGGTACAAAAGAAATGGATAATCTTTTGGGTTCATTTACAAAAAAATATATAAACTTACTAGATAAAAAAGATTTAATTGATTTAGAAAAATTACTTAATATCGATGATACGAATCTATATAATTTTTATAATGGTTTCAAAACAGATTTTAAAATCAAAACCAATAAAGTAAGCAATTTATTTAAAAACTTTAAATTTAATATTTAATGGCGGAGAGACTGGGATTCGAACCCAGGAAAGAGTTGCCCCTTTGCCGGTTTTCAAGACCGGTGCTTTCAACCGCTCAGCCATCTCTCCGTGAAAGTGGTTTTATTATTATAATTATTTAATTCAACTATAAAATGAGCTAATAACTTAAAAAACTAAAACCTAACTTATAATGAATAAAAATTTTAATAAAGGCTTACTGTCAGCAGGATTTGGTTCTTTTTGGTGGGGTTTTTTTGGTGTTATATATTTTAAATATATTTCTTTTATTGGTCACATTGAACTAGTCATACACAGATGTTTATGGACAACTTTTACATTAGTTATTACAACATTTCTTTTTTCAAAAGGGGATATTTTTTTAGATATAGTTAAACAAAAAAAAAAATTATTTTACTTATTTATTTCAGGATTTTTAATTTTTATTAATTGGGGAGTTTGGATTTATGCTATAGCAACCAATAGAATTATCGATGCCAGTTTTGGATATTTTATAATGCCAATTTTAAGTGTTATGCTTGGATATATTTTTTTTAAGGAAGTGTTAAATAAGAAGAGAATTTTTTCTATTTCTTTAGTTGTAGTTTCAATTTTATATTTAATTATAGTAAGTTTTAAATCTCTACCATTAGTAGGAATCATTGTTGCTTTAAGTTGGTCTTTTTACAACTTAGTCAGAAAAAAAATTAATGTAGATACAGACGTAGGTCTTTTAATAGAAAGTCTTTTTATTTTACCTTTTGCCTTAATATCTTTTTATATAATTGCAAGAAACGGTTTCAATGATTTTCAAATATCGAATCCATCGATGATGTTATTAATTTTTTTAGCAGGTCCGATGACTGTTATACCTTTATTTTTGTATGTTAGAGGAGTTGAATTATGTGGTTTAGGTCCTAGTGGTATGATTTTTTATATCACGCCTACATTTCAGTTTTTACTAGGATATTTTTATTATAATGAGCCTTTTTCATTTGTAAAATTAGTTAGTTTTATTTTTATATGGATTGCGGTAATTATATATTTAAAGGATTTACATGAAACAAATTAAATTTTTTGCTTTTTTTTTCATTTTTACTTTCACAACAACATATGCTGATATTAATAAGGATTTCGAAATATGGAAAAAAAATTTTAAGAAAGAAGCATTACAAAACAATATTTCTGAAGAAACTTTCAATAAAGTAATGTCTAATACTAAATTTCTACCTGATGTAATTAAATATGATAGATATCAACCTGAACATTATGAGGATACAAAAACTTATATTTCAAAAAGAACCTCAAAAAACAAAGTCTTAAAAGGTATAAATTTTTATAAAGATAATGCAAAACTTATTAATTCTATCGAAAATAATTTTGATATAGAAAAAGAATTACTTTTGTCTCTTATGGGTATTGAAACGAATTTTGGTACTTATGTTGGTAAAATGGATATTTTATCATCGTTAGCAACCTTAAGCTTTGACAAGAGAAGATCGGAATTTTTTACAAATGAACTTTTAATTCTTTTAAAACTTATTGAAAAAAAACAAATTGATTATTCAACATTATATGGATCTTGGGCCGGTGCATTTGGTTTTTTTCAATTTATGCCATCAACAATGAAAAATTATGCTATTGATTATGACAACAACAATTACATTAACTTAAAAAATAATAATGATGCTTATGCATCAGCTGCAAATTATTTAGAAAAAATTGGATGGAAAACTAATGAACCTTGTTTTTATAAAATTAGTTTATCTGAAAAGACACCAAGTAAATATTTAAATATTTCAGCTAAAAAACTTCATAGTAAAAAAAAATTACAATATTTTAGAAAATATATAAATAACAGTAATGATATAGATTCAAAATATAATAATTTAAATTCAGCAATAATTACTCCAGATAAAGATATAATACCTGGTGCTGAAACATTAAATCCTGCATATATTGTATTTGATAATTATGAAATTATACTAAAATGGAATAGATCATTGAGATTTGGATTGGCAGTTTGTACACTAAAAAATAAATTCAAAAATGAACTTTAAAAAAATATTATTATTATCATTTATATTATTATGTGGGTGTAATCAGATTAATAAAAACGAAAAATCCTTTAATTTTATTATCGATAGATATAGCAATACAGGTTTTACTTTAATTTATAGTGATCAGTTAAAAAAAAATAATAGAATATCTAAAAAGATCGATAATAGATCACTTTTAATTTTTCACAAAAAGATTAAAAAGGGTTCTTTTGTTAAAATTACAAACCCAATTAATTCAAAATCAATTATTGCTGAGGTGATCTCAAATAATGCTATTTTTTCTGACTTTTATAACTCAGTAATAACCAATAGAATTGCTGAAGAATTATCACTTGATCGTAATGAACCATATGTTGATCTAGTATTAATCTCTAACAGTTCATCATTTATAGCAAAAAAAGCCAAAACTTTTGATGAAGAAAAAAAAGTTGCTGAGAAAGCTCCTGTTGATGGGATAACTATAGATAATCTTGGTGTTGTTGAAAAAAAAGTAACTAAAGTTAAAAAACAAAAATTTTTATATTCAATAAAAATTGCTGATTTCTATTATAAAGATTCTGCTGATAATATGATTAATAGAATAACAGAGGAAACAAATTTAAAAAACTATATGATAAAAAAATTATCTAAGACAAAATATAGGGTATTATTAGGACCATTTAATGATATAAAAAACTTAGAAGAGTCATTTAATGAAATTAAATCATTAAATTTTGAAAATTTAGAAATATTAAAAGATGTTTAAAAAAGTATTAATTTATACAATTTTTATTTTATTTATTAGTAAATTTGCACAAGCAAATTTTGATATAAAGGCAAGAACAGCTATACTTCAAGATTATCATTCAGGTGAAATTTTGTTTGAAAAAGATGTAGATAGAAAAATCTTTCCTGCATCAATGACAAAAATAATGACTTCAATAATTGCATTTGATTTAATTAATAAAGGTGAGCTGAGTTTAGATGATAAATTTATAGTATCTGAAAATGCCTGGAGACTTTCTGAAGCAGGATATTCATCTATGTTTATTATGGTAGGTGATCAAATTTCTGTGGAAAATCTACTAAGAGGTATAATTGTTTCTTCAGGCAACGATGCATGTGTTGCTTTAGCCGAAGGTATTGCGGGCACTGAAGATGAATTTGCAATTTTAATGACTGAAAAAGCAAAAGAAATTGGAATGGAAAATACAAATTTTTCTAATTCATCAGGTATAAATTCACCAGACAATTTATCCACAGTTAAAGACATAATGATTATGTCAAATTATTTAATTAAAAATTATCCTAAATTTTATAAATATTTTGAAGAAAAAGAATTCACTTGGGATCGAACTGGTGGAGATCCTATAAAACAAGGTAATAGAAACCCTTTACTTTATAAAAATTTAGGAGCAGATGGAATAAAAACTGGTTATTTAGCTTACGAGAAATATTCACTTGCTTCATCGATTAATAGAAATGGAAGAAGACTTATAGCTGTTGGAAGTGGATTTAACTCTAAAAACTCAAGATCTAAAGAAAGTGTAAAACTTTTAACTTATGGTTTAACTAATTTTGATCTTGTGAGTATAGCAAAAGCTAATGAGCCATTCCAAAAGATTGATGTTTGGTTAGGTAAAGAAAGTTATGTTCATGCTTATACAAGTGAAGATATATATAAAACAATCAAAAAAGCTAAAAAAAAACTATTAAAAGTTTCGGTGAAATATGAAGGACCTGTAGAAGCTCCAATTAAAAAAGATCAAAAAATTGCAAAATTAAGAGTTGTCTATGATCAAGAACTTGTAGGTGAATATGATTTACTCTCATCTAAAGAAATTAAAAAAGTTAATTTTATTTCAAGAATCATTAAATCGATTAATTATTTAATTTGGGGTGATGTCTAAAAAACCAATCATTGTCTTTGAAGGTATAGAGGGCAGTGGTAAAAGTCACCACATATCAAAAGTAGCTAAATATTTAGATAAAAAAAAAATTAACTACCTAAAATTAAGAGAACCAGGTGGTAGCTATAATTCAGAAAAAATTAGAAAATTAATGCTCAATAATAAAAATAACTTTAATGAAAATACTGACCTATTGTTAATTCTAGCCTCAAGAAGTGAGAATATTAAATTAATAAAAAAGTACTACAAAAAAAAGATTATTCTTATTGATAGATTCACTGATTCATCAATTGCTTATCAGCACTATGGGTTGGGTGTTAATTTAAAAATTATAAATTTGATTAATAATTTTTTATTAAAAAATATAAAGGTTAATTTCACTTTTTTAAATATTGTTAATAAAAAAAATTTATTTTTAAGATTAAAAAAAAGAAAATCTTTAAATAGATATGATCAATTTAATATTAATTTTTATACAAAAGTTCAAAAAGGATATCTAAAATTAATAAAAAATAAAAATAAATCCTATCAAATAGTTGATTCAAATTTAGATATTAAAAAAAATGAAAGTTTAATAATTGATAAAATAAATAAATTAATTAAATGAATTTAGAACCTTCTACTCAGAAAAATTTATATGGACATAAATTGACATTTAAAACTTTAACTCATTTATATGTGAATAATAAATTACCAAGTAAAATCCTTTTATCTGGAGAAAAAGGTATTGGAAAGTGCACTCTAGCTTATCATCTAATTAATTTTGTACTGTCTAAAGATGAAGAATATTCATATGATTATAAAAATTGTGAAATAAATTTTGAAAACAAATCTTTTAAGCTTATACAAAATAATTCTAATCCTAACTTCAACTTGATTGATGTAGCTAAAGATAAAAAAAATATAGATATTGCTCAAATAAGAGAATTAATTCTTAATTTAAATAAATCTTCTTTTAATTTAAAAAAAAGGTTTGTGCTTATTGATAATATTGAACTTTTAAATACTAATTCAGTAAATGCATTGCTTAAAGTACTAGAAGAACCTAATGAAAATATTAACTTCATTTTAATTAATAATAACAAGAGAGTGATCTCAACACTTCTGTCTAGATGTGTAAATTTTAAAGTTTTCCTAACACATGATGCTTCTATAGAAGTTATAAACAAAATTTTAAGTGAAAATATTTATGATTTGGTAAATAGTGAATTAATAGATAATTATAGTACTCCAGGGCATCTTTTTAAACTTTTAAATTTTTCAAAAGATTACAAAATTGATTTAATTAATCTTAACTTAAGGGATTTTTTAACTATTGTTATTAATGATAAAATTTATAAAAAAGAGAGTTATATTAGTCAATTCATTTATTCTTTTATTGAACTTTACTTTAGAGACAATATATCAATGAATAATATTAATTTACTAAAATTGTATACCTATTTTATAAAGAAAATTAGAGATACAAAAATTTATAATCTAGACGAAGAGTCAATATTTATGGAATTTGAGAACAAAGTACTAAATGGATAAAACTTTTTACATTACAACACCAATATATTATCCCTCTGCTAGACCTCATATGGGTCATGCATACTCAAGTATAATAGCAGATTTTTTTGCAAGATTTAAAAATATAGATGGTCATAAAGTTCATTTTTTGACTGGTACAGATGAGCATGGTTTAAAAGTACAAAGAGCAGCTGAAAAAAATGGACAAGATACACAAAAATTTTGTGATCAGATTAGTAAAACTTTTCAGGATCTTTCTAAAACATTAAATTTATCAAACACTGATTTTATTAGAACAACTGAAGAAAGACATAAAAAATCTGTTCAACATCTTTGGAATGAACTTGAAAAAAATGATGATATTTACTTATCAAATTATTCTGGATGGTATTCTGTGTCAGACGAAGCTTTTTATAATGAAGATGAAATTGATGAAATTGATGGTAAAAAAGTTGCAAAATCATCTAGATCTTCAGTTGAATGGATAGAAGAAGAGTCTTATTTTTTTCGTTTATCAAAATGGGAAAAGCCTCTTCTTGAATATTACAAATCAAATCCTGATTTTATTGCACCAGAGTCAAGAAAAAATGAAGTAATAAGTTTTGTTAAAAGTGGACTTAAAGATTTATCTATTAGTAGAAAAACTTTTTCATGGGGTATTCCAGTTCCTAATAATGAAAAACATGTTATTTATGTTTGGCTAGATGCTCTTACTAATTATTTAAGTGCTTTAGAATATCCAGATAAAGATCATGAATTATTCAAAAAATTTTGGCCTGCATCAATACACTTAATTGGTAAAGATATTATTAGATTTCATGCTGTATACTGGCCAGCTTTTTTATTGGCAGCAAAGATTGATCTACCTAAAAAAATCTATGGACATGGATGGATTTTGTCAGGTGAAGAAAAAATGTCTAAATCAAAAGGGAACATATTGGATCCTTTGAAAATAGTTGAAAAATATGGTTTAGATCCTTTAAGATATTATTTAATTAAAGAAGTTTCTTTTGGTAATGATGGTAATATATCCCAAGAAAGATTAGAAGATTGCATAAATAGTGATTTAGCAAATAATTACGGTAATTTATGCCAACGTGTAGTCGCTTTTGCTATAAAAAACTGTAAAGGTAAAGTTCCAAATGAAATTAAATTTCAAGATGAAGATTTTATAATATTAAATAAATTTAAAGATAATTTAGAAAATATTAGATCAAAAATAGATCAACAAAATATAAATTTTTATATTGACTATATAGTCAATTCACTTTTTGAAGCTAATAAATATTTTAATGATCAAGAACCATGGAAAAAGAAAGATAATTTAATTAGATTAAATACAATTGTTTATACAACTTTAGAAATTGTTAGAAAAATAAGTTTTTTACTCTATCCAATAATTCCCGAGTCATCACTTAAAGCTTTAAAAATTTTTAATATTTCTGAAAATGAAATTAATTTAAGTTCAATTGAAAATAATGAATATTTATTGAAAGATAATAATATTAATAAAATAGATATTCTTTTTAATAAAATAGAAAAAAATAATGATTGATTCACATTGTCATCTTGATCATGAACCTTTATTTAGTGATCTTTCAAATATAATAAAAAGATCGAAAGATGTTGGTATAGAAAAATTATTAACAATTTCTACATCATTTGATAGTTTTTCAAAAATTAAAGAAATAGTTAAACAAGATGAAATTATTTATGGCACAATAGGTATTCATCCCCATGAAAGTGAAAAAGATATAATTAAATTAGATGAAATTATTAAAAATTTTCAAGAAAATAATAAAATAATAGGAATTGGAGAAACTGGTCTAGATTTTTATTACAATAACAGTGATAAAGAAAAACAAATATCAAGTTTTATAAGACATATAGAGGCTTCAATTAAAACTAATGCACCTTTAATTATTCACTCGAGAAATGCTGAAAAGGAAACTTATGATATTTTAAATGACTACAAAGATAAAAATCTTAAAATTTTAATGCATTGTTTTACTGGATCAAAAAAATTTTCAGAAAAACTTTTAATGTTAAATGCTTATTTTTCAGCCAGTGGAATAATTACTTTTAAAAATGCAAATGAATTACAAGATACGTTTAAGTCACTTCCATTGGACAAAATTTTAATAGAAACAGATAGCCCATTCCTTGCACCAGTTCCAAATAGAGGTAAAAAAAATGAACCATCTTTTATTGACTTTACAGCAACAAAACTTGCTGAAATCAAAGAAATATCAAAATCAGAACTTATTAAAATAACTACAAGTAATTTTAATAAACTTTTTTTTAATTAATAATTTATGAAATTTATTATTCTTGGTTGTGGAAGTTCAATGGGTGCTCCAAGACCAGATGGTTTTTTTGGTAATTGTGATCCTAAAAATAAAAAAAATTTTAGAACGCGATGCTCAGCTTTAATTAAAACTTCCAGTGAAAATATTTTAATAGATGCGTCACCAGATTTACGACAACAATTATTAAGACATAAAATCAAAAAAATTAACAAAGTTCTTTTTTCGCACATGCATGGAGATCAAACACATGGTATTAATGATTTAAGATCTTTTTACATAAACAGTAAAAAACAAATTAATGTATATGCGGATAAAGCCACTTCAAAATATCTAAAAAATAGTTTTTCTTATATTTTTAAAAGTTTTTCGAAAGAATATCCTGCAACATTAAATTTAAATAAATTACCAAAAAGTATTTCAACAATAAATAATAATAAAAAAATTCAAATAAAATCTATTGAAGTTGAACATGGTAAAGTCAAATCAAATTGTTTTATAATTGATAAAAAACTAGCTTATATAAGTGATGTTAGTAAAATTTATAATAAAGATTTTAAGTTATTTAAAAATTTAAATTATTTAGTACTCGACTGTTTGTGGTATAATTATCATCCTTCGCATTATAATTTAGAAAATTCATTATTAATGATAAAGAAATTTAAACCTAAAAAAGCTATTCTAACAAATCTATCTGTTATATTGGATTACAAAAAGCTTAAAAAGTTATTACCTAAAAATGTAATTCCTGCACATGATGGTCTTACTATAAGTTTATAAAATCTCTTCTAACTTTTTTATTATTTTTTTTGATAATGGCTTTGTAAATGATGCATAAGTTTCTTCAATTTTTCCTTCTTTATTTATTAAAATTTTATGAAAATTCCATTTAGGTATAGCGGATTTACCATGATTATCTTTTGCCCATTTAAATATTTCATGAGCATCATCACCTTTTACATCGGTTATTGTAGATAAAGGAAAATCTATATTAAAATTTACTTCACAAAATTCTTTAATATCTGAATTATTTTTTTTCTCTTGATTAAATGAATTTGATGGAACGCCTAGAACAATTAAACCTTTAGATTTATATCTGTCCCAAAGTTTTTGTAACTCATCATATTGCTTTGTAAAACCGCAATAACTAGCAGTATTAACAATTAAAAAAACTTTATTTCTATAATTATTAAAATCAATTACTTCGCCTGATATACTTTCTATTTTAAAATCATAGAAAACTTTTTCATAATCTGCCATTACTGTATTTTTAAAAAAAAACATAAATATTAAAATAATTATCGCTATTTTCTTCATTATAAAAAATTATTTATTAGGTGTAAGTAATATTAAGAAGTAACCAAATAAAGTGGATAATAATGACCCAGTCAAAACACCAATTTTTACACCATCCATATATTGCATATTTTCAGCAAATGCTAAGTTTCCAACAAAAAGACTCATGGTAAAACCAATTCCAGTCAAAACTCCTACACCATAAAAATTAAACCAATTAGAATTGTTTGGCATTTGTGCAATTTTAGTTTTAATTGATATGTAAGAAAAGACAAATACTCCCAATTGTTTTCCAACAAATAAACCTAATAAAATTCCTAAAGGAACTTTATTTAATAGAGATGATAAAGATAAGCCTTCCAAAGATACACCTGCATTAGCAAAAGCAAATAATGGCATTATCCCAAAAGCAACATAAGGACTTATTGCATGTTCAATTTTAATTAATAAAGAAAAATCTTTTTCTTTCTTTCTATGTGGGATTGTCATTGCTAATAAAACACCAGCAATTGTTGCATGGATACCTGAGTTATGTGTAAAGTCCCAAAGAAAAATACCAACAACTAAATATGGTAAAAATTTTTTAATATTAAATTTATTAATAACTAATAAAATTATAAAAGCTAACAACATTAGACTTAAATATTTGATACTTAAATCTCCAGAATAAAATAATGCTATAATTACTATAGCACCTAGATCATCAATAATTGCGAGGGCAGTTAAAAATACCTTTAATGATATAGGCACTCTCTTTCCTAGCAAAGATAAAACACCCAAAGAAAAAGCTATGTCTGTTGCTGATGGAATTGCCCATCCTTTTAAAGTTTCAGTATCACCAAAATTTATAAAAACATAAAATAAAGCAGGTACAAGCATTCCACCTACAGCAGCAATTATTGGAAGTAAAGCTTGTTTTATATTTGAAAGTTCTCCCTGTAAAAATTCTCTTTTTATTTCTAGAGTAACAAAAAAAAAGAATATTGCCATCAAGGCATCATTAATCCAATGTAAAACAGATAATTTTAATCCAAAATTATTTATACCTATAAATAAATATTCATTTAAAGTTGAAAAATATAATTCTGATAAATATGAATTACTTATAATTAATGCTATTACTGCTGCAAATAATAAAACTAGTCCACTTGCAGCTTCAAGTTTAAAGAACCATTTGAAAGGTTTGGATAAATAGTTAATCATAAAAATTTACGATAAGTCTATAATAAATAGTTTAATATCTTGCAATGTTTCAAAAAGACTGAATAAAATAGTCTCTAGGTAAGGAAATACACTATATAAAGGTGTTTTAAATGTATCTAGTAAAATAATTAAGGCAATAAACGAAATTATTAAAACAATTAAATAAGAAAAAAATTTGCTTCCTATATTTTTTTCAGTTTTTTTAATTTTTGTTTTAGAACGATTAGTTATTTTTCTATCTTGTTGATCAATTTTTTTTTGATTTTCTTTAATACTTATATCATTTGTATCATCAATAATATTAGGCTCATCTTTTTCAATAACTATATTATCTTCTAGGGTAGGTGACTCTATATTTTTTTTTTCTATTTGATAAAACCATTCACGATTGCAAAATCCACACTGTAATAGCCTTCCCTCATTTGGTATTAAAGAAGCATCAACATTAAAATTTTTTTCACCACAAGGGCATATAATTTTCATATTTTCTTATATATCAGATTCTTATGAAATTATCCTTAATTTGCTAATCTTTATCCTTTTAAATAATTAAAATGTACTGTAATAGTACACGGATCGGAGTGTAGCGCAGCCTGGTAGCGCATCTGGTTTGGGACCAGAGGGTCGCAGGTTCAAATCCTGCCACTCCGACCATCATTTATGAAAAAAGCATTAATATATTTACCTAATAAAAACCCCATGCAATCTGGCATTGCTAAAAATAATAAATGGATTTTAGAATTTAAAACTAAAAATCCTTTAAAAAATCCACTGATGGGTTGGGAGAGTTCGATAGATACACTTTCAGAAATAAAACTCGAATTTTCTTCTAAAGAATTGGCAATTAGTTATGCAAAAAAAAAGAAAATTGATTTTGAATTAATTGAACCTAAAAAAAGAAAAATAGTTAAAAAATCATATGCTGACAATTTTTTAAAATAAAACATGTTTAGATTCTTTAAATTAAAAAAATGGTTTATTTGGTCATGGCTTGGTTCTTCTATAATATTAACTTCGTTGTGGGTACAAGTTAAAATTGATGTAAAAATTAATGAGTGGTTTGGTGTTTTTTATGACATGATTCAAAAGGCTTTAGCAGAACCAAATGCTATAACAATAGAAGAATATTGGTCAAGTTTAGCTTCATTTATTACATTAGCTGGTATGTATATAGCGCTGTACGTTGCTATAAGTTTTTTTACAGCTCACTATTTATTCAGATGGAGAACTGCAATGGTAGAGTGGTATCATAGTGTGTATGATGAGGCAGGTAAAATAGAAGGTGCTTCACAAAGAGTTCAAGAAGATACCATTAAATTTACTCGTATTATGGAAGGTCTCGGTACAAGTTTTATTGAGTCTGTAATGGTTTTAGTTCAATTTGTTCCTATTCTTTTAGGTTTGTCTATTGGAATACCTATATTTTTTTTTGGAGACTGGCAGTATGGATTGATAACAGGTGCACTTCTATGGACTTTAGGAGGAACTATTTTTTTAATAGCTTTAGGATGGATATTAAGATTAGTAGGTGTTGAATATGACTTGCAAAAAAAAGAAGCAGCATATCGAAAAGTGCTTGTAATAGCTGAAGATGATGAAAACGTTAGGCCAAAAACAATTAATGAATTATTTTCAGACGTTCGTTCAATTCATTTTTTAAGTTATATACGTTATTTATATTTTAACATAGGCAGAATGGCTTATTTACAAGCTAATGTCCTGTCAGCTTATGTCTTTTTAGCACCAGCAATTGTTGCTGGTGTTGTAACTTTAGGAGTTATGCAACAAATTATTAGAGCTTTTGGTAGAGTTGAAGGTTCTATGCAATATCTTTTAAAAGCATGGCCAACTATAATCGAACTAGCGAGCGTTTATAAACGATTAAGAGAATTTGAAAGTCAAATAAATGATAAAGAAACGGTTGATGAAAAAATTTAATGGCAATAGATAAGAAATTTATTGATCAATTTATAAATGTTACATCCAAAGCTGCTCTAGCATCATCTTACTTGCTTGGAAAAAAAGACAAAAATGCTGCTGATAAAGCTGCTGTAGACACAATGAGAACTGAGTTGAATAAAATTAAAATGATTGGAGAAGTTGTAATAGGTGAAGGGTCTTTAGATGAAGCGCCAATGTTATATAATGGAGAAATTTTAGGAACAAAAAATGGACCATTATTTGATATAGCTGTTGATCCTTTAGAAGGAACTAATTTTGCAGCAAACAATCTACCTGGTGCAATTACAGTTTTAGCAATAGGTGAAAAAAACAATCTTTTTAAAGCACCTGAAACTTATATGAATAAGATTGCCACAGGCAAAGTTGAATACGGATTAATTGATTTAGATTACCCCATAGAAAAAAATATTAAAAATTTATCTGAATTTAAGAACAAAGATGTTTCTTCATTAACTGCTTGTATATTAGATCGTCCAAGACATAAAAAAATTATTGATAAACTTAAAGATTTAAATGTTAATTTAAAATTAATTACAGATGGAGATATTCTGGGAGCACTTTATGTTTCTAATCCCAAATATAATGTAGATATTTTTCTAGGTATAGGTGGTGTTTTCGCAGCTTCAGCACTTGATGCTTTTGATTGTCATTTTCAAGGCAGATTTATATTTGATAATACCAAAAATATTAATCAAGCAAAAGAAATGGGTATTCATGAATTAGACAAAAAATATGATTTAAAAGATATCATCAAAGGTGATTCAATTTTTTGCGCAACTGGAGTAACAAATAATGAAATTATAAAAGGTTTAAGCATAAATAATAATAAATATATATCCGAAACTTTAGTAACTCACAAAAGTTCAAACTACAAAGAGGTAGTTAAAAAAGTTAATTTTATTAATGAATGATTTCAATTAATAGAATAATATATAATAATCTTGATAAATATTAACTTTTAAAATAAAAGTT
>CACHFM010000009.1 GCA_902579105.1 uncultured Pelagibacteraceae bacterium | reverse complement strand
CTTGAATTTCTATATAATTACTAAAATAATTTTCATTTAATAATTTTGGTGCTAAGATTTTATTCTTAATTAAAATTTTATTAATAGCATCATATGTAAGAAGATTTTTATTTTTTTCTTTATTTGCAACTACAACTATTGAATTATTTTTTTTATTTCTATAAAACTTTCTAAATGAAGCATCCCCTTGAATTTTTTTAAATTTTTTTAAAAATTTCATATTATTGGTTTTTAACTTAAACCATTAATTGTTATAGATCTATTGCTCAACTCATCTTCATAATTAAAATGTAAATTTATTGACTTAATTGATTTTTCTTTATCAATCAATTGTGGCCATTCTATAAGGGTTATGGAATTTTTACTATTTTCAAAAATATCTAAATTTTTTATTTCTAATTTATCTTTTAATCTAAATAAATCATAATGCTTAATAACCAAATCATTAACTTGATACTCGTTTAATAAATTAAAAGTTGGACTTGTTACTTCTGTAAGCTTTAAATTTTGATTTTTTTGAAACTGATTAATTAAATATCTAATAAATGTAGTTTTTCCAACCCCCATTTCACCATAAAAAAAAATTATTTCACCACCTTTTAAATAATTTGAAAATTCTTCAGCTATTTTTTTAGTATGTTTTTCAGAGGAAATATCTATCTTGCTATTTTTAATAGCGATAGGCATCTGGCTTATAAGGTCCTTCAGTTTTAACACTAATATAATCAGCTTGATCTTTTGATAAAGGTGTTAATTTAGCACCAACCTTTTCTAAGTGAAGTCTTGCAACTTTTTCATCCAGATGTTTAGGAAGTACATAAACTTTTTTTTCATATTTTTCTGAATTATTCCATAATTCTATTTGAGCAGTAACTTGATTTGTAAATGATGCACTCATTACAAAACTAGGGTGACCAGTTGCACATCCAAGATTTACAAGTCTACCTTCAGCTAATAAAATAATTCTTTTTTCATCTGGAAAAGTAATTTCATGAACTTGTGGTTTTATTTCGTCCCATTTATAATTTTTTAAAGCCTCAACTTGGATTTCATTATCAAAATGACCAATATTACATAAAATTGATCTATCTTTCATTGCTCTCATATGATCAGCTGTTACTATATCTTTATTTCCTGTAGCTGTAACAACAATGTCTGCATGGCCTATCATTTCATCCATTAAAACGACTTCATAACCTTCCATAGCTGCTTGAAGAGCGCAGATTGGGTCAGTTTCTGTAACCATAACTCTAGCACCGCTTTGTCTTAATGATGCTGCGCTTCCTTTTCCAACGTCACCAAATCCAGCAACTATTGCAACTTTACCTGACATCATAACATCTGTTGCTCTTTTTATTCCATCTACTAAACTTTCTCTACATCCATACAAATTATCAAATTTTGATTTTGTTACTGAGTCATTTACGTTAATTGCTGGAACTAATAAAGTTCCTTGCTCCTCCATTTTTTTCAGAGCTAAAACACCAGTTGTTGTCTCCTCACTTAAGCCTTTTATATCTTTAAGTAAATCTTTATACTCTTTGTGCATTAGAGCTGTAAGATCTCCACCATCGTCTAAAATCATGTTAGGTTTCCAATCTTTTTTTCCTTCTATCGTTTGTTTTACACACCACCAATACTCTTCTTCAGTTTCTCCCTTCCATGCAAATACAGGTATTCCCGCTTTAGCAATTGCTGCTGCTGCATGATCTTGAGTTGAAAATATATTACATGAAGACCATCTAACTTCTGCTCCTAAATCTACCAAAGTTTCAATTAAAACTGCTGTCTGAATTGTCATATGTAAACAACCCAATATTCTTGCACCTTTTAGTGGACTTTTACCCTTATATTCTTTCCTTAAAGCCATAAGTCCTGGCATTTCAGTTTCAGCTAATGAGATTTCTTTTCTTCCAAATTCTGCTTCTGAGATATTCTTTACTTTATAATCTTCCATCGCAGCTTTCTAACAACAACAAAACAATTAATCAAGTTAAGATTAAGCTGTTGGAAATTTTATTTCTATTACAGCACCGATATTATTGACTCTATTAGATGCGGTAATTTCGCCCTCATGTAAATCAACTAAATTCTTTACGATATTCAATCCAAGACCAGAATGTTCTCCAAATTTATCAGGTCTATTGCTGTAAAATCTCTTAAATATTTTAGAAGTATCTTTTTCTTTAAAACCTTGACCTTCATCAATAATTTTAACTTTAATATTTTTATCAGGAGAAGTTGATATACTTACAAAAATTTTTGCTCCCTTTTCACTAAATGATATTGAATTATCTAATAAATTTGCAATAATTTGCTCAATTCTATTTTCTATACCATTAATAAAATATTCACTATTGCCATCATTTTCATAATTTATGTCAATTTCATTTTTTACATTATGAATACTATTATAATCATCAACAACAGATTGAATTATTGGATCAATATTAATTTTTTTCATTTTTTCTTTACTAAGTGCAACTTCATCTTTTAACATTTGAGAGTAATCAGTAATCAACCTTTCAATTCTTTGAACGTCATGACTAAGGATATCTAATAATTTTAATCTTTGACCAGTATCATTTGCATCTTTCAAAATTTCAGATGCACTCTTTAAAGATGCCAGTGGATTTCTTATTTCATGTACAAGATCCGTTGAAAAATTTTCAGCTTGTGTAACTCTTTTTTTTAATTCATTAGTCATATCATCTAATGAATTAGACAAAAGTCCCAATTCATCATTTCGATTTTTTAAATTTTCAATACTAATTTTTATTTGACTTTTTTCTCTTATAATTTTTGTATAGTTTACCAAATTCTGTATAGGTTTAATAAAATATCTGCTTAAAACAAAAGAAAAAATTAAAATAACAAAACCTACAGAAATTGCAGTTCTAAAAACAAAAGCTTTTCGTTCATCTATCGCAGTTTTAATATCACTTGCATTCTCGGTTATTGCAATATAACCGATATTTTCTCCATCTTTTTTTACATTTTTAATAGTTGTTAATTTAAATTGATTAAAATTTTCTTGAATAAATGTATAAGGTTTTCCATTTTCATTTGAGTTTAAATATTCTTCAAAAATATTTTTAAAAGATATAGGTTTATTTTTTTC
Organism: uncultured Pelagibacteraceae bacterium; assembly: GCA_902579105.1. Classification (GTDB taxonomy): domain Bacteria; phylum Pseudomonadota; class Alphaproteobacteria; order Pelagibacterales; family Pelagibacteraceae; genus Pelagibacter. Next base: position 47,158 of record CACHFM010000009.1, on the reverse strand, counting down.
AATATCTTTTTCATCTTTTTCAGTAGTTTGATTTGTTTCTTTTTCATTTAAACTCTCAAATTCAATTTTATTCAGTCTTGTTGAAAAAGATCTAGGATCAAGATCCAAAGTATCAGTATCACCAATAAGATCCAAATTCTTATTAAAAAAAATTACTCTATCTAAATTTTGAAATATAAATCTTGTTGAAAATAAAAATTTTCTAATATCATCTTCAACAAATTTTACATCCAATCTTAGAATATTATCAATAGTATTATCAATAATATTTATATGATTTACAGATTTTTTTTTAATTAAATTGGGCTGAACATTATTCAGATATATAATTGTAAATAATGCAATTATTGTAAAAATAATAAAATTTATAAATAAAAACTTTTTTAATATTGATAAACTTTTTAAGTATTTACTAAACATCAGCTAACATTCCATCTATATCCACTACCATACCTAGTTTCAATAGCTGAAAAATCAGAGTCTACTTTTTTAAATTTCTTTCTAATTCTTTTGACATGACTATCAATAGTTCGATCCTCAATATCTGTATCTTCTCGGTAAGCAATATCCATTAATTGAGCTCTTTCTTTAATAATTCCTGGTCTTTTAGCTAACTCTTTAACAATTAAAAACTCTGTAGTTGTTAATTTATCTGGTAATTGTTTTCCATTCCACTCACATTCAAGTTGTGATGGGTCTAACTTTAATTTTCCATGAGAGATTATGCTTTTATTTTCTTCTAAAATACTATTCGACTCATTTTTTCTTAATTGCACTCTAATTCTTTCAATCAATACTTTAATAGAAAATCCACCAGATTTTTTTACAAAATCATTTGCTCCTAATTTTAAACCTAGCAACTCATCAATTTCTTCATCTTTTGATGTTAAAAAAATTACTGGCATAGATGTTTTTTTTCTAAGTTTCTTAAGTAATTCTTCTCCATCCATTTTAGGCATCTTGATATCTATTACAGCTAAATCAGGTGGGGTTCTTATTAATCCAATTAATGCACTTTCTCCATCAATATAAGTTTGAATTTTAAATCCTTCTTTTTCTAAAGCGATACTTAAACTTGTTAGGATATTTCTATCATCATCAATTAAAGCTATAGTTTGTTTATGCATTCTTTATATAAAAATACTAAATTGTTCTAAATTGGGCAATCTTATTAAATTAATGAAGTATGCCCCAGTTATCCCCAATATTTACATCAACGGTTAATGGTATGGAAAAAGAATGATATTCACTTTTAACCACACTATTCATTTCATTTTTTATAATTTTTATCGTTGTGTTTTGATCGTTTTTAGGAACTTCAAAAATTAATTCATCATGGATCTGTAATAACATTTTTGATTTTATATTTTTATGTTCATTTAATTTTTTATCTAATCTTATCATTGCTAAACGCATAATTTCTGATGCTGATCCTTGAATTGGAGCATTAATAGCTGCACGTTCTTGAAAATTTCTAACATTAAAATTTTTATCATTAATTCCATTAAAATAAGATCGTCTACCAAATATATTATTTACATATCCACTTTTTCTACAAAATTTAATTGTATTATCCATATAAATCTTAATCTCAGGAAATTTAGAAAAATATGCTTTTAAAAATTCCTCTGCCTCATAATTAGAAACATTAATTTGTTTTGCTAAACCATATTGAGATATTCCATAAATAATTCCAAAATTTATGGCTTTAGCCTTTCTTCTTTGATCTTGATCAATTTTCTTAATATCAACATTAAAAATCTGACTAGCTGTTAAAGAATGAATGTCTTCATTATTTTGAAAAGCTTTTTTAAGCTCTTTAACATCCGCAAGGTCAGCTAGAATTCTCATCTCTATTTGATTGTAATCAGCAGAAATCAACAAATGTCCTTTCTTTGCAGTAAAAGCTTTCCTAATATCTTTTCCGTCCTCTGATTTTATTGGTATATTTTGAAGATTAGGGTCACTAGATGCCAATCGACCAGTAGTTGTTGCTGCCAATAGAAAAGATGTATGAACCCTTTTTGTTTTTGGATTAACATGTTCAGGCAGTGTTTCAGAATAGGTATTTTTTAATTTTGAAATCTGTCTCCAATCTAAAACTAACTTTGGAAATTTATGTCCTTTAAATGCTAAATCCTCTAAAACACTTGCGCTTGTGGCAAAACTTCCTTTTTTAGTTTTTTTTAATCCTGCAATCTTAAGATCATTGTAAATTATCTCACCTAATTGTTTGGGTGAAGCTATATTAAAATCTTTTTTAGAAATTTTAAAAATTTCTTTTTCTAAATTTTTAATTTTTTTTTCAAATTTTAACGAAAGAGATTTCAAAAATTTACTATCAATTTCAATTCCTTCCATTTCCATAAAAGCAAGAATTTTTATCAATGGCTTTTCAAATATTTCATAAATATTAATCATTTTTTCTAATTTTAAATTTTTCATAAATTTCTTATACAATCTAAAAGTAACGTCCGCATCCTCAGCAGCATAATCTTTTGCTTTATCAATTTCTACTTCACTAAAATTAATTTGTTTTTTTCCAGTTCCCACTATTTCTTTAAAAGAAATTGTTTTATGTCCTAGATGAATTTCCGATAATGTATCCATATTATGTCTATTTTTCCCTGCATCTAAAACATATGACATCAACATTGTATCTTCCATAGGTGAAATAATAATTCCACATTTAAACAAAACGATGAAATCAAATTTTATATTCTGACCAATTTTCTTAACACTTGGATCTTCTAATAAAGGTTTTAACTTTTTAATAACATCATTTTTGTTAATAGATATTTTAGACTTATGGCCAATTGGAATATAACAAGCTTTACCAATTTTTGAACATAGTGAAATACCAATTAAATCTGCTTGATGTGGATCCAGTGAGCTTGTTTCTGTATCTACAGCAACCTCACCTACTTCTTCAGCCTCTTTTATCCATTCATCAATTTGATCTGCATCAGTAATTAAATAATAATTTTTATTATTAATTGGTTTTTGTTTTTCCAGATTCTTAATATCTAATGTAGAATTTGATAATTCAGGTTCTCCATAAGTTGAGATAGCTGAACTTAATAATCTATTAAATTCCATTTCTCTTAAAAATTTATATAATTTATCTTTATCTATTTCTTTTAATTTAAACTCACTTAATTCCTTAATAATTGGACTGTCATGTTTTAGTGTAACAAGCTTTTTACTAATTAATGCCTTTTCTTTATTTTCTATTAAGGTTTCCCTTCTTTTATTTTGTTTTATTTCATGCGCAAATTTTAAAAGTTTTTCCAATGTTCCATATTTATTAATTAATTCTGCAGCAGTTTTAACTCCTATACCTGGAACACCTGGTACATTATCGCTACTATCACCAGCAAGAGATTGGACATCAATCACCTTGTTAGCATCAACACCAAATTTTTTTATTATATCTTCCTCCGAAACAAATTTATTTTTCATAGGATCAAAAATCCGAACATCTTTTTTATATAGTTGCATTAAATCTTTATCTGATGAAACAATGGTAACTTTTGCACCTTTTTCTAGTATTTTATCAACATAAGTTGCTATTAAATCATCAGCCTCATAATTAGGAAGTTCGACAGAAGGTAAGTTAAAAGCTAGTACAGACTTTCTGATATATTCAAATTGTGGAGCTAAATCATCAGGAGCTTCTGATCGATTAGCTTTATAATCAACATAAATATCATTTCTAAATGTTTTTCTTGCTGAATCAAAAATTACTGCAAAATGAGTAGGTTTTTGTAAATTTTGATCTGATTTTGAATCTTCAAGAAGTTTGAAAAGCATAGAACAAAATCCACTAACAGCACCTGTTGGAAGTCCATCACTTTTTCTAGTTAACGGTGGCAACGCATAATAGGCCCTAAAAATATATCCCGAACCATCAATCAGGTAGAAGTGATCTGTTTTTTGAATTTTATTCATTAAAATATTATAAAGGTAATAACATCTATATGTAAAAAAATATAGTTTGGTTAATAACAATTAATATTTATTGCTAGATTATTGCCAAAAATAAGACTATTATTAAATATGGAGCTAACTAAAAATATACAACAATCAAAAATAATTAAATCATTATTAGCGGTAATACTTGGCTCAATAGCTTTAACTATTTCTGCAAAGATTAAAATACCTTTTTATCCAGTTCCAATGACCATGCAAACATTTATGGTTTTATTTTTAGGAGTTAGTTTTGGATACAAAATTGGATTAGCTAGTGTTGGTTTATACTTATTTGAAGGAATTATTGGATTACCAGTTTTTTCAAATTCTCCTGAAAAAGGGGTTGGACTAGTATATTTTACAGGCCCTACCATGGGATACTTAATTGGTTTTTTAGTAGCTAGTTTTTTAGCTTCAAAAATAAATAATGAAGATAATATTATTTTAATTTTAACAAAACTTTTGATTGCGACATCTACAATTTATGTATTGGGATTATTGTGGCTTGGAACACTTATAGGATGGGATAAACCAATTTTTGAACTTGGAGCAAAGCCTTTTTTATTAGCTGAAGCTTTTAAAATTTTACTTTTAGCATTAATAACAAAAAAAATTATTAAGATAAGAAATTTTATCTAGGAGATCTTTTAGAAAGAATTCTTTGAAGAGTTCTTCTGTGCATTTTTAATCTTCTAGCAGTTTCAGAAACATTTCTGTTACACAACTCGAATACTCTATGTATATGTTCCCACTTTACTCTATCTGCAGACATTGGATTTTCTGGTGGAGAAGCTTTTTTTTCAGGATCAGCTAATAATGCTTTTTCAACATCCTCTGCATCCGCTGGTTTTGCAAGATAATCTATCGCTCCTTCTTTAATTGCCGCAACAGCAGTTGGAATGTTTCCATATCCAGTTAACATAATAATTCTACTATCATTATTTGTTGACTGAATTTCCTTAACAACCTCTAAACCATTGCCGTCAGCTAGTCTTAAATCAACTACTGCAAAACCTGGTTTTTTAGTTTTTACCGATTCTATTCCTTTTTTTACACTCTCAGCTTGAAAAACATCAAAACCTTTTTTTTCCATTGCTCTAGCTAATCTTTCACGAAATGGATTATCATCATCAACTATTAATAGTGATTTATTATCAAAATCATTGATATTTTTAAGTACTGCGTGTTCTTTCATTGAGCTTATATAGTAACTGATTAGTTTAATTCAATAGCCATTATTTACTTTACATTATTATTCTATTGGCTTAATTGGAGGAAATTTGAAAGTTTTTTAGAAGTAAAAAGCTTTTTTTTTATTAAATTTTTTTTAGGGGGCATTTTATATGCAAAAATTTAAATCAGTTGAGCAGTTAATAAATCAACTGAAACCAGAAAAGCCGGTATACTGTATCAGAAAGAATTCTATTCAATCTGCTGTAAAATATTTTAAAAATAATTTCCCTGGAAAAATATTATACGCTGTAAAAACTAATCCACATCCTGAGGTAATAAAGAAGATTATTGAAAGTGGTGTGAATCAATTTGATGTAGCTTCTATCGAAGAAATTAAAAGTATTAAAGATTTCAGCCAAACAGCTAAATGCTCATTTATGCATACTGTAAAAAGTAGGAACGATATTAAGGATGCTTATTTTAAATATGGAATCAAAACTTTTGCACTAGATACGAAAGATGAATTAATTAAAATTATTGAAAGTACTAATAATGCTAAAGATTTAGAATTATTTGTTAGAGTTGCTGTTTCTAATGAACATGCTGAAATAGATTTATCAAAAAAATTTGGCGCATTAAATTCAGAAGCGTTAGGATTATTTAGACTTTCAAAACAATATGCTAAAAAAACTGGATTAAGTTTTCATGTTGGTTCTCAATGTATGCATCCAATTTCATACACAAAAGGAATAAAAGAAATTGGAAATATAATAAAAAAAACAAAGATTATCCCAGATTATATAAATGTTGGTGGTGGATTTCCAACAATTTATCCTGATCTGATTCCACAAAATTTAGATAATTACTTCAATGAAATTAAAATAAGTTTAAAAAATTTAAAACTTAATAAAATACCTGAAATTATTTGTGAACCTGGAAGAGCGTTAGTTGCAGAAAGTGGTTCTACAATTGTTAGAGTAAATTTAAGAAAAAAACAAAAACTTTATATAAATGATGGAACATACGGAACTCTTTTTGATGCTGGGAATCCTAATATTGTTTATCCATCTAAAATGATTAAGGAAACTAAAAGCAAAATAATTTCTAAAAAATTAACAGCATTTGATTTTTTTGGACCAACTTGCGATAGCATGGACTATATGAAGGGTCCTTTTTTGCTTCCAAACAATATAAAAGAAAACGACTATATTGAATTAGGTCAGCTTGGTGCATATGGATTAACATTTAGAACTAAATTTAATGGATATTATTCAAATGAAATCTACGAAGTTGAAGATAAACCAATCATGACAATGTATGACAAAGGTGTTAACAAAGCTACTTTGGTTGCTTAATGGCAGATCATAAAAATGTTGGTCATAATAGTAAAAAAGACTTCCTAAAAAATCCAGTAGAGCATATTGATATTACTTCATTCGACTCTAGAAAAATAATTTCTTCAATGGAAAAAATGTCTTTTGTTTCAAGGGAAACAGCTAATGCAGCAAATATATATAATGAAATGCTTAAAGATAAAGAATGTACAATATTTTTAACATTAGCAGGATCAACATCGGCTGCAGGATGTATGAATATTTATAAAGACCTAGTAAAATATAATATGATAGATGCAATTGTTGCAACAGGCGCTTCTATTGTAGATATGGATTTCTTTGAATCTATTGGATTTAAGCATTACCAAGGATCACAATTTCAAGATGATACTGAGTTAAGAAATAATTATATAGATAGAATTTACGATACCTATATCGATGAAGAAGAATTACAGATGTGTGATAAAATTATTTGTGAGATAGCGGACAAGCTGGAACCAAAAAGTTACACCTCAAGAGAATTTATTCAAGAAATGGGAAAATATTTAAAAAAAAATTCAAAGAAAAAAGACTCATTAATTGAAACTGCATACGATAATAATGTACCTATTTTTTGTCCTGCTTTTACTGATTCTAGTGCAGGATTTGGTTTAGTAATGCATCAAGAAAAAAATCCAAAAAAACATATAACAATCGACTCTATAAGAGAATTTAGGGAACTCACAGAAATTAAAATTAAATCTAAAGGCTCAGGTTTGTTTATGATTGGAGGAGGTGTTCCTAAAAATTTTATTCAAGATACAGTTATTTGTGCTGAACTTTTGGGTAAAGATGTAGAAATGCATAAATATGCTATACAAATTACTGTTGCTGATTCAAGAGATGGGGCTTGTAGTAGTTCTACACTTAAAGAAGCTAGCTCATGGGGAAAAGTTGATATTACCAAAGAACAAATGGTTTTTGCAGAAGCAACAAGTGTTTTGCCTTTAATTGCAAGTGATGCATATCATAAAGGTGAATGGAAAAATAGGGATAGAAAAAACTTCTCAAAAATATTTAAATAAAAAAATATTTAAAGATGAAAATTCCAATATATCAAGTTGACGCTTTTACTTCTAAAGTATTTAAAGGAAATCCAGCAGCTGTATGTCCTCTGAAAGAATGGCTACCTGATAAAATTATGCAAGAAATAGCTAAAGAAAATAATTTGTCTGAAACAGCTTTTTTTATTAATAAAAATGATAAATTTGACATCCGTTGGTTTACACCAGTATCTGAACTGGATTTAGCAGGACATCCTACACTTGCAACAGCACATGTGATTATAAAAGAGTTAAATTTTAAAATTGATAAAATTATTTTTAATACAAAAATTAAAGATACTTTAACTGTTACTAAAGAAAAAAATTTATTTATAATGAATTTTCCATCTAGACCACCAGAAATAGATAATAATATTGAATTAGTTTCTGAAGCTCTTAGAAAAAAGCCTATGGCACTTTTTCGACATAGAGATGCTGTAGCAGTTTTTGAAAATGAAGAAGATATAAAATCTATGACACCCAACATGGAAAAAATTGAAAAATTAGATTATGCAGCGGTAATTATTACTGCACCAGGAAAAGATGTAGATTTTGTTTCAAGAAATTTTGCACCAAAATTAGGAATACCAGAAGACCCTGTAACTGGATCAGCGCACTGTGAATTAATTCCTTATTGGTCTAAAATACTGAATAAAAAAGAATTATTAGCTCATCAAATTTCAGAAAGAGGAGGAAAACTTCATTGTACTCATAATAAAGATAGAGTTACAATAGGAGGTGAAGCAGTCACTTTTTTAAGAGGAGAAATTGAAATATAAAATAATAGGATAAATAGTGAAGTATCTTTCAAATAAAAATGGTTTTTTAGGAATTGATAATAAATTCAATGTTAAAGAGAAAGTTGTAGTTGTTCCCTTTGGTCTTGAAAAAACTGTTAGTTACGGTGGTGGAACTAAAAATGGACCTAAGGAAATTATTAAAGCTTCACACCAAGTAGAACTTTATGATGAAGAATTAAATTGTGAGCCTTATAAAAAAATAGGTATTAAAACTTTAAAACCTTTTAAAATTGATAGAAATATTAAAATAGCACTTAATAAAATGTCTCAAATAAACCAAGAAATTTTAGATAAAAAACTTTTTCCAATGACCTTTGGTGGAGAACACTCAATTACTCCAGGGTGCATTGCTCCATTTGCAAAAAAATTTAAAGATATCTGTCTTTTGCACTTTGATGCTCATGCAGATTTGCGTGAAAGTTATAATGGAGAAAAATTTTCACATGCTTCAGCTATCAAAAGATGTTTAGATTATCCTAATATTTCAGTAGTATCTTTTGGTATAAGAAATATTTCCAAAAGTGAAATTACTTTTTTAAAAAAAAATTCTTCAAGAATTAATATATTTTGGGCAAAAGATAAAAATAAATGGAATCTAAATAAGTTTAAAAAATTAATTAAAAATAAAATAGTTTATCTAACTTTTGATGTTGATGGATTAGACTCAAGCATTATGCCGGCAACTGGAACTCCTGAACCTGGTGGTTTATTATGGGATGAAACTTTAAATATTATTAAAATAGCTGCAAAAAATTCTAAAATTGTTGGTGCTGATATTAATGAATTGTCTCCTATCAAAGGTTTTAATTCATACAACTTTCTTGTAGCCAAATTAGCTTATAAAATTTTATCTTATAAATTTTTATATTAAACTTTAACAGCTTTAAGAGTCCCTAATAGCAATCTAAAAGGTATCAACATTATCAAAGCCACAAATATCTTAACTGCCAAGTCACCTAAAGATAATGTTAACCATGGTATCCCTGTTCCATAAAAAGATATTGAAAAGAATAAAAAAGTATCAACTGTAGAGCCAACAAATGAAGATGCAAGAGGAGCTACAAACCATTTTTTTTCTCGCAACTGATCAAAAATTTTTACATCTAATAACTGGGCAACTAAAAAAGCAGTTCCAGATCCAATTGCGATCCTTACTGAAATTAAATCTGCAAAATTAGTTGAGAATAATACTGTAAAGCCAATACCAATTACAAATCCAATATATACAATTTTTCTTGCAACAAATTTACCATAAGATCTATTTGCTAGATCAGTAATTAAAAATGCAACAGGATAACTAAAAGCACCATAAGTTAATATTTCTTCTAAACCGTAATACTTTATAGGAAATTGAACCAGATAATTTGAAGACAAAACAACAACACCCATTAAAAATGAGAGAAGTAAAAACAATTTATTCATTATGCAGATTTTACTACAGGCTTTTTCTTAAATGGAGATTTAATTAAAATTGCTTTCTTTAATTTTTTTAATCTTGGAGATAAATTTTTATTTTTGACAGTTTTAATAAATTCATCAAAGCTACCTTTTTTGTCAACTGATCTAACACCAGAATTACTTACTGTTAATTTTAAACTTCTTTTCATTAGTTCGCTTGTAAACTTAACTTTTTTTAAATTAGGCAAAAATCTTCTCTTAGTTTTATTGTTAGCATGACTAACATTATGACCTTTCATTGGGATTTTTCCGGTTAATTCACATTTTTTTGACATAATAACAGTGCCTATATAAGGTGAGATATTGAATGCGTCAAGTTTTATAGATTTAAGATTAAGTTTTATTTCCTACAATTTCAGTAAAATTCTTCACTCCATCTCTTATTAATAATTCTTTTAGGTCTTTTTTTATAATACCAACAATATTTGGACCTTTAAAAACCATACCTGTATAAAGCTGAACAAAATCAGCACCTGAAAGGAATTTATCATATGCTGACTGTCCAGAATCAACACCTCCAACTCCTATAATCTTAATCTTTCCTTTTAGTAATTTATAAAATTTATTAATTAAAATATTTGACTTTTTTTCTATTGGTTTTCCAGATAACCCTCCCTTTTGATGTTTTTGGATATCACTAAGTAAATCTCTAGATGAATCGGATGTATTAGAAATGATTATTGCATTTATTTTATTTTCCAAAAGAATTTCAGAAATTAAATTTATTTGATCTTCGTTTATATCTGGTGAAATTTTTACTACAATTGGAACTTTAGATTTTAAATCATTTTTTTCTTTAAGAATAGATTTAAGTAATTCTTTTAATTTAGTCTCTTCATGAAAATTTCGTAAATTTTCTGTATTTGGTGATGAAATATTAATAGTTATATAGTCTGCTACTTGATGAAAAGTTTTTAAGCCAATTAAATAATCATTCATTTTATTATCAGAGTCTTTATTAGGGCCAACATTAATTCCAAGTAACCCCAGCTTATTGTTTGATTTAATTCTATCTAAAACGACTTCTGCTCCATGATTATTAAATCCTAATCTATTAATTAACGCTTCATCCTCAACAAGTCTAAAAACTCTTGGTTTAGAATTTCCATATTGTTTTAGTGGAGTAATAGTACCAACTTCTACAAATCCAAAACCCAGTCTAAACAAAGGATTATATACTTCAGCATTTTTATCAAAACCTGCTGCCATTCCTATTGGATTATCTATCTCTTTATCAAAAATTTTAGTTTTAAAAATTGGATCATTTTTATTTACATCAAATATATTAGAAACTAAGTTAAATTTTAATGATTGAATTGCTAAATTATGTGCTTTTTCAGGATCTAATTTAAATAATAAAGTTCTTAATTTTGAAAACATTATTTTAATTTATTCATTAATAGCTCTTTAGTTTCATTAACACCAAAAAAACTTATAAAAAATCCCATTCTAGGTCCATTTTCATCTCCAAAAACTACCTCATAAATCAATTTAAACCAATCTCTTAAATTCTCAGCATAACCATTTTCCTTTCCAGTGGAATAAATCAATGTTTGAATATCTTCTGGGGACATATCATCAGTACATTTCTCTAAAGTTTTTACTAAAGCTTGGAGAGCTAACTTCTCTGACTCACTTGGTGTTTTATATTTTTTTTGAGCTTTAATTACGTCATTAAAATATTTTATTGCATAACTAACTAAACCATCAAAAATAGGGAAATTTTTTTCTGAAATATCTCGTTTATATTTTTTAACAAATTTCCATAATAATTCTTTGCTGTCAGCATTACTAGTTTCAACTAAATTTAGTAACATTGAAAATGTCATTATCATATCCTCTTGAGGAACATTTCCATTGTGAACATGCCATGCAGGGTTCATTAATAATTGTAATTCATTTTGTTTTTTTGATTTTTCAATACAATCTAAATAATCATCGACAGCTTTTGGTACTATTTCCTTATAAAGCTTTTTTGCTCTTTTCGGGTTTTGATACATGTACAAAGATAAACTTTCAGGAGAAGCATACTCCAACCATTGATCAATCGTAATTCCATTTCCTTTTGATTTAGAAATTTTTTCACCTTTTTCATCTAAAAATAATTCATAAGCAAATCCAGAAGGGTTTTTCTTTCCAATTAAATTAATTATTTTTGTAGATAATATTGCGCTCTCAATTAAATCTTTACCATACATCTCAAAATCAACATCAAGAGCATACCACCTCATTGCCCAATCAACTTTCCACTGTAACTTACAATTTCCATCTAAAACACTTACTTCAAGTTTTTTTCCTTTATTATCAAAAACAATTTTAGATTTTTCTTTATCAATTTCCAAAACAGGTATCTCCAAAACATGTTCTGTGTCGGGGCAAATTGGTAAGAAAGGGCTATAAGTTTTTTGGCGTTCTTTACCTAATGTGGGAATTATAATATTCATAATCCCTTCATAATTTTCTAAAATAATTTTTAATGTAGAATTAAAAAAACCACTTTTGTAAAGTAATGTTGAACTTTGAAATTTATATTTAAATTTAAAACTATCTAAAAAATTTTTTAACATTTCATTATTATGTTCACCAAAGCTATTAAATTTTTCAAACGGATCAGGAACTTGAGTTAATGGTTTGTGAAGATTTTCATTTAATAATTTTTGATTAGGTACATTGTCAGGAATTTTTCTTAAACCATCCATATCATCTGAAAATGTGATAATCTCAGTTGGAAAATCAGATATTTGATTTAATGCATTAACCATCATTGAAGTTCTTGCAACTTCTCCAAAAGTCCCTATATGAGGAAGGCCACTTGGTCCATAACCTGTTTGTAGAGTAATTTTTCCTTTTTTCTCAATAAATGTTTTTCGTTCACGAAGCATTTTTTTAGCTTCTACAAAAGGCCATGCACTTGTTTTATCTAAAGTTTCTTTTTTAACCATGAATTATTCTTCTAAAAAATCTTAAATTAGTGCTTTTATTAATTCTTATAGAGTTGAAATTTATTTACCATAAAATAATGTCCTTTCAAAATGTCAAATTATAAAACTGTTTTTTTTACACTTGGGATTTTACAAATAATTCTTGGTGTATCAATGTTCATACCTGTAATTGCACAATTTATTTATTCAGAAGTGGATACTTCATTTTTTGGAGCATCAATTATTACAATTATTTTTGGAACTTTATTTTTTTTGTCTAATTTAGATCACGATAAAAAACTTAATTTACAACAAGCTTTTTTATTAACTGCTTTATCTTGGCTAAGTATAGCTATTTTTGGATCTCTTCCATTTATATTTTCAACGATTGAATTATCAATTACTGACGCTTTTTTTGAAAGTATGTCCGGAATAACTACAACTGGTTCTACAATTATATCTAATTTAGAAAACACTCCCAAAGGAATTTTACTATGGAGAGCTATTCTACAATGGTTGGGTGGTATTGGTATAATTGTTATGGCAATTACTTTAATGCCAATAATGAATGTTGGTGGTATGCAACTATTTAAAATTTCAAGTAATGACTCATCAGAAAAAATACTTCCTAAATCCAAAGAAATAGCTTTAAGATTAATTTATATTTACTCAGGCTTGACTGCTCTATGTGCAATAACTTATTGGATTTGTGGAATGGGTAAATTTGATAGCTTAACACATTCAATGACAACAATAGCAACAGGTGGATTTTCTAATTATAATCAATCAATTGGTTACTTTAATAGTATTCCCATAGAAATTTCATCGATGATATTTATTATTTTAGGAAGTATACCTTTTATTGCATATATAAAATTTATAAATGGAAATAGAAAAATTTTTATATCTGATATTCAAATAAAAACTTTTTTAAAAATTATTATAATATCCGTAATTATATTATCTTTTTATCTATTTATAAATAATAACAATAATTTTAGTTTAAGATCAATTTTTTTTAATACCATTTCAATATTAACTGGAACTGGATATATAAATGCTGAATTTGATGGGTGGGGAAGCTTTCCTCTCACTATATTTTTAACGCTGATGTTTATAGGAGGTTGTGCAGGATCAACTACATGTGGTGTTAAGATTTTTAGAATACAAATATTATATTTGTTTATTGCCAACCAACTAAAAAAAATTATTTATCCTAAAGGAGTATTTATTATTAAATATGATCAAAATGCTGTGGATGATAAATTTATTGCTTCAATAATTTCTTTTATTTTCTTTTATTTTGTAATTTTTTTCTTAATAACTGCTTTATTGTCATTAACTGGTCTTGATTTTATTACCTCTATTTCGGGAGCCGCAACATCAATTTCGAATGTAGGACCTGGATTAGGTCCTATAATTGGCCCAAATGGTGATTTTTCTTCCTTACCTGATATTTCTAAATGGATTTTAACTGTTGGAATGATTTTAGGTAGACTCGAGCTCTTTGCTATATTAGTTTTGTTTTTACCTTCTTTTTGGAGAAATTAATTATGTTAAAAACTAAAAAACAAAGCTGGTTAGACTCACTTTTGGTTTATAAAGATATTAGAATGCTAAGAATTTTACTCTTAGGTTCAATAAGCGGTTTTCCCTGGGTTTTAATTGCAAGTAGTTTAAGTCTGTGGCTTAAAGAAGAAGGATTAAGTAGATCAACAATAGGATGGGCAGGTTTAATTTTTGGTGTTTATGCATTTAATTATTTGTGGGCACCAATAATAGATAGAATTCAAATACCATTATTAACAAAAAAACTAGGCCACAGAAGAGGATGGATAGTTTTAATGCAAATTATAATTTTGCTGAGCTTACTGGTATGGAGTTTTATAAACCCAACACAAAATTTAGCTCTATTAATTACTGTTGGATTAATTATTGCAATAGCATCTGCTACTCAAGATATAACTGTCGATGCTTTAAGAATTGAACAAATTAATGAAAATGAAGGAAAGTCTATGGCTGCAGGTGCTGCAATGGCGGTAGTTGGTTGGTGGACTGGTTATAAGCTGGGAGGAGTTGTGGCTTTATTTACAGCAGAATATTTTCAAAACATGGGTATCGCTGATTATTGGCAAGCTACTTTTTTAGTTTTAGGAGTTGTAATAATTTTAATGAATATTGGTCTTATGTTTGTACATGAGCCAATTGAAACTGATAGACAGGAAAAACAAAGAGAAACAGATAAATTAATTGAAAGTAAATTAGGATCTAACAATATTATAACTAATTTTATTGCCTACATTACAGGTACTATTGGCGGACCTATAATTAGTTTTTTTAAAAAAAATGGATTTGCCATTGCTGCAGGAATATTAGGTTTTGTGTTCTTGTTTAAAATTGGTGAAGCCTTTCTTGGTCGTATGTCTATTGTTTTTTATAAAGAAATTGGATTTTCTAAAGGACAAATTGCTATTTATTCAAAAGGACTTGGTTGGATTACAACTGTCGTTTTCACTTTATTAGGTGGCGTGATGGCAATGAGAGCAGGAACAATAAAGACAATGTTCTTTGCTGGAGGATTGATGGCTCTAACAAACCTTTTGTTTGCTCTTTTAGCATGGACAGGTAAATCTGAATTATTGTTTGCGATTGCTGTAATAGCTGACGATATAACTGCTGCATTTGCAACGGTTGCGTTTGTTGCATTTATTTCTTTATTAGTTGATAGAACCTATACTGCAACTCAATATGCTCTACTTGCATCGATAGGAACTGCTGGAAGAACAACTCTTGCTTCATCTTCGGGAGCTCTTGTTGATTGGTTAAATGGAGATTGGGGAACTTTTTTTATTTTAACCACAGTAATGGTCATTCCTTCTCTAATTTGTCTATGGTTTATAAAAAATAAAATAAAAATTGGTGCAAAATAATTATTTTTTTAGAGGTCAATTTTCAAATATTTATAAAAAGTCTAATAAATTTTCCGAAGTTACTTCTCAAATTCTATATGGAGAAAAATTTAAAATTTTATCAAAAAATAACAAATGGATAAAAATAAAGACTTTATTTGATAATTACGTTGGATATATTAAAAACAAAAAATATACAGATACATATAAAGCAACCCACAAGGTCTATAGTTTAAAAGCAAATATTTTTAAAAAACCAAATAATAAAACTAAAAATTTATTACCTTTTGGATCAAAAATTTCAGTAATTAATGAAAATAAAAAATTTGTTAAATTTGAAAAAAATAAATGGCTAAAAAAAAGTACTATTAAAAAAATTAATCATAAAGAAAAAAATTTTCTTAAAATATTAAAATTATTTTTAAACACTAAATATATATGGGGTGGCAAAACATACAAAGGGATAGATTGTTCAGCTTTGTTGCAATTATTTTATTATTATAACAATTCATTTTATCCAAGAGATACTAAGGATCAGATCAAATATTCAAAAAGAAATTTAATTAAAAGAAAATTCAAAAAAGGAGATGTTATATTCTGGAAAGGCCACGTTGCAATTTGTTTAAATTCAAAACAACTAATTCATGCTTATGGGCCTGAGAAAAAAGTTATTATTATGCAAATTAAAAAAACAATTAATAGAATTCAAGAAACAGCAAAACTTAAAGTAAAAAAAATATCTAGAATAAAATATTAATTTCTTCCAAAATCAGGTTTATCAATATCTTGTTTCAACCTAATTATCTTTGATCTTACTTTTTTAGTTTTAATAAGTTTTTTTAAAATTGACTTATTATTTCTTGCATTAATATCTTTCTTAAATTCATTTAAGTTTTTTATAAATAAATCAATCGCTTTTGAGATATTGTTTTTATTATTAAAGAAAATATCTCTCCACATGATTTCATTTGATGCTGCAATTCTAGAAAAATCTCGTAATCCACCTGCGCTAAATTTCATTAATGGATAGCTTTGTTTTTTCTCAAAATCCTGCGCAGACTTAACTAAATTATATGCAATTAAATGGGGTAAATGACTGGTTATAGAAAAAATTTTATCATGTTTTTCAACTGTCATTATAACTACTTTTGATCCAACTTTTTTCCAAAATTTACTTAGGATATTTAAATTACTTTTTGTAGTATTTTTCTCTTTAATTATTATGCACCACTTATTATCAAATATATTATCTTTTCCATGCTCTGGCCCACTTACTTCTGATCCTGTTATAGGGTGACTTTGTATCCAATGAATACCTTTCTTTAAAAATTTTTTAATAATTTTAGAAGTCTCAATTTTTGAAGAACCAATATCAGTAATCAATGTCTTTGATGAAATAAAATTATTAATTTTTATAATAAGTTTTTTATACTCACTCATTGGTGTACAAAAAATAATTAGATCTGAATTAAGTACACCATCTTTTAATGATTTTACAATTATTCCAGGTAATTTTAATTTTTTTATTTTAGCAATATTCGATTTTGATTTTTCATAAATAAATATTTTTTTTGCTATTTTTTTTTTACTAATACGTCTTAATAAAGATGAGCCTAATAATCCACATCCAATAATTAAAATATTTTTCATTTTTTTAATACCTGTTTAACTACACTCATAAATTTTAAATTTTCTTTTTTAGATCCAATAGTTAATCTTAATTTATTTTTTATATGGTAACCATCTTCAGTTGATCTCAATATAATCCCTTTATTTTTTAGTTTTTCATATAAATATTTTGCGGAATATTTACATTTTTCGAAGTTAAGTAATAGAAAATTTGCAGAGACTGAATTCGAGTAAATATTATATTCTTCGAGAAATTTTTTGATATTTCTTGCATAAAATAAATTATGTTTAATTGATTTTTTTATAAATTTTTTATCTTTAAGTGACTCAGCTGCAGCTAATTGTGCCATTCCATTTACATTAAAAGGAGGTTTTATTACATTTAACCCATCTACTATTTTTTTTGATCCATATCCCCAACCTACTCTTAGAGAAGCTAACCCAAACATTTTAGAAAATGTTCTAAGTATAAAAACATTTTCCTTATTTTTAAACAAATCTAAACCTGAAGAATAATCTTTATTTTTCATATATTCTGCATAAGCATCATCGATAACTAATAAAATTTTTTTATTTAATTTTTTTCTTAATTCAAGTACTTCTTTTTTTGTTAAGTAGGTTCCAGTTGGATTATTTGGATTAGCTATAAACACAATTTTAGTTTTCTTTGTAATTTTTTTTAAAATATCTTTAACAGAAATTTTAAAATTTCTTTCCTTTGCAAATATGACTTTTGCACCTATAATTTTTGAATAAATTCTGTACATTAAAAAACTATACTCTGGTATTACAACCTCATCTTTTGGATTCAAAAATAATTGACAAATCATCTGAATAACTTCATCCGAACCTGCTCCACAAATAATTTTATCTTTATTACATTTGTAAGCATTAGAGATTGCTTTCCTTAAATTTTGTGACTTTCCATCAGGATACTTATCTAAAACTAATTTTTTATTTGATATCAGTCTCTTAGCTTTTGGGCTCATGCCTAAAGCAGACTCATTTGCTGATAACTTTATTATATTTTTAAATCTCTTAACTTTTGATTTACCAGGCTTATAAGCTTCAATATTAAATTTTTTAAAATTTGGAGTTATCATATTTTTAATTTTAAAGGTCTTTATAGATAAAAATATAAATTTTTATACAGAATAAGACATTTTTTAAAAAAATTGACATAATAAATAACTTCTTGTACAAAAACCGTGCGCTGATTTAACTGAATTGCGAGCGCTTAAAAAAAACCGCTAAAATAGTTTTTTTTCTCTCAATTCAAATATCAGCTTTAATATGAATACTGATAAAAACATAAAAACTTTGATAGTCAAAAAACCACTTCATTTAGATTGTGGAAAAACTATTAATAATTATCCAATTGCATATGAGACTTATGGGTCTTTAAATGAAAAAAAAGATAATGCTATTTTAGTCTTTCATGCATTAACAGGTGACCAATTTGTTACTGGAACAAATCCAATTACAAAAAAAGATGGTTGGTGGTCTTACGCTGTAGGTCCTGACAAAGCAATAGATACTAATAAATATTTTGTAATTTGTTCAAATGTTATTGGTGGATGCATGGGATCTTACGGACCAAGTCACAAAGACACTGATACTCAAAAAGTTTTTGGAATAAATTTTCCAGTAATTACTATTAATGATATGGTTAATGCTCAGGAAAATTTACTTGATCATTTTGGTATTGATAAACTTTTTTCAGTTGCTGGAGGATCAATGGGAGGTATGCAAGTTCTACAATTTGTGAGTAATTTTCCAGAAAAAACTAAAACTGCTATTCCAATAGCTTGTACATCTAGTCATTCAGCACAAAATATTGCATTAAATGAACTTGGTAGACAGGCAATCGCTGCTGATAGTAATTGGAATGAAGGAAATTATACATCAAAAGAAACTAATCCAAATAAAGGATTAGCTGTTGCTAGAATGGCTGCTCATATAACTTATCTTTCAAAAAAAGGTCTACAAGAAAAATTTGGAAGAAAATTACAAGAAAGAGAAGATCTAAAATTTAGCTTTGATGCAGATTTTCAAATTGAAAGTTATTTAAGATATCAAGGTTCTGTTTTTGTAGATAGATTTGATGCAAATAGTTATCTTTATATTACAAGAGCTATGGATTATTTTGATCTAGCAAGAAAATTTAAAGGAAATTTATCTGATGCTTTTAAAAAAACTAAAACTAAATTTTTCATAATATCTTTTACTTCAGATTGGCTTTACCCAACTCAAGAAAATAAAGATATAGTAATTGCCTTAAATGCAATTGGTGCTGATGTTGGTTTTGTAGAAATAGAATCTGATAAAGGGCATGATTCTTTTTTACTTAATGTTCCAGATTTCTTAATTTCAATTAAAAATTTTTTAGAAAAATCTTATTTAGATAATTAATTATGAAATATGAATTTAAAGTTATCGCTGATTTAATCGAAAAAGATAAAAGAGTTTTAGATGTAGGTTGTTCAGATGGTACTCTTATGAAATTCTTAAAAGATAATAAAAATATTAATATTAGAGGTTTAGAAATTTCAAAAGATCAGGTACAAAAATGTATAGCAAAAGGTTTAACTGTCATCGAAGGAAATGCTGAAAAAGACTTAAAACAGTTTCCTGATAAGGCTTTTGATTACGTTATTTTAAGTCAAACACTTCAAGCTTTTTTAAATCCAGAACTCGTAATTAATGAATTACTAAGAGTTGGAAAAAAAGCAATACTCACGATTCCTAATTTTGGTTACTGGAAAGTTAGGTTGCATTTATTAACTAAAGGAACAATGCCAATAACCAAAACTTTACCAGATGAATGGTATAATACTCCCAATTTACATATGTGTACAATTAAAGACTTTGTTAACTTTACAAATTCTAGAAATTTTAAATTATTTAAATCACTAGCTTTAAATGATCAAAATGTTTCATTAATCAGTAATACAAATTTAGGGATTAAAAACTTGTTTGCTGATTTGGGTATATTTTTAATTGAAAAATAATATGAGAGTAGAAATAATTCCATGTCTGCAAGATAATTATAGTTATCTAATTATTGATGAGTCTAATAAAATTGCTTCTGTTGTTGATCCAAGTGAAGCTAAGCCAATTATAAATTTTATAGAAAAAGAAAATATTGATTTAAAATATATTTTAAATACACATCATCATTTTGATCATATTGGAGGTAATAAAGATTTAAAAAAAAAATATAATTCAGTTGTAATTGGCTATAAAGATGATGCTAGTAGAATACCTGGGATTGATATTTTATTAAAGAATAATCAAATTTGGAAAGCTGATAATTTTGAGGCTAAAATTATGCATATTCCCGGACACACCACTGGTCATATTAGTTTTCATTTTTTTAAAGAAAAATTGATTTTTACTGGAGATACATTGTTTTCACTTGGCTGTGGTAAAATATTTGAAGGAACTTACCAAGACATGTTTGATTCTCTTAATCAAATAAAAAAATTACCTCAAGATACAAAAATTTATTGCGGCCATGAATATACACTTCAAAACTCTAAATTTTGTATTAAGCATGATCCTGAAAATTTAAACCTTAAAAATAAAATTGTAGAAATTAAAAAAAAACTTGAAAATAATATACCTACAATTCCATCTACTATAAAAGACGAAAATGAATGTAATATATTTCTAAGAGCAAAAGATGTTGAATCTTTTACAAAATTGAGAGATTTAAAGGATAATTTTTAATTAATTCGCCTTGACTAAAATCTGGCTATAACTATATTGCTGTAATTTAAACTTAAATTCATACTATGTCATACGCAGTTATAAAAACAGGTGGAAAACAATATAAAGTAAAATCTGGAGAAATTTTAAAAGTTGAAAAACTTCCAGACTTAAAGTTGGAAAATAAAATTGAATTTAAAGAAATACTTGCATATGGAGATGATAAAGCTATAGAAGTGGGGACTCCAAATCTAGAAGGTGCAAAAGTAGAAGCAGATTTAATTAAGAACAGCAAAAATAGAACTGTATTAATTTTTAAAAAAAGAAGAAGGCAAAATTCAAGAAGAAAAAATGGTCACAGACAACAATATTCAATGATTAGAATTAATAAAATTTTTTCAAAAGATGGTAAGATTTTATCAGAAGCTGAAAAAATTGCTAAAACTTCAAAAAAGAAAGAAATTAAAGAAGTGGCAGCAAGTAAATAACTAGGTAATTTATGGCAACAAAAAAAGCAGGTGGATCATCAAGAAACGGACGAGATAGTGCAGGACGAAGACTTGGTGTTAAAAAGTATGGTGGTGAAACCGTGATACCTGGAAATATAATTGTAAGACAAAGAGGAACTAAAATTTTTCCTGGTGAAAATGTAGGTATGGGTAAAGATCATTCAATTTTTTCAGTTGTTAAGGGTAAAGTTATATTTAAAAAAACTAAATCAGATAGAACTTTTGTTTCTGTAAAACCCAATTAATAGTACAACTTAAATAGATGTTGTATTATGAAATTCTTAGATCAAGTTAAAATTTATATTAAAGCTGGAGACGGTGGTGATGGTTCACCAAGTTTTAGACGAGAGAAGTATATTGAATATGGAGGTCCAGATGGTGGTGATGGTGGAAAGGGTGGATCAATAATTTTAAAAGCTGAAGAAAATCTTAACACATTAATTGATTACAGATATCAACAACACCATAAAGCTCAAAGAGGTGAAAATGGATCCGGACAAAATCGTACAGGTAAAAGTGGAGATAATTTAGTTTTAAAAGTACCTCTTGGAACTCAAATTTTTGAAGAGGATAATAAAACCTTATTATTTGATTTAAATAAAAAAGGAGAAGAATTCATTGCTGCAATTGGTGGCAAAGGAGGGCTTGGAAACACAAGGTTTAAAAGTTCAACAAATAGAGCGCCTAGAAAATTTACTAAAGGTATTGTTGGAGAAGAATTTGTAATTTGGCTTCAATTAAAAACTATTGCCGATATCGGAATTATTGGACTTCCTAATGCTGGAAAGTCAAGTTTACTAGCAGCTATTACAAACGCAAATCCTAAAATTGCTAATTATAAATTTACTACTCTTAATCCTAATCTTGGAGTTGCATCTTATGATGATAAAGAGATAACTATTGCAGATATCCCAGGTCTTATAGAAGGAGCGCATGAAGGCGTAGGTCTTGGAATTCAATTTTTAAAACATATTGAAAGATGTAAATCATTATTACATTTAATAGACATTACAAATTTAGATCTAAATGAATCATACCATCAGGTTAAAAATGAATTAAATAATTACAGTTCAAAATTATTAGAAAAAAAAGAGCTTGTGGTACTTAACAAAATAGACCTAATTGATAAAAATACTGTTAAAGATATTATTGATCATTTTTCTAAGGATAAAAATTGTGAAATAATGACTATGACAACTTTAGAAAAAGACTCTATATCTAAAATTAAGGCAAAACTATTAAATTATGTATCTTAATAATTCTAAAATAATTGTTATCAAAATTGGATCTTCTCTTATTGTTGATGATAAGAAAAAGATAAGAAAAAAATGGCTTTCAAGCTTTGCAAAAGATGTAAAAAAATTAAAAGATAAAAATCAAAAAGTAGTTTTTGTCAGCTCTGGTGCTATAGCGCTTGGCTGTAAAAAAATGAACTACAATAAAAAAAGTATTAAACTAGATAAGAGCCAAGCTATAGCATCTATTGGCCAAATAGAGTTAATGAATTTATTTTCTCAAACTTTTACTAAATATAAATTAAATATCTCACAAATTTTACTCACTCTTGAAGATACTGAAGAGAGAAGAAGGTCTCTAAATGCAAAGAGAACTTTTGAAAATTTATTTGAACTTGGTTTTATTCCAATTGTTAATGAAAATGATACCATAGCTACAAGCGAAATAAAATATGGTGATAATGATAGATTAGCATCAAGAGTAGCACAAATTACAAATGCTGATACACTTATATTACTTTCCGATGTAGATGGTCTTTACACAAAAAATCCAAAAATTTTTAAAGAAGCTAAATTAATAAAAAAAGTAAATGACTTAAAAAAAGATTTAAAACAAATTAATATTAAGGGTGTTAATGAATATGGTAGTGGCGGTATGCAAACTAAAATAGAGGCAGCAAAAATATGCCAACTGTCTGGTTGTAATATGGTAATTGCTAATGGATTATATTTAAATCCAATTTCTAAAATTATTGAAAAAAATAATTGTACTTGGTTTAAATCAAAAGTATCAAAACTAGATGCTAGAAAAAAATGGATTATAAGTTCTATCGCTCCAAAAGGAGCCATTATAATTGATGATGGGGCAAAAAAAGCATTAAGGTCAGGAAAAAGCTTGTTAGCAGCTGGAATTAAAAAAATTACTGGAAAATTCAACAAAGGCGATCACATTAAAATTTTAGATAAAAAAAATAATGAATGTGCAAGAGGTTTAAGTTCATTTACATCTGAGGAAATAATTAAAATTATGGGTCATCATTCCAATGAAATAGAAAAATTATTAGGCTATGTTTCAAAATCAGAAGTAATTCATAAAGATGACATGGTAGAGGTTTAAAATGAATAAATTTATGAATTTAATAGGTATAAAAAGTAGAAAAGCATCTGAAAGAAAAATTAATACTGAAACCAAAAATAAAGTATTAATTTTATATGCTCGATTAATTAATAAAGAAAAAAAATCTATTCTAAGAGAAAACATCAAGGATATTGCATTTGCTAAAAATAAAGGACTTAAAGAAAATCTAATTAATAGACTAAGAATTGATGACTTAAAATTAAGAGCAATAAAAGACTCAATAAATAAAATTTCAAAACTAAAGGATCCTGTAAATGTTACGCTAAAAAAATGGAGCAGACCAAATGGCCTAAATATCAAAAGAGTAACAATACCAATTGGTGTTATTGGAGTAATTTATGAAAGCAGACCAAATGTTACCTCAGATGTAGCCAGTTTATGTTTTAAATCTGGAAATTCAGTAATTCTAAAAGGCGGATCTGAAGCTTTAAACACTAATAGAATTTTGGCAAAATTATTTAGACAAGCTCTTAAAAAAAATAAAGTTAATGAAAATTATATTCAGTTTGTAGACTCTAAAGATAGAAAAATGGTGGACATAATGCTTTCAAATATGAAAAAATATATTGATGTAATAATTCCTAGAGGAGGAAGAAATTTAGTTAAAAGAGTACAAGAATTTTCAAAAGTTCCTATTATTGGGCACTTAGAAGGTATTTGTCATACATTTGTTGATAAAGATGCAGAATTAAATATGGCATCAAAAGTTATTTATAATGCAAAATTAAGAAATACTAGTATTTGTGGAGCAACTGAAACTATTCTGCTTCATAAAAAAATTGTTAAAAAATTTTGTAATCCCATCTTAAAAAAACTAGAAGATGAAAATTGTAAAATATATGGGGATAATCTCTTAAGAAAATATTATAAAGGCAAAGTATATCCAGCTAAAGAAAAAGATTGGTCTACAGAATATTTGAAAGCTGCGGTATCAGTTAAAGTTGTTAAAAATTCTGAAGAAGCAATCAATCATATAAATAAATATGGAACTATGCATACAGATTCGATTATTACTAAAAACAAGAAAACAGCTAAAAGATTTTTAAAAAATGTTAAAAGTTCTATTGCAATGCATAATACTTCGACACAGTTTGCTGATGGTGGTGAATTTGGTTTTGGTGGCGAGGTAGGTATTTCAACAAATACTCTTCCACCTAGAGGTCCGGTTGGTTTAGAACAATTAGTTTCATTTAAATATGAAATTTCAAGTAGAGGAATAATAAGAGACTAAATTGAACGAAAAAAAAATTAAGATTGGAGTATTAGGAGGATCTTTTGATCCTGCACACAAAGGTCATTTGGCAATTTCTAAAGAAGCAAAAAAAAGATTTAATCTAAAAAAAATCATCTGGGCAATAACTAAAAAAAATCCTTTTAAAATTGAAAGTAAAACATCAATATCTAAGAGAATTAAATATTGTAAAAAAATAATTGGACTAAATTCTTTTATAAAAGTTAAATTTTATGAAAATATTATTAAATCAAATAAAACAATTGATTTAATAAATCATCTAAAAAAGAACAAAAGTATAGAAATTTATTTTTTAATGGGAGCAGATAATTTAATCACATTTCACAAATGGCATAAATCAAAATCTATTTCACAAAAATGTAATATTCTTGTTTTTGATCGTCATGGATATAAAAAAAATTCATTAAAATCAAAGACATTTAAGAGACTAAACAAAAGTATTCTTAAATTTATAAAATTTAAAAAAGTCAACATTTCATCTTCTCAATTAAGAAAAATTTGATAGTCTAAATTTAATTAATGGATAAAATTTCAGATCTCAAAAATGTTGTAATTAGCACACTAGATTTTAACAAGGCACAAGACATTATTACTATTGATCTTAAAGATAAAAGTTCGATGGCGGATTACATGATTATAGCAAGCGGAACATCTTCAAGACATATTCAATCTTTATCAGAGCAAGTTTTAGAAAAATTGAAAGATAATGGTGTTAAAGAGTCCAAAATAGAAGGAAAAGACAGTAATGAATGGAAATTAGTCGATGGTATAGACTTGATAGTACATATTTTCCATCCCGAAAAACGTAAGTTTTATGAACTAGAAAAAATTTGGTCAGAACTAATACCAAAAGAAAAAGTTATCATATGAAAAAAATTCAACTTTATTTAATAATTCTTTTTATTCCTTTTTTTTTAATACAAAAAACGAATTCAGCTGAAATTGATATTTATAAAAAAATTGATCTATTTGGAGAAGTTCTTGAAAAAATAAATAAAGAATATGTTGATGAAATAAATCAATCTGAAAGTATGGACTCAGCAATTAATGGTCTGCTTCAATCTCTTGATCCCTATTCTGCTTATATGTCACCTGAAATTTTTCAAGAAATGCAGACAGAAACTAGTGGTGAATTTGGAGGTCTTGGAATTGAAGTTGGTATGGAAGCAGGTGTTGTAAAAGTCATATCTCCAATTGATGACACTCCTGCATCTAAAGCAGGCATAAAAGCTGGAGATTACATTGTTAAAATAAATAATATTCAAGTACAGGGAAAATCTTTAACTGAAGCAGTTGATTTAATGAGGGGACCTGTGGGTTCAGGAATTGAATTAACTGTTAGAAGAAGAGGTGTAAAGAAAGCTCTAACCTTTAATATAATTAGAGAAATAATTGAAATTCAATCTGTTAAAGCTGACCTATTAGATAATAATATTGGATATATTAGATTAACTTCTTTCAACGATAATAGTAGTCAACAAATAAAAAAACACATTACAAAATTAAAGAAAAATAAAAATTTAAATGCATTTATTCTAGATTTAAGAAATAATCCTGGAGGATTATTATCTCAAGCAATTAAGATTTCAGATTTCTTCTTAGAAAATGGAGAAATAGTATCAACGAAAAGCAGAAAAAAATCAGAAAATAGAAAATGGTTTGCTAAAAAAGGAGATATTACTGATGGTAAAACTTTATTAGTTTTGATTAATTATGGTTCAGCTTCTGCTTCAGAAATTGTAGCTGGAGCATTAAAAGATCATAAAAGAGCAATTATAATTGGAGAAAGAAGTTATGGGAAAGGTTCTGTACAATCAATAATTCCTATGAAGAATAAAGGTGCAATTAGGCTAACCGTAGCAAAATATTATCTTCCATCTGGAAATTCTATTTCAGAAGTTGGCGTTAAACCAGACATTGAGGTTAATGAAGAGGGAGATAATTTTAGAATTAAAACTGCAGATGATAATCAATTAAATTACGCAATTAAATTAATTAACGGATAAAATGAAGAAAAAATTCAGCCAGCTACCGCTAAGAAGCGGAGTTGGAATTATTGTTTTAAACAAGGATAATAAAGTATTTGTTGCTAAAAGAATTGATAATTCAATGAATTTTTGGCAAATGCCTCAAGGAGGTATTGACGGCGATGAAAATTTCTTAAAAGCAGCGTACAGAGAGTTAGAAGAAGAAACCAGCATCAAAAATGTAGAATTAATTAAAGAAATAGATGGCACAATTACTTATGAACTTCCTGATCATTTGCTTGGAATTATTTGGAAAGGAAAGTACAGAGGTCAAAAACAAAAATGGTTTTTAATGAGGTTTACAGGAGATGATAGTGAAATAAACATTGCAACAAAACAACCAGAATTCTTAGATTGGAAATGGATAGAGCTAGATTTGATTACTGACCTAGTTGTTGATTTTAAGCTACATGTTTACAAAGAACTTAAAGAAAAAGTTAAGAAAATAATTAATTAAGTGTTTTTAAAACTTCAATTTTTTGATCAATTAAATATTTTGATTGATCATTAACTTCTGTCTTAGTTGCTTCTTCTTCTGCTTTTTTAAGTAAATCTTGTTGTTTTGATTTATCTATATTAGCAAGATTAAATATTGAACTGGTTAAGATAGATAAATTATTATTTTTAAATTCAAGAATTCCATCTTCAACATAAAAATTTTCATCACCTGATTTTGATAATATCTTAATTATACCCGGCTTTAAAAAAGAAATTATAGAGATGTGATCTTTAAGTATTCCCATCTCTCCTTCAAAAGCTGGCACAACTACTTCATGGACATCTTCTTTTACTAGAAAAGATTTTTCTGGATTTACTATTTCTACTTTAAACTCTTCACTCATTAGGCAGCGGCCTCTTTTTCCATTTTTTCAGCTTTTTCTATTGCTTCTTCAATAGTACCAACCATATAAAAAGCAGCTTCTGGTAAATGATCGTAATCACCTTTACAAATAGCTGCAAAACCTTTTATTGTTGAGTCTAGGTCTACTAGTTTTCCTGGTGACCCAGTAAATACTTCAGCTACAAAAAATGGCTGAGATAAAAATCTTTGAATTTTTCTAGCTCTTGCTACAACTAGCTTATCTTCCTCTGATAGCTCGTCCATACCAAGAATAGCAATAATGTCTTGAAGAGATTTATAAGTTTGCAAAACTTTTTGCACTTCTCTGGCAACTCTATAATGTTCATCACCTACAATTCTAGGATCTAAAATTCTTGATGTAGAATCAAGTGGATCAACCGCTGGATAAATACCAATTTCAGCAATCTGTCTTGAAAGAACTGTAGTTGCATCCAAGTGAGCAAATGAAGTTGCTGGCGCTGGATCAGTTAAGTCGTCCGCAGGAACATAAATTGCTTGCACTGAAGTAATTGAACCTTTATTTGTGGTTGTAATTCTTTCTTGTAAATTACCCATATCAGTTGCTAATGTTGGCTGATAACCAACTGCAGAAGGAATTCTACCTAAAAGAGCTGAAACTTCTGAACCTGCTTGAGTAAATCTAAAAATATTATCAACAAAGAAAAGAACATCTTGACCTTCTTGATCTCTAAAATATTCAGCTACAGTTAATCCTGTAAGTGCAACTCTAGCTCTAGCTCCTGGAGGCTCATTCATTTGTCCATAAACTAAGGCTGCTTTAGATCCTTCTCCGTCTGTTTTAATAACACCAGAATCTATCATCTCATGATAAAGATCATTTCCTTCTCTTGTTCTCTCACCTACTCCTGCAAAAACTGAAAATCCACCATGCGCTTTAGCAACGTTATTAATTAATTCCATAATTAAAACTGTTTTTCCAACACCAGCTCCACCAAATAATCCAATTTTTCCTCCTTTTGCATAAGGTGCAAGTAAATCAATTACTTTAATACCTGTAACAAGTATTTCTGTTTCTGTTGACTGGTCATTAAATTCTGGAGCAGGTCTATGAATTGGCCAACTTTCCTTAGTCTTAACTTCTCCTTTTTCGTCAATTGGTTCTCCAATAACGTTTATAATTCTTCCAAGTGTTTCGGGACCAACAGGAACTTTTATCGGAGAGTTAGTATTCATTACTTCATCACCTCTTTTTAATCCTTCGGTGGCATCCATAGCAATAGTTCTAACTGTAGATTCTCCTAAATGCTGAGCAACTTCTAAAACTAGTCTATTATCTCCATTTTTACATTCTAATGCTGTTAAAATTTCTGGAAGATCTCCTTCAAATTTTACATCTACTACTGCTCCAATAACTTGTGTAATTGTTCCTTTGCTCATAATTATAAACTTTCTGCTCCTGATATGATTTCTATTAGTTCTTTAGTAATTGCTGCTTGACGACTTCTATTATACTCAATAGTAAGTTTGTCAACCATTTCACCTGCGTTTCGGGTTGCATTATCCATTGCGCTCATTCTTGAGCCCTGTTCACTAGCTGAATTCTCTAACATCGCTTTAAATATTTGTGTTGAAATATTTTTTGGTAATAAATTACTTAAAATCTCATCTTCATCTGGTTCAAATTCATAACTATCTTCAGACTTATTTTCTTCTGAATTATCAGTTTTTAATGGAATGATTTGCTGTGATTGAGGAATTTGTGTAATTACATTTTTAAATTGATTATAAAAAATTGTACAAACATCAAATTCTTCAGCTTCAAATTTCTCAATTACCATTTTACCAACTTTTTCAGCATCAAAATAATTTGCATTTTTAGACTCTTTAAACGAAATATTTGCAATAATTTTATCACCATAAACTCTTTTTAACTGATCATTACCCTTAGAACCAACTGTAACTATTTTTAAATCTTTTCCTTCTTCAGATAATTTAGCAAAATAACTTTTTGCTTTTTTTATTATATTTGAATTAAATCCCCCACACAAACCTCTATCAGATGTCATCACAACACAAAGATGTACTTTATCTTTTCCAGTTCCTGAGAGTAATCTTGGAGCATTTTCTTTATCTGAGATTCCATTAGATAAATTTAATATAACGTTATTCATTTTTTCAGAATATGGTCTTCCCTTTTCAGCACTTTCTTGAGCTCTTTTAAGTTTCGCTGCTGCTACCATTTTCATAGCTTTAGTAATTTTCTGTGTAGATTTTACACTAGCTATTCTTTTTTTAAGATCGTCTAAGCTCGCCATAATTTATCAAGATTTTAAGTTTTCTTTCAATTGAGTAATTACCTCAACTAGTAATTTTTCTTTATCATCTTCAAGTTTTCCTGATGTTAAAATTGAATCAATAATTTCAGGTTTATCCGACTTACATTTTTCGATTATTTTATTTTCAAACTCAGCAATATCTTTTAATTCAATATCATCCAAATATCCTTTTACTCCACAAAAAACTGAAACAACTTGTTCTGCTACAGTCATTGGAGAATACTGCTTTTGTTTTAAAAGCTCTGTCAACTTAGAGCCTCTGTTTAAAAGTTGCTGTGTTGATGCATCTAAATCAGATCCAAATTGAGCGAAAGCAGCCATCTCTCTATATTGAGCTAGCTCTAACTTCATTGATCCAGAAACTTTTTTCATAGCTTTAGTTTGTGCTGAAGATCCAACCCTAGAAACAGATAATCCAACATTAATTGCAGGTCTAATACCTTGGTTAAAAAGTTCTGTTCCTAAAAATATTTGACCATCAGTAATTGAAATAACGTTAGTAGGAATAAATGCCGAAACATCACCTCCCTGTGTCTCAATAATTGGAAGTGCTGTTAAAGAGCCTCCACCATGTTCATCACTTAATTTAGCAGCTCTTTCAAGTAGCCTACTATGTAAGTAAAATACATCACCAGGATATGCTTCACGTCCTGGAGGTCTTCTTAAAAGTAAAGACATTTGTCTGTAAGCAACAGCCTGTTTTGACAAGTCATCATATATTATTAATGCATGCATACCATTATCTCTAAAAAACTCTCCCATTGCACACCCTGTATAAGGAGCCAAAAATTGAAGTGGAGCAGAGTCAGATGCTGTTGCGGCAACAATAGTTGTATATTCCATTGCGCCAGCTTCCTCTAATGTTTTTTGGATTTGCCTTACTGTTGATCTTTTTTGACCAATAGCAACATAAACACAGTAAAGTTTTTGTTTTTCATCACCAGACTCATTAATTTTTTTTTGATTAATAATTGCATCAATTGCAACCGCAGTTTTACCTGTTTGTCTATCACCAATAATTAATTCTCTTTGACCTCTTCCAATAGGTACTAAACTATCAATTGATTTTAATCCAGTTTGCATTGGCTCACTAACAGATTGTCTTGGAATAATACCTGGTGCTTTAACTTCTACTCTACTTTTTTGCACACTTTTATCTAGTGCACCTTTGCCATCAATAGGGTTTCCTAATCCATCAACAACTCTTCCTAATAATTCTTTTCCAACTGGAGTATCGACAATATTTCCAGTCCTTTTTACAATATCACCTTCTTTAATATTTCTATCATCACCAAAAATTACAACCCCAACATTTTCACTCTCTAAATTTAAAGCCATGCCTTTCGAACCATCAGCAAACTCAACCATTTCACCAGCTTGAACATTATCAAGACCATAAATCCTAGCAATACCATCACCAACTGATAGTACTTGACCAACTTCTGTTATTTCTGCCTTATCTCCAAAGTTTTTAATTTGCTCTTTAAGTATCTTTGTAACTTCTGAAGGATTTATTTCCATTTATGCCCCTATCATTCTATTTTCGATTTGTTGTAATTTATTTTTTATTGAGGTATCTACCATAGTGCTTCCAACTTGTACTACCAGACCTCCTATTAAACTTTTATCATATTTATAGTTTAATTTTATTTTAGAACTAAAATTTTGTGTTAACTCATCTGTAATTTTTGAAATCTCATCGTTAGATAATTCTTTTGCAGATTTAAGTTCAGCTTTTAATTCTCCTCTTTTCTTTGAACAAGTTTCAATAAAACTCTTTAAAATTTGATCAACATAAAAAAATCTTCTTTTTATGATTAAGAAACTTAAAAAATTTTTTAATAGATTTTCAAATTTATTATTATTAGAAATATTATTTATAATTTTTATTAAGTCTTCCTGACTGTTGGTAGGATCTTTTATCAAATTAGAAAAATCTTCGCTAGAATCAATTAAATCTAAAATTGATAAAGATTGACTCTCTATTTGTTTTAGAAGATTACTTTCGTTTGCAAGTTCATACAAAGCTAAAGAATACCTTTCGGCTGAAGTTAACGAAAATCCTTTATTTTTGCTCAACTTGACACCTCTATAATGTTGAAGATTAATTTAAATCACGCTTTAATTAACATATGACCTGTAGGTCTTCAAGTAGCACATTTGTAAAAAATAGCTTTTTTTAGTAGTTAATTGAAGTTTATTGGATCAACATCAACTGAAAGTTTTATTCCATGGGAAAACTTATATTTAGGTATAATTTTTGTAATCGAGCTTTGTAATTTCATAGATTTTGTTCCTCTAATCAGTAGTCTAATTCTATATTTTCTTTTTAATCTAAATATAGGAGCATTAACAGGGCCTAATACTCTACCTTCTATTTTTTTTTCAATAAAGTTTTTAAAATTCAACGCTTCTTTTTCTAACTTACTCTCATTCTCTCCAGTTAATATTAATGAAATAAATCTTTGAAATGGGGGAAGTTTATTTTGTCTTCTTATTTCTAATTCTCTATCTAAAAAAATATCTGGATTACTATTTGTAAGACTAGAAATCATTTTTTCATTAGTATTATATGTTTGAAAATATACTGTGGCAGGTTTTCCCATTCTGCCTGCTCTTCCAGAAAGTTGATGATACAATTGTAAATTTTTTTCAGCCCATCTTAAATCATGACCTTGTGAAGATAGGTCAATATCAACAACTACAATACAATTTAAGCTTGGAAAATGAAATCCTTTAGAAATCAATTGTGTTCCAACTAAAATTTGAACTTCATTGTTAATTATTTTTTCTAATTTGTCAGTTGAATCTTTTTTATTCATAGTATCACTAGAAAAAATTTCAATTTTTTTAGAAGGAAAATTTTTTTTTACTTCCTCAGAAATTCTTTCAACACCTGGACCACTAAAAATAAAATTACACTCTCCTTCTTTTATACAGTCTTTTTTTAATAAAGTTTTAAAACCACAATAATGGCATAATAAATTATTTTTATTTTTATGATAAACTAAATTAATTGAGCAATTTGGACACGAATAACTATTAAAACATTTATTACATAAAACATGAGGAGAAAATCCACGTCTATTCAAAAAAAATAAAACTTGATCGTTTTTACTAAGATGAAAGTTTACCTTATCAATTATTTTTTTTGAAAGCCAAGATTGCTTTTCTAATTTTGTTTCGTTCAAATTAATTATTTCATAATTAGGTAAAGATGCATTTTTATATCTTTGCCTCAGCCTTGAAATATTATATTTACCTTTTTTAATATTTTCGTAAGTCTCAATTGATGGAACAGCTGTTACTAAATTAATAGGTATATTTTCAAAAGATGCTCTTGAAATTGCCATATCCCTTGCATTATATGTCACGCCTTCATCTTGTTTAAAAGATTGATCATGTTCTTCATCAACAATAATTAAACCTAATTTTTTAAAGGGTAAAAATAATGATGATCTAGCACCTATAACAACTTTAATTTCTCCAGTTGATATTCCACTCCAAATAATTTTTTTTTTTTTATTTGAGATACCAGAATGCCAAATAGCTGGAGTAAAACCAAAAAATTCTACAAATTTTTTTTCAAATTGACCGGTTAATCCTATCTCGGGTAATAATATCAAGCCCTGAAAACCCTTATTAATGACGTCATTTAGAGCCTCAAAATACACAATTGTTTTTCCTGATCCTGTGGTCCCTTGAAGAACATGAACTCTAAAACTGTTGTTAGAATTATTCATTTTTTTTAAAGATTTTTTTTGCTCTTCAGAAAGTTTTATTGAGTTACTCTTAATATTAAAATTAAAATTTTTATAAGTATCTTTTGAAAGTTTTTCTACAGCATTACTACTTAATAAAACAAGTTTAAGTGCCATTCCTTTTGGGATAATATTATATTCTGAAAACCAGTTAAGAAATTTGATGGTAGTTTTTTTTAAAGGTTCAACATTTAATTTTTTTAGAATACTTTTTACTTTAAAATTTTTTTTATTTTTTTTTTCAAATTCATCCCATACTACTCCAGTTATTTTTGATTTACCAAAGGGTACTACTACATAATCACCCACTTTTAAATTAAGATCACTTTTATAAGTAAAAGGATGGTTAAATATATTAGGTAAAAGAATTGGAACTTTCATATTTTAATAATATGAAAGTATATTACGAGTGTATTGCTCTTTTATCTACAGATAAAGCAGCTTCTTTAACTGCTTCAGAAAAGGTTGGATGAGCATGACAAGTCCTAGCAATGTCTTCTGAACTTGCACCAAATTCCATTGCAACACCAATTTCAGCAATCAATTCGCCAGCGTGGGGTCCTATTATATGTGCACCTAAAACTTTATCAGTAGTTTCATCTGCTAAAATCTTTACAAATCCTTCAGAATTATCAATTGCTTTTGCTCTTGAATTTGCCATAAATGAAAATTTACCTATCTTATATTTTTTATTTAATTCTTTTAACTGTTCTTCAGTTTTTCCAATAGATGCAACTTCTGGTGTAGTGTAGATAACTCCCGGTATTGTATCATAGTTAACATGGCCTGATTGACCTGCAATATTTTCTGCAACCGCAATTCCCTCATCCTCTGCTTTATGTGCTAGCATAGGTCCGTCAATAACATCTCCGATTGCAAATATATTATCTAAATTTGTTTTGAATTCTTTATTAGTTTTAATTCTTTTTCTTTCATCTAATTTAACTCCAATAGCTTCTAAATTTAAACCTTCTGTATTCGGTTTTCTACCAACTGAAATTAAAACAACATCACAATCAAAGTGATTTTTATTTCCTTCATTATCAACAGTCGAAACAATCACTCCAGAATTAGCTTTTTTAATTGTCTGAACTTTATTCTGCATATTAAATTTAATACCTTGTTTGTTTAAAATCTTCATAAACTCTAAAGAAATCTCTTTATCCATCCCTGGCGTAATATGATCTAAAAATTCGATTACTTGTACTTCCGCACCTAATCTTGACCACACTGATCCCATCTCTAATCCGATATAACCACCACCAACAACTACCAATTTATTTGGAACTTTTTCAAGTTTTAAAGCACCTGTAGAAGAAACAATTGTTTTTTCATCAATTTCTATTCCGGGCAATGATATTGGTAAGGAACCTGTTGCAATTACTGTTTTTTCAGCTTGAATAATATTTTCTTTATTTTGATTATCTTTAATTAAAATTTCATTTTTAGATTTAAAGCTCGCTAATCCTTTGTAGTAAGTAACTTTGTTTTTTTTTAATAAAAACTCAACTCCTTTAGTTAATACAGTCACAGATTTATCCTTTGCTTTCATCATTTTTTCTAGATTTAACTTTACATCGCCAATATCAATACCTTTATTAGATAAGTTTTTTACTTTATGAAATTCTTCAGACAAATTTAATAAACTTTTAGATGGTATACACCCAACATTTAAACATGTTCCACCAAGGGATCCTCTTGATTCAATACAAGCAGTTTTTAAACCTAGTTGAGCAAGTCTAATTGCACAAACATAACCACCAGGTCCTCCACCAATAACAACTACTTGAAATTTTTCTGACATTTAAATATCCAAAAACAATCTTTGTGGGTTTTCTAAATTTTCTTTTACCATTTTTAAAAAAGAAACCGATTCCTTACCATCAATTATTCTATGATCATATGATAATGCCAAATACATTACTGGTCTAACTGTAATTTCTCCATCAACAACGATTGGTCTATCAACAATGTTATGCATTCCTAAAACTCCAGATTGAGGAAGGTTAAGTATTGGTGTTGAAAGCATAGATCCATAAACTCCTCCATTGCTTATTGTGAATGTTCCTCCCTGTAAATCTTCAATTGTTAATTTCCCATCTTTTGCTTTTTCAGAAATTTCTTTAATATTTTTTTCAATATCTGCAAATGATAATTCATCTGCATTTCTTAAAACTGGAACTACCAAACCTTTATCTGTTCCAACAGCAAAGCTTATATTGTAATAATTTTTATAAACTATATCATCACCGTCTATTTCAGCGTTTACTTCTGGATAATGTTTTAATGCAACTACACATGCCTTAACAAAAAAAGACATGAAACCTAACTTTATTCCATAACGACTTTGAAAATCTTGTTGATTTTCTTTTCTCATTTCTATGATGTTAGACATATCAACTTCATTAAATGTTGTTAATAGTGCAGCATTTTCTTGAGCTTGTTTTAATCTTTTAGCAATTGTTTGTCTTAATCTGGTCATTTTAATTCTTTCTTCTTGACCATATTGTACTTTTCTTTCTGAAGGATTTGGATTAACTCCCATTAAACTAATAAGATCACCTTTTAAAATTCTACCATCTTTTCCAGATCCTTTTACTGAATCAATATCAATTTTATTTTCTGTAACTATTTTTCTTACAGCAGGAGATAAAGCTTGATTATCTTTTTTCTGATCAGTTAAGTTTTCCTCTAAAATTTGATCTCTTAAAATTAGAGGTTTTTCTTCCTCATCAGTTAAAATTAGTGGTTTTTCTCTATTAGATTTTTCCTCAAAAATTTTTGGTTCTTTTTTAGATGCGTCTAATTTAATTACATTATTTTCATTTCGAGTATTTTTAACTTCTTTAACTTTATCCTCTTTAACTGAAACATTGGCTTTATTATCGGAAATAGAACCCAAAAAAGCACCGACCTTAACTACTGATCCATCTTTTGAAGCTATTTCTTTTAAGACACCTGCTATTGGTGATGGTACTTCTAAATTAACTTTATCAGTTTCAAGTTCCACAATTGGTTCATCAGCCTCTACAGGGTCTCCAATATTTTTTAACCATTTAGCAACTGTTGCTTCGGTAATACTTTCACCAAGTACTGGAACTAGAATTTTTTCACTCATTATAAATTATTCAAAAACCTTATTAATTATTTCTTTTTGTTGAAAAATATGCCTTCTCACATATCCTGTTGCTGGAGATGCAGCTGGCTTTCTTCCTATATAAGAAATTTTATTATTATTAGCCTTAATAGTATCTAATGTCCATTGGATATAATCTCTAACTGAGAACCATGCTCCCATATTTTTTGGTTCTTCTTGGCACCAAAAAAAATTAGCATTTTTTGCATATGGTTTAAGCTCTTTAACAAGAGCTTTTGCTGGAAATGGATAAAGCTGCTCTATTCTAAACAATATCACATCATCTTTTTTTAATTTTTCTCTTTCATCTAATAAATCAAAATAAACTTTACCAGAACATAATATTACTTTTTTAATTTTATTATCTTCTTTAAGTTTTATAAAATTATTTTTCGGTTCTTTTGCATGATCCCATAAAACTCGATGAAAAGAGTTTTCTTTACTAAAATCCTCTATATTTGAAACACAATTTTTATTTCTTAATAAAGATTTAGGTGTCATAACAATAAGTGGTTTTCTAAAGTCTCTATGCATTTGTCTTCTTAAAGCATGAAAATAATTCGCAGGAGTAGTACAATTCATTACTTGTAGATTATCATTAGCACATAATTGTAAAAATCTTTCTAATCTAGCAGATGAATGTTCAGGTCCTTGTCCCTCATAACCATGAGGAAGCAACATAACAATACCTGAGGCTCTTTGCCATTTTCTTTCACCTGAAGATATAAATTGATCGATAATAACTTGTGCTCCGTTAGCAAAATCTCCAAATTGAGCCTCCCAAAGTGTTAAAGTATTGGGCTCAACTAAACTATATCCATACTCAAAACCCAGGACTGCTAATTCAGATAAAAAGCTATCTACTATTTCAAATTTTTTTTGATCTTTTGAGATATTATTTAATGGAATATATCTACTATTATCAAGTTGATTTCTTAATACGGAATGTCTTTGACTAAAAGTACCTCTCCCAGAATCTTGGCCAACTAATCTAACTGGATATCCTTCTTCTAATAATGTTCCAAAAGCTAATGCTTCAGCAGTAGCCCAATCAATTCCTTGACCTAAACTAACAACTTTTTTTCTGGCATCAAAAATTTTGTGTATTGTTTTATGAACATTTTTGTCTTCTGAGATTGTATTAATTTTTTCAGATATTTTTTTTAAAACATTTATATCTGAGCCTGTTATTCCTCTTTTATCTTTTCCTCTTTCAGGCTTATACCTAGACCAAGTACCTTCAAACCATTCAATTTTAGGTTTGTAATCTTTTGCATTTTTAAATTGATCATCTAATAAATCTTTAAAATTTTTTATTTGTTGTTTTAAGGATTCATCTGTGAAAAGGCCTTCTTTTACTAATTTTTCTCCATAAATATTTATCGGTGATGGGTGTGATCTTATCTTTTTATACATAAGAGGTTGAGTAAACGAAGGCTCATCACCCTCATTATGTCCAAATCTTCTGTAACAAATTAAATCAATTACAACATCTCTATTAAACTTTAATCTAAATTCTGTTGCTATTCTTGTTGCATAAACTACTGCCTCAGGATCATCACCATTAACATGAATAATTGGAGCATCAACCATTTTACCAACATCTGAAGGGTACGGAGATGAACGAGCAAATCTTGGACTAGTAGTAAAACCAATTTGGTTGTTAATAATTATATGA
This sequence comes from uncultured Pelagibacteraceae bacterium, assembly GCA_902579105.1. Taxonomy (GTDB): domain Bacteria; phylum Pseudomonadota; class Alphaproteobacteria; order Pelagibacterales; family Pelagibacteraceae; genus Pelagibacter. The sequence continues at coordinate 8,274 of CACHFM010000009.1, read as the reverse complement.
ATTGTTCCACCAGTATTATGTCCTGGCAAACCAGACATTGCAAAACATTCTGCTACAATTCCTTGGCCAGCAAAAGCTGCATCCCCATGAATTAGAATGGGGATCACTTTATTTCTTTGTTCATCTTTATGAAAAAACTGTTTTGCTCTTGTTTGTCCTAAAACAACTGGGTTCACTGCCTCTAAATGTGAAGGATTATCTGTTAAACTTACATGAACTGAATTACCATCAAATTCTCTATCAGAAGATGCTCCTAAATGATATTTCACATCACCTGCACCATCCTCTGAATTATGTTGCATTTCTCCAGTAAATTCATTGAATATTTTTTTATATGATTTTTGAAGGACATTAGCCAAAACATTTAATCTTCCTCTATGAGACATTCCAATTTTAACTTCTTTAATTTTTGATTGTCCACCAATTTTAATTATTTGTTCAAGTGCAGGAATTAAACTTTCTCCACCATCTAAACCAAATCTTTTTGTTCCCACATATTTTGTATGTAAAAATTTTTCAAAACCTTCAGCTTGAATTAATTTATTAAGAATTGCATTTTTACCATTATTAGTAAATTTTAAAGCTTTATCATCTTTTTCCACCCTATCTCTAAACCAAACTCTTTCGGTTGGATTCGAAATATGCATATACTCATAACCAATAGGACCACAATAAGTATTTCTTAAAAATCTAAGAATTTCTCTTATTGTAGAACTCTCTTGATTTATTACTCCATTAAGAATAATTCTCTTTTCATAGTCGTCTTTTTTGAAACCATAATATTCAGGATGTAATTCATCTAAGTAATCTGATTTCATCATTTCTAATGGATCTAATTTTGCTAATAAATGGCCTCTCAACCTATAAGCTCTTATAAGTGCAACAGCGCTAATTGAGTCTTTATTGGAGTTAGCAACAATTTGAAAATTAAATTTTTCATTAGTATTAAAATTTTTTTGTTCTTGTGTTTCAATTTTTTTTTGAAGTTCGTCTATATCGATCTTTTTTTTTTGAGGACTCCATGATGGACCATTAATTTCTTTAACAATAATATTTAATTCTTCTCCTATTCCTTTAAAATAATTTAACCAACTTTCAGGAAGATCAGCATCTTTATTAATATATTTTAGATACATTTGCTCAATAAAAGCACTATTAGCCTTATTTAAAAATGAAGTTTTTTCGAATTCTAGATTTTTTGATGATGACATCTATATATTTAATATAATACTCTAATCTAATTTTTCAATTAGACAGTTTATTAAATAAAGTTTTTCCAATTATTGATGGAGATTTTGCAATAGTAATTCCAGATTCTTCCATTTTTTTTATTTTATGTTCTGCTCCACCTTTTCCACCAGAAATAATTGCCCCTGCATGACCCATTCTTCGTCCTGGAGGCGCTGTTATTCCAGCAATAAACCCAACTATAGGTTTTTTAATTTTATGATTTAGAATAAATTCAGCAGCTTCTTCCTCTGCAGTACCTCCAATTTCACCTATCATTAAAATAGACTCTGTCTCATCATCTTTTAAAAATAAATCTAAACAATCGATAAAATTAGTTCCATTAATTGGGTCACCACCAATACCAATACATGTAGATTGTCCTAAACCATTCTCAGTAGTTTGAGCTACAGCTTCATAAGTTAAAGTTCCTGATCTAGATACAATACCAACTGATCCCCTTTTATGAATATTTCCTGGCATTATTCCAATTTTACATTCATCAGGTGTGATTATCCCTGGACAGTTAGGTCCAATTAATCTGCTTTCTGATTTATTTAATCTTTGTTTAACTTTAAGCATATCTTGAACAGGAATACCTTCAGTAATACATACTATTAGTTCTATAGATGCATCTACAGCTTCTATAATTGCTTCAGCTGCAAATTTTGCTGGTACATAAATCATTGTTGCATCTACGCCAACTGTTTTTTTTGCTTCCATAACACTATTAAAAACAGGTCTATCTAAATGTTTTTGACCACCTTTTTTTGGTGTAACACCACCTACTAAATTTGTGCCATACCTGATTGCTTGTTCAGAATGAAAAGTACCATGAGATCCGGTAAAACCTTGACAAATTACTTTTGTATTTTTATTAATTAATACAGACATATTATTTTATAGCTTCAACTATTTTTTTAGCTGCATCATCTAAATTTTCTGCAGAAATTAATTTTAAGCCTGAATTGTCTAATATTTTATTTCCTTCTACAAAGTTAGTACCTGCAAGTCTAACAACTAAAGGAACGTTTATGTTTATCTCTTTTGCAGCATCAACTACTCCTTGAGCTAAAACATCACATCGCATGATTCCACCAAAAATATTTATTAAAATTCCCTTAACATTTTTATCTGATAAAATAATTTTAAATGCTGCAGAGACTTTTTCTTTAGAGGCACCACCTCCAACATCTAAAAAATTTGCAGGCTCTTGCCCATATAATTTAATTATATCCATAGTAGCCATTGCTAAACCTGCTCCATTAACCATGCATCCAATACTTCCGTCTAACTTTATGTAAGCGAGATCATGTTTGCTAGCTTCTATTTCGGTTGGATCTTCTTCATTTAAATCTCTTAATTCTAAAATCTCTGGGTGTTTAAATAAAGCATTATCATCAAAATTTACTTTTGCATCTAAACAAACAATTGATTTTTCTTTTGTTAATATTAATGGATTAATCTCAACCATATTAGCATTTGTACTAACAAACATTTTGAAGATAGCCTTAATAAGTGAAATAGCTTTATTTTTAATATCTTTATTTAAATTAAAAATTTCAATTATTTTCTCACAATCTTCATTTGATATTTCATCATTAAATTTAACTTTTGTAGTTATAATATTTTCTGGATTTTTTTTTGCTACTTCTTCTATATCCATTCCACCTTGATCACTTGAAATAAATGCAATTTTTGAACTAGCCCTATCTATAAGACAAGACAAATAAAATTCCTTATCAATATCAGATGATTCTTCAACATATAGTCTTTTGACTTTTCTACCTTCTGGTCCTGTTTGATGAGTAACTAAAATTTTACCCATCATATCTTCTGCTGCTATCTTTAATTCCTCAATAGAATTTAATATTTTTATCCCACCAGCTTTACCTCTTCCGCCTGCATGAATTTGGGCTTTTAGAACAAATTTTTTAGTTTTTAAAGTTTTTGCTTTTTGAAACAGCTCTTCTACACTTAAAGCAAAAACACCTTTTGGAATTGGTGCTCCATATTTTTTAAGAATTTGTTTTGCTTGATGTTCGTGTATATTCATTGTTACTTAGAAAGATCAGAATCTATTTTCGATGCTGCTTCCCAAAGAGCTTTGACAGCATCGATAGAATGTCTAAATTGTTTTTTTTCTTCTTCATCTAAATTAATTTGTTCTATTTTTTCAACACCATTTTTACCGATTATTACTGGAACTCCTGCATAAACATTATTAACCTCATACTCTCCATTTAATTGAGCAGCGCATGGTAATAATTTTTTTTCGTCTTTTAGATATGCTTCTGCCATTTGAACACCAGATGCTGCTGGTGCATAGAAAGCTGATCCTTTTTCTAAATATTTAACAATCTCAGCGCCACCATCTCTGGTTCTTTGATTAATTTCTTCTAATTTTTCGATTGATATTTGTCCTTCTTTTACTAAATCAAGCAATGGTCTTCCCGAAACTTTTGTAAATCTCGGCATAGGCACCATCGTATCTCCATGTCCTCCCATCACTATTGCATCAATTTCTTTTACAGGAATATTTAACTCTAAAGATAAAAATAATTTAAATCTTGAGCTATCTAAAATGCCTGCCATTCCAACTACTTTTTTAGCCTCTAGTCCAGAAAATTTTTGAAAAGCCATAACCATTACATCTAGAGGATTAGTAATACATATTACAAAAGCATTTGGGGCATTATTTTTAATTCCTTCAGCCACTTGTTTAATAATTTTTAAGTTAATACCCAACAAATCATCTCTACTCATTCCAGGTTTTCTAGGAACGCCTGCAGTAATAATAATTACATCAGAGTCTTTTATATCTTTATAATCATCAGTACCTGAAAATTTTACATTAAACCCATCAACTGAAGAAGATTGTGCTATATCAAGAGCTTTGCCCTTGGCAATTCCTTTAGCAACATCAAAAAGTACTACTTCACTAACTAATTCTTTTATACCAATTAGATGAGCTAAAGTTCCACCAATTTGTCCAGCTCCTATTAAAGATATCTTGCTCATTATTTTTTGTTATTTCATTGTAGGCATAACAAATTCTGCATTAGACAGAATGCCTGATGGCCATCTTGAAGTAATTGTTTTTAATTTAGTATAAAACTTAACACCCTCCGCTCCATGCATGCCACTATCTCCAAATAAAGATCTTTTCCAGCCACCAAAACTATGGAATGCCATTGGTACAGGAATTGGTACGTTAATTCCAACCATACCTACTTGAATTTTACTTGCAAATGTTCTCCCGGCATCTCCATCTCGGGTATAAATACTAACTCCATTACCATATTCATGTTCATTTATTAATTTAGTAGCTTCATCAAAAGTTTTAACTCTAACCACAGACAAAACAGGACCAAATATTTCCTCTTTATAAATTCTCATATCTTTATTTACGTGATCAAATAAACATCCACCAATATAAAATCCATTCTCATATCCTTGAAGTTTTAAATTTCTTCCATCAACAACAAGCTTTGCGCCTTCTTTAACTCCTAAATCAACATATCCTTTTACTTTTTCAAGATGTTCTTTTGTTACAAGAGGTCCCATTTCAGAATTTTTATCCATACCAGGCCCTACTTTTAATGCTTCAGCTTTTTTAGATAAACGTGCAACTAATTCATCTCCAATGTCACCTACTGCTACTGCAACTGACTGGGCCATACATCTTTCTCCGGCTGAACCATAAGCAGCTCCCATTAAACCATTTACTGCACCATCTAAATCACAATCTGGCATTACAACTAAATGATTTTTTGCACCTCCTAAAGCTTGAACTCTTTTCTCATTTTTTGCAGCATTTTCATAAATATATTTTGCAATTGGCGTTGATCCCACAAAACTTACTGCTTTGATGTTTTGATTAGTTAAAATTGCATCAACTGCTTCTTTGTCTCCATTAATAACATTAAAAACACCATCTGGTAGGCCTGCATCTTTAAGTAATTCTGCTAATCTTAAAGGACATGACGGATCTTTTTCTGAAGGTTTTAAAATAAAAGTATTTCCACAAGCAATAGCTATAGGAAACATCCACATTGGAACCATTGCTGGGAAATTAAATGGTGTAATACCAGCAACAACACCCAATGGTTGTCTCATAGACCAACTGTCTACACTTGTCCCAACATTCTCAGAAAACTCACCCTTCAACATTTGTGGAATTCCACATGCAAATTCAACAACTTCTAAACCTCTTACTAAAGATCCTCTTGCATCTTCATAAACTTTACCGTGTTCTGAAACAATTAATTTTGTAAGTTCATCTGAGTTTTTTTCAATCAACTCCTTGAATTTAAAAATAATTCTTGCTCTTTGAAGTGCAGGTTTTTGTGACCAAGTTTCAAAAGCTTTTTTTGCAACTTCTACTGCTTGATCCAAATCAGATTTAGAAGCTAATCTTACCTCAGATTCTTGTTCTCCTGTCGCAGGATTTGTAACTTTTCCTTTTCTATCTGATGATCCAGATATTATTTTGCCATCAACAAAATGCTCTATTAATTTCATGAATAGGGTGTTTTAGATCAAAAAAGCTTATTAGTCTATTTAAACATTTGTTGTAGCTAACATTTTTTTTATTTCTGCGATTGCTTTTGCAGGATTTAAGCCTTTTGGACATGCGGAAGTACAGTTAAGAATAGTGTGACATCTATAAAGCTTTAATTCATCTGCAACTTTTTTTAACCTTTCTTTTCTTTCTTCGTCCCTACTATCAATAATCCATCTATATGCCTGTAACAAAACTGCAGGTCCTAAATATTTATCTCCATTCCACCAATAACTTGGGCATGAAGTTGAACAGCATGCACACATTATGCATTCATATGCACCATCAAGTTTTGCTCTATCTTCTTTTGACTGAGTAATTTCAGTTCTTTCTTTTTTTGAATTATTTTTTAACCAAGGTTCAATTGATTGATATTGTTTATAAAGACCATCTAAATCTCCAATCAAATCTTTTTTAACTTTTAAATGCGGCAATGGATATATATCAATATCACCATTAATTTCTTTATGAGCTTTTGTGCATGCAAGACCATTTTTTCCTCCCATATTCATTGCACAAGATCCACAAACCCCATGTGCACATGATCTTCTATAAGCCAATGTAGGATCAATTTCATTTTTAATTTTATTTAAAATATCAAGAACTTTTGAAGGACAATTATCCATATCTACTTCGTAGGTATCTATTCTAGGATTTTCTTCTGTTGATGGGTCCCATCTATAAACATTTATTTTTCTAATATTGTTTGAACCAGTCTTGTCTTTATAATAATTACCTTTTTTAATTTCTGAATTTTTAGGTAAATTTATTTGAACCATTAATAAACTCTTTCTTGTGGTGGAAAATATTGGACCTCATTAGTCAATGTTGACTTGTGCACTGCTCTATAACTTATTTTCGTATTTTTTCCATCACACCAAGCCAATGTGTGTTGCATAAAATTTTCATCATCTCTCTTTGGATAATCTTCTCTAGCATGTGCTCCTCTACTTTCTTTTCTATGATAAGCAGAATCTACTGTTGTTACAGCTTGCCTTATTAAATTATCAAATTCTAAGGTTTCAACTAAATCAGTGTTAAACACTAAAGATCTATCTTTAACTGAAATAGAGTCCATGCAATCGTAAGTTTTTCTAATTTCATCTACACCCTCTTTAAGATTTTTTTCAGTTCTAAACACAGCACATTTAGATTGCATAGTTTTTTGCATAGAAAGTCTTAACTCTGCTGTACTATTTTCTCCTTTAGCATTTCTTAACTTATCAAATCTATCTAAACATTTTTGTGTTTCAATTTCACTAATATCTTCATGAGGTGTTCCTGGTTTTATTAATTCTGCAGCTCTTTTTGCGGCAGCTCTTCCAAAAACAACTAAATCAATTAAAGAATTTGACCCTAATCTATTCGCTCCATGTACAGAAACACATGCTGCTTCACCAATCGCCATTAAACCTGGAACAGTTTTTTCTGAACCATTTATAGTCAAAACTTCTGCTTTATAGTTTGTAGGAATTCCACCCATATTATAGTGAACTGTTGGAACTACGGGGATTGGATCTTTTGTTACATCAACATTTGCAAATAATCTTGCTGCCTCTGTTATGCCTGGCAATCTATTTTCAATTACATTTTTATCTAGATGACTTAAATGCAAATGAACATGATCTTTTTCCTTACCTACACCTCTACCTTCATTAATCTCTATAGACATCGATCTGCTAACAACATCTCGAGAAGCTAAATCTTTTGCATTAGGTGCATATCTTTCCATAAATCTCTCACCTTTAGAGTTTACTAAATAACCTCCTTCACCTCTAACTCCTTCAGAGATAAGTGTTCCATGTCCATAAATTCCAGTTGGATGAAATTGAACAAATTCCATATCTTGCAAAGGTAATCCGGCTCTTAAAACCATCGCATTGCCATCCCCTGTGCATGTATGAGCAGATGTAGCTGAATAATAAACTTTTCCATATCCTCCGGTTGCAATAATTACTGTGTGAGCTCTAAACCTGTGTATAGTTCCATCGTTTAAATTCCATGCAATTAATCCTTTACATTCACCATCTTTCATTAATAAATCTAATGCAAAATACTCTATAAAAAATTCAGTATTATGTTTTAAAGCTTGTCCATAAAGAGTATGTAAAATTGCATGACCTGTTCTGTCTGCAGCTGCACATGTTCTTTGAACTATTCCATTTCCATAATTTTTTGTCATTCCACCAAAAGGTCTTTGATAAATTTTTCCTTCTTCAGTTCGACTAAAAGGAACTCCATATTTTTCTAATTCAATTACTGCTTGAGGTGCCTCTTTACATAAATATTCAATACTATCTTGATCTCCTAACCAATCAGCACCTTTTACTGTGTCATACATGTGCCATCTCCAATCATCTTCGCCCATGTTGCCTAATGCAGCTGAAATTCCACCTTGAGCTGCGGATGTATGACTTCTTGTTGGAAAAACTTTAGAAATACAAGCTGTTTTTAAACCAGCCTCACTTAATCCAACTGCAGCT
>CACHFM010000008.1 GCA_902579105.1 uncultured Pelagibacteraceae bacterium | reverse complement strand
AGCTGTTCATAAATGTGAAAATAACAGCGGACCTTATTGTGCTGCTCCAGTTAACATTCACAGAATAGACTGGTTGTGGGCAAACAAAGCAGTATTTGATGCTAATGGTATATCTGTACCAACATCATGGGATGATTTAAACGCAGCAGCAGAAAAATTAAAAGCTGCTGGCATAATCCCTTTTGCTCATGGCGGTCAAGCTTGGCAAGATGCTACAGTATTTGAAGCAGTTGCTATGGGAATAGGTGGAAACAATTATTACAAAAACTGTTATGTAAAATTGGATGAAAACTGTTTAAGAAGCGAAACTACTGTTAAAGTTTTTGATCAAATGAGAAAACTACAAAGTTATACTGACGAAGGTAGTCCAGGTAGAGATTGGAACGTTGCTACTGGAATGGTTATAGAAGGTAAAGCTGGTTTTCAAATTATGGGTGATTGGGCTAAAGGTGAATTTACAGCTGCAGGTAAAAAACCAGGTGTAGATTATTATTGTGCTGCGACTCCATCAAATAATGGATATTTGTACAATGTAGATAGTTTTATTTTTTATAAAACTAGCGACCCAGACAAACAAGAAGGTCAAAAGTTATTGGCTAAACTTATGATGGGTAAAAACTTTCAAAAAGTTTTTAACTTATACAAAGGTTCAATACCAGCACGTCTAGATGTACCAATGGATGAATTCGATTCATGTGCAAAGACATCTAATGCTGATATTAAAACTGCTGGTGCAAAAGGAGGATTAGTTCCAAGTTTTGCTCATGGTATGGCACAAGGCAATACTATGAAAGCTGCGTTACAAGATGTAATTACAGAACACTTTAATTCTAATATGTCTTCTGTAGATGCTGCTAACGCTTTAGCTGACTCAGTTTTACAGAATATGTAAATCTTAACATTTAAAAGGCCACTTTTAATTAAGTGGCCTTTTTTTTAATCAATAATAAAAAATATTTATAATGCTCAAGTGGTTAGAAAAAAATCTACCTAAAATAGTAATGGCTCCCGCTGTTGGTTTAATAGGTTGGTTTGTTTATGGTTTTGTACTTTGGACTTTATATATATCTTTTACAAATTCTAAAATTTTACCTAAATATGAGTTATGGGGTGTAGGTCAATATACAAAGCTTTGGGCTTCTAGAAAATGGCTTATTGCAGTAGATAATCTTTTGATTTTTACAGCGTTATTTTTAATTTTTTGTGTTGTGATTGGGATTATCCTTGCAATATTTTTAGACCAAAAAATTAGAGCAGAAGGTTTATTGAGGACAATTTACTTATATCCTATGGCACTTTCATTTATTGTGACAGGAACTGCTTGGAAATGGATATTAAATCCAACACTTGGGATTCAAAAATTATTTATAGATTGGGGTTTTGAAAACTTTACATTTGATTGGTTGGTTAATAGGGAAATGGCTATTTATACCATTGTTATTGCGGGAGTTTGGCAATCCGCAGGTTTTGTGATGGCATTATTTTTGGCTGGATTAAGATCAGTTGAAGATGAAATTGTTAAAGCGGCTAAAATTGATGGTGCAAGTTTATTTACAGTTTACTGGAAAATCTTACTTCCAATGATGAGGCCTGTATTTTTTACAAGTTTCGTAATTTTAGTTCATATATCAATAAAAAGTTATGACTTAATTGTTGCGCTGACACAAGGTGGACCAGGTATATCGACAACAATGCCAGCTTTATATATGACTCAAACTGCATTTCATAAAAGTCAAGTAGGTTTATCAGCAGCAAGCGCAATGATGATGTTTATGGCGGTTGCAGCAGTAATTATCCCATATTTATATTCAGAATTAAGGAGAGAAAATGCAAGGTAGTTTACAATCATCTTCTTATAAAAAACTTGAACAGAAGTCTAAATATACAAATATATTTTTGAGATGGTTTTTGTATTTTGTGTTAATTCTTTTTGCTTCTTATTTTATTTTTCCATTGTATGTGATGATTGTAACTTCATTAAAAACAATGGAAGAAATTCGACAAGGAACACTTTTGACTTGGCCTAGTGCTTTGAATTTTGAGTCATGGGGAGTTGCCTGGGGTGGTAGAGGTTATGGAGCAGGTGATACTTATTTAAAACCATATTTTTGGAATTCAATTAAGATGGTTGTGCCAGCTGTATTTTTTTCAACTTTTATTGGTGCAATGGCTGGATACGTTTTAACAAAATGGAGATTTAAGGGAGATAAGTGGGTATTCCTTTTTTTATTGTTTGGTTGTTTTATTCCATATCAAGCAATATTATTACCTATGGCTAGAACTCTTGGAGTTTTAGGAATTTCAAATTCTGTAATTGGACTAGTATTAGTTCATACGGTTTATGGAATCCCATTTACAACTTTATTTTTTAGAAATTTTTATGTTTCAATTCCCAGTGAATTAGTCAAAGCTGCTAGAATTGATGGTGCAGGATTTTTTAAAATATTTTTTAAAATTTTACTACCAATATCAACACCAATAATTGTAGTAACAGTAATATGGCAATTTACACAAATTTGGAATGATTTCTTGTTTGGATCAACTTTTTCATTTGGAGAAGCAGCCCCAATTCAAGTAGCTTTAAACAATATGGTTTTATCTAGTACAAGTGTTAAAGAATACAATGTTGATATGGCATCTGCGATTATTGCAGGAATACCAACACTCATTGTTTATGTTTTGGCTGGTAAATATTTTATTAGAGGATTAACTTCAGGAGCTGTGAAAGGATAAAGATGAAAACATTAAAAATTGAAGATTTATCAAAAAATTTTGGATCAACTGAAGTACTTAAAAAAATCAACTTAGAAATTGATGAAGGAAATTTTTTAGTACTTTTGGGCCCATCTGGTTGTGGAAAATCAACATTATTAAATATAATTGCAGGACTAGAAACTATTAATGAAGGTAACGTCTATATCGATGATTATAATGTAAGCAAAGTAGAGCCAAAAGATCGTAATATTGCGATGGTTTTTCAATCTTATGCTTTATATCCATCAATGAATGTAAAAGAAAATATGATTTTTGGTCTTAAACAAGCCAAAACATCAAAAGAAAAAATCGAAGAACAATTAAAAAAAGTCTCATCTTTTTTACAAGTAGATTCTTTATTAGAAAGAAAACCTTCTCAATTATCTGGAGGCCAGAGGCAACGAGTGGCTATTGGGAGAGCGCTAGTAAGAGAACCAAGAATATTTTTATTTGACGAACCTTTGTCAAATTTAGATGCCAAGTTAAGAGTAGAGATGAGAAGAGAGATAAAAAAACTTCATCAACAACTTAAAACTACAGTAGTCTATGTTACTCATGATCAGACAGAAGCTATGAGCTTAGGAACCAAAATTGCAATCATGAATCATGGTGTTATTCAGCAAAATGATACTCCTGAAAATATATACAATAAACCAAGCAATACATTTGTTGCTGACTTTATAGGTTCACCTTCAATGAATTTAATTAAAGGTAATTTGAAACAAAATTCAGATAATATTTCTTTTATTGCAGAAGGATCAAATTTAGAAATTCCAATTAAACATTATGATTTTAAAAACAAATCAGAATTAAGTAACAATGAAGTTTATTTTGGTATTAGGCCAGAACATATTTATTTTAAAAAATTAAATGAAGATGATCTAGAAATTAATTTAAGAGCTGACTTAAGTGAGTATATTGGTCATGAACAAATTGTAACATTCAACTTTTCAAATCAAGAAATTCTAGCCAAATTTCCATCAACTATTAATGTAGAATTAAACAAAGAAACAAAATTATATGTTGATCTAACTCAAGTTTCATTATTTGACTCTAAAAACGAGGAAAGAATTTAATTATGAAAGTTAAATATTATGATTTAAAAAATAAAAGAGTTTTTATTTCAGGAGGTGGCTCAGGAATTGGAGCTACAATAGTAGAGCATTTTTGTGAACAGAATAGTGAAGTTTATTTTATAGATATAAATGTTAAAGCTTCAAAAAAACTTATTTCAAATATTAAAAAAAAAAAAATAAGAATTCCTAAATTTATTGAGTGTAATATTTTAGACATAAAAAAATTACAAAATATAATTAAAGATATTATTACTAACAAAGGGCCTATTCATTGTTTGATAAATAGTGCTGCTAATGATGATAGGCATACTACTGAACAAGTCGATGAAAAATATTGGGAAAACAGAATGGGTATAAATTTAAAACATTATTTTTTTGCCGCTCAATCTGTTGTTAAAGGCATGAAAAAAATTAAATCAGGTTCAATTGTAAATTTAAGCTCAGTTTCATGGATGCTAGGTGAAGGAGATAAGGTAGTCTACGAAACAGCTAAATCTGCAGTAATTGGTCTAACAAGATCTTTTGCACAAGAATTTGGAAAATATAATATTAGAACTAATTCTGTAATACCTGGCTCAATAGCTACTGAAAGACAAATTAAAAATTGGTTAACACCAAAATATAAAAAACTTATTTTGGATAGCCAAGCACTAAAACGGCAGTTAAAACCGGACGATGTAGCTAGATTAGTATTATTTTTATCTTCTGATCAATCTTCAGGGTGCACAAAACAAAGCTTTATAATAGATGCTGGAATAACTTAATTCTAAGTTTTTTAAAGAATTGTAATATCTCAAACATACATTGTTTTGACATATTTTTTTTGTTAACTTTAATCATGAAAAAAATAGTTTTAGCATTGCTATTTAGTTTATTATTTCTTTCAAATTCTAATGCAGCTTGCGACGATCCTTTAACTGATGGTGTTGACTACTCAAATTGTAGATTTTCTGATGCACAGGATTTACAAGGAAGTTATCTTCCTAACTCGAATCTATCATTTGCTAGTTTTATTCAAGTAAACTTTGATAAAAGCATAATGATGAATTCAAATTTATCATTTGGAACTTTTCCAGAGTCCACATTTGTTAGAGCAAATTTATATGAAACCATTTCAATTGGTGCTAATTTTGAAAAATCTAACTTTAGTGGCTCAAATTTAACAAGAGTTGATTTTATGGGTGCAACTTTAATTGAAGCTAATTTTCAAAATGCAAATTTAATGGAAGCAAATTTTACATCCTCAAATATAACAAATGCAAATTTTGAGGGAGCAAACTTAATTGGAGCAACTTGGACTAATGGAGAAACATGTGGTCCCAATTCTATTGGTGTTTGTAATAAGTAAATAATGAATAAGTCGATAAAGACTGACGATGTTATATTTAATTTTTTTAAACAAATTTGTGATGAGAAAGATGACCAAAAATGTTTAGAGTTAGGAAATAGCTGGATACAAGCTATGGAAACTAACTTGTCAAATATGGAAGCTAATTTAAATGGAGCTGATAAGCTTAAACATAAAGACGATATACAAAGTAATCGTGATCATTTAAATAGTTTAAAAAGCAAAAGTTCTTCAGAGTGGAGAGAATATGCAACACAATGCATGATTGAAATTATGAATCATAAAGGAAAGTAAAGATTGATAATTAATAGAGACTTTTAGTATTTCTTAAAATATAATCTTAAATTAATAAAGGGGTGTCTTAACAGGCTGAGATTAAACCCTAAGAACCTGTCCGGTAATTCAGAAAGGGATAAAAATGGATAACGTAAATTTTATAAGTCAATCAACATCACTATTAATAGTTATTATTATTAGTTTAATATTTACTTTTTTGGGTATCTATCACTCAAAAAAATTCCAAGGTATTAATAATTACTTAACGGCAGACAGAAATATTGGTTTCTTTTCATTAACTACAAGTTTAGTTGCATCTGCATTAGGAGCTTGGATTTTATTTGGTCCTGTATCTGCAGCAACATGGGGAGGAATAGGAGCCATAATTGGTTATGCACTCGGTACTGCCTTTCCAATGATTTTTTTAATTTATTTAGGAAAAAAAATTAGAAATGAATTTCCAAAAGGCTCATCTTTAATTGAGTTTATGAGAAAAAAGTTTGGAAAGAGTCTATTTAAGTTAATTTTGTTAATGACAATATTTTATATGTTTATCTTTTTATGTGCCGAAGTTACTGCGATAGCTGTTTTAATTAATTATATATCTAGAACTGAGCTTTGGATTACAGCATTTATTGTACTTATAGCTACATTAACATACACATTATATGGAGGTTTAAGAGCATCAATATTCACCGATAATATTCAAATGATTGTTATAGGAATACTTCTCTTGATTTCTATTTTATATTTAATTTCTTTTACAGGAGATCAGTTTTCATTTTCATTTATTAAAGAAAAAAACCCACATCTTTTAAGTGGCACATATATTCCAAGTTATACTGCTGGTATAACTTTTTTCATAGCAGTTTCAGCAACTAATTTATTTCATCAGGGAAATTGGCAAAGAGTATATGCTGCAAAAAATTATAAAATTCTTAAAAAAAGTTTAATATTATCTTTTTTTATAATTGTTCCCATTGTATTTTTTATGGGCTTTTCAGGCATGGTTGCTATTTCTGTAGATCCAAATGTTAGACCAGATCTTGGATATTTTTCATTACTACTTAAAGAACAATCATATATATTATCTATAATTATAATTATTTTAGGTTTAGCCCTTACAATTTCAACAGTTGATACCTTAGTAAATGCAATTTCAAGTTTGATTGTAGTAGATGGAAAAGCAACATTTAACTTAAATAAAAAAACAAATTATTTAAAATTATCTAAATATTTAATTATATTTTTATCAATTATTGCATTTGTTATAGCTTCAAAAGGTTTTGATATTTTATATCTTTTTTTATTAGCTGATTTATTTTGTTGTGCATTTGTTGTTACTGTTTTTTATAGTTTTTATAATAAAAGAATTAATGAAAAAACTGCATACATATCAATTATAATTGGATTGATTGGTGGATTTTTATTATTCCCATCTCCAGATTTTTCTAAAAGTTTATTAATTGGAATTTTGATTCCAAAAGAATTGTTTGCATCATTTATTACACAATCTCTATTACTTTTATCTTTTTTAATAGCAACTTTTTTACCTGTAATAGTTGTTAAAATAAAAAAGTTTTAATTGTTATTACAAAGCTTTAATTTGAGAGTATATCTTTTCTTTATTTGTTTGACCTATACTTCTATAAATTTCTTTATTATTTTGATAAATTACAATTGTTGTCCAATAATCAATGTCTAATGATTTAGCAATCTCTTTATATTCAGTTTGCTCAAAACTTAAAAACAAAACATCTTTAAATTCATTTTTTGCTTGATTTAAAATTTTTATTTGTTTTGCACATGTTGAACAACTTTTATTCCATGAATTAATTACTACAACTTTGCCTTCTAATTGCGCTTTTTGAAAAATTTCATTTGTAAAAGTTGTAGTTTTGGCTAATCCTGATGAATGTTCATTTCCACAGTCTGCAAATGAGTTAAAACTAATAATAACAAAAATTAAAACAAATAATTTTTTCATATTCATTGAAATTATAGAAATAGTATCTATAAATCTAGTTTTTATAATGTCGCAAAATCAAATAATAATAAAAAATTTATCAAAAGTTTATGACAATGGTTTTAATGCTTTAAAAAATATCAATCTCTCCATAAAAAGAGGCGAAATTTTTGCAATGCTTGGACCAAATGGTGCCGGAAAAACAACGCTTATTAGTATTATTTGTGGTATCGTCAAAACGTCTTCCGGCAATGTAAGAGTTGATGATTTTGATATAGTCAAAGATTATAGAGAAACAAGATCTAGAATTGGACTTGTTCCTCAAGAATTAACATTAGAACAATTTGAAACAGTTTTTAATAATGTATCTTTTTCAAGAGGTTTATATGGAAAAAAACCTAAGCCTGAGCATATTGAAAAAATTTTAAAACAATTAAGTCTTTGGGATAAAAAAGACCTAAGATTAAGACAATTATCAGGTGGAATGAAGCGAAGAGTGTTGATAGCGAAAGCATTGTCTCATGAACCATCAATTTTATTTTTAGACGAACCAACCGCTGGAGTTGATGTTGAGTTAAGACAAGACATGTGGAAAATAGTTGATGGTTTAAGAAACACAGGTGTAACTATAATTTTAACTACTCACTATATCGAAGAAGCGGAAGCTATTGCAGATAGAGTAGGTGTTATTAACCAAGGTGAAATAATAGTTGTTGAGGAAACAAAAGAGTTGTTAAAAAAAATGGGACATAAAAAATTAACTGTATATCTTCAAAATGAAATCTCTAATATTCCGGATAGTCTTAATAAATATAATCTTATATTAGGAAAAAATAAAATTTCTTTAGATTATAATTATGATGTTAGAGCTGAACAAACTGGTATTACAAATTTGTTACAGGATTTAAAGGATGCTGGACTTAAATTAAAAGATTTAAAAACTGAACAAAGCACTTTAGAAAAAATATTTGTTAGCTTAGTAAAGGAGAGTAATGAGATTTAATTTTTTTGCCTTTAAAGCAATTTATTTGCATGAGATGGATCGATTTAAAAGAACATTAGGTCAATCATTGATCTCACCTGTAATATCAACTTCTTTGTACTTTATAGTTTTTGGATCTGTAATAGGTGGTTATGTAGAAAAAATTGATGGTATTAGCTATGGCTCTTATATTGTTCCTGGTTTGCTGATGTTGACTTTGCTAACTCAATCTATCAGTAATACTTCATTTGGAATTTTTTTTCCAAAATTTAATGGAACTATTTATGAGATATTAGCAGCACCAATTTCAACACTTGAAATAGTATTGGCTTTTGTTGGAGCTGGTGCATCCAAGACACTTATTGTTGGAGTGGTAATTTTTATAACTGCAACATTTTTTGTTGAGGTTGAGGTCAAATATCCATTACTAATGATTTTTTTGCTTGTATTAGTTTCTTTTACTTTCGCTTTGTTTGGTTTTTTAATTGGATTGATGAGCTCAAATTTTGAACAAATGTCTATAGTTCCAACACTAGTAATTACTCCAATGGTTTTTTTAGGAGGCAGTTTATATTCTTTAGATATGTTACCCCCATTTTGGCAGACAGTTACTTATTTTAATCCTGTTGTTTATTTAATAAATGGTTTGAGATTTTCTTTTTATGGTGTTTCGGATTTTAATATCTGGATTAGTATCAGTTCAATGATTTTGTTCTTAGCTATTTGTATTACAATTGTCTCAATTTTGCTTAAAAAAGGCTATAATATAAAGAATTAATCAAATTAAAAAATAGCCCAATTAAGGACTATTAAAAAAACAAGAGAGAATTAATTTTTAGAATTGTTCAGATTCAGTAGAGCCGGCCATTGCAGTTGTTGAGCTTTTTCCACTACTTATTGTATTTGAAACCGCATCAAAATATGAAGTACCAACTTCTCTTTGATGTTTAACACTTGTATAACCATCTTTCTCTCGTGAAAATTCTTGTTCTTGAATTTTAGAGTAAGCAGCCATACCTTCTTTTTTATATTTTTCTGCAAGTTCAAAAATAGCAATATTTTGAGTATGAAATCCAGCAAGAGTAATAAATTGAAATTTATATCCCATTTTACTTATCTCTTGTTGGAATGAAGCAATTTCATCATCATTTAAATGTTTTTTCCAATTAAAAGATGGTGAACAATTATAAGCTAATAATTTTCCTGGAAATTTTTCATGAATTGCATCAGCAAATTTTTTTGCTTCTACAAGATTAGGTGTTGCTGTTTCACACCATATTAAGTCTGAGTAAGGTGCATAAGCAAGCCCTCTTGATATTGCTTGATCAATTCCATCTTTAACATAAAAGAAACCTTCAGGTGATCTTTCACCAGTTAAAAACTGTTTATCATTTTCATCATGATCGTTTGTAATTAGTTTAGCAGCATTTGCATCTGTACGTGCTAAAATTATTAATGGTACATCCGCAATATCAGCTGCAAGTCTTGCCGCTTTTAAATTTTTAACCATTGTTCCTGTTGGAACTAAAACTTTACCGCCCATATGACCACATTTTTTTTCACTAGCTAATTGATCCTCAAAATGTACTCCAGCAGCACCTGCTTTTATAAATTTTTTTGCAAGTTCAAAAACATTTAATGGTCCACCAAAACCTGCTTCACCATCAGCAATAATTGGCAACATATAATCAACCTTGTTTTCTTTTTTCATATCACCATCTTGAATTTCCATATGTTGAATTTGATCAGCTCTAATTAAGGCATTATTCATAGACTCAACTAATTTGGGTGCGCTATCATATGGATATAAAGATTGATCAGGATACATTTCTCCAGCAGTATTTGCATCTGCAGCAACTTGCCATCCACTTAAATAAATTGCTTTTAAACCTGCTTTTGCATGTTGAACAGCATGATTTCCTGAGAGGGAACCTAATGTGTTAACATAAGGTTCAGAATTTAATAATTTCCATAACTTTTCAGATTGTTGTTTACACAAAGAATATTCAATTTTAATTGACCCTCTAAGTCTTTCTACTTCTTCAGGAGAATAATCACGTTTAATCCCGGCAAATCTTTTTAAGTCGTATGAGATATTTTCTGCACTCATTTTAGTAAGTCCTTTAGTTATTTAGAAAATTGAATAAAGTTGAACGAATTAATTACCGTTGTTGATAGTATCAACTAGATCTTTCATTCCACTTGATCCCCAATCACAATGATCATCCCTCATATAAATTGCTCTATTATTATGCTGAGCTAGATCCTCATGATTAATGATTTGAGCTTCATTTTCTTTGTTTTTTAATTTTTCGTCCATGTAAATTATATAATTTACAAGATTTACAAAATCTACAAAAAACGTTAATTTTACTTGTAAATTGAGTTAATTTTTTGTAAATTTAAATTTACAAAATTTACAAAAAATAAATATTATGCAAATAGATAAGAAAATTGGAGAAAAAATTAAGATTTTTCGGCAAAAATTAGGTCTTCAAGCAAATAAATTGGCCGAACAATTATCTATATCAGCGAGCTATCTAAACCTAATTGAAAATGGAAAAAGAAATATAGATGCCGATCTATTAGTTAAAATTTGCCAGGAATTAAGAATTGAATTGTCAGATCTTAAAAGTGAAAAAGATATTGATTTAAAAAATTCAAAAATTGCTATTACAAAATTTTTTAAAAATAAAAATATTAATAAATTAGATTTAAAGATTGGACCCAAAATTAAAGCTTTTAGAAGACAATTGGGTATTCAAGCAAATAAATTTGCTGAACAGATTAATATTTCACCAAGTTATCTTAATTTAATTGAAAGTGGAAAAAGAAAAATTGATGGCGATTTATTAATTAAGATAAGCAAAGAATTAAGAGTTGAATTATCTGACTTAACCAGCAAAAGTGATATTAATTTAGAAAATAATATTTCTGAACTTTTAGATGATCAATTATTTGAAGATCTTGATATTTTAGGTCCAGAGGTAAAAGATTTAGTAAACACTAATCCAAAAATTGCAAAAGCATTAATTAAATTAGGAGATAATTTTAAGCAAAAAGATCATGACATAGTTAATAAAGTAGAAAATATTTCTGGAAAAATTATAGATAATAGAAAGACATCTTTTCCTGGAGAAGTAATTTCAGACTTTCTTCAAGAAAATAAAAATTATTTTCCAAAACTAGAAGATTTTGCAAACAAAATTTTTGATAAAGTTCAAAAAAATAATCGTACAAGATATATTGCTCTTTGTGACTTTCTAAAATCAGAATATTTAATTACAGTTAAAGACGTTATTCCCGAGGAAGATAAACCATTTTCAAAAATATATAATAATAATAAGAAAGAACTCTTGTTAAGTGATTATAGTTCACTAGAAACAAAAAAATTATACGCAGCCGCCCAAATAGCTCAAGAAGGAGCAATAAAAATAATTAATGATTATTTATCTAAATTTAATTTTCCTTCAGAAGAGTCAAAAAGATTGACACAAGTTGCTTTATTAAATTATACCGGTGCAGCAATTTTAATGCCATATAAACTTTTCCATACTGAATGTAAAAAATTAAAATATGATTTAGAATTGTTACAAAATACTTTCGCAACTTCATTTGAACAAGTTGCCCACAGAGTGACCTGTCTTCAAGATCCTATATTACCAGGAATACCTTTTCACATGTTAAGAACTGATATAGCAGGAAATATTTCAAAAAGATTTTCTTTATCAGGCATAGAAATACCAAGATATGGTGGAGCTTGCCCTAGATGGAATGTTTATTCAGCCTTTACTAGACCAGGAGTAATCCAAGCGGCTGTAAGTAAAATGACTAATGGTGAAAAATATGTCTGTATAGCAAGAACTGTTGAAAAAGGTGTTGGGAGATATGGTCAATCAAAAAGTATTTTATCAATCGGTTTAGGTTGTGAGGCTAAATACGCAAAAGAATTCGTTTATACAGAAAATTTAGATATATCAGATAAAAAAACGGAGATACCTATAGGGGTCTCATGTAGAACATGTGATAGATTAGACTGCTCTCAAAGAGCATTTCCTCCTTTACATAAAAAATTTGATGTAGATATTAATTCTAGAGGTGTATCTGTTTACGTTAATGATAAAAACTCTTAAACAAAAGTCATAATAAAATAACTTAATATTTAAAACGTAAATTATTAAAAAATGGAAATAAACTTAATTTTTTTATTAACTGTTGTCCCAGCAATATTATTATATGGAATAGCAAAATCAGGTTTAGGTGGATCTATTTCATTAATTTCGGTTCCTTTAATGACTTTAGTAATGCCTTTAAGTCAAGCTTTAGCAATAATTTTACCAATTCTTATATTTTCTGACTTGATCGCAGTTTATAGGTTTAGAAAAGAATTTGATTTAAGCACTTTAAAATTGATAGTTCCATTTGCTGGAATAGGAATTTTTATTGGTTCATTAACTTTTTCATATTTTTCAGAAGATTTTTTAAAAATTATTGTTGGTATAATGGGTTTTTTATTTGCTGGTCATTATTTTTTATTTAAAAAAGATAAAGACATAAAAGCTAAAAAAAATTTAATTAAAGGTGGAATTTGTTCAACGATTGCAGGATTTACTAGTTTTTGTGTTCATGCTGGTGGTACACCAACCAGTATATATTTGTTGCCACTGAGAATGAAAAAAGAAGTTTATGTTGGTACAAGAGTAATTTTTTTTACATTTGTTAATTTAATTAAACTTCCATTTTATATAAAATTATCAATGGTTAATTTAGAAACATTTAAGCAATCAGTGATGTTATTTCCATTAGCATTTATTGGAATTTATATCGGATATCGTATTCTTAAAATAATAGATGAAAAATTATTTTATAATATTATTTATATATTGATTTTAATTTCTAGCACAAAATTAATTTATGATTTTTTAATATAAATTCATGTGACAATTATTCAATTTTAATTAATTTTATTAATAATTTAAAATAAAAAGATTTTTAATATGATAGAAGTATTTAAAGCTGTAAAAAAAAAATTAGTTTCAAAATATTTAAAAAACAGAAATTCTAAAAGCAATAAAAAATTTAAACCTAGAATTAAAGCTAGAATTCGAAAAAATAAGCAAATTATTTACAAAAATATTGATAATATTTTTGGATGGGTTAAGGGTGCAGAATTAGTTGAGCTTAAAAAATGTAACCCCTTAGAAGACCCTGTAAGACCTGAATTAGATAATGATTTTAGAACTGGATATGGTCGTAAGATTTATGGTGTTAAGTATAAAGGAGAAATTCATGCAGTAATGTGTTTTGCATATACTAACGAAATACCAAAAAGTGTTGAAGAATTAGAGAAATTAAGTACTGATGCTTTTTTACAAAGCGCTATGAGAGATCAAAATATAGGAAAAATTGCAATTGCATATACTGTGTGGTCAAAAAAAAAGGGTGGTGGTAAATTAATAGTTAAAGAAGTTTATAAAAAGATAAAGAAATCTAATCACTTAAACAGACTAGTTACTCTTTCACCTCTAACAGAAATGGCATCAAAATTTCACACCAGAAATGGCGCCAAACTTTTACAAGTTAATGAAACTACTCAAAATTTTGAATATAAAGTAATGTAGTGCAATGAAAAACTACTTTATTTATATTATATTATTTTGCACTTTAATTTTTTTTTCTTATTCTAAATCAATGGCATACGAAGAATCAAATTATGAAATAGTAAAAAAAAACGAGATTTATGAAATTAGAAAATATTCAGACCGTTTAGCAGTTGAAACTATTGAGCATAACCAAAACAGTGGTTTTAGAAAATTATTTAATTACATTACTGGCAACAATAAAACTAATGAAGAAATTAAAATGACAGTACCTGTTACAAGAATTGAAAAAAATGGAAATATGACTATGCAATTTTACTTACCATCAAAATTTAATAAAAAAAATGTACCAAATCCATCTAACAAAGATGTTCAAGTTATTAATGTCGAGGGAGGGTATTATGCTGCCATTGTATATTCTGGCAGAACCACTGATAAGAATTTTATTAAACACAAAGATATTTTAGAGAAAGAATTGATTAAAAATAATATTTTAATTTTAAGCCAACCTATTAGAGCCACCTATAATGGACCATTTACTTTACCTAATTTAAGAAGAAATGAAGCCATGTTTAAGATTGAATTTTAATTACATTCAATAAATATAAATTAATAATATTATTGTATTTTTTTTAAGATTAATTGATGTCCAACATATAAAAACTTATAGTTATTTTTTTTTTTAAGAAACATGAAAACTCCACCCATAACTTCTTCATAAAATTTATAAGTACCTCTTCTAATAGCAAAATCTAACAAAAAATCGTCAATTAAAAGAATACCATTTTTATTTAAAAATTTATCGGCATTAATTAAGTCATTGTAAACATCTAAACCATAGTGACTTCCATCTATGTAAATAATTTCAAATTTAATATTAATTTTTTTTTTAAAAAATTTATTAGAAGTCATGTGAAAAAACTTTATATTATTAATTTTTTTTATATTTTGCATTAGATTTCTATTTTTAATTGAATCGACTGAATAAATATATTTAGTTTTAAGGTATTTTTTAAAAAATAATAAAGACATACCCTCAAAAGAACCTATTTCTAAAATATTTATCTTTTTTTTTAAAAAATTATTTTTTTTAAAAATTTCAAACCAAATAGGTGAATTATGTTTAAAATAGTTTCTACTTAATTTAAACTTTTTTGTATATTTAAAAAAATCATTTGAAATATTATTATTTTTATTTTTTAAATAAAAGTATTTTGTAAATATATTAACTATCAACAGAATTGATAAATTTAATCCAGTTAATTTTGTGTTAAAATAAATTGAATTAAGAAAAATTAATTTTAATCCTCTTAAAATTTTTATTATTTTTATCATTTATTTTTTTTTGTTATTGAGTAATATCACTGATTTTTAATAAATGAATAAATTATTAGTCAAAAAAATAAAAAGGTTTATAGTAAGCAATTTTTTAAGTATTTTAATTTCAATTTTTATTTATAACTGTGTAACAATAGCAATGGAAAAAATGCCTTATCATCATCTGCCCGACGGAACATTTAGAAATCCCGAAGGGTCCCCTAAAAGAGATTCAAATTTTAAATGGTCATTTAAAATTTTTAACCAAGAAAAAAAGAAACTTGATATGACAGTTCCTAAAGAACATGTTGTTGATAAAGGTAAAGTCTTATCAGATTTAGAACAATTTAAGAATGAGAATTATATAGCATGGATTGGGCATGCTACATTTCTGATTAAACTAGGAAATACAACAATTATAACAGATCCAGTTTTTTCTAAAAATGCAGGACCTCTTATATTTGGTCCAAAAAGATTTACTCCTCCAGGATTAAAACTCAATGAAATTCCTAATGTTGATGTATTTTTGCTTACTCATAATCATTATGATCATCAGGACATGATGACTATTAGAAGATTTCCTTACAAGAATGCAAAGGTTATGCTCCCACTAAAACTTGGAAAGTATTTTACAAGAAACGGTTATAAAGATGTAAACGAAATGGATTGGTATGATGAAATTATTGTTAACGAAAAATTAAAAATTACATTTCTTCCTGCAGTACATTGGTCAAAAAGAAGTTTAACAGATACCAATAAAACTTTATGGGGTAATTTCTTAATTGATTACGATGGAAAAAAATTTTTATTTGCCTGTGATACTGGTATTGGAAATATTTATAAAGATTTAGGTGACAAGTATGGTCCAATAGATTTAACTTTTATTAATATTGGAGCTTACAATTTTTATCCAATAATGCCTTATAAAGATAAATCAGCTTATCACACAAATCCAGAGGAAGCTCTTGAAATTGCAAAAGATTTAAAGAGTAAAAAAGTAATTGGAATGCACTGGGGTACTTTTGTATTATCTCTTGAGCCTATAATGGAACCACCGGTTAGATTTAAAGAAAATGCTGAAAAATACGGTTTTACAAAAGAAGAAGCTTTGATATTTAAAATTGGTCAAATAACTAAATTAAATGATATTATCGATTAAAATAAAATTATGTTAACTTATATAATTCCTTTTATTGTATTAATCTTAGTAGTGGTTTTCGTTCATGAATATGGACATTACTATTTTGCAAAAAGATATGGAGTAGGTGTTACTGATTTTTCTATTGGTTTTGGTCAAGAAATAATTGGTTGGAACGATAAATCTGGAACTAGGTGGAAAATTTGCTGGATACCATTAGGTGGTTATGTGAAGTTTTTTGGTGACCGAAATGTTTTTTCCCAAGCTGATCAGGAAAAAATTTTGGAAAAGTACAATAAAGAAGATCAAGAAAAATTATTTGTTTTAAAACCATTATATCAAAGAGTTCTAATTGTTTTTGGTGGACCTTTAGCTAATTTTTTATTAGCAATTGTAATTTTTTTTTCAATTTATACATTTATTGGTAAAGACTTTACCCCAGCAGTAATTAATGAAGTTCAAAATGATAGCCCTGCAATGATTGGAGGTCTTAAACAAAATGATATTATTTTAGAAATAGATGGCAATAAAGTTAATAGCATCCTGGATGTTTCAAAATATATTACAACTTCAACAAGTGAATTTATTGATTTTAAAGTTGAACGGTTTGATCAAGAATATTTATTAAAAGTTAAACCAAATATAATTCTAAGTGATGATAATTTGGGAAACAAAGTTAATAAAAGAATTGTTGGAATTAAACTTGGTGCATATAATAATGAAATTAATCATGTAAAATTAGGACCAACACAAGCTTTAATCCATTCTGTAAAAGAAGTTTATTTTGTAAGCATATCTTCTCTAAAATATATCGGTACCATGATCAAAGGAACTGGAGATAGCTCTCAATTAGGAGGTCCAATCAGAATTGCCAAGATTACAGGCCAAGTAGCTGAAATTGGTTTATTACCTTTTATCTCTATAATGGCTTATATTTCCATAAGTCTTGGTTTAATTAATTTATTTCCAATACCATTACTAGATGGTGGACATTTAATGTTTTATGCTTTTGAAAAAATTTTAGGTCGTCCATTATCTCAAAAAACACAAGAAGGTTTTTTTCGAATCGGAATGTTTTTATTGTTATCTTTGATGTTTTTTACGACCTTTAATGACTTAAAGGATCTAGGAATATTTAATTAATTAAGAATTAAAAAAAACTCAAAAGATAAGTAAAATCAACACTTATTTTAGGTTTATCTATATATTGTGTGTTAAAATTTTTCATACACTAAAAAAAAGCTTGATTTATCAACATTTATGATAACTATGATAAATAACCAACAAAACCGGAGCTAAAATGAACAAAAAACAACTAATTGCACAGCTTTCAGGCTCATTAAGCATGAGTAAAGCAGATGCTGAAAGAACTTTTGATATAATTACCAACACTATTTTAGATGCCCTAAAAGGTGATGATTCAGTAAAAATTGCTGGGTTTGGTACTTATAAAGTTGCTAAGAGAAAAGCTAGAGTTGGAAGAAATCCAAGAACAGGCGAACAAATACAGATCGCTGCTTCTCAAAAGGTAAAATTCTTACCAGCAAAAGCTTTGAAAGAAGTATTTAATAAATAATTATTTTTTTTAACAGCCCTAATGTTTTTATAAACGTTTAGGGCTGTTACTATATGCAAATTCTGCATACCAATTTTTCATAATCAGCGTTAGTTTTTAAATTTAATAAAATTATAAGTCTTTCTTTTAACAGGAGGTCTTATGACAAAATTAATAAAAAAGATTACCACACCGCTTATTAGTTTAATATTTTTATTAAACATGAGTAGTGCTGGTATGGCAGAAACAACAGTTTCTGCAGAAGTTCAGGCAATATTTAATTCACTATTATTTTTAATTTGTGGTTTCCTTGTCATGTTTATGGCAGCAGGTTTTGCAATGTTAGAATCTGGGATGGTAACTTCAAAAAGTGTTTCAGTAATTTGTGCAAAAAATATCGGGCTATATTCAATAGCAGGAATCATGTTTTGGCTTTTTGGTTATAACCTAGCTTATGGTATTCCAGAAGGAGGATACATAGGAACATTTACACCTTGGTCAGATGCAAGTGCAGTTGATACAGGTTATGCAGATGGTTCAGACTGGTTTTTCCAAATGGTATTCTGCGCAACAACAGTTTCAATTTGTTCAGGTGCTATGGCTGAAAGAATTAAACTATGGCCGTTTTTCTTATTTGCAGCTATTTTAGCTGGCGTAATTTATCCGATCGTTATGGGTTGGCAATGGGGCGGAGGCTGGTTAGCAGAACTAGGCTTCTCTGATTTTGCTGGTTCAACATTGGTTCACTCAACAGGTGGTGCAGCTGCACTAGCAGGTATTATGTTGTTAGGTGCAAGAGCTGGAAGATTTGATAGCAAAGGTGAAGCAAAAGCTATGAAACCTTTTGCTGCCTCTTCAATTCCACTAGTAACTGTTGGTGTATTCATTTTATGGTTAGGTTGGTTTGGATTCAATGGCGGATCACAACTAGCTATTGGAACTTTTGATGACGCAGTAGCTGTATCAGGAATATTTATAAATACTAATCTTGCTGCTTGTGGTGGTGTTATGGCTGCTGCAATAATTACAAGATTAATTTATGGTAAAACAGATGTTATACAAATGTTAAACGGAGCAATTGGTGGTCTAGTTGCTATTACAGCAGAACCACTTGCACCTACACCTTTAGCAGCTATTTTCATTGGTGCAATTGGTGGACTGATCGTAGTATTTGGAACAAGATTATTATTTAGTTTCAAACTCGACGATGTTGTTGGTGCAATTCCGGCTCACATGTTTGCTGGAATTTGGGGAACACTAGCAGTACCACTAACAAATGCTGATGCATCTTTTAGTGCTCAGCTAATTGGTGTGCTATCAATTAACATTTTTGTATTTGCAGTGTCATACATAGTGTGGTCAGCAATGAAAGCTACTTTTGGTATTAGATTAAGTAAAGAAGCCGAAATTAAAGGTACTGACGTTACTGAAACAGGTGTAATAGCATACGCAATACGAGACTAATTGCAACTTGCGCAATAAAGAGGCTCTTTGAACTCTATATCGTTATCTCCGAAGAGCCTCTTTAAAAAAAATAACTAATACGATCTCTCTTTAAGTTAGCCTTTGAGACCCTTTTTAAATAAAGGGTCTCATTATTTTTTGGCAATATTTTTAACGGTTTCTAAGACTTCTTTAGCATGGTCTTTAACATTAACGTTATTCCAAATCTTAATTATTTTACCTTTTTTATCTAATAGAAAAGTAGTTCTTATAATTCCCATAAATTCACGGCCCATAAATTTTTTTTTACCCCAAACCCTATACTTTTTTAGAACTTTTAACTCTTCATCAGCTAATAAGTCGAATTTTATTTTATATTTATCTCTAAATTTATCGTGACTTTTTAAATTATCTTTAGAAATACCGTAAACTTCACAGTCTAATTTTTTAAATTTTGAAAGTAATTTATTAAAATCATTTGTTTCTATTGTACATCCCGGGGTATCGTCTTTTGGATAAAAATAAATGATAACAAATTTACCGATAGAATCTTTGAGTGAATAATCTTTTTTATTTGTAGATGGTAATTTAAAAATTGGAGCTTTTGATTTTTCTTTAATCATTTATTTTGTTTTCCTCCCAAAGTTTTTTGTAATCTATTAATGGTGACAATCCATAACTAGAATTAATATTCGTGAGATGTAGTGATAAACTTTTTATGGGCGAAATACAAATTTCTTTTGCATAAATTTCATTTAAATATTTTTCAAATGGGTCATGTCTATTAAGACAATTTTTATAAAAGTTGTCCCAATATTTATTTAATAAGTTTTTTGTTGTCATAAAAGTACAAAGTGTCTTATCTACAGTTCTCCAATGACGTTTATTTCCAATTAAAACATTAGTTTTTATGTTATCCATATACAAATAAGGATAGTCAGTCGGGCACATAAAAATATCTTTATTGATTTGTGATGCAATTCTTTCATAGGATGCCACCATTTCTTCAAGCATAGGCTCAAAATGTAAGTAATCATCTTCAATAAAATAAATTAAATCTTCTCCATTATCTTTGCCAATTTCAAAGCTTTGAAGAAGGCTAGCAAGATTTGCAAAAGTTTCTTTATTTTTTTGTTTAGAAATTTTATTTTGATATTTGGAATAATCTAAATTTAACATTTCAAAATCATTATCTTTAATTATACTTTTAATTTTTTGAATATTTTCAGAATTTGAATTATCATCAACGATTATTGTTTTAACTTTTACTTCTGAATATTTATTTTTAAAATAATTTATCGATTTAATGAGTGAATTTAATGATCTTTTAGTATATTCAATTTTTGGAAACTCAAATAATCTTTTTCTATTTTGATCCCAAATATCAATATCAGTATTCATTCTTAAAATAATCAGTATTGAAGTAACTTTTTTTGTAACTTTAACCTCACCAAGCGGTAAAACTATTGATTTTTCATTTAAAACAGAAAGCTCTTCGTTTAATTCTTTTTCTAGTGTCGGTGATGAAAATTTATTTTGATCTAAAATTTCATAACCTAATAGCTTACAAATTTTAATAAAAATTTTTTTCATAATATGTTATACGTTTATAATATTATGGCCATTAAATCATTACAAAGTCTAGTTAGTGAGTCTTTAAAAGAAATTAAAACAATTAATTCAGATGAGGCTTATCAGATGCTGCAAGAAAAAAAATGTAATTTAATTGATATAAGAGAAATTAACGAGCTAGAAAATAGTGGCAGAGTCGAGGGAGCAAGTCATATGCCAAGAGGAATGCTTGAGGTTTATTTAGATCCAAATAGTGAAGTATTTCAAAATGGACAACTAGATCGAGATAAAGAATTTGTTTTATTTTGTGCGGGAGGTGTAAGATCAGCTTTAGCAGCAAAATCATTAAAAGATATGGGATACCAAAAAGTATCTCACATAGATGGTGGCTTCGCATCTATCAGCGGGAGTAAGTTTAAAATAATTTAATTATCTAATTCCTCTAAAGCGTATTCAAGTCTGTCTTGACCCCAGAAAATTTTATTATTTACTATGAAGGTCGGAGCTCCAAAAACTTTTTTTTGAAATGCTTCAGTTGTCAATTTAATTAATTTATCTTTAATAGTTTGCTCTTTTATAGATTGATAAAATCTATTGCTGTCAATTTTTAAATTATTTAATAAATTATCAATATTTTTGAAATTTGATAAATCTTGGTTATCTTTCCAGTAAGCATCAAAAAAACAATTAAGATATTGATCTCGTTTATCTTCATTTACACAAATATATCCTCTCATTAAATTTAATGAATTTATTGGAAATTTTGAATTCCACTTAAATTCAATATTGTTTTTAATTGCAACTAAATCACAATCATTTTTCATATTATTCATTTTATATTTGTTAAAAGCAGGAGCTTCTATTCCTGCTAGGTTATGAAGACCACCTAGAAAAATAGGTTTATAATTTAAAAGAATATTTTTATGTTTGAGAATTTTTTTATAAGCAATGTATGCGTAAGGACTGATGATATCGAAATAAAAATCTATATGATTACTCATATAAACTAATTCTTTTTGCGTAAAAAATTCTAATTATCCAATAAAGAAATAAACCTATTGGACCTGTCAAATAAGTAAGAATTAAAGGCAGAGCTAACAAAACTTTATTTATAGAAAATTTTTGAGAATCTTTTACGATCCAACCACCAATAAATAAATTTATTGCTATAAAATGTGTCCAAAAAATCATTATGTATAAATGATCTTCGAATAATCTAGATAATTCAGTCAAACCAAGATAAAGTGTAAAATTACCCACAAAATCATAACTTGTAAGATAAGATTTATATAAAATAAAAATGTATACGCCACCAAGTATTAGAAAAGGAAATATTGATGTAACAAAAATTCTACCCAAATGAGATTGGGGAAAAATTATTAAAATAAACCAAAAAGGTAGAACACCTAAATTAATCCACATGAAAAGCGTTTCAATAGTAAAATAAGTATAAATTTGTTCGATCATTTAAATATATTATATTAAATCTAACAATGATTCCTATAAGAAATAGAAAAAAAACACTCCAAGTAACTGTTGATGAGATGCGTAATTTTGCCTTTGCATATGTTGAAAAGTATGCACCCTCGAAACAACAACTAAAAACCTATTTACTAAAAAAATATATGAAACTTTCAGCATCTGATGTCAGGAAGAAAGATGTAAATAAATTGATTGATATTGTTTTATCTGATTTAGAAAAGAGTAAATTTATAAACGATCAATTTTATTCTGAAAGTAAAGCAAAAAGCATGATCCAAAGAGGTAATTCAATAAATAAAATCAGAAATTATTTAATAGGAAAAGGGATTAATGAAAAATTTATAAAAGATACTGTTGATAAAATTAAGGAAGATAATTTTGATCAAGATTTTTTTTCAGCAATAAAATTGTGTAAAAAAAAAAGAATAGGACCAGCTAGAACGGAAGATAATAGAACTTTATTTTATAAAAAGGATATATCATTACTTGCTAGAAATGGTTTTGATTTTGAAACTTCTAAAAAAGTAATGGATATTCACAAAGAAGAATATCTTAAAATAATAAATTTACTTTAGTTTCTTATCTTTTTCTTCTTTAATAAGTTGGCTGATTTTGTTTCTTATGTAATTTTTAACAAAAACAAAAACCAATAAACCAAAAATTGAAACTGACACAATAATTATTAATATGGTCCTTAATTGTTCATCCATTACAAAATATTTTTACTTTTTGAAATTAAACTTGGATTTTTTAAATCTTTCTTACCATATAAAATTTCATTACCATCAAAATCAGTTACTGTTCCTCCTGCATTTTCTAAAATTGCATGACCAGCAGCGATATCCCATTCATACGCTCTTGGCTCAGCAACGTAACCATCATATTCTCCCGTAGCAACAACACAAAATTTAAGTGAACTTTTCATCCTTATATTATCCTTTACACCTAAATCATCATAAATCTTTTGAATTTCAGGTTTTACTTTGTTTGAGTATGAAATAAATTTTAAACTTTCTGATTTTTTTGATTTCATGTTACTTAAATTTATTGTTCTACCTTTACTAAATTCAAAAGCATTATCTTTTTCATATGAGTAAAACATTCTTTTTTTAGCAGGAGCATTAATTAATCCTGCAACAGGTTTGTTATTGATAATCAAACCTGCGTTGATTGTAAATTCTTCAAGGTTATTAATGTAATCGTAAGTTCCATCGATAGGATCAATAAGCCAGAAATCTTTTAAATTTAAATTATCTTTATTTTCAGATGTTTCTTCTGAAATTATAGGTAAATCTGGAGTTATCTCAGAAATTTTATTTGAAATAAGTTTATTTACTTCTAAGTCGCCATTACTTACTGGAGTATTATCTGATTTAATTTTTTTTATTAAACCTTTTTCTCTTAATTTTAGAGCTAAATCTCCTGCTGCTAAAAAATTTTCTATTAAATTTTCTACAATATTTTTTAAATTCACTTTTATTTTCCTAATTTTTTTAATTCAACGTTTTTTGCGTTAATCACTATTTTTCCAGCGTTTTCAAAATTAACAGTTACTTTGTCATTAATTATAGATTGAACTTGCCCAATACCCCATTCTTTTTTGTTAGGATTAGTGACTTTGTCACCTGGCTCATAATCTAAAATCATTTAATTTAACTTATATTGTAAATAAGTATAAATACCACCTTATGAATAAAGAATTAAATTCTATTGGCATTGACAAAAAACCATCGGATACCACTATAGTTGTAGCTATGTCGGGTGGAGTAGATTCTTCTACTGTTGCTGGCATCATGAAAAAGGAGGGTTATAAAGTTATTGGAATAACATTGAAACTTTATGATGACGGTAAAGAAGTAGCTGCATCAAAACAATGTTGCTCAGGTCAAGATATAATGGATGCCAAGCGTGTTGCACATAAGTTAGGTATAGAGCATAAAATACTGTATTACCAAGATAAGTTTAAAAAAGGTGTTATCGATAATTTTGTTGAGAGTTATTTAAAAGGAGAAACTCCAATTCCATGTGTTCAATGCAATCAAACAGTAAAGTTTAAAGATTTATTTGAAGTTTCAAAAGAACTCAAAGCTGATGCATTAGTCACTGGTCATTATGTAAAAAGCATTACTGAAAATAAAATAACTAATATGTATCGAGCAATTGATGAAAATAGAGATCAAAGTTATTTTTTATTTAATACTACAAGAGAACAGTTAGATTATTTGAGATTTCCTTTAGGTGGGATGTTAAAAGATAAAACAAGAGAAATTGCAAAAAATCTAGATTTAAATGTTGCAGACAAACCTGACAGTCAAGATATCTGTTTTGTTCCTAATGGAGATTACGCGTCTGTAATTCGAAAATTTAAACCAGACTCTTTTAAAAAAGGAAACATAAAAAACTTAGATGGAGAAGTTATAGGTGTTCATGATGGAATTATAAATTTTACTATTGGACAAAGGAAAGGAATTAAAGTTTCTGATAAAGAACCTTTATATGTCATTAAAATTAATTCTGATAAAAATGAGATAATTGTTGGAGGAAAGGAAAAACTTGGAAAAAAAAATATATCTTTGAAAAATGTAAATTTACTGACTGATAAAAAAGATTTAGAACAAAATATTTTTGTAAAAGTTAGATCTACGGGAAATCTTCTTGAAGCAAAAGTTGACTTAAAAAGTAATAATAATGCTCAGGTCACTTTAACTAATTTTGAAGATGGTATTTCACCTGGACAAGCATGCGTCTTTTATAATAAAGACCAATTTGGTCATAAAGTTCTTGGTGGTGGGTGGATTAAAGAATAGTACGAAAGAAAAATTATTTCTTCTTATTTTTTCTCTTGGCTCTTCTTTTTTTAGAGCCTTGTTTTCTTCGACCTCTATGTTTCTTAGGGTAACTCATTAAATCCTATTTATTAATTTTATTGACGTTTTTTATTGGATATAGCATTGTCTTCTAAACATATCAAATTTTAATATGGGTAATTCTTTTAAAACTTTTTTAAAACACACTGCAAAAGACTTTCATAATCAATCAGTTAACCCGCCAGTTGTTAGAGCATCAACAATTATTTTTAAATCGATGCAAGATATTCGAAAAATGGAAATTAAAGCAAAAAAAAATCCTACAGGAGGACATTTTGAATATGGAAGACAAGGTACTTCAACAACTCATATTTTACAAAAAATTTTATCTAAACTAGAAGAAAGTTATCATACTTTTTTAACACCTACTGGTTTTGGTTCTGTATTTTTAGCAATTTTTAGCGTTACAAGACCAGGAGATGAGATTATCGTAGCTGATCCCGTTTATAGTCCAACTCGTTTATTAACTCAGGATTTTTTAAAAGAGTTTAATATTAAATCAATTTTTTATGATACCCATAACCTTAAAACTTTAGAAAAAAGTATCACTAAAAAAACAAAACTAATTTTTGTAGAAAATCCAGGAAGTAATACATTTGATTTTCAAGATCTTGGAAAAATAATTAAGATAGCTAAGAAAAATAAAATATTAACCGCAATTGATAATACATGGGGTACACCTTATTTTTTAAAACCCATAAAATTAGGTTTTGATATGTCCATTGTTTCAGCTACAAAATATTATTCAGGCCACTCTGATGTAATGGGTGGATCTTTAGCTGTAAACAAAAAAGTTTTTAAAAAAGTTCAAAGATCAGAAAAAGTTACTGGATTACGACTTGGACCAGATGATGCTTATTTGATTACAAGAGGTTTAAGAACATTGGATGTTAGATTAGATCGACATAGAGAAAATGCAAAAAAAGTTGCTCAGTTTTTATCTAAAATTAAAAATATTAAATTACTTTATCCTTATAAAAAAAATTCATTCAATTTTAGGATGTGGAAAAAGTATTATTCTGGTGCATCAGGATTAATGGGATTGAAAATTAGATCAAAAAATAAAAATTCTGTGATTAAATTTGTTAATAATTTAAAATTATTTGGTCACGGGTACAGCTGGGGAGGATTCGAAAGTTTGGCACTTCATCAGGATAAAAGAGAGCAAGGAAATAGAAGTTTTCTTAAATTAGAAAAAAATGAACATTTAGTAAGATTACATATTGGTCTAGAAGACCCTAGTGACCTTATTGCAGATATCAAAAAAGCTTTAAAGTATTTAAAGTAATTAAAATGAGCTCAGAAAAATTTATTAAAAATAAAACTGTATTAATTACATTAGTTTCAGCATGTATAATTGTAATTATATCTCTTGGAATAAGACAGACTTTTGGAATGTTTTATTTTGATTTTTCAACAGACTTGGGAATAACACTTTCACAATTTGGTTTTTCTTTAGGATTGCAAATGTTTTTATG
Organism: uncultured Pelagibacteraceae bacterium; assembly: GCA_902579105.1. Lineage (GTDB taxonomy): Bacteria > Pseudomonadota > Alphaproteobacteria > Pelagibacterales > Pelagibacteraceae > Pelagibacter. The sequence goes on along the minus strand of CACHFM010000008.1, from coordinate 30,349 downwards.
GGGTGCCTTTGCTCCGTTGTTTGGATTTATTACTGATAAATATGGAGGACATATTGCAGTATTTATAGGTTTTGTTTTTTATCTAGCTGGTGTTCTATTATTAGTATCAGATTATAACACTGGAGTATATTTTATAACTGGTATTGGTATTCTCATTGGTATTGCTCTTGGAGCTACAGCAATTAGTATACCGGTGTCGGTAGTTGCAAAACATTATTCTCAATCTAACAGAACATTAGCAATCGGTATTGTTACTGCCGCAGGTTCATTTGGATATTTTGTTTCTCCATTGATGACCAGATATTCATTAATAGAATATGGGTGGGAAAACACACTTATATTTTTTGCATTTTTTATTTTTATTGGATCAATTTTGGCTTTTTTCTTAACAACTCCAAAAAATGTAGTTGGGGGTAAAATTGATGATGATCAGACAGCTAAAGATGCATTAAAGGAAGCATTCAATAATAAAAGTTTTATTTATTTAACACTAGGTTTTTTTGTTTGCGGATGGCATATTGCTTTAGTAGCGACGCATATACCTGTTTATATTAATGACAGAGGTTTACCCGAGTGGTGCACAGTAACAATACTTTCAATGATTGGTTTATTTAACATTGTAGGTACTTTAACTTCAGGATATTTTGCTCAAAAGTATAGTAAGAAATTAATTTTAAGTGCAATTTATTTAGCTAGAGGTTTGGTAATTATTATATTTATATTTTTACCTCCTAGTCCAATAATTGCTGTATTCTTTGGAATTGCTTTTGGTTTTCTTTGGCTTTCTACAGTTCCTCCAACAATGGGTTTGGTAGGATTTATTTTTGGAACAAAATATATAGCGCTTTTATATGGAATTGTATTTTTAAGTCATCAAGTAGGATCTTTTTTAGGTGCGTATTTAGGTGGAGTATTTCATGATCTATATGGTTCATATGACTATGCATGGTATATTTCAATAGCTTTATCAATCTTTGCAGGCTTGATTCATTTACCAATAGTAGAAAAACAAGTTGTAAGACTTCAAACAACCTAGAAAATTGATCAAAAATAATTTTTTAAATAAGATTAATAATTCAAAACAATCTTATATTATTTATAAAACAACAAAAGGTTTTAATCTTTACACAGATTTTTCAAGTAAAATAATTTTAAACAATAAAAATATTGATAAATTTTTAAGTAAGAAATTTAAATCTAACAAAAATTATAAAAATACTGATTTATTTATAGGTTTTTTTGGATATGAAATTTTAAATAATCTCATTAAAGTAAAGTTACCAAAACAAAAAAATATTAATTTTCCAAAAGGAATTTTTTATAAACCTGAGAAAAAAATTACTTTAAAAGAAGATTTAATTTATTATCCCAATAAATCAAATAAAGTTAATAAAAACTTTAAAATCAATATAAATAAAAAATCTTATATAAAAATTTTTAATAGATTTATTAAAAAAATAAGAGCTGGAGAAACTTATCAAATAAAAATATGTACAAAATATAAAAATAAATCGAAAATTGATCCTTTAGATTTTTTTTGTAGACTTTCAAAAACTAATTTAGCTCCCGAGGCATTTATGATTAAAGATAAAAATTTTTCCATCATAAGCTGTTCACCTGAAAATTTAATTACTAAAAAAGGTTCTTATATATCAACAAAACCAATAGCTGGTACGTTAAGAAAAACTAAAAAGATTAATAAAAAAAAAGCTCTTAAATTTTTTAAAAATAATATTAAAGAAACTAAGGAACATAATATGATTGTTGATATGGAAAGAAGTGATTTATCAAAAGTATGTAAACCTGGAAGTGTCAAATTAATTAAGGAAAAAACAGTTGAAGAGTACAAAGATCTTTATCATTATGTAAGTTTGATTAGGGGTAAACTAAAAAAAAATGTTAAAAATATTGATATTATTAAGGCTATGATGCCTGGTGGTTCAGTTATTGGTTGTCCTAAAATAAGCACCTTGAATCTTTTAAATAATCAAGAAAAAGAAAATAGAAATATTTATACAGGAAGTTTTGGTTTTATAAAATTTAATGGCAATATGAGGTTTAACATTATTATTAGATCAATATTAAATTATAAAAATATTTCAGAAATTTCTGTTGCATCTGGTGTTGTAGTGGATAGCAACTCAAATCATGAATTTAATGAAAATTTCATTAAAGCAAAAGCATTAATAGATTTATATAAATGATATATGTAATTGATCATAAAGATTCATTTACTCAGAATATAGTTCATCAATTTTCTTTATTCGATAAAGTAGAATGCGATGATTTACGTCAAATTGATAAATCAAAATTGAAAAAGGCTTCGACAATTGTATTTTCACCAGGACCAGGTTCTCCAAAAGATTATCCAGATTCATCAAAAATATATAATCGATTTAAAGGTAAAAAAAAAATAATTGGCATATGTTTAGGTTTTCAACAAATATTATATTGTGAGGGTGCAAATATAGTTGAACAAAAAAAAATTTATCATGGATTTCAATCAGAGATAATTACCAATAAATTTAGCAATCTTTTTGCTAATGGTAGTAAATTCAAAGTTGGACGTTATCATTCTTTAAAATTAAAAGAACCATTTTATGCAAAAAATTTTAATGTAACAATGAGATGTGTCAAATCAAAGGTTGCAATGTCATTTGAAAATAATAAAGATAAAATTTATGGTTTTCAATTTCATCCAGAATCATTTTTAACTATTAATGGTAACTTACTTATCAAAAAAAATCTTATCGACTTAAAGATCTAAATGAAATTAAATTTAAAGATCTTTGGAATGACCATGGCGTATTTACAACGATGTGGATTTATGACTCACCTCCAAAAATTTTATTTTTTAAAGAACATATTAATAATTTAGTTAAATCAATTAAAGCATATAATATTTTAAGACCTTTTATTAAGAGAAATATTTTAAAATTATTAAAAAAAAATATAAATACGAAAAAAAAATATAATCATTTACTTCGTATTGCACTTAATAAAGATACTATTTCAATTTCTTTGAGGAAAAGATATAAACCTAAATTAAATCTTAATTTAAAACTAGTTAGTTTAAAACGTCAAAAACCAGAGTTTAAAAATTTAAAATATAAAAAAATTTTAAAATATTTAAAAAAAGTGGATAATTCAAAAGTAGATATTGGTTTATGTGTTAATAAAAAAATCTTTGAATCAGGAACATCCAATATATTTTTTATTAAAAATAATAAAATTTTTTCTCCCATAAATAAATTTTATAAAGGAATTACATATAAGTTTTTTAAAACAAAATTTAAAAATATTATAAATAAAAGCATATTAATTAGTTCTTTGAAAGAGTATGATGAAATTATTTTAATTGGCTCAGGAAAAGGTGTTGCATCTGTTAAAACAATTGATCAAATAGAATGGAAAAGAAAAAGTTTAAAATTTTATAATAAATTTTCAAAATATTATTTATCAGCAATTAATAATTATCCTATATATAAATAAATTATGAAAGATCCCAATAACCCTTGCCTTTTTTGTAATTCGAAATCAAGTGGAGTAGCTCACGAAAATGATTTGGCTTATGCAAGTTACGATACTTATCCAGTATCTAAACATCATTGCTTAATTATACCTAAGAGACATGTAAAAGATTATTTTAAACTTTCCAATAAAGAACTGATAGCATGCAATGATTTGATTAAAATTATTAGAAAGGAAATTATAAATAAAGATAATACCGTAAAAGCTTTCAATATTGGAACCAATATTGGAAAAATATCAGGTCAATCAATCATGCATTGTCATATTCATTTAATCCCCAGAAGAGATGGTGATGTTAAGAATCCTCAAGGAGGTGTAAGAGGAGTAATTTCTTCAAAACAACATTATAAAAGATAAAATAAATAAATTTTTATACATTAACGATACTAAATGACCAGATTCCAAGGTTGATCTATTTTGTTAACTATACTAAATACTCTAAAGAAAAGGGGAAAATCATAATGCTATCTGTTAATCCATTTGCAATATTAGCTGAAACTGTATCACCAATATATATGCAGTCTTTTGTTGTATTAATGATAGTTTTAATTGCTGTTGGTACCCTTGTAGATATTATTCATAAAAAAAATGTTAAATATTTTTTTGAAAATGCAAAAAAAGCAAAATTATCTGCTACAAAAAGTTTAAGCACAGGAGAAAGAATATCTGTAATTTCCAAAACAATTGTAAGTGACATAGCTACAACATCTGAACTTGGAGCTGGAAAAAGAAGAGCGGCTCACCTTCTCGGAATGTATGGAACAATTTTATTTTGGGTAGGTTCAGCAATATTGATTTTTTGTTATTCAAGTCCATCCTCAGAAACTCCATCTTTCTGGCCTATCATTTGGCACATGGGCGCTATTATGACAGTCATAGGAGGAGGTTGGTTTTGGTTTTTTTTAAGAGTAGATGTTTATTCAGAAGCTCAGCCTTGGTATAGAATAATAAAGGCAGATTTATTTGTCCTTGCTCTTGTAGCTTCATCCTTAACAGGTCTAATTTGGTCTTATTTACAATCATTAAATTTAAATGATAGATGGGATGATAAAGTGTTTTTAGTATTATTTATTTTATCAAATCTTATTTTGTTTGGAGGAGTATATTGGTCTAAATTTGCACATATGTTTTATAAGCCAGGAGCAGCGATACAAAAAAACTTAGCAGAAGCTGATGGCTCTAGAGACAATTTGCCACCTGAAGCAGATGCCCCAAAACAATTTGGATTAGGTATAAGTAGGGAGAATCCAAAACATTATTAAAATGATTTTGAAAGGAATAAAATAAATTATGTCAACTTTTGTATATATGACTCGTTGTGATGGCTGCGGTCACTGTGTAGATATTTGCCCTTCTGATATTATGCATATAGATGAAACTATAAGACGTGCAAAAAATATTGAACCGAATTTTTGTTGGGAATGTTACTCGTGTGTTAAAGCATGTCCTAACCATGCAATAGACGTTAGGGGTTATGCAGATTTTGCTCCTATGGGTCACAGTGTAAGAGTAAGAAGAGAAGAAGAAAAAGGAACAATCTCTTGGAAGATTAAATTTAGAAATGGAACAGTAAAAGACTTTGTATCTCCAATAACAACAAAACCATGGGGGAAATTTATTCCAAAACTAGCAGATGGTGACAAACCAAACCAAGGGGAAATAAATTCTCAGATTCTTTATTCCGAACCAGAAGGACTTAATACAAATAAAGAACTTCCAAAAGTTGAAAAAAGTGCATTTAAAAAAGGAGTTTATTATTAATGGCAAGGAAAACTATTTTTGAAGATTGCGATGTTCTTGTTGTAGGTGGAGGAATGGCTGGGACAGGTGCTGCTTTTGAAGCAAGACACTGGGGAAGAGATTTAAAAATAATTTGTGTTGAAAAAGCAAATATAGATAGAAGTGGTGCTGTTGCTCAAGGCTTATATGCAATTAACTGTTATATGGGAATGCAATGGGATGAAAATCAACCTGAAGATCATGTCCGATATGCTCGTAATGATTTAATGGGAATGGTGAGAGAAGATTTAGGCTATGACATGGCTCGACATGTAGACTCAACAGTTCATATGTTTGATGAATGGGGTTTGCCCATGATGAAAAATGAAAAAACTGGACGTTATCTAAGAGAAGGTAAGTGGCAGATAATGATACATGGAGAGAGTTACAAACCAATTGTTGCTGAAGCAGCAAAAAAATCTGCTGATAAAATATATAATAGAATTATGATCACTCATCTTCTTATGGATGAAACAAAAGAAAACAGAGTAGGTGGAGCCGTTGGATTTAATATGAGAACAGGAGACTACTATGTATTTAGAGCAAAAACAGTAATAGTAGCTGCAGGTGGTGCATCTCACATATTTAAACCTAGGGCTGTAGGTGAAGGAATGGGACGAACTTGGTATGCACCTTGGAGTAATGGTTCTGCATATGCATTACCAATAGCTGTTGGTGCTAAAATGACTCAAATGGAAAATAGAATTGTCTTATGTAGATTTAAAGACGGGTATGGACCAGTTGGAGCTTATTTTCTTCATTTAAAAACTTATACACAAAATGCAAATGGAGAAAATTATGAAAAAAAATGGTATGAACATACCAAAGAATTAGTTGGTGAATATATAGATCATCATCCAACACCAACTTGTCTACGTAATCATGCTTTTATTCAAGAAACAATGGCCGGAGGTGGACCAATTCAAATGGTCACTACAGAAGCATTTCAAGACCCACATCTTGAGACAGTTGGATGGGAAAATTTCTTAGGAATGACAGTAGGACAGGCTGTTGTATGGGCATCTCAAAATATTGATCCAAAATATACTAATCCTGAATTAACTACATCAGAACCTTATGTTATGGGTTCGCACGCTACTTGTTCAGGTGCTTGGGTGAGTGGCCCAGAAGATCTTTCACCTCCAGAATATTTTTGGGGATATAATAGAATGTTAACTGTAGAAGGTCTTTTTGGTGCTGGAGATACAGTAGGCGGAAGTGCTCATAAGTTTTCGTCTGGTTCATTTACCGAAGGTCGTTTAGCAGCAAAAGCAGCAGTAAAATACATACAAGAAAAAAAAGCTGAAGGTCTTAAAGTATCTGATGCACAATGTGAAAATTTTAAAGAGATTATTTATAAACCATTGGAGAATTACACCGTTGGTAGAAATGAAATTACGGGAGGAACAGTATCTCCAAGTTATATTTCTCCAATTCAAGGACTTCAAAGACTTCAAAGAATTATGGATGAATATGTGGGTGGTATAGCCACTAACTACATGACCAATGCCAATATGCTTAAAAGAGGTTTGGAACTACTTGAATGGTTACAAGAAGATTTAGAAAATGTTGGTGCTGAAGACTATCATCAGTTAATGCGTGCTTGGGAGTTAAAACATCGAGCTCTTACCTCACAGTGTGTAACTGAACATACAATGTTTCGTGAAGAAACTCGTTGGCCAGGCTATTATTATAGAGGAGATCACCTAAAACTAGATGACGAAAATTGGCATTGTTTAACAGTATCAAGAAGAGATCCAAAAACTGGTAAATTTACTTTGGAAAAAGTTCCAGTTTATCATATCGTAGATGAAAAAGAGAAAAAACAAGCTTCTTAAAAAATAATATCAATTTAATGAGTATTACGGATAAGACTGACGAAGAAATAATTAAAGTTGCTGAACCAATTTGGGCTAACTTAGTAAATTCATCAAATATAAAAGATTATGGAAGTTTTACTAGAGATTTATCATCTCAGATGCTCTATGGAGCTAATGAAGTTGAACTTGGTAAACAATGGGCTAACAATGAACTTATATCAACATTGTCTGAAGGTTGTAAGGCATTTGGATGTATTAGAAGAGGTTTGTATGTAACGGTATTATACAAACAAACAAGCACAAAAATACCTGGAGAGTTTTTAGGTAGACTTGTCTTAGGATACGAGGGTGATCAAATTAAAGTTTTTGGAGCTACAATCTTTTAAATATTTTTAAAAATCTACTTGCAAAATTTTAAAACCAGGTGTAATTCCTGCGTATGCTTAACAAATTTCAAAAAAATATTAAAGTTTATGTTAAGCAACTTCCAAATTTAAATTCATTAATTAATGTAAAATCAGCACTTTATTTTGGTTTAGCAGCATACTGGGGCGTTATTCTTTTTGGAACTTTTTTTAATATTTAATCAAATAGTTGACATTAATATTTTAGAGGAATAGTTAGACGTTATGGAGTATTTTCTTCCAATAGCTGAAGTTTATGTAAACCTTCCGTTAATATTCATTCTTAGTTTGGTAGTTGGAGTTCTTTCAGGTTTGTTTGGTGTAGGAGGAGGTTTTTTAATGACTCCATTTTTAATTTTTTTAGGCGTTCCCCCAGCTTATGCTGTTCCAAATGAAGCAAATAATATTTTAGGAACTTCAATATCAGGATCAACAACACATTATTTAAAAGGTACTTTAGATTATAAAATGGGTTTAATGATTGTTGTTGGAGGTGTAGTTGGTACAATTTTAGGCATTATTACTTTTTCTTATTTTAAAGATATAGGTAAAATTAATATCGTTATTTCATTAGCTTATATGTACATTTTAGCAATCATCGGTACAATAATGTTAGTTCAAGGAATTAGCGAGATAGATAAAGCTAGAAGAAAAGTAATTGTAAAGAAAAAACTTCACTCACATTATTGGATACACGGCCTTCCATTTAGAATGAGATTCAAAAAATCAAAATTATATGAAAGTATATTTACGCCAATTATTATTGGCTTATTAGTTGGATACCTTGCTGCAATAATGGGAATTGGAGGTGCTTTTATTTTAGTTCCCGCAATGATTTATATAATTGGTATGCCAACAAAATTAATTCCAGGAACATCATTGTTTGTGACAATTTTTGTAAGCGCGATTGTAACAGTTCTTCATGCATTTCATTATGGATCAATTGACCTTATGCTTGTAATGGTATTAATTTTAGGTTCTATTTTAGGTGTTCAGGTAGGGCAGAAAATAGGCGAAAAATTTGATAGTTCACAGTTTAAAACAATTTTAGCAATGTTATTGTTAGTTGTTGGTATTGCAATTGCTTATGATGCATTTTTTGCGGAAAAAACTATTAGAATTGTATCTGAAAAAGATGGAGTTAAATCATTAAGTACATTTGCAAAATTTATTAAAGATATTTCAATAAATGTACCTATTCTTTATGGAATTTTTTCTATTGGTTTAGCACTTGTTCTTGGAGTGGGAGCTGCAATAATTAGAAAAATTATTTCAGATGCAAGAAGAAAATATAAAGAAATTCATAAAACCTAAGCACTTCTATAAAGTTTAGTCATAACAAATTCTTTATGACCTAACGCTTCAGCACAAGTTAATCTACCATTAGCTACTCTTAAAGTAGATTTAATTAGCTCATCTCCAGCTTGATCCAAGTTCATTTGACGAGATAATATTTTAGAAACATCAACATCAATATGTTCACTCATATTCTTTGCCGTAAGTGGATTTGCTGTTAGTTTAATCACAGGTTCTATTGGGTTTCCTATTATATTACCTTGGCCTGTTGGAAATAAATGTATATTAAAACCTCCTGCAGCTTGTAAAGTAACACATTCTGCTGCTGCTGATGAGGTGTCCATAAAATATAAGCCAGGACCCTTCGTTGGTTCTTCTGCAGGCTCTAAAACATCTATAAATTGACAAGATCCAATTTTTTGAAAGTTTCCAAATGCTTTTTCTTCAATAGTTGTTAATCCTCCTGCTATATTTCCAGCAGTTGGTTGACTCTCTGACAAATCGTCAGTTGCTTCCTTAAGAATAAAATCATTGTATGCATTCCATGTTTTTTTAAATTTTTCCTGAGCCTTTGGTGTTTTTCCTCTTTTTTCACAAACCGTTTCTGCTCCTGTAAGCTCTGATGTTTCTCCAAAACATAAATGAACTCCAAGTGGCTCTAGTTTATCCATTAAATTTCCTACAGTTGGATTTGAGGCTAATCCTGATGTTGTATCTGACTCACCACACTTTACTGAGATCCATAAGTCACTTATAGGACATTCTTGTTTTTGTTTTTCGGAAGCCCACATTGAAAACTCCTGAGCTTTCTTAGATACTTTTGCTATTGTATCTATATCTCCAACTCCTTCGATACTAAAACCTTCAACAGGTTTACCCGTTGTTGCTATTGCATCTACAATTCTTTTTGTCCATTTAGGTTCAATTCCAACAACAATAACAGCAGCTACATTTGGATTCTTACCAGTTCCAATCATAGTTCTAAAATGTAATTCTAAGTCAGCACCAAATTGCAATCTTCCATAAGAGTGTGGTAGTGCAATAGTGCCTTTTATATTATTAGCTACAGCTTCAGCGCAAGCATTTGAAATATCATCTACAGGTAAAATTATTACATAATTTCTAATTCCTGCTCTTCCGTTTTCTCTTTTATATCCTAAAAAACTTTTTGGAATTTCCATAATCTACCACTTTTTAGTTTTAACGTTATGAACATGAACATGCTCACCTTTTTTTATTGACTTAACAACTTTGCCAATGTCATGACCATATTTGAGAATAGTATCTCCTTCATTTAGATCCACCATAGCTATTTTATGACCTAAGGGAATTTCATTTTTTGATTGAATTGATACCGATTTATCATTTTCCATAATCCAACAGTTACAATCTTGATTTGCTATAATTTTTTCTATAACAACTACACCAACATTGTCTTTTTCATCATGAATTATTATATCTGTGCTTGCCATAGCGACGAATTCTTTATTTGAATTTTGATTTATCTTATATATTAATCCAATACTTTAACAAATAAAAAATAGAATTTAAAAAAGGTTAACTAATGACAAAAATGACAACTGAAGAAGCTTTTGTAAAAGTTTTACAAATGCATGGTATCGAAAATGCATTTGGTATTATCGGTTCAGCTTTTATGCCGATTTCAGATATTTTCCCTGATGCAGGTATTACTTTTTGGGATGTAGCGCATGAAACAAACGGTGGACTAATTGCTGATGGTTATACAAGAGCGACTGGAAAAATGTCAATGGTTATCGCTCAAAATGGTCCAGGGATAACAGGATTAGTTACTCCAATTAAAACTGCTTATTGGAATCATACTCCTTTATTATTAGTAACGCCTCAAGCCGCTAATAAAACTATGGGCCAAGGAGGATTTCAAGAAGTTGAACAAATGAATTTATTTAAAGATATGGTTTGTTATCAAGAAGAGGTTAGAGACCCTTCACGAATGGCAGAAGTTTTAAACAGAGTTATTGAAAAAGCTATTAGAGGATCAGCACCAGCACAAATTAATGTTCCTCGAGACTACTGGACTCAAGTTATTGATATTGACCTTCCTCCAATTGTTAGATTAGAAAGACAAGCAGGCGGTGCTGATGCAATTAAAAAAGCAGCTGATTTGTTATCTAATGCAAAGTTTCCAGTAATATTATCTGGTGCTGGTGTTGTAATAGGTGACGCTATTGAAGATTGTAAAAAACTTGCTGAAAAATTAGACGCACCAGTTTGTTCTGGATATCAACATAATGATAGTTTTCCAGGAAGTCATCCGTTAGCAGCTGGTCCGTTAGGATATAATGGTTCAAAAGCTGGAATGGAATTAATTCAAAAAGCTGATGTCGTTTTAGCATTAGGCACAAGACTAAATCCTTTCTCAACATTGCCAGGATATGGAATGGATTACTGGCCCAAAAAGGCAAATATAATTCAAGTTGATATGAACTCAGATCGAATAGGTTTAACAAAAAAAGTTACTGTTGGTATTTGTGGAGATGCTAAATTAGTATCTCAACAACTTTTAGAGCAACTATCACCAACAGCTGGAGATGTAGATAGACAAAAAAGAAAAGATATTATTCATCAAACTAAATCTGCATGGTTACAAACATTAACAAGCTTAGACCATGAAGATGATGATCCAGGAACTGTTTGGAACAAAGAAGCTAGAGAAAGAGATAGCGATAGAATGTCACCAAGACAAGCATGGAGAGCTATACAAGCAGGAATGCCTGATGATGTAATTATTTCAAGCGATATTGGAAATAATTGTGCGATTGGAAATGCGTATCCAACTTTTGAAAAAGGCAGAAAATATTTAGCGCCTGGTTTATTTGGACCTTGTGGTTATGGTTTTCCTTCTATACTTGGAGCAAAAATTGGATGTCCCAACACACCTGTTATAGGTTTTGCAGGAGATGGCGCATTTGGTATTAGCATGAATGAAATGAGCTCATGTGCAAGAGATGAATGGCCAGCAATTACTATGGTTATATTTAGAAATTATCAATGGGGAGCTGAAAAAAGAAATTCTATTCTTTGGTTTGATGATAATTTTGTAGGAACAGAACTTGATCCAGAATTAAGTTATGCAAAAGTTGCTGATGCATGTGGATTAAAAGGTGTTATTGTAAAAACTATGGAAGAGACCACAAATGCTATCAAACAATCTTGTGTAGATCAAAAAAAAGGAATTACAACTTTTATTGAGGTAATTCTTAATCAAGAGCTTGGCGAACCTTTTAGAAGAGATGCAATGAAGAAACCAGTCAAGGTAGCAGGTATTAATAAAGCTGACATGAAACCTCAAAAATCTTTAAATGGATGACATTAAAATAAGTTCGAATAGAAGTTTTGGAATAGTTTTTTTTGTAGTTTTTGCTTTAATTGCTTTTTATCCTTTAATAAATCACGGAGATATAAGAATTTGGTCTTTAATTGTTTCATTAATATTTCTTGTATTAGGATTATTAAACTCAAAAATATTAAATCCATTAAATAAGGTATGGTTTAAATTTGGTATTTTTTTAGGAAAGATAGTTTCACCATTGGTGATGGGGATAATATTTTTTTTTGTAGTTACACCAATAGGGTTTTTAATGAGATTGCTTAAAAAAGATCTTTTAAACCTTAAATATAATGACAATAAATCTTATTGGATTGAAAAAAATGAACCAAAGAGTAAAATGAAAAATCAATTCTAACATGAGTTTTATAAAAGAATTTTGGGAATTTTTAAAAGTCAGAAAAAAATATTGGCTTTTACCTATTATAATCGTCCTAGTAATGTTTGGTGGTTTGATAGTCTTGAGCCAAGGTTCTGCTGTAGCCCCATTTATATATACAATTTTTTAAAGTGCTATCAATTTTAGGTATATCCGCTTTTTATCACGATAGTGCAGCATGTATTTTAAAAGATGGTGAAATAATTGCTGCAGCTCAAGAAGAGAGATTTACAAGAAAAAAACATGATGCAAGTTATCCGCATAATGCAATTAAATTTGTATTAGATTATGCAAATTTAAAATTAAATGAAGTGGACAAAATAGTTTTTTTTGAAAAACCATTTTTAAAATTTGAAAGACTTTTAGAAACCTATGTTGCATTTGCACCTAAGGGATTCGTATCTTTTAGTAAAGCAATGCCATTATGGATTAAAGAAAAACTTTTTCAAAAAAATTATTTATTTAATAAACTTAAAGAGCATGATAAAAATTATAAATCTGATGAAAACATTTTTTTTTCAGATCATCATTTAAGTCACGCAGCTAGTGCATTCTATCCATCACCATTTGAAGAAGCAGTAGTTTTAACTGCTGATGGTGTAGGTGAGTGGGCAACAACTACAGTTGCTGTAGGTAAAGGAAATAAGTTAGATATTAAAAAAGAAATTCATTTTCCTCATTCGTTAGGTTTACTTTTTTCTTCTTTCACATATTTCACTGGATTTAAGGTAAATAGTGGAGAATACAAACTTATGGGTTTAGCACCATATGGAAACCCTATTTATGTTGATAAAATAATGAAACTAGTCGACATAAAAAATGATGGTACTTTTAGATTAGACCAAAACTATTTTAATTATGCCACAGGTCTAACAATGACTAATGATAAATTTCATCATTTATTTGGTCAAAAGCCCAGAGATCCTATGAGAGAAAAATTAACACAATTTCATATGGATATTGCAGCCTCTATTCAAAAAGTTACAGAGGATATTATGATCAAATTATCAAGATCAATTCGTAACGAATATAATATTAAAAATTTATGTTTAGCTGGTGGTGTTGCTTTAAATTGCGTTGCAAACGGAAAAATTCTCCAAGAGAAAATTTTTGATAATATATGGATACAACCAGCAGCAGGAGATGCGGGTGGTTCATTAGGTGCAGCTTTAGCTTTATGGCATATTGATCAAGATAATGTAAGAAAAATTAATTCTAATGATAGCATGAAAGGATCTTATCTAGGTTCTGAATTCTCTCAAGATCAAATCGAGAAAGAATTAAATTCAATTGGAGCCCATTTTGAAACTGTTGATTATGATAGTTTGATTGATCAAACATCTGATTATTTATCTAAAGAAAAAGCTGTAGGTTGGTTTCAAGGAAGAATGGAATTTGGACCAAGAGCTTTAGGTGGTAGATCTATATTAGGTGACCCAAGATCTGATAAGATGCAAAAGAATTTAAACTTAAAAGTTAAATATAGGGAAAGTTTTAGACCATTTGCACCTTCTGTTCTTAGGGAAGATTTATCAAATTGGTTCAAAATAAATGTAGATAGTCCTTATATGCTATTAGTTTCAAATATAAGTGATCAAAAAAAAATTGAGATGACTGATGAAGAAAAAAAATTATTTGGTATAGATAAATTGAATATAAAAAGATCAGATATACCAGCAGTTACTCATGTCGACTATTCTGCAAGAATACAAACAGTTACTAAAACCAATAATAAAAAATATTATGATTTAATCTCTAAGTTTAAGGAAAAAACTGGCTGTCCAGTAATTGTTAATACTTCATTTAATGTTAGAGGAGAACCCATAGTAAATACTCCAACTGATGCTTTTAATTGTTTTATGGGAACCGAATTAGATTATCTTATAATTGGAAACTGTATTTTGGATAAAACAAAACAAAACCCAAATCTAAAAAAAGATTATAAAAAAGAGTTTGAACTTGATTAAATCTAAAAATTTTTTTTATATTATTTTTTTAATAATAGTTAATTATTTTTTAATCACAGCTTTAGTTTTTTCATTTAGCTATATATCAATATTACAAGGCAAAACCTATGATTGGTTTTGGGTAAAAAGTATTCAGAAAAAAATTTATTTTAGAGGTCTCAGAAATATATGGCAACATAACAAGAATTGTATTTCTTATGATGAAAATTTACTTTACAAACCTAAAATTGGAATTTGTGAATTTTCAAATCCTGAATTTGATAGTTCTTTAAAATTTAATGAATACACTCGTGTTCATGAAACTGTTGAAGAAATAGATTATTTAAAGGATTATCATGTAGTATTAGGAGACTCTATTGCTATGGGCTGGGGTGTTAATGACAATGAAACATTTGCATTTCAACTTGAAAAACTATTACAAAGAAAAGTTTATAATATGGCTGTTTCGAGTTATGGGACTGTAAGAGAAGTTAAAAAGTTAAAATTAAGTCCATATTATAAAAATAGTAAAACAATTATAATTCAATATCATCCGAATGATTTAGGGGAAAATAGAGAACTAGATATAAATAAAACTTATACCAAAAATAATTTTGAAAAAATATTTGCTAATGAAAATATTAAATTAAATAATTTTAAATTTATATTTAGAAATTATAAAAGTTCAATTCGTTTATTTTTTTCTGATATTATAGATATTGTTTTTAGAAGTAAAAATTTAGAATTAATCAATTTTGATAATGATAAAAAATATTTAGAAAAAGTTCTAAAAGAAAATATTAATTTAAATGAAAAAAAAGTAATAGTTTTTATGGCTATTCAACCATGGCAAAAAGTAATTAATTTTCCAAAAAATAATGAAAATATAAAATATATTCTAATTGAATTAAATAAATCTCATTTTTTTAATATAGATGATCATCCAAATCAAAAAGGTCATTTAAAAATTGCAAAAATTCTTAATGAATTTTTATCGAAGAATATTTCAGATGGAAAATGAAAGTAATTTTAATAATTTTATTTATTGGAGTGTTAAACTTTACAAATAGCGCATTTTCAGAAGATAAAATTTTAAATTCACTTAAAGAAGGTAATAAATTAATTTTTATAAGACATGCACTTGCACCTGGAAATGGTGATCCAAATAATTTTAATATTAAAGACTGCTCAACTCAAAGAAATTTAAATAAAAAAGGGATAAAGCAATCAAAAAAAATTGGCCAATTTTTTAAAGTTAATAAAATAAAAATAGATAAAATACTATCTAGCGAATGGTGTCGATGCAAAGATACTGCAAAATATGCATTCGAAAATTTTGAAACATTTAATGCATTGAATTCATTTTATGATGAAAGATTTGCTGCGAATGAAACTAAACAAATTAATGATCTTAAAAATTATATTAAAAGTTGGGAAAGTGATAAAAATTTAGTTTTTGTAACTCATTATGTAGTTATTTCGTCAATTTTAAATATAGGCTCATCTTCTGGAGAGATAATTATTTCTGATAAAAATTTAAATATAATTGGCAGTATTAATACAATGTAAATTAGAGGTTTAGAATTAAATATAATTAAGTAATTAGTGCGCCAAAATTCATAATATTAAAATCTATTAAAAATCTTATTTTTGATTATGAAAAAAATTATATTGTTGTTTATTTTAATACCAAGCATCTCTTTTGGTGGTTCGATGAATATGATAGGCGAAAAAGGAGACCCAAATGAAGTTTCAAAAGTTATCTTAGTAAAAATGTATGACAATTATTATGAGCCAAATAAATTTGAAATAAAGAAAAACCAAACTATAAAATTTATTGTCTATAATTATGGAGAACTGGTTCATGAATTTAATATTGCTACTAAAGCAATGCACCTTAAGCATCAACCAGAAATGATGAAAATGGTAGAAAATGAAATATTATTAGTTGATAGAATTGATAAAAAAAAAATGAAAGAATTGTCAAAAAAAGATCATTCTATGAGTCATTCTCACTCTAACAGTTTGTTGTTAGAGCCAAATCAAAGTGCTGAAATAATTTGGAAATTTAATACTAATGCTAATCTTGAAGCAGCGTGTAATGTTCCTGGTCACTATCAATTAGGCATGATTGCAAAAATAAATTCAGTAGAATAAATTAAACTAATTATTAAATTATAGAATAACTAAATCTATTTTTTGTTTCCCTAATCTTTCGTTACCGTTTTCTGTTACAAGATATGTTTCTCCAAGATTCATAGCTAAATTGTTATCTGAATCCATCAAGATCATATGCATAAAGAACACATTACCAGGTTTTATTAAATAAGGATTTCCATTATATAGCATTGGCCAATCCATCCAATTTGGTGAAAAAGTTGCACCTAATGAATAACCGCAAGCATTCATTCTAGCTTTATTAAAACCAAGATCATCTAGTGTCTTAGCATGAATGTCAAAAACTTCTCCTGCAGTTTTTCCTGGGACTAAAACATTTACACAATTTGTTAATGCTTCTACACAAGCTTCATGCATTTTTATATGTTTTGGATTAGTTTTTCCAATTGGGATTGTTCTAAACATTGCTGAGTGATAATGTTTAAAAGTTCCAGCCCACTCTATACTTAATTGATCAGTTTTATTTAAAGTTTGTTTCTCTGCTTGATATCTACAAAGTAATGCGTTTTTACCTGAGCCAATTATAAATTCATTGGCAGGATAATCGCCACCCTCTTCAAAAATTACTTTATTCATTTCAGCAAGAATTTTTGACTCATTTACGCCTGCTTTTGCATATTTCCATGCTTGATCAAGAGCCTTATCAGCAAGCTCTGCAGCTTTTTTTATATAAAATATTTCATTCTTAGATTTAATTACTCGAAGTTTAGTAATTAATTCTGATTGATCTTCAACTTTACAATAATTTTCTAAAGATTTGTTTAATTTTAAAGCATTACGTCCTGTCATTCCATAAGCCTCATATTCGATACCAATTTTTTTTCCTTTTAAATTTAATTCATCTAAAATTATTTTAAGATCATCTGTAGGTTGGGAGTTATCTTTATCAACCCAAATTCTTATATCTTCTATATTTGAAGTATTTTGTGCTTGTCTTAAATCAGGAGCTCTAGTTAATAAAATTATATTTCCTTTTTGATCTAAAACTAAAGTTTGAAAGAATACATAACCAAAAGTGTCATAACCTGTTAACCAATACATAGACTCTTGTCTAAACATTAACAGAGCGTCTATATTTTGATCCTTCATATTTTGTATAACCTTTGATTTTCTCTGTGAAAATTCTTCTTTTGAAAAATGTAAACCCATTAACTATTATTTTTTTAACATTTATCTAATACTAAATTAGGATCTAAACTCTTTAAAATAATAAATTACAATTTACTTAGAATTAAATTGAACCCATTTACTATTATTCTTACTAGATTCTAAAATAGTTTCTATAAACCTCATCCCCTCAACACCATCATTAATATTTGGATAACAATCATTAGAACGATCATATTTTTGTTTATTTATTTGAGCAAATAGCTCTTTATAAACATCACTATAAATGTTGGCAAAACCTTCTAAATACCCTTCAGGATGTCCAGGAGGAATTCTTGTGACATTATTGGCTTCCTCACTTGCACTTCCACTTCCTCTTGTTATTCTTTGTGTTGGTTGACCAAACTTTGTAAAATCGAGATAATTTGGATCTTCTTGTTTCCATTCTATTCCTCCATTTTCGCCATAAACCCTAATTTTTAAGTTATTTTCATTTCCAACAGCAACTTGACTGGACCATATTGCGCCTTTAGCACCTCCTTTAAATCTGAGCATTATTTGTGCATTATCATCAAGCATTCTACCTTTTACAAATGTATGAATATCAGCTGATAATTCATCTACTTCTAATTCAGTAACAAATCTTATGAGATTAAATGCATGAGTTCCTATATCTCCTATACAACCACCACCGCCAGATCTTTTTGGATCAGTTCTCCATTCAGCTTGTTTTAAACCACTATCTTCAGCTTTTTTAGTCAGCCAATCTTGAGGGTATTCTGCCTGAATTACTCTTATTTTACCAAGATCACCTTTTTGAATTAATGATTTTGCATGACGAACCATAGGATAGCCAGTGTAATTATGAGTAAGAGCAAAAATTAACTTTTTACTTTCCAAAATATTCTTAAGTTCAATTGCTTCTTTACTAGATAAAGCAAGAGGCTTGTCACAAATAATATTTATACCTTTTTCAGCGAAAACTTTTGCAATAGGTATATGGAGATGATTTGGTGTGACTATAGCAACAACATCTATACCATCTGAACGAGCTGCTTCTTTTTCTGCCATCTCTTGATAGGTTTCATAAATACGATCTTCTGCTAAACCAAGATTTTTTCCAGTTTCTTTTGAATTATCAAAATTAGAAGAAAAAGATCCTGATACTAATTCATAATAGCCATCAAGCCTAAGTGCAATTCTATGTACTCCACCAATAAATGCATCCTTTCCTCCACCAACCATTCCGATGCGAACTTTTCTACCCATTAATTTATACCTAACATCTTTTTGTTTGTTTTAATGTCAGAACCACTTCCAGCAAAATCATCAAATGCTTTTTCTGTAGTATTTATGATGTGATTTTTAATAAATTCTGCACCTTCTCTTGCACCATCCTCTGGATGTTTGAGACAACATTCCCACTCAAGCACAGCCCAACCATCATAACCATAAGAAGTTAGTTTTGAAAAAATTGATTTGAAATCTACTTGTCCATCACCAAGCGATCTAAATCTACCCGCTCTATTTACCCAAGATTGAAAACCACCATACACACCTTGTTTTCCTGAAGGATTTAGTTCAGCATCTTTAACATGAAACATTTTTATTTTTTCATGATAAATATCAATATGTGATAGATAGTCTAAATGTTGTAAAACATAGTGACTTGGATCAAAAAGCATATTACATCTTTTATGATTATTAACTTTCTCTAAAAACATTTCAAATGTTATGCCATCATGAAGATCTTCACCTGGATGTATCTCATAACATAGGTCAACACCGTTTTGATCAAAATGATCAAGTATTGGTTTCCATCTCTTTGATAATTCATCGAAAGCATTTTCAATTAGTCCTTCTGGTCTTTGTGGCCAAGGATAAACATATGGCCAGGCAAGTGCTCCTGAAAAAGTTACATGTTTATCTAAACCTAGATTGTTTGAAGCCTTAGCAGCCATCATTAACTGATTAACAGCCCATTCTTGTCTTACTTTTGGATTTCCTCTAACTTCAGGTGCGGCAAAGCCATCAAACGCAGTGTCATAAGCAGGGTGTACTGCAACTAACTGTCCTTGAAGATGAGTGGATAGTTCAGTAATTTCAATATTATATTTTTTTGTAATACCTTTTATTTCATCACAATAATCTTTACTTTCAGATGCTTTTTTAAGATCAATTAACCTGCCATCCCAACTAGGAATTTGAACACCTTTGTAACCTAAAGAAGATGCCCATTTACAAATATTGTCCAAGGAATTGAATGGCTCATCTTCACCTACAAATTGTGCTAAAAAAATAGCAGGACCTTTAATTTTTTTCATTTTCCCTCCTTCTTTAATAATTATTAATAAAGCAAAAAATTATATAAAAAAAATACTAGCAGGCACAAGCCATCTTAGATAGACTAATCTGTAAAATAATAACAATGAGAGGGAAAAAATGAAAAAAATAATGATTTTATTGTTCGTTTCTCTATTTTCTTTTTCTGCGAATTCAAATGCTAAGTCAATCACATTAGGTTGGGCCGCTTGGGACCCAGCTAATGCTTTGCAAGAGTTAACTAAAGAATTTACTGCAGAAACAGGAATAGAAGTTAACTTTGAGTTTGTACCATGGCCAAATTTTGCTGACCGTATGTTAAATGAACTTAACAACAAAGGTAAAACATTTGACCTATTAATTGGTGACTCACAGTGGATTGGTGCAGGAGCTGTATATGGACATTACGTAAAATTGAATGACTTCTTTGATAAAGAAGGAATCTCAATGAGTGATTTCTCACCTGCTACAGTTTATGCATATTCAACTTGGCCAAAAGGAAGTCCAAACTATTATGCATTACCAGCTATGGGCGATGCATTAGCATGGGCTTACAGAAAAGACTGGTTTGATAGACCTGAACTTAAATCTGAATTTAAGAAAAAACACGGTTATGATTTAGGTGTTCCTGCGAATTGGAATCAATTACACGATATGTGTTCGTTTTTCCAAGGAAGAGAAATTGATGGTCAAAAAAGATACGGAGCTGCGATTAATACTGAACGTGGATCTGAAGGTATCACAATGGGTGTTACAGCTGCAATGTATGCATGGGGTATGGAATATGAAAATCCAAATAAACCATATGATATGGAAGGATATTTTAATTCTCCACAAGCAGTTGAAGCGGTTGAATTTTATAGAAAGTTATATGAAGACTGCGCGCCTCCAGGACACTCAGATGCTTACATGGTTGCTAACTTAGACGCTTATAAATCAGGACAAGTTGCATTCCAAATGAACTGGTATGCTTTCTGGCCTGGTGTTTCTAAAGAAGACAGCGACGGAAGAGTTAGTGGCTTCTTTGCAAATCCAAAACAAAATGTTGCAGCTGCAACATTGGGTGGACAAGGTATATCTGTTGTAAAATATTCAGACAAACAAGATCTTGCTCTTGAATATATTAAGTGGTTTGCTAGACCAGATGTACAACAAAAATGGTGGGATCTAGGAGGATATTCATGTCATAATGATGTTCTAAATTCACCATCATTTCCAACGTCTACCGTTTATGCACAAGGTTTCTTAGACTCAATGGGAATTGTCAAAGATTTCTGGCAAGAACCAACATTTGTTGAGTTAATGCTACCTATGCAAGAAGCGATTCATGACTATGTTGTTAATGGAAAAGGAACTGCTAAAGGAGCTCTAGATAAAATTATCGAAGAGTGGGTTGAAGTATTCGAAGCAGACGGAAAACTTTAACAATAATATTTAAAGTTATTAAAAAAAAGGGGGGAGGTATCATCTCCCCCTTTTTTGTTAAAAAATTCATATGAGCGTTAAAAAAAAATTCAAAGGTCTATCAGATAAAGCCGTAGCTTGGCTTTTTATTGGCCCATCAGTATTTCTTTTATTAGCGATAAATATTTATCCTTTGATTTATGCTATTAGAATGTCTTTCACAAATTTTTACGCAAATAAAATTGGAAGAGAACCACAGTTTGTTGGTTTAAAAAATTATATTAAAGTTCTTAATAAAGAAGCCATCTGGGAAAAAATGCAAGTTACTGCAAACTTTATGTTTTGGACTTTGTTGCTTCAAGCAGTAATAGGTTTAGGTTTAGCCTTATTGTTAAATAGGAAATTTAAAGGCAATGAATTATTAACTACTTTAATAGTTTTGCCAATGATGTTATCGCCTGCTGTAGTAGGTGTTTTTTGGACTTATCTTTATAATCCTCAAGTAGGTTTATTTAATTATGTGATTAATTTTTTCCACGATTTTGGAAGTTTTGATATGATTGGATCAAGTGTACTTGCGCCTTGGTCCATAGTTATTGTTGATACTTGGATGTGGACACCTTTTACAATGTTGATTTGTTTGGCTGGACTAAGATCTGTTCCAAATTATTTATATGAAGCAGCAGAAGTTGATAGAGCTAGCAAATGGCAACAATTTATATACATTACTTTACCTTCTGTCTTGCCATTTTTATTGCTGGCTTTGCTATTTAGGGGCATTGAGAATTTCAAAATGTTTGACATGGTTGTTGAACTTACATCTGGTGGTCCTGGTTCAGCTACGGAACTCGCCTCAATAAATTTAAAAAGAGAAGCATTTGAAAAGTGGAAAACTGGTTACAGCTCAGCATTTGCAGTCATTCTTTTTGTAACTATCTTTGGATTTGGAAATGTTTATGTAAAAGTAATGAATAAGATAAAGGAACGCTGATGGATACATCTAGATCATATTTAGAACCTTCATCGTTTTCTAAGAAACTTGCTGCTACAATAATTATTGTTTACGCAGTAGTAACATTAATTCCTATCTCTTGGATGGTGATGACAAGTTTCAAGAATGTTAATAGTGCAATTTCTTATCCACCCGAAGTATTCTTTGAACCATCATTAGAGGGATATGTTAATTTATTTACCAATAGATCAAGACAATCAAAAGAATATCTTGATTCATTGCCCCCACCAGACAATTGGTACGAAGAATTAGTTAGAAGTAGAGAGATGGTTATAACAGGACCATCAAAATTTTTAGGAAGGTATTCGAACTCAATGATAATTGGCTTCGGTTCAACTTTTGCATCTGTATTTTTAGGCGCATTAGCTGCGTATGCCTTTTCAAGATTTAAAGTTCCATTAAAAGATGATTTGTTATTTTTTATTCTTTCAACCAGGATGTTTCCACCAATTGCGGTTGCTGTTCCTATATTTATTATGTACAGAAAATTAGGACTAGGAGATACTCACCTTGGAATGATCATATTATATACAGTAGTAAATTTAAGTTTAGCAGTATGGTTGTTAAAAGGTTTTATGGATGAAATTCCTAGAGAATATGAAGAAGCAGCTATGATTGATGGATATTCTAGACTTCAAGCTTTCTTTAAGGTTGTTCTTCCACAAGCAATGACTGGTATAGCTGCAACTGCAATCTTTTGCATGATTTTTTCATGGAACGAATACGCTTTTGCTGTTCTGCTCACCCAATTTAATGCACAAACAGCCCCACCATTTATTCCTACAATTATAGGAGAGGGTGGTTTGGATTGGCCTGCTATTGGAGCTGGTACAACTTTATTTTTATTACCAGTAATGATTTTTACAATTATTTTAAGAAAACATCTTTTAAGAGGTATTACATTTGGAGCAGTGAGAAAATAATGCAAGAAGAAAAGTCATTAATGAGAAAAATATTTAGAAGAGTTTACTGGGAAAATTTGTCTACAGTTTTAATTTTAATTGGTGTTTTCATGTTGTTACAGCCATTTGCAATGTGGATGTATACTTACTCATTTATTGTAATTTTAGTTGGAACAATAGGTTTCGTAATCACAAGTCACTTTCCGGATTAATATGTCTCAAATTAAAATAGTAAATTTACAAAAATCATTTGGGGATTTTACAGCAGTTAAAAATTCCAATTTAAAAATTAATGATAAAGAGTTCTTCGTTTTACTTGGACCGTCAGGTTGTGGAAAAACAACAACTCTTAGAATGATTGCTGGATTAGAATTACCCACATCAGGAGAAATTTACTTAGGAGATGAAGAAGTGGGAATGCTTAGAGCGTCCGAGAGAGATATAGCTTTTGTTTTCCAATTATTTGCACTTTATCCGCATATGAATGTTAAAAATAATTTGTCATTTCCGCTAAAAATGCAGGGATATACCAGAGACGAAATAAAAACTAGAGTTGAGGAAGCTGCAAAACTTTTAAGAATTGATCATATTTTAAATTCAAATATTTCATCGTTATCAGGAGGAGATAGACAACGTGTAGCCCTTGGAAGAGCTTTGGTTAGAAGACCAAAAGCATTCTTAATGGACGAGCCATTAGGTACATTAGATGCAGAATTTAGAGAATTAATGTGTTTAGAGCTTAAGAAGCTGCACCTAGATATTGGTGCTACAACAGTTTATGTAACCCACGATCAATTAGAAGCAATGTCATTGGCTGATCGTATTGCAGTGATGGATGGTGGCGAAATTTTACAAGCTGATGAGCCAGCAGTAATTTACAATAAACCTACAACAAAGTTTGTAGCTTCTTTTATTGGTTCTCCTGGAATGAATTTTATAAATATTGATCAAGGTATCTCAAATGAACAATCAACTTTAAACATAGAGGGAACTAATTTTACTATCCCAAAGCAACACGAAGTATCGAAAGGCAAAAAAAATTCCTTTGGTATTCGTCCAGAAAATCTTTCTCTAACAAATGAAGGAGGTCTTAAAGGTTCAGTATTTGGTGTAGAATATTTAGGTTCTAGAAAAATTGTTACAGTTAAAACCAATGTTGGAGAAATCAAAGTCAAAACTGATATTTCAACAAACATTAAACTAAAAGAAAATATACAAGTTAAACCTTCAAACAATAACATTATTATATTTGATGGTGAGACAGACAAATCTTTAAAAAGTGAGTTTATTAATTAATGGCAAAAGTAGAACTAAAAAATTTATTTAAAACATATAATAAAAAAATTAAAGCCTTGCATGATATAAATTTTACAATAGAGGATGGGCAGTTTTTTGTTTTACTGGGACCATCTGGAGCAGGAAAAACTACTACACTAAGATGCATTGCAGGTTTAGAAAAAATAGACTCAGGTAGTGTTTTGTTTAACGATGAGTCTGTTACAGAAGATCAGCCAGCATCAAGAGATGTCTGTTTTGTTTTTCAACAATATTCATTATACCCTCATTACAGTGTTTATGAAAATCTTGCTTTTCCTCTAAGATCACCAATGAGAAAATTACCTGAGGATGAAATAAAAAATAAAGTTGAAAGTATTGCAAGTATGTTAAAAATTTCCAATAAACTTAATAACAAAGCTACACAATTATCAGGTGGAGAAATGCAAAGAGTAGCTATTGGGCGTGCACTTGTAAGAGAACCAAATTTATATTTAATGGATGAACCTCTTTCATCCTTAGATGCTAAATTAAGAGAAAGCCTTAGAGTTGAACTAAAAAATATTCAAACTAATCTTAATGCAACTATACTTTATGTTACACATGATCAAGCTGAAGCAACTACTTTAGCAGATAAAATAGGAGTACTAAAAGAAGGTCGTATAGTTCAAATAGGAACACCAGAGGAAATATATGAAAATCCTAATTCAATTTATGTTTCCCAAAGACTTGGATCGCCAAAAATTAATATTCTTCCCGGATCATTATTTGGAATGAATGATGTACCGACTTTTGGGATTAGACCTGAGAATATTTCAATAGCTACAGGCAATCATTCAGCCAAAATTATTTCAATTGAAAATTTAGGTTCAGAAACAGTAGTTGCTTTAAATTTTAAAGATCAAGAAATATTAGTGTCAATACAAGGTAATTACAAATCATCAATAAATGAGACAATTAATTTTGACATTAATACTAAAAAAGTTTTAAATTTTGATGAAAAAGGAAACAGAATTTATGAGCGTTAATTTTTTAATTTCTCAGGCAAAAAATATTCAGAAAGTAATTGATGAAAATGCACCAGAAATTGAAACGCTAGACCAGAATATCGGAGATGGCGATCACATATTTAATATACAAAGAGGTCTTAAATTAGTTATTGAGCTTGAGGGTACAATTAAAGATTTACCTTTACCTAAGGCTTTAAATACGATTGCCATGAAAGTTTTATCAGGAATTGGTGGTTCGTCAGGCGCTTTATTTGGAACTTTTTTTATCTCAATGGCAAAATCTCCTAACCTTGATAAAGATGTTGATTTTAATAAAGCATGTGAAATGATTATTGGTGGTGTTAAAGCTATGAAGGAAAGAGGGAAGGCCGATGTCGGTGAAAAAACAATGATGGATGTATTAATTCCAGTATCTGAAAAACTTAATGAGATAAAAAATAATAATAGTGACATGAAAAAAGGATTAAATGAAGTAATCAAAATTGCAGAAGATAGAATGTTATCAACAAAAGATATGTTAGCTACAAAAGGTAGAGCATCCTTTTTAGGCGAACGTGCTAAAGGACATATAGATCCTGGTGCTCGATCTTCGCAACTTATTATCGATACAATATGTAAATCAGTGATTAATCAATAGGAGGAAAATGAAAAAATTTATTAATAAACCAGATGACTTTTTGAAAGAAAGTCTTAATGGATTTGGTAAAGCTCATAGCGATATCATTAAAGTTAGCTTAGATCCAAGTTTTGTTTCCAGAAAAAATAAAACCAAAGATGGTAAAGTATCTTTAATTTCAGGAGGTGGAAGTGGTCACGAGCCAATGCATGGAGGTTTTGTTGGTCATGGGATGCTTGATGCTGCGTGTCCTGGATTTGTTTTTTCAGCACCAGCTCCAGATCAAATGCAAGCAGCAGCAGAACATGTTGATAGTGGTGCAGGAGTTTTATTTATTGTTAAAAATTACTCAGGGGATATTATGAATTTTCAAATGGGTGCAGAAATGTATTCAGGTAAAAATGAAAGCATTATTACTAATGATGATGTTGCTGTTGAAGACTCAACATTTACAACTGGTAGACGTGGAGTTGCTGCAACAGTTTTGGTAGAAAAAATAGTTGGATCTTTAGCGGAAGATGGAGGTTCGCTAGAAGAGTGCAAGAAACTCGGAGAAAAAGTTAATAAAAATGCTGGTACTATGGGAGTTGCTTTTACAAGCTGTACAGTTCCTGCGGCAGGAAAACCAACTTTCGATATAGGCGATGATGAAATGGAATTTGGTGTTGGAATTCATGGAGAACCAGGAAGAAAAAGAGAAAAAATTCAACCATCGAAAACAATTGTTGGAAATATTTTAGATGCTATTCTTGATAATCTAAAACCAGAAAACAATGAAAAAACATTGCTTTTTGTTAACGGTATGGGAGGCACTCCTCTTACAGAATTATATTTAGTTTATGATGATGCGTGTCAAATTTTAAAATCAAAAGGCGTTGAGGTTACAAGAAGTTTAGTAGGTAATTATTGCACTTCACTTGAAATGCAAGGAGCTTCTATTACACTCCTTAAATGTGATGAAGAAATTTTAAAACATTGGGGTGCACCAGTTCATACTGCAGCTTTGCGATGGGGTATGTAAAAAAATTAAAAATACTAAGAATATTTGTATCTACAAACAAGTTGTTTGTTATTTTAATACCGACATTGGATCAAGCCTTGTTTGAAACCAATTTATTCTAAAATCTAAATGTGGACCTGTAGATCTACCAGTTGATCCAACAGTTCCAATAATATCTCCTTGATTTATTTTGTCACCGACAGAAACTAAAACATTTTCAAGATGAGAGTAGATTGTTGATATACCGTGCCCATGATCCATAATTATTGTTCCACCCGTGTAATACAAATCATCTTCAGCCATTGTTACGATACCATTTCCAGAAGATTTAATCATTGTGCCTTGTTTTGCTGCAATATCAATACCGTAGTGTGGCCATTTAGGTTTACCATTTAAAATTCTTTGGCTACCATAAACCCCACTAATTATTCCTTCAACTGGCATAATGAATTTATCTTTAAAAAATAACAGATTAGAATTTATCGCTCTAGCTTCTCCAATAGCATTATTTTCTTTTTTAATTCTTTTATAGACAGACTCTGGTGGTGTTACTTTATTTTCTGGTAATCCGTCAATTCTTTGAATTTTATATTTTCTTTTTAAAACTTTTTTTATAGTCTTTTCTTTTTTACCATCAATGATTTTTGTAAAAACTAAATCAAATTTTCTATCTCTGTCTATACCAAATACAAAAAAACCTTCTTTTGATACTTTAACTTCCTTTTTACCAATTATTATTTTTGCTTTTGGATTAGTTTTTCCTAAAATAAAATGTCCTTGAATAAATTTTCCTTTAAACTCTATAGCGCTAGCACTTGAAAATGTAATAATTAAAAATATTAAAAATATTCTATAAACTATTGAGCTGTCCATCCACCATCTATTATAATTGATGTACCGGTAATCATTGAGGAAGCTGATGAAGCTAAAAAACAAACTGTTGTAGCTACATCGCTTTCAGTAGCAGCTTTTCCTAACGGGATATTTCCTAAAGCTAATTTTTTAAATTTTTTATTCTTAAAAAACTTTTTTACCATAGGCGTCTCTACGAAAGTTGGTGCAACAGTATTTACTCTAATATTTTTTTTTGCAAGTTCAACACCCATTCCTTTAGTTAAACCTTCAATACCAAATTTAGTCATATTATAAATATTTCTTCCACTCATTCCTACATGACCTAGCTGAGATGACATATTGATCACTGATCCAGGTCTTTTTTTGTTTTTAAGCATTTTTTTAACTACTAATTGAGCTACATTAAATGCAGCTTTAAGATTTAGATCTATCAAGTAATTCATACTTTTTTGTTTTATTTTTTCAAATGGTTCTGGGAAATTAGTTCCTGCATTATTTACAAGTATGTCTATAATTTTAATTTTATCTATTTTTTTCTTTAAATCTTCATAATTCATTACATCACAATGAACTTTAATAATTTTACCTTTAATTTTTTTTATTTTTTTTTCTAATTTATCTAAATCAGATGAAGTTCTACTTAATGCAATTACTGTTGCACCACCTTCTGCTAAAGCAATAGAACAAGCTCTTCCCAAACCTTTGCCAGCACCTGTAACTAATGCGTATTTATTTTTTAAATTTATTTTTTGTAAGTACATTATAAAAATAATATTTTAATATCTGTGTAAATCAACTCTATAGCAACTACTAATATTGCTAGTAAACCTAGCCACGCAATCCATTTATATTCTTTAATCCATCTAGAGATTAGACTTGCAGCGGTAGCCATTAATATAATTGATAAAATTAACCCAAAAATAAGAAGATTATAATGGTCTCCAGCAGCACCAGCAACACCTAGAACGTTATCAAGGCTCATTGTAAAATCTGCCAGTAGTATTGTCCAAATAGCTTTTAAGAAATTTGAATTATCTACTTTTATATTATTTTCATGCTCATCTCCCTTAACAACATCTACATAAAGTTTATAGACTATATATAGAAGTAATAATCCTCCTATTAATCTTAGACCAGTAATTTGAAGAAGATATGCAGTAAGTAAAGTTAATATTATTCTTAATATTACTGCTCCACTTATTCCCCAAAAAATAATTTTTTTACGTTGTTCAGCTGGAAAATTTGAAGCAACCATTCCAATAATAATTGCGTTATCTCCAGCTAAAACTAAATCAATAAGAATAATTTGACCTAAAATCGTTAGTTGTTCTGGTGTAAATAGTTCAGCAAACATTATTTTTTAAGTATTAGGTCAGCACCTTTTTCGGCAATCATTATAGTTGGAGCATTAGTATTCCCCGAAGTAATATAAGGCATAACTGAAGCATCAACAATTCTTAAATTTTCTAACCCATGAACTTTTAATTTGTCAGAGACAACTGCTTGTTCATCATTACCCATTCTGCATGTGCTAACAGGGTGAAAAATTGTATTAGCAAATTTTCCTGCTTCTACTGCCAATTGTTCATTATCGGTAATATTAATTCCTGGTCTTAATTCTTCAGGTTGGTGTTCTTTATAAGCTTCAGATTCCATTACAATTTTTCTGACAATCTTTAAGGATTTTCCAGCTATCTGTCTATCTTCTTCGGTAGATAAATAATTCATTTTTATTTTTGGAGGAATTCTTGTATCTGAAGATTTTAATTCAATTGAGCCTCGACTTGTTGGTCTTACATTTGTAATCGTTGGGGTAAATGCTGGAAATTTATGTAAAGCAGATTTTCCAAGATAATCTGTACTTGCAGGTGATACATGAAATTGAAGATTAGGAGTTTCTAAATGTTCATCACTTTTAACAAATCCACAAACATAACTTGCTCCAACAGTTAAAGGACCACTTCTGGTTATTAAAAACTTAAGACCACTTATAATTTTTTTTGTAAAACTATAATAAATATCATTTAGTGTTTCTAAATTTTTTACCTTATAAACAGGTCTTAACATTAAATGATCAACTAAATTTTGGCCAATTCCACTATGTTCTTTTATAATATTAATACCATTATCTTTTAAAAGTTTTCCA
>CACHFM010000007.1 GCA_902579105.1 uncultured Pelagibacteraceae bacterium | reverse complement strand
ATTGGTTATTCAAATGAGGAGTTAAAAAAATATCCCAAAATAACTGAAATAAGCGATAGTTTTGTTAATTTTATTAACTCTTCAACTTTGATCGGACATAATAATGATTTTATATTTGGTTTTTTAAATAAAGAATTAAATGCTGAAATATCAAATGAAAAAATAGATGTTTTTGAGATTGCAAAAAAGAAATATCCAAATGAAAATAATTCAATTGATAGTTTAAAAAAAAAATTAAATATTGTTAATAACTCAACCTTTTCTTCATCATTAAATGAGGTATTGGAATTACCTAAAATTCTAGATATGCTGAGGTTGAAAAATTAATCAAATCCAAATTAAAAAAAAGAATACAAAAAAGGAAAATTTTTTAATGGACACAAAAGAAATTTTAAAAAAGATTAAAAATAACACTATTTCTACAAATGAACTAAAAAAATTTGGTAAAGATAAGAAAGTAATAATTGCAGCAGTAAAAAAAAATGGAAGCAATCTTAAATTTGCCGACAAACAATTAAAGGCTGATAAAGAGGTTGTTCTCGAAGCAATAAAAAATGATATTGATTCCTTAAAGTTTGCAGACAAAAAAATTATAAAATGGTTTGAGTCTTTATCACTATGGTCCCGTGACCAATTGCTAGGTCTTAACAAAGATAAAGATCCATTTGGAGATTAAAAAAGGATAAAAACAATGAAAAAAAAAGATGCAATTGAACTAATGTATGAAGATGGTTGTAAGCTTGGTGAGCTATCTGAAGATTTAAGAAAAGATAGCGAGGTTGTGATGACTGCAGTACAAAATTGTGGAACTGCATTAGAACATGCGGACAAAACTTTACAAGAGGACGAAGATATCGTTTCTGCTGCTGTAAGTAACGATGGTGCGGCAATGCAATTTGCAAGTTCATCCCTTCAAAATAATAAAGATTTTGTGTTGCAAGTTGCTCAAGATAATGGAACTGCACTTGAATTTGTTAATGAAAAATTTAAGAAAGATAAAGATATTGCCTTGGCAGCTGTAGAAAGTGTTGGAGAGGATGCTATGGATTTGATCGATGAATCATTAAGAAAAGATGATGATATTTTGAATGCTTTGAGCCAACACGAGTATTGATAAGCTAAAAAGAAAAAAATTAATTAAAGATTTAGAAAATACTAAATTATAAACTAAATAAAAAAAGATAATTAATTAACAAGACTTTAGGATAAATCCTGTTTCGTTAACGTATTCTTTACATTTCTTTATATTATCTTGTGCTATTTCTTTAGCAGGGTCTAAACTTTCTAGTATAGATGAATTAGATGGTTTGGAGTTCTTATCTGTATAGGTGCCATCAACACCCAAAGCAAGATATACTAAACTGTAATAATCGTAGTGTCTGTCAGTTGAGTGAATAGTAATTATTCTGTTATTATTAAAATCAATTACTACTTGCTGTCCAGCAAAACCATCCATCATTAAAATAGGTCTATCTTCAATTCCAATCGGATCAAAGAGAAACTGACCGCCATAAGTTTGAGCTGCGTTGTGGTTGCCTCTAAACTTGCTATATTCATCATATTGTCTATCAACTCTATTTTCATGCATTGTTTTTAAATATTTACCAACGCAAGTATCGTTGTTCCAATGATCTAACACTAATTTTGCAATTCTTAAATAATCATATCTTTTAGCGTAAAAGGAATATCTGCCATACTCTCCAGATTTTCTGTTATTGTATTTGTGTTTTTCTAATGACTTCCCAAAGTAAACCCTATTTTCAACTTTTGCGTCTTCTACAAATACTTTGTGAAGTAACTTTTTCCAATCATCACCAGTTTTATAAATAACATAATTCATAACAACATTAGTTGTTAAAGCGCTATAATTAAAATTGAGTCCAGGTTCTAAACCCAAATGTTTTTTACCTTTAAAGTATTTTTTCATAACTTTTTTAATAGGAATGGTATTTGTATTTGGACCTTTGCCTTTAATAGGATTATCTTTTCCATAAATTCTATCACCAATTATAGCATCATCACCTGCTTGCATGTTAAGTAAGTTTATTAATTTCTGATTTTCGTACAAAGTATCAGCAACAGTAGGGTAATCTATTCTATCAAAAACTGTATGATTGATATAACCATTACATACAGCATAACCAGTAACAAGGCTGACTAAACTTTTACCTACCGAATGTGAGGGATAGTAACCTCTTCTGTATTTACTTTTTCTGTTTTGATCAACTAAAATTTTATTGTTTTCAAATAAGATATAAGAAACTAAACCAGTTTTTTTATCTTTAAGTTGTTCTTCAACTAATTTAGATAAATCGTTAGTCTGTATTCTTCCGATACTGTTTCTGTAATTAACGAAGATGGTAGTTTGTAAATTAAACTTAAACTCATACGTGTCATTTTTCTTATCGCCTATTTTGTATTTATACATACAATCAAAACAGTATTTTTCATTAGAATGATGAGCGAATGTAATTCCAATCATCATAAAGAATGAAAGAACAAAATAAATTATTTTAGACATTTTGATTTTGTAAATTTTAATTTAACTCAACTCTAAAATTGAAAGTTTAACTTATTCCATCTAATTTAGATAATTTTTTTCGGTAGGAAGTTTCGTTAATATGAGAAAAAAAGCTTGTCATAAACTATATTAAATAATTCTATTTTTCGATTTAATAGACCACCTCTAAAGTAAAGAGATGACCGCCATCATAAGTGACATACTCTTCTTTTTTGCTTTTATCAGTTAGCTTCAATGTAGGAGTAATAGTCTCTGTTTCCCAATCCTTATCCATAAATCTTTCACTCTGATCACTATCATCTATTTCAAACTCAGCGTTAGCTGACTCTAAAATAATTTTTAACTTACCTTTATTGTTTTTGATCTTAAATTTAACATCAGATTTTTTAACTGAAACTTCTTGTTCTTCATATTCATCTGAATCTGGATTAAAATCGTTATATACAAAAGAAGAAAGTTCTACTGTTAATGATTTTGCATCTTTTAAAGCAATATCATGCTCAAAAGCTGATGGTTTATTATCATCTTTTTTTTGAAAAATTTTACTTTTCATAAATTAAGTTTATTGATTTAGTGAAAAATAATCAAACATATTTCACTGAAAAACTTTCTTTAAAAAGTGTATAAAACTGTTCATTATTATTGATAAAGAAAAGAAACAAACTCCACTATATCTCTCAGAGAACGAGTTAAGAAAACTATCAGATAAAGAACTAGAAGAACATAATTCTAAAATTATTAAAGAACTATGCAGTTCTTTTGCGAATGAACTAGATTTTTATAATTTTAATAATAAAAAAAAATAAATATTAAATTTAAGAATGGAGGGTGTCAAAATTAATAAAAAGCAAGCTTTACAGTTAGTAAATAAAAATGGTTGTGCAATTAAATCATTATCAAACAGTTTTAAAAAAGACAGAGAAATAGTTCTAGCAGCTGTAAGAAATGATGGTTTTGCAATAGCAGATGCTGATAGCAAATTTTTAGATGATAAAGAAATTGCAATAGAAGCTATTAAAAACAATAGAAATACTTTTCTTCTACTCAATGAAAAACTCACAATGGATAAAGATATCCTGACTTTGGTTGGTCTAGATCAACACATAAAGAAAGGAGAAAAATGAAACTTATAAAAACATTGTTCTTTTTATTTTTAATAACGTTTACAACTCATTCTTTTGCTAAATCAAATGAATATTATCAACAAACACTAATTCACATTTTAACTGAATGCAATTCATCGTGTCAAAAACAAGTATTTGAACAAGAAGTACACAAAGCATTTTTTGTTTTAATGGATGCTATTTTAAATCAAATTAGATTTGAATTAAGTCAAAAAGAAAAGGAGTTATATGATTAAAATTATCATGGTTCTTTTTTTCTTTATTTCAATGCAACCTGTTAATGCGAATGAATGTCGTTATGAAACAGAAACAATAACAGAAAATGGAATCATCATTTCAACAAAAGAAATAAAGGTTTGTAAAGAAGTGACTCAACTTGGTGAAAGTAACGAAGATACTTTTTGGTATCATCTAATGTATAAAGACGAAGGTACAGAGTTATTTTGGAATTTTTTAGTTGGAGCTTATTACATATTAGGAGGAGGCTAAATACTAACTATGGCAATCCTTATTTACTAACCTTAACTGTCAGTGCAAA
The DNA here is from genome assembly GCA_902579105.1 of uncultured Pelagibacteraceae bacterium. Taxonomy (GTDB): domain Bacteria; phylum Pseudomonadota; class Alphaproteobacteria; order Pelagibacterales; family Pelagibacteraceae; genus Pelagibacter. Next base: position 68,922 of record CACHFM010000007.1, on the reverse strand, counting down.
GTGTAGATATTTTGCCTATGCAGATATTAAAAACCTATAGGAGAAAAAATGAAAATATTATCAATTATAATAATCGGATTACTAGTAAGCAATTGTTCTAATTCTTATGTTAAAAATAAAAAAACAATTACATCACCTGATGATTTACAAAAATTTGTGAATGTTTATTGTGATAAAAATAAAAGCACAAATAAAGTAATTAAGGTTTGTGGAAATGGTTGGTCTAAGGATCTTAACATTTCTGAAAATAAAGCAATACTTTCAGCCAAGATAAAGATCGCTGATATTACTCAACACTCTATTGTATCTAACGAAATCATAACTCATAAGGAAAATAACAAAGGTATAACTAAAACCTATGATTTAACAGCTGACTCTAAATTAGAAGATGTAAGTATCGCTGGATATAAGATAGTTCATAAAAAAGTTCTTAAAGAAAAGAATGGATGGAGAACCCTAGTATTAATTGAATATAAGATTAATATTTAGATGGTTTTTATAATCTAGACAAAGATGGAAAGATTATTGGAACTAAAAAAGAGACCTAAATACCGTCTGTGGCAAAAAAGAATTTATTTTTATAAAGATCTTGGTTTTGAAACTTTTGACTCATCAAAATCTTCATCTCTATAAATTTCTTTTTTATTATCATCATGTATAAGAACATACTCAACATTTATATCCCCTTCTATAAAAGGAACATCGATTTCAGGTTGAATACTTTCGTTTTCAATTCCTTCCTCTAGTAATACAAAAAGTTTATCTAAATTTTCCGATTCAAATTCTTTCTGAGTTGTATAAATAATACCTCTATTCATTTCATCATCTCCAGCAACTTGAAAAGTGACCATAAATTTTTTCATATATACATACTATCTTTAAAAATATTAAATCCAAAGTTTTAATTGAGCTATTAATTATAGTAATTTATTGCAAACTAATTACAAACTAGAGCAAGACTAGAGCATAGAGGGATAAAATAAAAAAATTTTACTTATTAAACTTGTTCAATTATAAATATTAGCATAGATACTCATGAAATTCACAAATGCCCTCGTGGTGAAATTGGTAGACACAAAGGACTTAAAATCCTTGCCGCTTGCGGAGTGCCAGTTCGAGTCTGGCCGAGGGCACCAATAAATGATTAAGCCACATATTCTTTTTGATAATACAAAATTGTCAAAAAAAATTAAAAAGTTCTTGGATCATAAAATTCAAAAAATTTCATTAAACAATTGTAATATAATAATTGTTGTCGGAGGTGATGGTTTTATGCTTTCTTCATTAAAAAAATATAATAAGTACAAAAAACCTTTTTATGGAATTAATGCTGGAAGCTATGGTTTTTTGATGAATAAGTTTTCAACTAAAAATACTATTAAAAACTTATCAAAGGCAAAACAAGTTACAATCTCTCCTTTAGAAATGACTGTTAAAAATAAATATAACAAAACTAAAAGATCAATTGCAATTAATGAAGTCTCTATATTAAGACAAAGCAGACAAGCTGCTTCATTAAAAATTTCTAATGGTTCAAAAACTATAATTAAAAAATTAGTTTCTGATGGAATATTAGTTTCCACACCAGCTGGAAGTACAGCTTATAATATGTCTGTATATGGGCCTATTTTAAATTTAGATTCTAAAAAATTATCTATTAGACCGATTAGTGCGTTTAGACCAAGAAGATGGAAAGGTAGAATAGTTAGTGATAAATCAAAAATTCTTATCCAAAATCTTAATATCAAAAAAAGACCAATTAGTGCAGTAGCTGATAATTATGAATTAAGAAATGCAAAACTTATTTCTATTAGAATAAATAAAAAAATTAAATTTAATCTTCTTTATGATTCAAATAGAAGTCTTCAAAAAAAAATAAAAATAGAGCAAATCAGAAAAGAAACTAGTTAAAATGAAAAAAATTAATCCAGTTGTATTAGTGGCAATTATTTTAATTGGTGGTTTTTTTGCTTTTAAAATCATGTCTTTTTTAGGTTGTTATGTTCGCATTGAAAATGCAGAAGGTTGTTGGCGATTAACTGCTTGGTAATAAATTTTGAAAATTATTTCAAATCTATACACAATATTAACACAGTGATAAAGTCTCCTTTAAATGAATACAGAAAATTCTTTAGAAATAAATACTAAAAAATTATTAATGGCTTATCAAAGCAAACAGTTTGATGAAGCAAAAAATATTGCAATATCGATGACTAAAGAATTTCCTAATTATAATTTAAGTTGGAAAATTCTTGCTGCTATTTATGCTCAATTTGGTGATAGCCAAAATTCCATCAATTCAAGTGATAAAGCTGTAAAAGCTGACCCTAGTGATGCTGAAGCATATAGCAATATGGGTTTAATCCTTTTTCAATTTAAAAAATTTAAAGATGCTTTAAAAAGTTGCGAAAAAGCAATTGAAATAAAACCAGATTATGTAGAAGCACATTTTAATTTAGGAAATGTTTTAAAAGCATTAGGAAAATTAACTGAAGCTGAAAAAAGTTATTTAAATGCTATAAAATTAAATTCTAAATTTTTAGCTGCTCATTTTAATTTAGCTAGTACATATATTCAGCTAAATAAATTAACCGAAGCTGAGTCTAGATATAAAAAAATTATAGAATTAAAACCTGATTATGCTGAAGTTTATTCTAATATGGGTACTCTATATTTGAAGCTTAAAAAAGAAGATGAAGCAGAATTAAGTTATAAGAAAGCTATTGAATTAAATCCAAATTTTACTGAAGCACATTTTAATATGGGAGTGATGTTTCAAAAACTTAATCGATCTGATGAAGCAGAATTAAGTTATAAGAAAGCTATTGAATTAAAACCTGATTATGCAGAGGCTTATCTCAAGTTAGGTATTTTAATGCAAAAGTTTAATAGATCTAATGAAGCTGAATTAAATTATCAAAAAGCATTAAAAATTAAACCAAATTATGTCGATGCTCAAAAAAATATAGATATTTTGAGGAAAGAAAAAGAACTATTAAAAATTATAAAATATAAAAAAAAAACTCAATCTTTATTTAATAATGAGCCATTTAAAACAAATCGATTAATAGAAACTGATTTAATTAAAAACTTGTATCAAATAAATTCAATAAGTTTAGATGATGTTGATCCAGGTTATTTGCGTTATGGAAATGGAAGTTCTTCAGACTATAAATTGTTTGATAATGATATTCCAATAATAAAAAATGTGGCAAATGATTTAACTAATTTAATAAAAAAAGCAGTTGGTTCAGAAATATTTATAATGGAGTCTTTTTTTAATATTTTTAAAACTGGCAGTGGTATTGTTAAGCACAATCATATTAATTATTTTGATAGAAATAATAATTTAATTAATAATAAGTTCAGCTTAGTATATTACCTTTCTGTAGGTGATCAAACTGGAAAAGATCCAGGAATATTAAAACTTTATGATCCAGAAATTGAAATTTTACCTACTGATGGAATGATAATGATATTTCCTGCAGATCGTATGCACACAGCTGTTTACTCTGGCAAAAACGATAGAGTCATGATTGGTGTAAACTTTTATTCTATTTAATTATAGTTGTTAAAAGTTAAAAGAAAGTGGTGCCCCCGCACGGATTCGAACCGCGGACCTATTGATTACAAATCAATTGCTCTACCAACTGAGCTACAAGGGCATGCGTCATAATTATTAATTATTTGATAAATAATCAACTCTTTTTTTTTATAAAACTTAAATGATGAAATACTATGGCAGCGCTATTTGAGATATTTAAACTTTCAATATTATTATTGATATTTATTTTAACAAAAAAATCAGCATATTTACTAGTATGTTTCCTCATTCCAAAACCTTCAGAACCAAATAATAAAATATTATTTCCCTCCCATTTGATGCTAGTAAAATCTTTTTCGCCAGTTGAATCAAACCCATAAACCCAAAAATTTTTTTCTCTTAGGTTTTTTAATGTTGAATTTATGTTAGATACTTGAAATATATTTAAATACTCCATACAGCCACTTGCAGATTTGTACATTAGTTTACTATCTTTTGGAAAATGTCTATCTTTAATGATTAATCCATCAATTTTAAATGACGCAGCACTTCTAATTAAAGAACCAATGTTTCTTGGATCAGTAACTTCATCTAAGCATACAAATGTTAAATTATTTTTATCTTTTATAAATTGATTTAGGTCAGGTTGATCTAAATGTTCAATTTCTGCAACATAGCCGTTATGCATTAACTGATCTTTGGATGAGTAATTATCAAGTTCCTTTTTTGATTTAAAATAAACTTTAACATCATCTAAAATATTTTTATTTGGATTTTTTCTATGTATATTTTTTTTAGCTTCTTCAGTTAAAAAAACTCTTAAAACCTTTCTATTAGGATTTTTTAGAGCTTCAATAACAGCATGTTGACCTACTATAAAAAAAGATGTTTTATTCATAAAATTTATAGAGTTTTACACGTTTTTTTCTATATTTTCTTAATAAATCACGTATTGCATTTGTACAAATAAAATATATAAAACGCATGTTGTTTGAAGCTTTATTGAACAGGGGACACTTCCCCAAAGGAGGGGTTCCAGAGCGGTCAAATGGGGCGGGCTGTAAACCCGTTGACTTCGGTCTTCGAAAGTTCGAATCTTTCCCCCTCCACCATTCAATAAAATTTTATTCAATACTGGAGTGTTACTCTTGGGGTTTTGCGGGTGTAGTTCAATGGTAGAACGCTAGCCTTCCAAGCTGGATGTAAGGGTTCGATTCCCTTTACCCGCTCCAAGAAATAAAAAGTATTAATGAAACAAAAAAAACTGAGGTAAAAAAGTAATGTCGAAAGAAAAATTTGTAAGAAATAAACCCCATTGCAATATTGGGACTATTGGTCATGTCGACCATGGTAAAACAACTCTTACTGCTGCTATAACAAATGTATTAGCAGAAGCAGGAGGAGGAACAGCAGTAGCTTATGATCAAATAGATAAAGCTCCTGAAGAAAAAGAAAGAGGAATTACAATTTCAACAGCGCATGTTGAGTATGAAACTGAAAAAAGACATTATGCTCACGTTGATTGTCCTGGTCACGCAGACTATGTAAAAAATATGATTACAGGTGCTGCACAAATGGATGGTGCAATATTAGTAGTTAACGCTGCAGATGGCCCAATGCCTCAAACTAGAGAACATATTCTTTTAGGAAGACAAGTTGGAATTCCAGCTATTGTAGTTTACCTAAATAAAGTAGATCAAGTAGATGATAAAGAAATGATTGAGCTTGTAGAAGAAGAAATTAGAGAACTTTTAACTTCTTATAAATATCCAGGAGAAAAGACTCCAATCGTTAAAGGTTCAGCATTAGCTGCAGTTGAAAAAAGAGATGATGAAATTGGAAAAAATTCAATTTTAGAATTAATGAAAGCTGTAGATGAACATATTCCACAACCTGCAAGAGATGTTGATAAGCCTTTCTTGATGCCAGTTGAGGATGTATTTTCAATTTCAGGAAGAGGTACGGTTGCAACTGGAAGAGTAGAGTCAGGTACAGTTAAAACTGGCGAAGAAGTTGAAATAGTTGGTATTAGAGATACTAAAAAATCAGTTTGTACAGGTGTTGAAATGTTTAGAAAACTTTTAGACTCAGGTGAAGCTGGTGATAACGTTGGTATTTTATTAAGAGGTATTGAAAGAGATGATATTGAAAGAGGTCAAGTTCTTTGCAAACCTGGTTCGATTACTCCACATACTAAATTTGAGGCACAAGCATATGTTCTTAAAAAGGATGAAGGCGGAAGACATACTCCATTCTTTACCAAATATAGACCACAGTTTTATTTTAGAACTACAGATGTAACAGGTGAAGTAGAGTTGCCAGCTGGCACAGAAATGGTAATGCCTGGCGATGATGCTAAATTTACAGTAAAATTAATTACACCGATCGCAATGGCAGAACAATTAAATTTTGCTATTAGAGAAGGTGGAAGAACTGTTGGAGCAGGAGTAGTAACAAAAATTATAGAGTAACTCTATATTTAGGAGTGTAGCTCAATTGGTAGAGCGCCGGTCTCCAAAACCGGAGGCTGAGGGTTCGAGTCCCTCCGCTCCTGCCAATTTGAGCTTAATTATTATGAGAAACCCAATTAAATTTATTCAAGAAGTAAAACAGGAAGCATTTAAAGTTACATGGCCTACATGGAAAGAAACTTTACAAGGTGCTTTAATGGTTTTTGTAATGGCCGTAGTAATGTCATTGTTTTTTCTTCTTTTAGATCAAGTTTTAAAGTTTTTCTTAGAACTTTTACTTAAGGTAAGTATTTAATGAAAAATTGGTATATAGTTCAGTCACACTCAAGTTTTGAAAATAAAGTTGCAGGTTTAATTAAAGAAGAAGCAGACAAAGCTAAAATTAGTGAAAAATTTGAGGAAATTATTGTTCCTACACATGATGTAACTGAAGTAAAAAGAGGCAAAAGAGTTCAAAGAAAGAAAAAATATTTTCCAGGCTACATATTGATAAAGAGTGAAATGGATAACAATATTTATCATATGATAAAAAATATAAAAAGAGTTAGTGGATTTCTTGGATCAAAAGGGATACCAGTCCCTGTTTCAGATAAAGAAATAGAAAAAATTTTAGGACAAATAAAAGATGGTGTAGCTCAGCCAAAATCTGGTATAGAGTACAGCGTTGGTGAAAAAGTTCAGGTTGTAGACGGACCTTTTGCTTCATTTAGTGGAATGGTTGAAGGTATAGATGAAGAAAAATCTAGACTAAAGGTTTCAGTGTCTATATTTGGACGTCCAACACCAGTTGATTTAGAATATAATCAAGTAGAGAAAGTAAGTTAATGGCAGCAAAAAAAGAAATAAGTGGATTTATAAAATTACAAATAAAAGGTGGTCAGGCAAACCCAGCTCCACCAGTAGGTCCTGCATTAGGTCAACGGGGAGTAAATATCATGGAATTTTGTAAAGCTTTTAACGATAAAACAAAATCATTGGCTGGTAAGCCTGTGCCTGTTGAAATTACTGTATACAAAGATAAGAAATTTGATTTTAAAATTAAATCACCCCCAGCATCTTTTTATATTAAAGAAGCAGTTAAACTTAAAGGTGGATCAAAAGAACCTGGAAGAAATATTGTTGCATCCATTTCTAAAAAACAATTAGAAGAAATAGCTAATCAAAAAATGAATGATTTAAATGCCAATGATTTAGATGAAGCAGTTAAAATTATTGCGGGATCAGCTAGATCTATGGGTATAGAGGTAAAATAATAATGTCATCTAAAAGATATAAAAAATTACCAGAAAAAACAAAAGATTTAAATCCTGAGACTATAGAGAAATTATTACCAGAAGTTAAAAAAAATTGTACTACAAAATTTGATGAGTCATTGGATTTAAACTTTAATATAAATAATAAACAAAAAAAAGGTGAAGTTAATATTAGAACGATTGTTAACTTACCTGGAGGTAGTGGTAAAAAAGTAAAAATTGCTGTTGTTTGTGAAGATAATAAATTTCAAGAAGCAAAAGATGCAGGAGCCGATATTGTAGGGGGAGATGAATTAATTGAAAAAATTAAAGATGGTCAATTAAATTTTGAAAAATTGATTTGTACACCTGGAATGATGATTAAACTTTCTAAATTAGGTAAAGTTTTAGGACCAAAAGGATTAATGCCAAACCCCAAACTTGGATCTGTATCAGATAATATTAAAGGCGCTGTAACTAATGCAAAATCTGGTCAAGTTGAAATTAGAAATGATAAGGATGGAAATATTGGAGTTAGTATTGGAAAAAAATCATTTCAAGATAATCAATTATTAAAGAATTTTTATGCAGTTTTAGATGTTTTAGAAAAAGAAAAATCTAATAATACTCTAAAAGGTGATTTAATCAAAAATACTTTTATAACTTCCACTATGGGAGTTTCGTATAAAGTTAAACTAGGAAAATTGATATAATTAATTATGATGAACAAAGAACAAAAGAAAAATTATATTGCAGAAATGTCTAAGCAGTTTGAAAGTAGTAACGCTGTTATGGTTACACATTATCAAGGTTTGACAATGATACAGTTAGATGAATTAAGAGCCAAAATGAGAGAACACGGGATAATTTTTAAAATAACTAAAAATAGAATTACTAAATTAGCTATAGAAAAAACTAAATGTAAAGATTTATCAAATTTATTTAATGGTCCAACGGCAGTTGCTTTTGGTGAAGACGCAATTATGTCAGCTCGAATTCTATCAAAATTTGCTAAGGACAATGAAAATCTAAAATTAATTGGTGGAATTATGGATAATGAGGTCTTAGATCAGGCCGGTGTCCAAAATGTAGCAAGTTTACCCACTTTAAATGAAGCAAGAGCCAATATTATTGGAATTTTAAATGCCCCAGCATCAAAATTAGTGAGTATTTTACTTGCACACTCGGAAAAAATGAGTAGTTTGACCCCAGAAAATTCTGAAACACAACCCAAAGAGTAAACATATGCCTGACCTAAATAAAATTATAGAAGATTTATCGAGTTTAACTGTTGCTGAGGCAGCTGAACTTTCAAAACAATTAGAAGAAAAATGGGGAGTTTCCCCAATGGCAGCAGCAGTACCAGCAGCAGCAGGTGGTGCAGCTCCAGCAGAAGAAAAAGACGATTTTACAATTATGCTAGTTTCAGCTGGTGATAAAAAAATTAATGTTATCAAAGAAGTAAGAGCAGCTACTTCATTAGGATTAAAAGAAGCTAAAGATCTTGTAGAAGGTGCACCTAAAGAAGTTAAATCTGGTGTAAATAAAAAAGAAGCTGAAGAGATAAAAAGTAAGTTAGAAGCTGCAGGCGCTAAAGTAGAACTTAAATAAATTAATAAGAAAGAATTCCGATGCTGATTAATTTTAATCAGTATTAATAAATATAAATGCAATTATCTTTTACTGAAAAGAAAAATATAAGAAAAAGTTTTGGTAAGTTAAAAGAAAGTTTATCAATACCAAATCTAATAGAAGTTCAAAAAAATTCTTATAAAGAATTAACTGAATTTGATAATAAAAATTTAGATTTTACAAAAGGATTTGATAGAGTATTTAAAAGTATTTTTCCAATTGAAGATTTAAATGATAAAGCTACATTAGAATATATTTCGTATAGATTAGAAAAGCCAAAATTTGATGTTGAAGAATGTATTGCAAGAGGATTAACGTATTCTTCGGCTCTTAAGTGTACTTTAAGACTAGTTGTTTATGATATAGATCAAGAAAATAATACTAAAGATATTTTATCCGCAAAAGAACAAGAAGTTTATATGGGAGAAGTTCCTATGATGACAAATAGCGGTACATTTATAACAAATGGTGTTCAACGAGTAGTGGTTAATCAAATGCATAGAAGTCCAGGTGTATTTTTTGATCATGACAAAGGTAAAACTCATGCAAGTGGTAAATTGTTATTTAATTGCAGAGTAATTCCAAATAGAGGATCTTGGTTGGACTTTGAATATGATGTTAAAGATTATTTATATTTCAAAATTGATAGAAAAAAGAAAATTTTTGCATCAACATTATTGTTAGCTTTAGGCTATACAAAAAGTGAGATTGTAGATGAATTTTATTCAAGTGAAAAATATACTTTTGATTTAAAATCTAAAAAATGGAAAACAAAATTTAATCCAGATAATTATAAAGCAAAAAATTTTTCTGAAGAAGTAGTTGATGCAAAGACTGAAAAAGTAGTAATCGAATTAGGTGAAAAAATTAATTTTCTAAATGCTAAAAAATTATCAAATGATGGACTAAAAGATATATTAGTATCTAGTGAGTCTTTATTTGGAAAATTTTTACATAAAGATATTAAAATTAGCGAAGATGAAGGTGGAACATTTCCAATTGGAACTGAACTGAACGAGACAATAATTGATAAAATTTTAGACAATAATATTGATACTTTGCAAATATCATTTACGAATTCTATAAACAAAGGCCCTTATTTACTTACAACTATATTAAATGACAAAAACAATAATAAAAATGAGGCAATTACCGAAATATACAAAATGTTGAGACCTGGTGAACCACCAACAACTGAAATAGCTACCCAAATTTTTAATAATTTGTTTTTTAGTTCTGATAGATACGATTTATCCGATGTCGGAAGAGTTAAAATGAACTCAAGATTAAATTTGGATTGTTCAGATAAGATTACAATCTTAAGAAATGATGACATAATAGCTATTATTCATAAGATGCTTGACTTAAGAGATGGCAAGGATGATGTCGATGATATAGATCATCTAGGAAACAGAAGAGTTCGTTCAGTTGGTGAGTTAGTTGAAAATCAAGCACGTATTGGTGTTTATAGAATGGAGAGAGCTATTAAAGAGAAAATGACAACTCTCGATGTAGAGTCATCAATGCCTCAAGACTTAATTAATGCAAAACCTTTAACTGTTTCTCTTAAAGATTTTTTTGCTAGCTCTCAGTTATCACAATTTATGGATCAAACAAATCCACTATCTGAAATAACACATAAAAGAAGAGTTTCAGCATTAGGTCCTGGTGGGCTTACTAGAGAAAGAGCTGGCTTTGAAGTTCGTGATGTTCACCCAACCCACTATGGAAGAATTTGTCCAATAGAAACACCTGAAGGTCCAAATATAGGATTAATAAATAGTTTATCTACTTATGCTAAAATTAACAAATATGGATTTATAGAAAGTCCTTATAAAAAAGTTAAGAATGGTTTTGTTCAAGATAAAGTTGAATACTTATCTGCAATGGAAGAAACTAAATTTACCATTGCACAAGCAAACACTAAATTAGATAAAAACGGAAAAATAACAGAAGAACTTGTATCTTGTAGACAAAATTTAAATTTTCTTTTATCAAAACCTGATACGATAGATTATATTGATGTTTCACCTAAGCAACTTGTATCAGTTGCTGCTTCACTAATTCCATTTTTAGAAAATGATGATGCAAACAGAGCACTTATGGGCTCTAACATGATGAGACAAGCGGTTCCTTTATTGAAACCTGAGTCGCCATTAGTAGGTACAGGTATAGAAAGTGATGTTGCCTTAGACTCTGGCGTTACAATTGTGGCAAAACGTGATGGAATTGTTGATAAAATTGATGGAAAAAGGATTGTAATTAAGGTTACAGAAGAAACAGACTTTTCTAAATCTGGTGTTGATATTTATAACCTACAAAAATTTAAAAGATCAAATCAAAATACATGTATTAATCAAAAACCTTTAGTTAGAGTGGGAGATAAAGTTAAATCAGGCGATATAATAGCAGATGGTCCTTCAACTAAATTAGGAGAATTAGCTCTTGGCAAAAACGTTACAGTAGCTTTTATGCCATGGCAAGGTTATAATTTTGAAGACTCAATCTTAATTTCTGAAAGATGTGTTACAGATGATGTATTTACTTCTGTACATATAGTTGAGTATGAAATTATGGCTAGAGATACAAAATTAGGTGAAGAAGATATAACTAGAGATATTCCAAATGTTAACGAAGAAGCCCTAAAAAATCTTGATGAATCAGGAATAGTGTATATTGGTGCAGAAGTTAATGCAGGCGATATACTTGTCGGCAAAGTAACTCCCAAAGGAGATTCAGCTTCAGGACCTGAAGAAAAATTATTAAGATCAATTTTTGGTGAAAAAGCAATTGATGTAACTGACACTTCTTTAAGAATGTCAAGAGGAAGTAGTGGAATTGTTGTTGATGTAAGAGTTTTTAATAGACACGGTATTGAAAAAGATGAGAGGTCAATAACAATCGAAAGAGCAGAGATTGAACAAGTTCAACAAGATAAGATAGTTGAGGAAGAAATTTTAGAAAGAAGTATTAAACAAAGAGCTTCTCAATTTTTATCAGGTTTATCTTTAACTAAAAAAGTTAAAAATTTACCTGAAGGAACTAAGTTAAGTTTTGAAAATATAAATGAACTATCTATTAATGATGTTTTTAAAATTATTGCTGGAAATGAAAATGATCAATCAACTTTAACACAGCTTAAAAATCAATATAACAGAGCAAAACAAGATATTACTGAAAGATTTGAGGACAAGGTTCTTAAAATTAGAAGTGGTGATGATTTACTACCTAGTGTCATGAAAATGGTTAAAGTTTTTGTTGCAATAAAAAGAAGACTAAGACCAGGTGATAAGATGTCTGGAAGACATGGTAATAAAGGCGTTGTTAGTAAAATTGTTCCAGTTGAAGATATGCCATATCGTGAGGATGGAAGACCTGTTGATATAGTTTTAAATCCTCTTGGAGTTCCAAGTAGGATGAATGTAGGGCAAATACTTGAGACTCATTTAGGCTGGGCATGTAAAGAATTTGGAGAAGAAGTAAAAAAATTAATTAATGAAAATAATAAAAAAATTGAAAAAACAGAAAAAATTTCAAGTTTTTTAAAATCTGTTTATGGAGAAGAAATTTTTAATCAAAAAGTTGAAAAATTAAATAACTCTGAATTTAATGATTTATGTGAAAATTTACAAAATGGTATAGCGATATCAACGCCAGTATTTGATGGTGCTAAAGAAAAAAATGTAACAGAAATGCTTGAACTTGCAAAACTACCTGGTTCTGGACAAACTTATTTGTGGGACGGAAGAACAGGTGAAAAATTTGACAGACCAGTGACTGTTGGAATAATTTATATGCTTAAACTTCATCATTTAGTAGAAGATAAAATTCATGCAAGATCTACTGGACCGTATAGTCTAGTAACACAACAACCACTTGGAGGTAAAGCACAGCTTGGTGGTCAAAGATTTGGTGAAATGGAAGTATGGGCACTTGAAGCATATGGAGCTTCTTATACTTTACAAGAAATTTTAACTGTAAAATCAGATGATGTTGCGGGTAGAGTTAAGGTATATGAAACTATAGTTAAAGGAGAAGAAAATTTTGAGTCAGGAATACCTGAATCATTTAACGTATTAGTTAAAGAAATTAAATCATTAGCATTAAACGTAGAGCTAAATTAAAATGAAAAAAGAAATAACAGATTTATTTAAAAATTCAGAAATTTCAGAAGCTCAAAATTTTAATAGTATTAAAATTTCTCTTGCTAGCCCCGAAAAGATTAAATCATGGACTTATGGAGAGATTAAAAAACCTGAAACAATAAATTATAGAACCTTCAGACCAGAAAAAGATGGTTTATTCTGTGCAAGAATATTTGGACCAATCAAAGATTATGAATGCTTGTGTGGAAAATATAAACGTATGAAATTTAGAGGAATTATATGTGAAAAATGTGGTGTTGAAGTAACTAAATCAAATGTTCGTAGAGAAAGAATGGGTCATATTAATTTAGCAACGCCTGTTGCTCATATTTGGTTTTTAAAATCTCTACCAAGTAGAATAGCACTTGCAGTAGATATGAAGCTTAAGGAAATCGAAAGAGTTCTTTATTTTGAAAACTTTATAGTAATTGAGCCTGGTTTAACAGGATTGCAAAAAAATCAACTTCTTAATGAAGAAGAATTAGCAAAATATCAAGATGAATTTGGAGAAGAAGCTTTTAGCGCAGGTATAGGAGCTGAGGCAGTTCTTGAAATGCTTAAAAATTTAGATTTGGAACTAGAGAGAAAAAATCTAGTTAGTTTTATTAATGAAACTAAATCTAAGGTAAATGAAGAAAGAGCTATTAAAAGATTAAAACTTTTAGAGTCATTTATAGAAACAGGTCAGAAACCAGAATGGATGATTTTAACAGTTGTTCCAGTTATTCCACCAGAATTAAGACCTTTAGTACCCTTAGATGGAGGTAGATTTGCTACATCTGATTTAAATGATCTTTATAGAAGAGTAATTAACAGAAACAATAGATTGAAAAGATTAATGGATCTTAAGGCTCCAGATATAATTGTACGTAATGAAAAGCGTATGCTTCAAGAATCTGTTGATGCTTTATTTGATAATGGAAGAAGAGGAAGAGTAATTACTGGAACAGGTAAGAGACCACTCAAATCCCTTGCTGAAATGTTAAAAGGAAAACAAGGAAGATTTAGACAAAATTTATTAGGTAAAAGAGTTGACTATTCAGGAAGATCTGTAATTGTAGTTGGACCGGACCTTAAACTGCATGAATGTGGTTTACCTAAAAAAATGGCACTAGAATTGTTTAAGCCATTTCTTTATGCAAGACTAAATAAACTTGGATTGGCTTCTACAATTAAACAAGCTAAAAAATTAGTTGAAAAAGAAACTAATGCAGTTTGGGATGCACTTGAACTAATTGTAAGAGAACATCCAGTTATACTTAATAGAGCTCCAACACTTCATAGACTTGGTGTTCAGGCATTTGAACCAAAATTAATTGAAGGTGATGCTATAGAATTACATCCATTAACTTGCGCTGCTTTTAATGCAGATTTTGATGGTGACCAAATGGCTGTCCATGTTCCTTTAAGTTTAGAAGCTCAGTTAGAAGCTAGAATATTAATGCTTTCTACAAATAATATTCTTTCACCATCTAATGGTAAGCCAATTATTGTACCAAGTCAGGATATGATTTTAGGTATTTATTATCTTTCTCAAGAACCTATTAGTGACAAACCAGTTGGATACTTTACAAACGCAGATCAAATTGATTACGCTTTATCATCAGGTGAAATAAAAGTTCACAGTACTATTATATCTAGAATTGAAACAATTGATGAAAATGGAAATAAAAAATATGAAAAATATACATCAACAGCAGGTAGATTTTTATTAGCCGACTTGTTACCTAAAAATAGTAATATTAAATTTTCTCTAGTAGATAGACTTTTGCCAAAAAAAATAGTTTCTGAGATTATCGATATTGTATTTAGATTTTGTGGTCAAAAAAATACAGTTATATTCTGTGATAAACTTAAAGACTTAGGATTTAAACACGCGTTTAAAGCTGGAATTTCTTTTGGTAAAGATGATCTTGTAATACCTCAAAACAAAACTCAACTAATTGACGATACTAAAAAATTGATCGCTGATTACGAAACACAATATGCTGAGGGTTTAATTACTAGAGGTGAAAAATATAACAAAGTTGTTGATGCTTGGTCTAAATGTACAGATAAAGTTGCCGGTGAAATGATGAAAGGTATCTCAGCTACAGAAAAAACAGCAGAAGGTTTAAAAATTAATTCAGTATTCATGATGGCTGATAGCGGTGCCAGAGGATCAGCTGCTCAAATGAAACAACTAGCTGGCATGAGAGGTTTGATAGCAAAACCATCAGGTGAAATTATTGAAAGTCCAATTATATCAAACTTTAAAGAAGGTTTAACAGCTTTAGAATATTTTAACTCTACTCATGGTGCCAGAAAAGGTTTAGCTGATACAGCGCTTAAAACTGCAAGTTCTGGTTATTTAACCAGAAGATTATGTGATGTTGCTCAAGATTTAACCATAACAAAAAAAGAATGTGATTGTAAAAAACCTGGATTCATAGAATTATCTGAAATTTTAGAAGGTGGAAATGTAGTTGTCAGTTTATCAGAAAGAGCTTTAGGAAGAGTTGCTTTTGATGATGTTAAACACCCTTTGACTGGTAAAGTTATAATCAAAAAATTATCAATGATAGATGAAGCAGGATGTGATCAAATTGATGCTGCTGGCGTCAAATCAATTAAAGTTTATTCTGTAATGACATGTGGTTCAAAAGAAGGTGTTTGTGCAACTGCCTATGGAAGAGACTTATCAAGAGGTCAAATGGTTCATGTTGGTGAAGCAATTGGAATGATTTCAGCCCAATCAATTGGTGAACCAGGCACACAGTTAACTATGAGAACTTTCCATGTCGGAGGTACCGCATCAGTAAAACAAGACTCACAGATTATAACTAAAAGCGAAGGAGTCCTTAAAATTATAAATTCTAATATTTTAGAAGACTCAAAGAAAAATCTTATTGTAATGGGTAGAAACACTCAACTTTCAATAGAAGATAACAATGGTGTTCAAATAGCTGTATATAAAGTGTCATATGGATCAAAATTATTTTTTAATAATGGTGATAAAGTTAAAGCAAATACAAAAATTTGTGAGTGGGATCCTTATACTACTCCAGTAATCGCAGAAAAAAGTGGTATTGCAAGTTTTGTAGATTTGATAGATGGCGTTTCTATTCAAGAAACTACTGACGATGCAACAGGAATTTCTTCTAAGTCAGTAATTGATTGGAGAGCACAATCAAAAAGTACAGACTTAAAACCAAGAATTACTTTAAGAGATGAAAAAGGAAAAGTAATTAAAAAAGCAGATGATAATGAAGCAAGATATTATCTAGTTCCAGACTCAATTCTTTCTATAAAAGATGGTCAAAAAGTTTATGCTGGTGATGTAATTGCCAGACTTCCAAAAGAAACAACAAAAACTAAAGATATTACAGGAGGCCTTCCAAGAGTAGCAGAATTATTTGAAGCAAGAAAAGCTAAAGACAGCGCTATTATAGCTGAAAATGATGGACAAGTTGTTTTTGGAAAAGAAGTAAGAGGCAAACAAAAAGTATCTATTGTTCCTGAAGATGGATCAGAAGCTTCAAATTATTTAATTCCAAAAGGAAAACATATTAACTTTAATCCAGGAGAAAAAATCCAGAAAGGCGAATACTTGTTGGACGGTCAACCTTTACCACATGATATATTGAGAATATTAGGTATTAAGGAATTAACAGAGTATTTTGTAAACCAAGTTCAAGAAGTTTATAGATTACAAGGGGTAATTATAAACGACAAACACATTGAGACAATTTTAAGACAAATGCTAAAAAAAGTTGAAGTTAAAGTTTCTGGAGACTCAAAATATTTACCTGGAGAAATAGTTGAAAGAATTAAATTTGAAAATGTAAATGAAAAACTCGTTGCTGAAGGAAAAAACCCTGCAGTTGGTGAAAGAATATTAATGGGTATAACTAAAGCTTCTTTACAAACAGAGTCATTTATTTCAGCAGCATCATTTCAAGAAACTACCAGAGTACTTACCGATGCAGCGATTAAAGGTAAAACAGATCCATTGAATGGTTTAAAAGAAAACGTAATAGTTGGAAGATTAGTTCCTGCTGGTACTGGAAGTATAAAAAATAAATGGAACCAAAAAGCTCTTGAGGACGATAATAATTTTATTGCAGAACAGGAAAAAATTGAAACACCTGAACCTTCAGAAACACCGGTAAATCAATAAAAATATCACTTAATAATTGAACTTTTAGTTTGACAAAGTCATATTAATAAGTAATTTGGCGATGTTTTTGGTTGGAATGTAGTACCTGCTAATAGTACTAAACGCTGCCATAAAATAACCTGTCAGTTATTTTCATCTAAAAATTAAACTAATTAAT
Source organism: uncultured Pelagibacteraceae bacterium (assembly GCA_902579105.1). Taxonomy (GTDB): domain Bacteria; phylum Pseudomonadota; class Alphaproteobacteria; order Pelagibacterales; family Pelagibacteraceae; genus Pelagibacter. Next base: position 51,582 of record CACHFM010000007.1, on the reverse strand, counting down.
TTAAAAAATTTATGCCAACTATAAATCAGTTGTTAAGGAAAAAAAGAGTTAAACAGGCATCAAGGAACAAAGTGCCAGCATTACAAAAGCAGCCTTTAAAGAGAGGTGTTTGCGTTAAAGTTTATACCACTACTCCCAAAAAACCTAATTCAGCATTAAGAAAGGTCGCTAGGGTAAGATTGTCAAACGGTTTTGAAGTAACAGCTTATATTCCAGGTGAAGGTCATAATCTTCAAGAACACTCTGTTGTTTTAATTAGAGGTGGTAGAGTTAAAGATTTACCAGGTGTACGTTATCATATTCTAAGAGGAAATCTAGATACCCAAGGTGTTGCTAATAGAAAGAAAAGAAGATCTTTATACGGAACTAAAAAAGGTAAATAATGTCTAGAAAAAAAACTCAACCTAAAAAAAATGTTGTTCCAGATCCAAAGTTTAAATCCATAATAATTCCTAAGCTTATAAATAATATAATGTATGATGGTAAGAGGGGTGTTGCTGCTAAAATTGTTTATGATGCGATTGATAAAATTAAAAAAAAAACAAAAGATGAACCAATAAATGTTTTTAATGAAGCAATAAATAATATCAAACCTACTGTTGAAGTTAGATCAAGAAGAGTTGGTGGTGCGACTTATCAAGTTCCAGTAGAAGTTAAAAGTAAAAGAGCGCAAGCTTTAGCGATTAGATGGCTAGTAGACTCAGCAAGAAAAAGAAAAGATAAGCATATGTCAGATAAAATTTTTAATGAACTTTTCGATGCTTACGAAAAAAAAGGTGCTGCAGTTAAAAAAAGAGAGGATGTACATAAGATGGCAGAGTCAAATAAGGCTTTTGCACATTTTAGGTGGTAAGGAATTATGGCCAGAACTCATACATTAGAAAAATATAGAAATATTGGAATTATGGCTCATATAGATGCTGGTAAGACTACTACTACTGAAAGAGTTTTATATTATACTGGAAAAAGCCATAAAATAGGTGAAGTTCATGATGGCGCTGCCACTATGGATTGGATGGAGCAAGAGCAAGAAAGAGGTATTACAATAACTTCAGCTGCAACAACTTGTTTTTGGAACGAACATAGAATTAATATTATTGATACTCCAGGTCACGTAGATTTTACAATTGAAGTTGAAAGATCTCTAAAAGTATTAGACGGCGCTGTTGCTGTATTTGATGGAGTAGCAGGTGTAGAACCACAATCAGAAACTGTTTGGAGGCAAGCTGATAAATATAAAGTCCCAAGAATTTGTTTTGTAAACAAATTAGACAGAACAGGTGCAGATTTTTTTAGATGTGTTGACATGATAAGAGACAGACTTGGTTCAAAACCTTTGGTAATGCAAGTTCCAATTGGTATAGAAGCATCGTTAACAGGAGTTGTCGATTTGGTTAAAATGAAGGCTCAAATTTGGAAAAATGAAGCGCTTGGAGCTGAGTGGGAATACAAGGAAATTCCTGATGATTTAAAAGAAATTTCACAAAAATATAGAACTGAATTAATCGAAACAGCCGTCGAGCAAGATGAAAAATTAATGGAAGCTTATTTAAATGGTGAGGATATTAAAGAAGAAGATTTAATAAAATGTATAAGAAAGGGAACTTTAAATTTCAGTTTTGTTCCAATTTTGACAGGGTCAGCATTTAAAAATAAAGGCGTGCAACCATTACTTGATGCAGTAGTAAATTATCTACCTAGTCCTATTGATATTGGATCAATTAAAGGAACTAAATTAGGCACTGAAGATGAAATGGAAATGAAATTTGAAGATAATACTCCATTTTCTGCTTTAGCGTTTAAAGTAGCAAATGATCCATTTGTTGGATCATTAACTTTTATAAGAATATATTCTGGTACAATTAAAACAGGAACAGCAGTTTTTAATTCATCAAAAGAAAAAGAAGAAAGAGTCGGAAGAATGCTATTAATGCATGCAAATTCTAGAGAAGACATTAAAGAAGCAAACGCAGGTGATATTGTTGCCTTAGCAGGATTAAAATATACAATTACTGGTCACACTTTATGTGATAAAGAAAATCCAGTTTTACTGGAACCAATGGAATTTCCAGATCCTGTTATTGAAATTGCTGTTGAACCAAAAACAAAAGCAGACCAAGAAAAAATGGGTGAAGCTTTAGGTAGATTAGCAAAAGAAGATCCATCATTTAGAGTAACTTCAGATGAAGAGTCTGGACAAACAATTATTAAAGGTATGGGAGAATTACATTTAGATATAATCGTTGATAGAATGAAAAGAGAATTTAAAGTTGAAGCAAATGTTGGTGCTCCTCAAGTAGCTTATAGAGAAACTATCGAGTCAGCTTCTGAAGTTGAATATACACACAAAAAACAAAGTGGTGGTGCAGGCCAATTCGCTAAAGTTAAATTACTTGTTGAACCACAAGAACCTGGAAAAGGTAGAGAGGTTGAAAGTAAAATTAAAGGTGGTGCTATACCAAAAGAATTTATTCCAGGAGTTGAAAAAGGTATTGAAACAATTTCTGATGGTGGAATTTTGGCTGGCTTTCCTATGATCGATTATAAAGTAACGATTTTAGATGGATTACATCATGACGTTGACTCTAGTGTGCTAGCTTTTGAATTAGCTAGTAGAGCATGTTTTAAAGAAGCTTGTACAAAAGGTGGCTTAAAATTATTAGAACCAGTTATGAGAGTCGAAGTAGTAACACCAGAAGACTACATGGGAGATGTTATCGGAGATTTAAATAGTAGAAGAGGCCAAATAAGTACACAAGAACAAAGAGGAAATGCAACAGTAATTACTGCAATGGTTCCTTTAGCTAATATGTTTGGATACATAAATAATTTAAGATCAATGTCACAAGGTAGAGCTCAATATTCTATGTTTTTTGATCATTATTCAAAAGTTCCTCAAAATGTTCAAGATGAAGTAACTAAAAAAATTGCAGGGTAATATGGAAAAACAAAATATTAGAATTAAACTTAGAGCATACGACAATAAAATTTTAGATGCTTCAACAGAGGAAATAGTAAATACAGTTAAAAGAACTGGCGCTATTATCAAAGGCCCTATTCCTTTACCAACTAAAATTGAAAAATATACAGTACTTAGATCTCCTCATATAGATAAAAAAAGTAGAGAACAATTTGAGTCAAGAACACACAAAAGATTAATTGATATCATAGAACCAACTCCACAAACAGTAGAAGCTTTAATGAAACTAGATTTGGCTTCAGGAGTAGATGTGGAGATTAAAATATAGTTATGACTGAGATAGCATTATTAGGAAAAAAAATTGGAATGACCAGAGAGTTTTATAAAACTGGTCAATTAGTACCTGTTACAGTCTTAAAAGTTGAAAAAGCTAGAGTTATTCAAGTAATTGAAGAAGAAAAAAGAGGATATAAAGCAGTTCAACTTGGTTATGGAAAAATTAAAAATTCAAAACTATCAAAAGCAATGAAAGGTGTCTTTTCTAAAAAAAATACAGAAGCTAAGAAAAAACTTAAGGAATTTAGAATTAAAGATACTGAAGTCTATAAAGAAGGTAACGAATTTGGTTTAGAAATATTTAAAGATATTAAATTTGTTGATACTAGATCAAAAACTATAGGTAAAGGTTTTGCAGGATCAATGAAAAGACATAATTTTTCTGGTTTGAGAGCTAGTCATGGAGTGTCAGTTTCACATAGAGCTCATGGTTCAACAGGACATAGCCAAGATCCAGGGAAAGTTTTTAAAGGAAAAAAAATGGCTGGTCATATGGGCGATAAATTTAGAACAATGCAAAATATAGAAATAGTTAAAACTGATTTAGAAAATGAGTTGTTATATTTAAAAGGATCTATACCAGGTTCAAAAAATACTGAAGTTATGGTGAAACAATCTGTTAAAAATATTAATAAAATGACAATAATGGAGAAAATTGATTTATCTGAAAAAGCAAAAAAAACTCCTGACAAAAAGAAAAAATAATGAAATTAGATAAAATAAATATAAACGGAAAAAAAGATACGATTGAAGTATTAGATAAAATCTTTTCAGCTAAGATTAATAACAAACTTGTAAGTAGAGTATTATACAAGACAAATGCAAATTATAAAGGTAGACACGCAAAAACTAAACAACAAAATGAAGTTAAGGGTCCAACATCAAAGATTTATGCTCAAAAAGGAACTGGTGGAGCTAGACATGCAAGTAAAAAAGCACCAATTTTTGTTGGTGGAGGTGTTGCACATGGCCCAAAAGGTGAATTAGCTTATAAGAAACGAAAATTAAATAAAAGTGAAAAAAAACTAAGTATAGCCTCACTTATTACTGAAAAAAATAATCATAAAAACTTATTAATTTTAAGTGATTTTAATACTGAAATTAAAAAGACAAAAGAAATGAGCACCATTATTCAAAAATTAGAAATAACGAGTTCTTTAATTATACTAGATAAGATCTCAAAAGAAAAGATTGAAAAATCCATAAGAAATATTCCAAATGTAAAAGTTACAGATGTTAATCATTTTAGTGCATATGACATAGTTAAATTTAAAAAAATTGTTTTTACTGAAAGTTCAGTAAAAGAATTAGAAAAGAGATATTCATAAAATGAATAAAATACATTTATACGACAAAATACTTTCCCCAATTGTAACTGAAAAATCTACTAATTTGTCTGATTTAAATAAAATTGTTTTTAAAATACCTTCAAATGCAAATAAAAAAAATTTAAAAAAAAATATTGAAAAAATTTTTAAAGTTAATGTGACTAAGATCAATATTATTAACAAACAAAATAGGATTAAACTTACTAGAGGTAAAAAAGTTAAAGTTTCTGGTTTTAAAAAAGCAATAATAACTCTAAAAAAAGGTCAAAGCATAGATTTGACTACTGGTATTTAACACATGGCATTAAAAACTTTCAAACCATACACAAAATCTACTAGAGGAACTATTTTAGTTGATAGAACTAATTTATGGAAAGGAAAACCTTTTAAATCTCTTGTATCTGCAAAAAAATCTATGAAAGGTAGAAATAATAATGGTCATATTACATCCATAAATAGAGCTGGAGGTCATAAAAAAATGTACAGACATGTAGATTTTTATCGTAAAAAATTTGACATGAAAGCATCAGTAGAAAGAATAGAATATGACCCAAATAGATCTTGTTACATAATGCTTGTAAAGTTTGAAGATGGAAAACATGCTTATTATTTAGCGCCACAAAAAATTAATGTTGGGGACGAGATAGAAAATGGAGTCAAAAAAGAAATAAAAGTTGGTAATTGTATGCCATTACAAGATATTCCTGTTGGAATAAACATTCATAATGTTGAAATCCAGCCTGGAGGCGGTGGTAAAATTGCAAGATCTGCAGGCTCATCTGTAACTATAACCGGATTGGATGGAAATTATAGTTTGATTAAATTGGCTTCAGGAGAAGTTAGAAAAATAGATTCAAGAGCAATGGCATCAATAGGAGTTTTAAGCAATCCAGATCAAAAAAATATCAAAATCGGTAAGGCCGGAAGATCAAGATGGTTAGGTAGAAGACCTCATACTAGAGGAGTAGTAAAAAATCCAGTGGATCATCCACACGGTGGAGGTGAAGGTAAATCTGCTGGAGGTAGACATCCAGTTTCTCCTACTGGTCAATCAGCTAAAGGATTAAAAACTAGAGATAATAAAAGAACAGACAAATTTATTGTTAAAAGAAGAAACAAAAGGAAGGATACAAAGTAATGGCAAGAGCTGTATGGAAAGGTCCTTTTGTTGAAGAGAGTTTAATGAAAAAGGTTGATAAATATAAAGATGACCCGAAAAAGAAACCTATTAGAACCTGGTCAAGAAAATCTACAATTCTTCCAGATTTTGTTGGAGTAAGTTTTCAGATTTATAATGGTAAAAAATTTATACCTATAACCGTATCAGAAGATATGGTTGGTCATAAGCTAGGTGAATTTGCACCCACGAGAACTTTTTTTGGTCATACACCAGCAGATAAAAAAGCTAAACCTGAAACAACGGATAAAAAGTAATAATTATGAGTAAAAAAAAAAGAATAGAAAACAATAAAATAGTTAAATCTATTAACAATAATATTAGATCAAGCGTTAGGAAGCTTAACCCAATATTAAAATCTATTGTAGGAAAAAAAGTTGATGTTGCTATCAGAGATTTACAATTTTCAGAAAAAAGGATTACTAAAGATATTAGAAAAACAATAAATTCTGCTGTAGCAAATGCTGAAAACAATTTTCAATATGATATTGATAAGCTAATTGTTAAAGAAGCATACTGTGGAAAAAAAATTATGATGAAAAGATTTAGAGCAAGAGCAAAAGGAAGAGCTGCACCAATCTTAAAACCTTATTCAAGTGTTACTATTATATTATCAGAAATTAAAAAAATGGAGAGTCATGGGGCAAAAAGTTAATCCTGTAGGTTTTAGATTAGGTGTAAATAGAGGATGGGACTCTGTTTGGTATGCTAAGAAAAAAGATTTTGGAAATTATTTAATTGAAGATTTTAAAATAAGAGAATACATCAAAAAAAATGTAGTTAACTCAGGTGTCTCAAAAGTTATGATCGAAAGAACTGCAAACAAGTGTTTTGTAACGATATACACATCTAGACCTGGTTTTGTTATAGGTAAAAAAGGAAGTGATATTGATAAAATTAAAAATCAAGTATCTAAATTTACAACCAATGAAGTTACATTAAATATTAAAGAAGTTAAAAAACCTGAGACTAATGCTTATTTAGTTGCCGAAAATATAGCTCAACAACTAGTAAAAAGAATATCATATAGAAGAGCAATGAAAAGAGCTATGCAATCATGTATTAGACTAGGAGCTAAAGGAATTAAAGTTTCAATTAGCGGAAGATTAGGTGGAAATGAAATTGCCAGAACTGAATGGCTAAGAGATGGCAGCATCCCATCACACACATTAAGAGCTGATATCGATTATGCTGAAGCTGAAGCTCTAACTACTTATGGAATTATAGGAATTAAAGTTTGGATATATAAAGGAGAAGTTTTTGCAAAAGAATTTAGTCAAGAAACAAACAAAGTTAAAGAAAAAGAGGGCAAAGAATAATGCTTCAACCAGTAAGAACAAAATGGAGAAAGGCACACAAAGGTAGAATACACGGAAATGCAACGCGTGCTAGTACTATTAACTATGGTTCGTTTGCTCTTAAAGCATTACAACCAGATAGAATAACTGGAAAACAAATAGAAGCAGCCAGAGTAGCGTTAACAAGACATATGAAGAGACAGGGTAGAGTTTGGACAAGAATTTTTCCGAATGTACCTGTTTCAAAAAAACCAATTGAGGTAAGAATGGGTAAAGGTAAAGGAAGTCCTGAATTTTTTGCATGTAGAGTAAAACCTGGGAGAATTTTATTTGAGGTTGATGGTGTTTCTGATCAAATAGCTAAAGAAGCACTTTACAAAGCATCAGCAAAATTACCTATTAAAACTAAAACTATTAAAAGATATTCTTAAAATGAAAAAACAAGAAATTAAAAAATTGACTAAAGACGAAGCTTTAAAAAATATAGATAAATTGAAGAAAGATCTTTTTAATTTTAGATTTCAAAAAATTAATTCTCAAATAACCAATCCATCAAAGATTACTGAAACTAAAAAAACAATAGCAAGATTAAAAACTATATTAAAAGGAAAAATTAATGCCTAAAAAAATTTTAACTGGAGTAGTAATTAGTGATAAGCCAAACAAAACAATTACTGTTATGGTAGAAAGAAAATACTCACATCCGGTACTTAAAAAAGTGATCAAAGTTAGAAAAAATTATAATGCCCACGATGAAAATAATAAATTTAAAACAGGCGATAAAGTTTCAATTATTGAAAGCAAACCATTTTCTAAAAACAAAAAATTTCAAGTAATGGAGAATTTAAAATAATGATTGGTGTACAAACAGAATTACAAGTTGCTGATAATACAGGTGCTAAAAAAATTGAATGTATAAAGGTACTTGGAGGATCAAAAAGGAGATACGCAAGTATTGGTGATACTATAGTAATAGCTGTAAAGGAAGCTATACCCAAAGGTAAAGTTAAAAAAGGTACAGTACATAAAGCCGTTGTTGTTAGAGTTAAAAAAGGAATTCATAGAAATGACGGTTCAAAAGTAAAATTTGATAATAATGCAGCAGTGCTTGTTGATGATAAAGGCGAACCAGTTGGTACTAGAATTTTTGGTCCAGTTACTAGAGAACTTAGAAGCAGAGGACAAATGAAAATTATTTCATTAGCCCCGGAGGTTTTATAAAAATGATTAAGAAGGGATTAAAAGTAAAAGTTTTAATTGGTAAAGATAAAAAAAAAGAAGGTGAAGTAATTGAAATTGATAGACTTAACAATAGAGCTAAAGTTAAAGAGATAAATATGGTTAAAAAACATGTAAAAACTACAAAAGAAAAAAAAGGTGGAATTATATCTAAAGAAAGTTTTATACATTTATCAAATTTAAAGTTGATTGACGAAAAAGCAGTTAAAAAAACAAAGGTTAAAAAATAATGACACCAAGATTAAAAAAAATGTTTAGCGAAGAAATCCAGCCTGCTCTAAAAGATCAATTTGGTTTTAGAAATATTTATATGTCTCCAAGAATAGAGAAAATAGTTTTAAACATGGGTCTCGGTGTTGATGGAAATGACTCAAAGATACTAAAGTCATGTGAAGATGATTTAGCTAAAATTACCGGACAAAAACCTGTTACTACAAAATTTAAAAAATCAGTTGCAAATTTTAAGACTAGAAAAGGATCTAATGCTGGATTGAAAGTTACTTTAAGAAAAAATAAAATGTATGAATTTTTAGATAGACTTGTAAATATTGCTTTACCAAGAATTAAAGATTTTAGAGGATTATCTCCTAAAGGATTTGATAAGTTTGGAAACTATTCGTTTGGTATTAAAGAACACATTATATTCCCCGAAGTAAGTTTTGATAGAGCAGATAAAGTAAGAGGAATAGACATTATAATTGTAATAAAGACTATTAATAAAGAGCATAGTTTTGCTTTATTAGAAAAAATGAATTTTCCATTTATTAAAAAAGGAGACAACTAGATATGGCAAAGTTAAGCGCAGTCAACAAGAACAAGAGTCGAATTAAATTATCTAATAGACTTTATAAAAAGAGACAAGCTCTAAAAAAAATTATTATGGATAAAAAAATTCCATTAGAAGAAAGATTTAAAGCGCAACAAAAACTATCAAAATTGCCAAGAAATTCATCTAAAACTAGAGTTATGAATAGATGTGAGATTACTGGAAGACCACATGGGGTCTACAGAAAATTAAAAATTTCTAGAATTGCTTTAAGGCAATTAGGATTACAAGGAAAGATACCTGGCTTAGTTAAATCAAGCTGGTAGAAAGGAAAATTATGAGTTTAAGTGACCCAATTGGAGATATGATAGCAAGAGTTAAAAACGCTCAAGCAAGAAATCATAAAAAAGTTGAATTACCATCTTCAAATTTTAAAACTAAAATTGCTGATATACTTAAAAATGAGGGATTTATTAAAGATTTTAAAATTAATACTGAAAATAATAAAACAATTTTGTCATTAGAATTGAAATATCACTCTGGAAATCCAGTAATTAGTGCATTTGAACGTGTATCAAAACCAGGTAGAAGAATTTTTTCTAGCGCTGAAAGTTTACCGAAAATTAATAATGGTCTTGGAATAGCTATCGTATCAACACCAAAAGGAGTTATGACAGACATAGATGCTAGAAAACAACGTATTGGTGGCGAAATAATTTGTAAGGTATTTTAATGTCTAAAATAGGTAAAATAAATATTTCAATTCCCGAAAAAGTTAAAGTTTTTTTAGCAGGTAACATTATTAATATTGAAGGACCGCTTGGAAAAAAGTCAATTAATATTGATTTAGATATGTTTAGTTTAGATATTAAAGAAGGTAAAGAAATTTCAATTAAGCCAAAAAAGGTTGATCAAAATTCAAAAAGATTATGGGGCATGAATAGAAGTTTAATTAATAACGCAGTTATAGGATCTAGTACAGGTTATGAAAAAACATTAGAACTCGTTGGTGTAGGTTACAGAGCTGCAGTAAAAGGAAATCAATTAAATCTTCAACTTGGTTATAGTCACGATATTAATTTTGATATTCCTGAAGGAATTAAAGTTTTAGTCGAAAAACAAACTACTTTAAAAATAACTGGCTCTGACAAACAATTAGTTGGAGCAATAGTCTCAAAACTTAAAACGCTTAGAAAAATCGAGCCATACAAAGGAAAAGGAATTAGAGAAAAAGGTCAGTATGTTCTTAAAAAAGAAGGAAAGAAAAAATAATGAAATTAAATACTAGTAATAGAAAAAGATTTAGAGTTAGTAATAAAGTAAAAAGAGTTGCATCTAAAGATAGATATAGATTAAGTATTTCTAGATCTTCTAAAAATATTTCAGCACAAATAATTGATGATATTAAAAAAATAACATTGTTATCAGCGTCATCAGTTGAAAAAGATCTTCGTAGTAGTGATAAAGTTAATAAAACTGAATTATCTAAAATTGTTGCTGCTAGACTTGCTAAAAAGGCTCATGAGAAAAATATAACTAAAATATTCTTTGATAGAGGAAGTTATAGATATCATGGTAGAATTAAAATTTTTGCTGAAACTTTACGTGAAAATGGAATGGAATTTTAAATATGGAAAATATTAAAGATAAAAAAACTGATGATATTTTAGAAAAATTAGTACACATAAATCGTATTACTAAAGTTGTAAAAGGTGGAAGAAGATTTGGTTTTTCTGCTCTAGTCGTAGTTGGAAACCAAGCGGGAAAAATTGGTATAGCTCATGCTAAAGCTAAACAAGTTCCAGATGCAATAAAGAAGGCTAATGAAATGGCTAGAAGAAAGCTAACACATATTCCTTTAAGAGAAGGAAGAACAATTTATCACGATGTTAAAGCAAAAGATGGATCAGGTAGAATAGTCTTAAGATCTGCCTCTAAAGGAACAGGAATTATTGCAGGAGGTCCTGTTAGAGCAGTTTGTGAGGTTTTAGGTGTTAAAGATATTGTTGCTAAATCTATGGGCACTTCTAATGCCCATAATGTAATTAGAGCTACAATGAAAGCTTTAATGAAACAAAATTCACCTAAACAAATATCAATAATTAGAAATAAAAAGATTTCTGAAATAATAGAAAAAAGAGGATAATGATTACTTTAAATAATAGAGAAAAAATTAATAAACCTAAAATGAGAGTTGGTAGAGGTATAGGTTCTGGAAAAGGAAAAACATCTGGTAGAGGTGTTAAAGGTCAAAAATCAAGATCAGGTGTAGCAATTAAAAGTTTTGAAGGCGGTCAAATGCCTCTATATAGAAGATTACCAAAAAGAGGTTTTAACTCTATTAGTAAAGATAAAATTACAATTCTAAATTTAGAAAAAATTCAATCATATATAGATAAAAAAAATATTAATCCAAATGAAGTTCTTAATTCAGATTTACTAAAAAAATTAAAATTAATTAATAAAAATTCAAAAAAATTAAAAATACTTGGAACTGGTGAAGTTAAAAATAAGATTAACATTGAAGCAGATTTAGCTTCGAAATCAGCAATAGAAAAACTGGAAAAAATTGGCGGATCTATTCAATTAAAAAAATAATTATTTAAATGAGTGCCTCAACATCCACAAATGATTTAAAAAATAGAATAATATTCACTATATTTATTCTAGCTATATATAGATTTGGGACATTTGTACCGCTGCCTGGAATAGACCCAGAACAATTAAAATCTGTTATGGAGGGCAATCAAAAGGGTTTGCTAGGAATGTTCAATGTTTTTGCAGGTGGTGCTGTTAGTAGAATGGCAATATTTGCGCTTGGAATAATGCCTTATATTTCCTCGTCAATTATAGTTCAGCTTTTAACAGGTACTTCTGATTATTTTAAAAATTTAAAAGCTCAAGGAGAACAAGGTAGAGCTAAAATTACTCAAATTACGAGGTACGGAACAGTATTATTAGCTACAGTTCAAGGATACGGTCTTTCGGTTGGGCTAGAATCATCAGCTGATTTAGTTATCAATCCTGGTGCTTTTTTTAAAATTACTACTGTAACAACTATTGTTGCTGGTACACTTTTTTTAATGTGGTTGGGTGAACAAATCACACAAAGAGGAATTGGTAATGGAATATCATTAATAATTTTTGCAGGTATTGTTGCAGAAATTCCAAGGGCATTAGTAACAACTTTTGAATTAGGAAGAACTGGAGCTGTATCAACATTTATGATTTTGGCTATATTTATATTATTGATCCTTACAATATTATTTATAGTATTTATGGAAAGAGCACTTAGAAAAATATTAATCAATTATCCTAAAAGGCAAATGGGTAATAAAATGTATGGTGGAGAGTCATCTCATTTACCATTAAAAATTAATCAAGCCGGCGTTATACCTGCAATTTTTGCATCGGCACTTTTGTTATTACCAGTAACTTTTTCAAATTTTTCATTTTCAGATAATGAAACTTTTTTAAATTTAAGTTCATTTTTTACTCAAGGGCAGCCACTTTATATGTTGTTATATGCATCAGGTATAATATTTTTTACTTTTTTTTATACTTCTATAACTTTTAATCCTAAGGAGACAGCTGACAATTTAAGAAAATACGGTGGATTTGTTCCAGGAATTAGACCTGGTGAAAGTACAGCTTTATACATAGAAAATATTTTAACAAAGTTAACAACCATTGGTGCTTTATATTTAACATTAGTTTGTTTAATGCCAGAATTTTTAATTGCAAACTATCCTATTCCATTTTATTTGGGCGGAACATCAATTTTAATTGTTGTAGTTGTTGCTATTGATACAGTAACTCAAATTCAAACAAGAATGATGAGTTCACAATACGAACAGCTAATTAAAAAAACTAAATTTGGTAAATAAGTGAATATTATTATATTTGGTCCACCTGGTGCTGGAAAAGGTACTCAGGCTAAATATTTATTAAAAAAATTCAATGGTTTTCAAATATCAACTGGAGACATGTTAAGAGATGAAATAACAAAAGATTCAGAGATAGGTAAAAGGATAATTAATAATATGAATGATGGGAAATTTGTAAATGATGAAATTGTAAATAAACTTATAGAAAATTGTATATTTGATCCTGAAAAAAAAAATAAATTAATATTTGATGGATATCCTAGATCTCTAAGTCAGGCTAAAAATTTAGATTTTTTATTAGAAAGTTCAGACCAAAAAATAGATTATATTTTTTTTCTTAATGTAGATAAAGATACAATAATTAAAAGAATTGAGAAAAGAAAAATTATAGAAAAAAGATCTGATGATGACTTAAATACTATTCTTAAAAGATACGATACTTATATGGAAACAACCAAACCTGTCTTAGATTTCTATTCTAAAAATCCAAATTTTCATGAGATAGACGGAAGTCTTAAAATTGATGAAATAACAAGAAAAATAGAGACTTTTATCAATGTTTAAGACGTTGACTTTGATTAATCTTATTATATAAAAGGCACAATTTATCACTAAAATTATGGCTCGTATCGCAGGTATCAATATCCCACAAAATAAACTTGTTCAAATAGGTTTGACTTATATCTATGGTATTGGTGATAAGTTCTCAAAACAAATTTGTTCATCTTTAGAAATACCTAGAGAAAAAAGAATTAATGAACTTACAGATGATGAAATTTTAAAAATAAGAGAATACATCGATCAAAATTTTAAAGTAGAAGGTGATCTAAGAAGAGATTACTCACTAAGTATTAAGAGACTAATTGACCTTGCTTGTTATAGAGGAACAAGGCATAGAAAAAAATTACCAGTAAGAGGTCAAAGAACAAGATGCAATGCAAGAACAAGAAAAGGTAAGGCTATAGCTATTGCAGGAAAAAAATTAACACCAACTAAAAAATAACCATGATCAAAAGTGATAAAGTTGATAATAAAGATGATAAATTAGAAAAACCCTCTAAAAAGATTAATAAAAGTTCATATTCAAAAAAGAAAAAAACAAAAAAAAATATTTTAAATGGTATAGCTTATGTTCAGTCTACATTTAATAACACAATTATTTCGATTGCCGATACAAGTGGAAATGTAATTTCTTGGGCATCAGCAGGTCAAAAAGGTTTTAAAGGTTCAAGAAAATCTACACCTTATGCTGCTCAAATCGCAGCTGATGCTGCGGCTTCAAAAGCCTTAGAATTTGGAATGAAAACTTTATCAGTTGAAGTAAAAGGACCAGGCTCAGGCCGTGAAACAGCTTTAAGAGCCTTACAAGCTAGAGGATTTAAAATTTTATCAATTAAAGACACAACACCTATGCCACACAATGGAACTAGACCGCCAAAAAAAAGGAGAGTTTAATGGAAACTGAAAATGTAAATGTAAAAAATTGGAAGTCACTAATTAAACCAGCTAAATTAGATGTAAAAATTAGCGATGATCTAACTCGTGCAACAATAATCGCTGAGCCACTTGAAAAAGGCTATGGTTTAACATTGGGCAATTCATTAAGAAGAATTCTATTATCTTCTATAAGAGGTGCTGCTGTTACTTCTTTACAAATTGATGGAGTATTACATGAATTTACATCTATAAAAGGTGTAAGAGAAGATGTTACAGATATAGTTTTAAATGTTAAATCCTTAGCATTAAAATGTAATTCAGAAGCTACAAAAAAGTTAGTTTTAGATGTGAAAGGTCCAGGTGAAATCAAAGCATCCGACATAACTTCAGTACCAGATGTTGAGATATTGAATCCTGAATTAGTTATCTGTAATCTTGATGAAAATACAAATTTTCATATGGAAATGAATATTAATACTGGAAAAGGTTATGTTCCAGCTGAACTAAACAAACCAGAAGAACCACCATTAGGTTTAATAGCAATTGACTCACTATACAGCCCTGTAAAAAAAGTTTCTTATTCAATCAGTACAGCTAGAGAAGGTAAAGCATTGGACTATGATAAATTAACAATGGATGTCGAAACTAATGGCTCTATATCAGCCGAAGATGCGGTAGCTTATTCTGCAAGAATATTCCAAGATCAATTGAAAATGTTTATTAATTTTGATGAACCAGTAGAAGTTCCTGTAAAAGAAGTTTCTAGTGAACCAGAATTTAATAAAAATTTGTTAAGAAAAGTAGATGAGTTAGAATTATCTGTAAGGTCAATGAATTGCCTTAAAAATGATAATATAATTTATATTGGAGATTTAGTTCAAAAATCTGAAGGTGAAATGCTAAGAACACCAAATTTTGGTAGAAAATCTTTAAATGAAATAAAAGAAGTTTTAACTGGTATGTCACTTTATTTGGGAATGGAAATTCCAAATTGGCCACCAGATAATATAGCAGAGATGTCAAAAAAATTAGAGGAAGCAATCTAATGAGACATGGAATGTCAAATAAAAAGTTAAATAGAACTTCTGAACATAGAAAAGCATTGTTAAAGAATATGTTAAATTCTTTAATTAAATATGAACAAATAAAAACAACACTTCCAAAGGCTAAATTTTTAAAGCCACAAGCTGATAAAATTATAACTCTTGGTAAAAAAGCAACATTACAAACAACAAAATCACTTGTTTCACAATTACAAGATATTAAATCCGCAAATAAAGTTAAAAAAACTCTGTCAAAAAGATATGAAAAAAGAAGTGGTGGTTATACCAGAATAATTAAAGCTGGATTTAGATATGGTGATAATGCTCCAATGGCAATTATTGAATTTGTAGATAGAGATGTTGAAGCAAGAAGAGTGGATAAAAAGAAAAAAGATACTTTAAAAGAAACACCTAAAACTGAAGAAAAAAAACAAGCAACAGCATAATTCTTAAGCATGAAAAAATCTTACATCGTTGATACGACGTGTAATGATATGCGATTAGATCGTTGGATTAGATTAACTTTAGGAAAAATACCGCAAAGTTTAATAGAAAAATATTTAAGATTTGGAAAAATAAAATTAAATAAAAAGAAAACAAAAAGTTCACAAAAGATCAAGACTAATGATGTAATAAATTTTTTTGATTTGAATTTTAAAGAAAACTTTGTCCAGAAGAAAACAAAATTTTTACCTTCAAAAGAAATTGTTAAATCTAATGAAGAACAAATAATTGAAAATAATGAAAAATTTATAGTTATAAACAAAAGTTCTGGTATTTCAGTTCAAGGTGGAACTAAATCAAAAAAAAATCTTGTAGACATATTTGCTAAAAGTGAAATTTTCAATAAAACAAAACCTTATTCTGTTCATAGATTAGATAAAGAAACTTCTGGTGTTTTTATTATGGCTAAAACAAGAGAAAGTGCTCAACTATTAACTTCATTATTTAGATTGCGTAGAGTACACAAAACCTATTTAGCTATTTGTCACGGTGAAATAAATAAAAATTCTGGAGAATGGAATGATGATTTAATTAGATATGATGGAAATAAAAAAATTATAGAAAAAGCTAAAACTATATTTAGAGTTATTGATAAAAACTCAGAAGCTAGTTTGGTTGAATTAAAACCTATTACAGGACGAAAACATCAGCTTAGAAAACAATTATATGCTGTTGGACACTCAATTTTTGGTGATAAAAAATATAAATTATCAAAATTTAACAAAGGTCTAAATAAAGAATTAATGCTTCATTCATATCAAATTAAATTTATAATCAATGATATTAAACATACTTATACAGCATTATTACCAACTTATTTTAAAAGTTTACTTAAAATAAAAAGACTTAATTTTTTAAATTTAAAATAAAGTTTTCAGTAATTTTTTTTTCTAATTTTGAATAATCTTGATCTAAAATAGTTTTTAAATTAGTTACTCCTTTGTCAGATATACCGCAGGGTATTATTTTTTCATATTGTTTTAGGTTATTGTTTATATTAATTGAAAAACCATGATATGCTATCCATTTTCTAACTCTTATACCTATAGCTGCAACTTTTTTGATTTCATTATTTTTTTTATGCCAAATACCAATATTATTTTTATCTGCAAACGTTATAATTTTAAATGATTTTAAAGTCTTAATTATAGTTTTTTCTATAACTGTTATAAATTTTCTAATATCTTTCTTATTTCTCAAATCTAGGACAAAATAACAAACCAATTGTCCTGGTGCGTGACAAGTAATTTTTCCACCACGATTAGTTTCAATAATTTTTATTGATTTATCAATTATTTCATTTTTATTAAAACTTGTTCCAGCAGTATAAATTTTATTATGCTTTAGAGTCCAAATGAGCTGTTTTTCTTTTTTATCTAATATTTGCTGCAATCTTGCTTCCATTAGATTGATCGCATCAAAATAATTTACTGGTTTTATTGACTTTTTGATCTCTATATTCATTTATAAATTGTATTATCTTTATTATGTATTAATAGTGCAAATCTAAATTATAGGTAGATTTATGTCTTTAACTAAAAAAACAAAAGATAAAAAAGTTAATTTTGAGTTTAATAAAGAATATATCAAAGTTGTTACGTCAAAAATTGCTAATAATGACGCTCAATTTATAACAAATTCTTTTAAAGAGATGCATCCAGCAGATGCAGCAGATATAATTGAACACTTAAATCAAAATGATAGAGAAAGTTTAATAAAACTTAATAATTTTAATATTGACCCAGACGTTTTTATCGAGCTTAATGAATCAATTCAATCAGAAATTATTGCTTATTTATCATCAGAATCAATAGTTACAATTTTAACTAATTTAGAGTCTGATGATGCAATTTCAATATTAGAGAATGTACCTGAAAAAGATAAAAATAATGTTTTAAGTGCATTACCACCAAAAGATCGTTTTGCTTTACTTGAAAGTTTAAGTTATCCAGAAGATACAGCCGCTAGACTTATGCAGCGTGAATTTACTGCTATACCAAGTAATTGGTCAGTAGGTCAAACAATTGATTATTTAAGAGAAAATAAAGATTTACCTGAAGAATTTTTAGAAATCTTTATTGTAAATGAAGAATTTAAACCAATTGGAACTGTTCCATCATCTCGGGTTTTAACAACATCTAGAGAAACAAAAATGCTTTCTATAATGTCAGAGTCACAATTATTAATACCTGTTGATATGGATAAAGAAGAAGTAGCTAACTTATTTGAAAATTATAATTTAAATTCCGCAGCAGTAATTGACAAAAATAATAAACTTGTTGGCATGATCATGAATGATGATGTTCTGACTGTTTTAAAAGAAGAAGCTGAAGAAGATGCTTTAAGATTAGCTGGTGTTGGTGATGAAGAAATCACAGATGGTGTAATTACAAAAACAAAAAGAAGATTTAATTGGCTTTTATTAAACTTATTTACAGCTTTTTTAGCAACCTGGTGTATTAGTTTATTTGGTGCAACTATAGAACAAATGGTTGTATTGGCTTTTTTAATGCCAATCGTAGCTTCTATGGGTGGCAATGCAGGTATGCAGACTTTAGCAGTTACTGTTCGTACAATTGCAACTAACGATTTAACAAAAAATAATTTTTCATCAAATGTTACTAAAGAATTTGCAATAGGTATTTTGAATGGAATTATTTTTGCAGCAATAAGTGCATTAATAGTTCAAATTTGGTTTCAAGATAATATTTTATCAATTATAATATCTATTTCTATGATATTGACGATGATTATTGCTGGATTATTTGGAATATTAGTTCCTTTCACATTAAAAAAAATGAATATTGATCCCGCAATTGCTTCAAGTGTTTTTGTAACAACAATTACAGATGTAATAGGTTTTGTTTCTTTTTTAGGTGTTGGTGCTTATTTTTTATAATTAATAATTATCTATTAATCTTACTTTACCGATATAGTAAGCTAAAAATAATTTCGAATTACTTAATGAATTTGAAATTTTTAAATCATTTATATTTCTTAGCTCCAAATATTCAATTTTTATTTTCAAAAGATTTTGAATTTTTAGTTTATTTAAAAATAAAAAATTTTTAATGTTTTTTTTTACTTTTAATTTTTTTTTTAGATGAATAATTTTTTTAGATACTTCACTGGCTATTCTTAATTCATCCTTTTTTAATAAATAGTTTCTTGATGATAAAGCTACTTTATTTTTATTCCTTATAGTTTTGCATCCAATAACTTTAATTTTATATCTGTTTTCTAGGAAATTTTTAACTAAATAAAATTGCTGATAATCCTTCTTACCCATATAAATTTTTTTAGGATTAATTAATTTTGTTAATCTATCCATTACGTCTAAAACACCTTCAAAATGACCTTTTCTGAATTTAGCACATAAAATTTTATCATTCTTTTTAATATTTATTTTTGATTTTTTTTTGTTATCAAAAACGTCTTTAAAAGTTGGGACATAAACAAAATCAACCTTTTTAGTTTTTTTTAAAATAGATAAATCTTTTTTTAAATTTGAAGGATAAGTTTTTAGGTCTTTTTTATTATTAAATTGTTTTGGATTAATAAAAATACTAACAATTGTTTTTTTATTATTATGATTCGATCTATTAATAAGTGATAAATGACCTTTATGGATACCACCCATAGTTGGAACAAAGCCAATGTCTTTAAATGGCCTTAATGATTTAAATAATGATTTATTATTTAATAAAATTTTCATTTGTATAAAAATATTTAATAAGTAAAACATTTACATGATTAAACAAGCTATTATTCCATTGGCTGGACTTGGTACAAGATTATTACCACTCACTAGTGTATTTGCTAAAGAACTTTTACCAATTAATGGCAAACCAAGTATAGAGTATATACTTCAAGAATGCATTGATGCAGGTATTAAAGAAGTAATTTTTATTATTTCTAAAAAAAAAATAATGATAAAAAATTATTTTTATAATGACAAATTCTATAAAAAAATAATTAAAAAAAAAAAAGACCCAAGGATAATCAAAGAGTATAAAAAAATTTTAAAATTTAAAAAAATGATAAAATTTGTTTATCAAAACAATCCAAGAGGAACAGGAGATGCTGTATTAAAAACTAAAAAGTTAATAAAAGATAAATATTTTTTAATGTTATTGCCAGATGACTTAATTATTAAGCAAAATTGTTCAAAATCAATGATTAAAATACATAATAAATATAATTCATGTGTTATGGCAAGCATGAATGTAAAAAAAAAAACTGTTTCTAGATGGGGTATTTATAATTTAAGTAAAAAAATTTCAAAAAATAATTTTTTGATAAGGAGTGTGGTTGAAAAACCATCAATAAAAAACGCACCATCAAACAAAGCTGTAATTGGAAGATATATACTTCCAAAGAGAATATTTGAGAAACTTTTAAAACAAAAATCAGGTAATAATGGTGAAATTCATATTACAGACTCAATTCAATCATTAATTCAAAGTGGTGATAAATTTATTGCCCATAATTTTAAAGGTAAATATTTAGATTGTGGAACTATGAATGGTTTTATTAATTCAAATAAAATAATTGGAAAAATATGAAATTATGTATGATAGGAACTGGTTATGTTGGATTAGTTAGTGGAGTCTGTTTTTCTGATGTAGGTAATATTGTATATTGTGTTGATAAAGATAAAAACAAAATAAATTCTTTAAACAAAGGCATTGTACCAATTTACGAACCAGGTTTAGAAGAAATTTTAAAAAAAAACCATAAACAAAAAAGATTAATTTTTACAACTGATTTAAAAAAAGCTGTAATAAATTCAGACATCATATTCATTTGCGTAGGAACACCAACTAAAAAAAATAGTAATTCAGCCAATCTAAAATATGTATTTAATGTTGCGCATGAATTAAAAAAAATAATATCAAAATACAAAATTATTATTACTAAATCTACAGTACCTGTAACAACTGGAGACCAAATTGAAAAAATTTTGTATAATTTAAAAAATAAAAAATTAGTTGATGTTGTTTCAAATCCAGAATTTTTAAGAGAAGGTGAGGCAATTAGAGATTTTATTTATCCCGATAGAGTAATAGTAGGCACTAATAGTAAGAAAGCTAATAGGATATTAAGATCTCTTTATTTACCAATTATAAAAAAAAATAGTAGATTTTATAGCACATCAAGAAGAGGAGCAGAGTTAATCAAATATGCTTCAAATGCTTTCTTAGCAACTAAAATTTCATTTATAAATGAAATTGCTAATTTATGTGAAAAAACTGATGTTGATGTTAAAGATATTTCTATGGGCATGGGATCAGATCAGCGTATTGGTGACAGATTCCTTAGGGCTGGACCTGCATATGGTGGATCTTGTTTTCCTAAAGATACACGAGCCTTAATTGATACTGGTAAAAAATTTAAAACTGATTTGTCAATTGTAAAAAGTGTAGTTAATTCAAATGATAAAAGAAGAAGTTTGCTAACTAAAAAAGTTGAAAAAATTTTAAATGGTAATCTTAAAAATAAGATTGTCACATTTTTAGGTGTTACATTTAAACCTAATACAGATGATATGCGTGAAGCATCAAGTATACCAATGATTAAATATTTAAATAAAAAAAAATGTAAAATCAAATATTACGACCCTTCTGGAGAAAAAAATGAATTCAAAAAATTAAAAAATGTAGAGTATTGTAAAAATATTTCATCAGCATGTTTGAAAGCAGATTTAGTTGTTTTACATACAGAATGGAATGATTTTAAATTATTAAATTTTAAAAATTTAATTAAAAAAAATAATTTTAAAATTTATGATATGAGAAATCTTTATTCTCCTTTAAAAATGAAAAAATTAAAAATAAATTACTTTAGTATTGGAAGATAATTTAATTTAATTCAAAAATTGCATCTACTTCAACAGATACACCCAAAGGCAAACTATTTGTGCTTACTGCAGCTCTAGTGTGCATTCCGGCATCACCAAATATTTTAGCAATTAAATCTGAAGCACCGTTAATTACTTTTGGTTGTTCAGTAAAATCTTCTGTTGAATTAACAAAACCTGTTAATTTTATACATGATTTAATTTTAGATAAATCACCATTACATGCTACTTTTGCCTGAGCAACAATACTTAATCCACATCTTTTGGCAGCATCATATCCTTGTTCTGTTGATAATTCTTTTCCAATTTTACCTTTTATTAGCTCACCATTTTCTGCTATTGAGATTTGACCAGATATAAATAAAAGATTTCCTGTAATTTTTGTAGCAACATAAGAGCCTACTGGGGGTTTAGCTTCAGGAAGTTTAATTTTTAGTTCTTGAATTTTTTTCTCAAAGCTCATGGGTTATTCTTTTTTTTTAATTTTATTCTTTACATTATTGATAATTTTTTTTGTACCCTCGGTTATTTGCTCAGTTTTTTTCGCAGAACCTTCTTTAATTTGTTTATTTTTCTTATTAGCAGCAGCTTTAATGTTTTTAGCTGTACAAGTTAAGTACTCTTTTGAAAGCTTTTTCATTTCAGAGCAATCATTTTTTTCAGCTAATACTGGCATAGTATTTATTATGTAAACTGTTATGATAATTAATATTTTTTTCATTTTTTTTTCTTTCCTTTTGATTTTTTATTCTTATCGTATTCTCTTCTTTTCTCAATTAGTATAAGAGCTTCTTCCATTGTTAGTTCTACCGGGTCTTTTTCCTCTGGTATTGTTGCATTTAGAGATTTGTATTTAATATACGGTCCATATTGACCTTTCATGATTCGGACTGGCTTTTTATCTTCAGGATGCTCGCCCAAGTCTTTTATAATTGAAGAAGAAATTCTTCCAGGTTTTGCCTCAGCAATGAGTGTAATTGCTCTATTTAATCCTATAGAAAAAATTTCTTCTACATTTTCTATTCTAGCTGATTTATTTTCACATTTTAAATATGGTCCAAATCTACCAGTGTTCAAAGTGATTTCTTTTTGATTTTCAGGATTGATGCCCAATGATTTAGGAAGCGAACATAAAAATTTTGCTTTATCTAAATCAATACTTTCTAATTCAATTCCTTTTGGAATAGATACATTTTTCAATAGTTCATTTACTTCAGGTTTCTTTTTTTTAATTTTTTTTCTTTTTTTAGGTTTTTCTTCTTCAATATTTTTTTCAAGAACTTTCTCATACTGAAGATAAGGACCAAATCTCCCATTTTTTAAAAAAATATCATTTCCATTTTCGTGTTTTCCTAGGAATTTTGGTTCTGCTAATTGTGACTGAGCAGCAGCTTTGGTTTTTGATAATGGTCTTGTAAATTTACATTCAGGATAATTTGAACACCCAATAAACGCACCTCCTCTAAAACTATTTTTTAAACTAAGGGAACCTGTGTCACATAATTGACATTTTCTAACTATATTTCCTTGCTTATCAGTATCAAATATCAATGCTCCCAAACTTTCATTTAAAAGATCTAAAACCTCTCTGGTTCTTTTTTCTTTTACCTCTGAAACATTGCTACTAAAATCTTTCCAAAACATTTCTAAGACTTTTAACCAACTTTCATTTCCAGAAGTTATTTCATCTAGCTGATCCTCTAGTCCAGCTGTGAAGTTATAATCCACATACTTTGAAAATAATTTTTCTAAAAACGCAGAAATTAATTTACCTCTGTCAGTTGGGAAAAATCTTTTATTAACTATTTCTGCATAACCTCTATTTGCTATTGTTGAAATTATACTTGCGTAAGTTGAAGGTCTACCAATTCCTAACTCTTCTAATTTTTTAACTAAACTTGCCTCAGAGTAACGTGGGGGAGGTTGTGTAAAATGTTGTTCATCAATAAGAGCTTCTATATTAATTGGTCCTTTTGACATCTCAGGTAAAATTTGCTCATCATCATCTTTACTTTGATTTGAATAAATTTTTAAAAATCCATCAAATTTTAAAACTGATCCGCTTGATTTACATAAAGTTTTACTGTCTTCAGATTCAATCGTTATTGTATTTCTATCAAATTTTGCCGTTTCCATTTGAGACGATAGAGCTCTAGACCAAATTAAAGAATATAATTTTTGCTGGTCAGAACTTAAATACTTTTTAATAGTATCTGGATTTCTATTAATATCAGTCGGTCTTATTGCTTCATGAGCTTCCTGAGCATTTTTTGCTTTTTTTCCTGAGTAATTATTTGGATTTTCTGGCAAGTATTCGTTTCCATATTCTTTTTTAATAAAATTTCTAAAATCAGAGACAGCATCAACTGATAAATTAGTTCCATCTGTTCTCATATAAGTAATTAACCCAACTGTATCTCCCTCAATTTCTATTCCTTGATAAAGTTTTTGTGCTATTTGCATTGTTCTTGATGCACCAAAACCCAATCTACTAGAAGCAACTTGCTGAAGTGTCGAAGTAGTAAATGGTCCTGAGGGATTTCTGCTAACAACTTTTGAGGAAATATCAGTTATATTAAATTTTTTGGTCTTAATATTGGAAATTGCCTTTTCAATTTCTTCTTTATTTTTAAATGAGAATTTTTCAATTTTTTCTCCATCAAGTTGAGAAATACTTGCTGTGATTTTGCTTTTGTTTTTATCCTGAAAATTAATACTTAAAGTCCAAAATTCTTCAGGTTTGAATAATTCGATTTCATGTTCTCTTTCAGTAATCAATTTCAGTGCAACAGATTGAACTCTACCTGCTGATTTTGAACCAGGTAATTTAGTCCACAGTATAGGTGATATATTAAATCCCACTAAATAATCTAATGCTCTTCTAGCCATGTATGCATCGACTAATAAGGGCTCTATCTGTCTTGGATTTTCAATACCATGTGTGACGGCTTTTTTTGTTATTTCATTAAATACCACACGTTCAACTTCTTTGTCCTTTAAAAGTTTTTTTTCATCTAAATATTCTTTTACATGCCATGCTATTGCTTCACCCTCACGATCTGGGTCAGTAGCAAGAATTATTTTAGAAGACTCTTTTGCAGCATCTGTAATTTCTTTAAGATATTTTTTTGAAAAGCTATCAACTTCCCACTCCATTTTAAAATTTTGATCAGGATCAACGGATCCATTTTTCGAAGGAAGATCTCTAATATGACCATAGCTAGCTAAAACAGTATAGTTATCGCCCAAATATTTATTAATTGTTTTTGCTTTGGCAGGGCTTTCAACTATGACTAGATTCATAAAATAACAAACTACTTAAAAGAGTTTGATAGTCAAATTAATAAATTTTTGTCTTAGTTTCTTCTTTATTTTTCAAGCGTTTAATATTTTCTCTGTGGGTAAAAAATATTAAAATAAACATTATTACGTAAAAAAATACGTTTTCTAAATCTTCCACAATTAAAATATAAATAGGTATAGAAAGTGATCCTATCAAGGAAGCTAAAGATGAATATTTAGAAATAAAAAAGATTATTAACCAACAAATACCAAACACTAAACCAAAAATAATATTTAAAGAGAAAAGTATTCCAAGATATGTAGCTACACCTTTACCACCTTTAAATTTTAACCATACTGGGAACACATGACCTATAAAAGCACATAAAGCCGATAAATAAACTGCATCAGGGAAATTAATTTTTATGTATAAAACAGGTACTATTGCTTTTAACACATCAAGTATTAGTGTTGAATAACCAATTAGTTTGTTGCCAGTCCTTAAAGCATTTGTTGCTCCAATATTACCAGAACCGATTTCTCTAATATCTTTTTTTAAAAATATTTTAGTTAAAATTAATCCAAAAGGAATTGATCCCATTAGGTATGAGATTATACCTATTATAAAAAGTTCCATTTCTATATTTTAAATAATTCTATACCTTTTACAAATGTATTGGTTACTTTTCCTTGAAGTTTCTTATCTTCAATTGAAGTATTTTTAGATTTAGAGATTAAATTTTCTTTTTTTACAATCCATGGTTTATTGATATCCACTATACAAAAATCTGCATCATTACCAATAGACAGGTTTCCTTTATTTATATTTAATATTTTTGCTGGGTTAGAAGTTAATGCTTGAATAATTGTTTCAAGTTTTATTGATCCATTATGATACAATTCTAAACTTAGAGATAATAAAGTTTCTATACCAGAAGCTCCAGTTGCAGCTTGAGAAAAAGTTAATCTTTTAGACTCCTCATCTTCAGGTTTGTGATCAGACACAATTACATCTATTATTTTGTCTTTTAATCCTTGTACAAGAGCTTCTCTATCTTCTTCCCTTCTTAACGGAGGTGATAATTTTAAGAAAGTTTTAAAATCTCCTATATCATTTTCATTTAAAGACAGATTGTTTATTGAAACACCACAAGTAAATTTAACATCATTTTTTCTTTCTTTAATAACATCAATAGATTTGGTGGAGGATAGTTGTGAAATATGATATCTGCATTTAATTTTTTCTAGTAAAGCTATATCTCTTTCAATTATAATTCTTTCTGCAATATCTGGTATTCCAGATAAACCTAGTTTGGTAGCTATAATTCCAGAGTTAATCATTCCATTTTTTGAAAGATGGTAATCTTCCGCATGTTGCATTATTAAACAACCTAAGTCTTTGGCTGAATTCATTATTTTTGACATTAAGCTTGTATTTTGAATAGTTTTAATACCATCAGTAAAGGCAATAATTCCTTTTTTTGCTAGTAATCCAAATTCCGTCATATTAGTTCCTTCAATATTTTGAGTTAAGGAAGCACACGGAAATATATTTATTTTTGATTTGTCTCTTCCTCTTCTTTTTAAAAAATCTACAATCGAAACGTTATCAATGATTGGATTAGTATTTGGCATTGTTACAACGGAAGTTACTCCTCCAGATAAAGCAGCGTTACTTAAAGTTTTGAAATTTTCTTTATATTCATAACCAGGTTCTCCCACAAAGACTCTCATATCTATTATTCCAGGGAAAATATATTTATCTTTTAAGTCGATTGGCTTTTCTCTAGTTGGAAGGTTATTAATGTTAACTTTTTTTCCAATAGCTTCAATTTTACCATCTTCACTAATGATTAAACCACCGTTTTCATTTATTGAATTGAAAGGATCAATAATATTTGCATTTATAAAATATTGTTTTTTCATTTATTCACAAAATATTTTTAAACAAGCCATTCTTACTGCAACTCCTAATTCTACTTGTTCTTTAATTACACTTTTATTAATATCGTCAGCTAATCTGGTATCTATTTCAATTCCTCTATTCATAGGCCCAGGATGCATTATTAAAGCATCAGATTTAGCGTGCTCTAATTTATCCGGTGTTAAGCCAAAGTACTCATAATATTCTCTATTTGACGAAAGAAATGAACTTGTCATTCTTTCATTTTGTAGTCTCAACATCATCACTATATCACAATCCCTAAGTCCTTTTTTCATATCAGTAAAGGTATTTACTCCAAATTTTTCAATTTCTTTCGGCATTAAGTTAGTTGGCGCCACAATGTTTACTTCAGCTCCTAACATAGTTAGTAAGTAAATATTTGATCTAGCTACTCTCGAATGAAGAATGTCTCCACATATTGCAATTTTTAAACCTTCAATTTTTTTTTTTCTATTAATTATTGTTAGAGCATCTAACAATGCTTGAGTAGGATGTTCTCTTCTTCCATCACCTGCGTTTAATACGGCACAATTAACCTTTTGTGATAACAAGTTGCAAGCTCCAGAGTCTTGATGTCTTATTACAATAATGTCTGGATGCATCGCATTTAAAGTCATTGCAGTATCAATTAATGTTTCACCTTTTTTTATTGCAGAATTTCCCATGTTCATAGACATTACATCTGCACCTAATCTTTTTCCCGCAAGTTCAAATGAACTTTGAGTTCTAGTAGATGGTTCAAAAAATAAGTTAATTTGAGTTTTTCCTGTTAGTACGTTTAATCTTTTATTTTTACTTTGATTAAGCTTAATGAATGATTGAGATTCATCTAATATTAAATTTACATCATTAATTGATAAATCTTGGATACCTAACAAATGTTTTTGAGATATTTTAATAGCTTTATCTGTTTTAATTGCCATTAAAATTAACTCTATAGCTATAAAGTAGCACTATGGCAAGTATTAATTATTTAAAAAATCAATTGCTCCTTGAAGTATAAAGGCAGCAGCATTTTGATCTATATTTTTTTCTCTTTTGGTTACATTGATATCTAATTGACTAGACAGATTGAAAGCTCCAACGGTTGAAAGTCTTTCATCCCATAGACAAATATCAATATTTATTGCTTCATCTATGTTTTTTGCGGTATCGTTTACAGATTGAGCAGAAGAACCTAAAGAACCATCCATATTTATCGGATACCCAATAACGATTCCTTTAACGTTGTTTTCATTAATAATTTTTTTTAACTCATTAATTAATTCGTCTTTATCGGTTTTATTGATAGTTTTAAAGGGAGTTGCTATTGATTGTTTTTCATCACAAATTGATACGCCAATTCTTTTAGAGCCAAGATCTAGACCAATTAATCTTACAGATTCTGACTGCTTTTTTTTGAATTCTTCTATAGTGATCATATTGTATATTTTAAGCTTAAGTGATAGTTTTCGACATATTTAATTATCATATGAGTATCGATCTTAAAACAATAAAGCACATATCAAAATTATCAAGAATTTCTGTTAGTGAGCAAAAAGCTGAAAAATTAGCAAATGATTTAAATTCTATCTTTGATTTTATTGAAAAACTTAATGAATTAAAAACTGACAATGTTGAACCATTAACTTCAATTGCAGAAACTACACTCAAACTGAGAATTGATGAAGTAAAGAGTAAAAATTTAAGAAATGAAATAATTAAAAACTCACCACAAGAAAATGAGGATTATTTTGTAGTTCCAAAGGTTATCGAATAATGTCTGATATTACAAAACAATCTCTTTCAGAGTTAGTAAAAAATATAAAAAACAAAAAACTAAGCTCAAAGGAAGTAACAAAAGCATTTATTGATAGATCTGAAAAGTCAAAAGAATTAAATACTTATATTACTGAAAATTATTCAATTGCTTTAGATAGTGCGAAAAAATTTGATGAAAAACCAAATTTAGATTTAAAATTACCAGGCATTCCAATGGCTGTAAAAGATTTATTTTGCACAAAGAATGTAAGAACAACTGCTGGAAGCAAGATTCTTAATAATTTTATACCCACATATGAATCTACTGTAACACAGAATATTTGGAACGAAGGTGCTATACTTATTGGTAAATTGAATTGTGATGAATTTGCTATGGGTTCATCTAATGAAACTAGTTTTTTTGGTAATGTGCAAAACCCAATTGATAAAAATTTGGTTCCTGGAGGATCATCAGGTGGATCGGCTTCAGCATTAGCAGCTCAATTAACACCAATTACAATTGGTACGGATACTGGTGGTTCAATACGACAACCAGCTTCATTTACAGGAACAGTAGGTTTAAAACCTACTTATGGTAGTTGTTCAAGATATGGAATTGTTGCTTTTGCATCTTCATTAGATCAAGCAGGACCCATGGCACAAAATGTCAAAGACTGTGCTTTATTGCAAGAAGTTATAAGTAGCTATGATGATAAAGATTCTACGTCAATTGATTTTAAAAGAAACGAATATAGCAAAGAATTAACAAACAATATTAAAGGAAAAAAAATAGGAATACCAAAAGAATATAGAGTTGAGGGTATGCCTAAAGAAATTGAAGAACTTTGGAAAAAAGGCATTGAATATGCTAAAGATTGTGGAGCTGAAATAATTGACATATCTCTTCCTCATACAAGTTATGCCTTACCAACATATTATATTGTAGCACCAGCTGAAGCTTCATCTAATCTTGCTAGATATGATGGAGTTAAATATGGTTTTAGAGCTAAAGGAGAAAATCTTATTGATATGTATGAAAAAACAAGATCAGAAGGTTTTGGAAATGAAGTTCAAAGAAGAATAATGATTGGAACTTATGTTTTATCTTCTGGATATTATGATGCTTACTATCTTAAGGCACAAAAAGTAAGAAAACTTATAAAAAACGATTTTGATGAAGTTTATAAAAAAATTGACGCAATATTAACTCCATCAACTCCTAGTTCTGCTTTTAAAATTGGGGAAAAGAAAGACGATCCAGTTTCAATGTATTTAAATGATATTTTTACAGTTCCAGTAAATTTAGCAGGTTTACCAGGAATTTCTATACCAGCTGGTCATGATTCCAAAGGTTATCCTCTAGGATTGCAAATAATAGGAAAAGCTTTTGATGAACAAAATATATTAAACATTGCTTATGCAATTGAGCAAAAAATTAATTTTAAAAATAAAATTACTGATTGGTGGATTAAATGAGTAAAAATAATTCTGAATACCTAATCAGTAGAAATAATAAACAGTATGAAGTTGTAATTGGTTTGGAGGTTCATGCACAAGTTTTATCAGAGTCAAAATTATTCTCAACATCTGCAACTAAATTTGGTGCTGAACCCAATACACAAGTAAGTTTAGTAGACGCAGCATTTCCAGGAATGTTGCCAGTTATAAATGAATTTTGTATTAAACAAGCAATTAAAACAGGAATTGGACTTAATGCTAAAATTAATAAACGATCAATATTTGATAGAAAAAATTATTTTTATGCAGATTTACCACAAGGTTATCAAATTTCTCAATTTAAAGACCCTATTGTAGGTGAAGGCAAAGTTGTATTAGATATGCCTAATGGTCAAAAAGAAATTGGTATTGAAAGATTACACTTGGAACAAGATGCTGGAAAAAGTATTCACGATCTAGATCCTAAAAATACATTTGTCGATTTAAATAGATCTGGAGTAGCTTTGATGGAAATTGTTAGTAAGCCAGATTTAAGATCTCCAGATGAGGTAAATGCTTATATTAAAAAATTAAGATCTATCATGAGATATTTAGGGACCTGTGATGGAAATATGCAGGAAGGTTCGTTAAGAGCAGACGTAAATGTTTCTGTAAGAAAAAAGGGATCTAAGGATTTTGGAACTAGATGTGAGATTAAAAATGTAAACTCAATCAAATTTATGCAAATGGCTATAGAGTATGAAGCAAATAGACAAGTTGATCTAATTGAAGATGGTCAAGTTATCGATCAAGAAACAAGGCTTTTTGACACAAAAAAAAATGAAACTAGATCAATGAGATCAAAGGAAGATGCGCACGATTATAGATATTTTCCAGATCCAGACTTATTGCCATTAGAAGTTTCAGATGATTTTATTGAAAACTTAAAATCAGAAATTCCAGAGCTACCAGATGAAAAGAAAAAAAGATTTATAGAAAAATTCAAGTTATCACCTTACGAAGCTAATATTTTAGTTTCGGATATTGAAACATCTAATTACTTTGAAAATGTAATTAAGAAATCTGATGTAAAACTTGCAACAAATTGGATAATTGGCGAATTATTTGCAGCCTTAAATGAAAAGAACTTAGAAATAACTGAAAGTCCTATAAGCGCAGGCAACTTATCAAAATTAATTAATTTAATTAAAGATGGAACAATTTCTGGAAAAATTGCAAAAACAGTTTTCGAACAAATGATGGAAGGTGACAAAGATCCTCAGAAAATTGTTGAAGAAAAAGGTTTAAAACAAGAGAGTGATCCAAAAGCACTTGAGGCACTGATAGACAAGGTGATTGACGATAACAGAGATAAAGCAACCGAATATAAATCAGGTAAATTAAAGTTATTTGGTTTTTTTGTAGGTCAAGTAATGAAGGTTTCTGGTGGAAAAGCAAATCCTCAATTAGTCAATGAGATTTTAAAGAAAAAACTTTAGAATTTATGGGTTCAGACCTAAATATAACTAAAGAACTCCAAGAGTACATTTTAAGTCATGGTTTTAACTTACATCCAGTCCAAAAAGAAATAATTGATTATAACACTTCTCTTGGTGATATAAAGAGAATGCAAATATCAATTTCACAAAGTCAATTTCTGCATTTAATTATAAAAATTTCAAATATCAAAAAGGTTTTAGAGATAGGTACATTTACAGGATTAAGCACACTATCAATGGCCTTGGCATTATCAGATGATGGTAAAATAATTGCTTTAGATAAGAATAAGGAAACTAATGAAGTAGCAATAGATTTTTTTAAAAAAGCAAATCAAGAACATAAAATAAAAACATTAATTAAGCCAGCTTTAGAAAGTTTAGATGAAATTAAAAATGAAAAGTTTGATTTAGTTTTTATTGATGCGGATAAAATGAATTATATTAAATACTATGAACGCTCTTTAGAATTATTGAACAAAAATGGTCTAATAATCATTGATAATGTTTTATGGTATGGTGAAGTTGTTAATAAAAACAATGCTGATAAATTTATTAAAAATATTAAAGAATTTAATGATCATATTTCAAAGGATATAAGGGTCGAAAAATTAATAATTCCTCTTGGAGATGGAATGACTGTTTGTAGAAAATTATAATGTTCATAGTAGTTGGTTTTTATAAATTTATTAAAATTTCTTATTTGAAGAAAAATCAAAAATTTTTATTTGAAACTTTAAAAAAGAAAAATATTAGAGGTACGATAATTATCTCCAAAGAAGGTGTAAATGGAACTATTTCTGGCAAAGCTATAGACATTAAATTCATTATTAATAATTTAAAAAGAACTCTTAAATTCAAAGATTTTAACAGCAGCAATATTTCTAAAAGCTCATTTCAACCATTTCATAAACCTAAAGTAAAAATTAAAAATGAAGTTGTTCCTATGAATTTAACTTTAAATAAAAGAATAAAGAAAAAAGATAGCCATGTAGATCCAATCAAATGGAATAAGCTGATTAAAGAAAAGGATACCGTTCTCATAGACGCGAGAAAACCATTTGAGTATGATGTTGGAACATTTAAGGGAGCAATCAATCCTGATGTTGATAACTTTAGAGATTTCCCAAAATATTTAAAAAAATTAAAAAAAAATCAACCTATAGCTATGTTTTGTACTGGTGGAATTCGTTGTGAAAAAGCATCTGTATATTTAGAGAACAAAGGTTTTAATAACATTTATCAGTTAAATGGTGGAATTTTAAATTATCTGAAAAAAATTAATATGAAAAAAAGTTTATGGAAAGGTGAATGTTTTGTTTTTGATAACAGGATTAGTTTAAAACACGGTCTAAAAGTAGGTTCTTACTCAATGTGCAGCGGTTGTAGAAAACCTATATCTTCTAATGAAAAAAAATCAAAAAAATATGAAGAGGGTGTTTCATGTCCAAATTGTCACGATAATCTAACAGGTCATCAAAAATCTAGATTTAGGATGAGGCAAAAACAAATTAATCTTGCTAAAGAAGTGGGAAAAAGACATATCTTTCAAAAAGAGTATTAACAAATATTAAATTAATGAATTTATTAAAAGATGAAGTTCCTTTGCTGGTTAGAAAACTTGCAGTACCAGCAAGTATAGGAACACTATTTCAAACACTTTATACAATAGTAGATACTTTTTATGCAGGAAAAATATCTCCAGAAGCATTATCAGCATTAAGTAAATCTTTTCCAATATTTTTTATAATTATAGCAACCTCTATTGGTGTGACCGTTGCAGGCACATCATTGATTGGAAGTAGTATTGGAGAAAAAAATGAAAAAAATGTTTTAAGTTATTTTGTTAATATAATTATTTATGCAGTTATAATTTCTATTGCTGTATCTATCTTAGGTCTTTCATTTGGTGAAAAAATATTTATATTAATGAATTCTTCAGA
Organism: uncultured Pelagibacteraceae bacterium; assembly: GCA_902579105.1. Classification (GTDB taxonomy): domain Bacteria; phylum Pseudomonadota; class Alphaproteobacteria; order Pelagibacterales; family Pelagibacteraceae; genus Pelagibacter. The sequence goes on along the minus strand of CACHFM010000007.1, from coordinate 17,944 downwards.
AGAAGTTACATCACTTGGCCTTGAATACGTTAATACAGTTTTTTTAGGCACTATTTTATTTATATTAGTTGTTGCTTTAAATTCTTTCTTACACGCTGAGGGTGATACAGTAACTTATAGAAATATTCTTATATTTTCTTTTTTCTTAAATATTATTTTAAATCCAATTTTAATTTTTGGATTTTTATTTATTCCACCCTTAGGAATTACGGGCATAGGAATAGCAACTTTAATTGCACAATTTGTTTCATTATTAATAATTCTGATAAAAATATTAAAAAATCAACGAATTAAGAAAATTAATCTAAAGCATTTTAAAGCTAAATTTTATTTTTTAAAAAATATTTTTTTTCAATCAATGCCTATCACTATTGCAATATTAGGTTATTCTGTTGCTTCAGCAATTGTATTTACCTATGTTGGTTTATCTGGTGAATATGCTGCAGCAGGATATGGATCTGCTACAAGAATTGAGCAAGTTGTTTTGTTACCTATTTTAGGCATTAACACAGCGATTATATCTATTATTGCCCAAAATATTGGTGCTAAATATTACTACAGAGTTGAGCAATCATATTTTACATCAATAAAATATGGACTATTTATAATGTTAATTGCAGGTGTTGTGATTTTTATTAGTGCAGATATTGTTCCTAAATTCTTTTCATCTAATCCTGAAGTTATTATGCATGGCTCCATGTATCTGAAGATTTCTGCATTTATTTTACCTGCTTATCCAATATTTTTCTTATCAAATGGGTTTTTTATGGCTTTAAAAAAATCTGAAAAAGCTATGTTAAATAATATTGCAAGAAATGTTGTGGTCCCAATATTATCATTTTATATAGCTAGATCTATTAATGCAGATTTTAAAACTTTTTTTTATATTTGGGCTATCTTTCAATGGTTAATATCATTGATATTACTATTTTATGTTAAATATTATATTAAATATAAATTAGCCAATGTTTAGTATCTTTTAAATATGTTTTTTACAAAAAGGAAAGCAATCATCTTAATAATAATCTGTTCAATTTTTTTTATTCTCACATATAAAGATGTTAGGTCTGAAGAGATTAAAGATATTTCTGGAAAAGCTCAAGTTGTTGATGGTGACACAATAAAAATCAATTTAAAAAAAATAAGATTATATGGAATTGATGCACCTGAATTTAAACAAATTTGTAAAAAAACTTATTTAACAATAATTATTTTTTCTTTTACTAAAGATTATCCATGTGGAAAAATTTCAACTGTAGAATTAAAAAAAAAAATTAATAATAAGGTAATTACTTGTAAAATTTTGGATATAGACAAATATAAAAGATTGATTGGAGAATGTTATAAAAGAAATTTAAATTTAAATTCTTGGTTAGTTTCAAATGGTTATGCTGTAGCATACAGAAAATACTCAAAAAAATATGTATCTAATGAAATTAATGCTAAAAATGAAAAACTTGGTGTCTGGCAAGGTAAATTTGAAATGCCATGGGATTATAGAAGAAAAAAATAAGCCTATAGTCTAGAAACACTGTCTTCAATCCAAGAGTAAAGATGTTCAGCAAAAGACCTTCTAACGAATAGGTTTACAATATTCTCACCTTTATTGTGTAGAATTACATCTATGTGATTTAAAACTGTTTGAGTTGTTGATCCTTTCTTTTCTTTAAATTCATTAAAATTAAAGGGACTTCCGGCTGAAAATATTTCATAGATATTTTCGCCTTTAATTTCTAATTGTACAAACTGATCTGTAATATCTATAACAGCTCCTAAATTTGTTTTTGAAATACTATTAAATAACATTTCGTTTAGTTCGTATTTGTTGGTGTCCTTGCTTACAAGCTCGTTTGAGACAATCATCCATTCATCTGTGCTAAGCCATATTGCTGTTAATTGATCACTTGTTGTTGAAGTGTTTGCTTCTGTAGGTAAGATCATATTAAGATTTTTACCAACATTTGTTAAAAACTCCCTTTTTTTACCTCTTAAATTAATTTTCATTAATGGAGAGATTTCTTTTACAGAAACACCACCTTGATTAATTTCATTTTTAATAACTGAATTATAGTTAAGCATTCAACCTCTCATTTTTTTCATCATAGAACACTGGATTAGCTACAGTGACATTAATATTTTTATTTTCCATCGGTACAAAAAGTTTTTTCCCCATCATGTCTTTTCCTCCCCTGACAACTGCAAGTGCAATTGACTTATTTAGGTTTGGGCTAAAATAACTTGAAGTAACATGCCCAAGCATTTCAACTGGACTTTGATTTAACTCAGAAACTATTTGTGCCCCTTCTTCTAAAACTATATTTGGATCATCTGTTAATAATCCCACTAATTGCTTTCTATCTTCTCTCATTGTATCAGATCTATAAAGAGATCTTTTTCCTATGAAATCGTATTTCTTCTTACTGACTATCCAATCCATTTGAAGATCTATAGGGGTCATTGTTCCATCTGTATCTTGACCTACAATGATGAAACCTTTTTCTGCTCTTAATAAGTGCATTGTTTCAGTTCCATAAGGTGTAATATTATACTCTTTACCTGCCTCCATACACTTTTCCCATAAATCTTTTCCATAACTTGCTTGAACGTTTATTTCGTAGCTATGTTCTCCAGTAAAACTAATTCTCATAATTCTGCATTGGATATTACCGATATTTGCTTTTTTGAATGACATGTGAGGAAAATTTTCATCTGATAAATCTAAATTAGGAATTATTTTTTTAAGAACTTTTTTACTATTAGGGCCACATAAACTCGCTGTAGCATAATGATCTGTTACAGAAGTTAAGTAAACATCAAGCTCAGGCCATTCTGTTTGAAGATAATCTTCAAGTTTACCCAAAACATTTGCTGCACCACCAGTTGTTGTGGTCATGATATAATGATTTTCATCCAATCTAGTTGTAACACCATCATCATAAACCATTCCATCTTCATTTAACATTAGGCCATATCTACATTTTCCTATAGCTAATTTCGACCAAGCATTTGTATAAACTCTATTTAAAAATTCAGAAGCATCACTTCCTTGAATATCAATTTTACCAAGTGTAGAAGCATCCAATATACCAGCACTTTCTCTAGCTGCTTTACTTTCTCTTTGAACTGCTTGATGCATTGTTTCCTCATTAATAGGGTAGTACCAAGCTCGCTTCCATTGACCTACATTTTCAAATTTAGCTTTATTTTCTAAGTGCCAATCATTCATTGGTGTTCTTCTAAAAGTATCAAAAAATTTTCCAACATTTCGACCAACAATAGTTCCAAATGTTAATGGTGTGTAAGGAGGTCTAAACGTGGTTGTTCCTAATTCTCCCATTTTTAGACCTGCTGTATCTGCAATTATTCCTAATGCATGCATATTTCCTAGTTTTCCTTGATCAGTACCCATACCAGTAGTCGTATATCTTTTAACATGCTCGATAGATCTGAAACCTTCTCTTAAAGCTAATTTTATATCTTTTGCTGTTGCATCGTTTTGATAATCTACAAATGGTTTTGTTTTGCCCAAAGGTTTATCAGATGGTAATAACCAAATATTTCTTTTTGAGTTTTCTTGATCAATCTCAACTTTAATACTATCAAAATCTGTTTGTTTAATATTTAACATTTCTTTTATTTTTTTATTTAAATTTATTAATATTTCATTAAGTTTAAAATCGCCATCACAAGATCCTACACTTATTTGGTCAGATGTATTTTGATTTGGTAAGAAAATTTTTTTTTCATCATCAAACTTAAGTTTACTTCCTGATTGTGTATACAAATGTACAGAAGGTGTCCAACCACCAGCAACTCCCAAGCAATCACATGAAATAGGAATTTTACTTCCAGTTACTGAAGTTCCATCATTAGATAACTTCATGATTGTAACGCTATTTAATCTTTTGTATCCAGCTGTATCAACAATCGAATGTGACCAGTAAATTTTAATACCTGCTTCTTTTACTTTTTTAACAATTTTACTTTCGGATTGCTCTCTAATATCAATTATTGCCTCAACATTTATACCCTTGTCGTATAGTGATAAAGCACTTTCATATGCACTATCATTGTTAGTAAAAAACACATTTTTATTACCACAAGCAACACCATAAAATTCACTGTATTTTCTTATGGCAGAAGAAAGCATAATTCCTGGTCTGTCGTTATTATTAAATATTAAAGGTCTTTCCAATGCTCCTGTTGCCAAAATAACTTTCTTAGCTCTAATTTTAAGAAGTCTTTGTCTGATTTTATTTTTTTTATCTTTTACCTCTAAATGATCAGTTAGATTTTCTCTAGCTAAGATATAATTATATTGATGATAAGCAGCAACACTTGTTCTAGTTTTTATTTCGAGATTTTTAATATTTTTAAGTTCCTCAATTTCTTTTTTTAACCATTCAGAAGGAGTTTTGCTATCAATTTTATTAAATTCGTTGTTTTCAAAAATAGTTGAGCCACCAATTTCATTTTTTTCATCGACCAACAAAGTTTTGAAATTATTTTTAGCTGCATTTTTTGCTGCTAATATTCCAGATATACCAGCACCTACTACCAATACATCGTAATGAACATTTCGGTGATCATAAATATCAGGGTCGTTTGTTGTTGGTGATTTTCCTAATCCAGCTGAATGTCTAATAAAAAATTCATATTTTTCCCAAAAACTAGAAGGCCACATAAATGTTTTGTAATAAAAACCTGCTGGAAAAAAAGGGGAGAGAAAATTGTTTATTCCACCAATATCAAACTCAACACTTGGCCAACAATTTTGACTGGATGCCTCCAAACCCTCATATATTTCTACTTCAGTTGCTCTAACATTTGGCTCTGTTATATTGCTATTAGGGTTTATTTGAACTATGGCATTTGGCTCTTCAGAGCCTGAGGTCATGATTCCTCTTGGTCTATGGTATTTAAAACTTCTTCCTACCAAATGAACATCATTTGCAAGTAATGCTGAAGCTAATGTATCACCTTTAAAACCATGGTAAGTTTTACCATTAAATTTAAAGGAAACTCTATTAGTTTCATCAATATACTCACTAGATTTTACTCTTAAGTTTTTAGTCATTTTATTGAGAAGGTGGTTTTTCACCCATCTTGTATATTGCTTTTATTTCATCGTTAGATGTATCTCTAACCATGTTAAACCATTTTCGACAACCATGAGCATGGTTCCATCTTTCAAATTGAACTCCTTTAATATTTTTTCTCATAAACAAATATTCTGCCCATTCATCATCACTTAATTCCGTTGGTTGTTTAGGTCTTTCAATATGAGCTTCTCCACCAGCTTTAAATTCTTGCTGATCTCTTTCACCACAATATGGACAATTAATTAAAAACATTAATGAGCAACCGCTGCAGCACCATGTTCGTCAACAAGGTCTCCACTTACAAATCTATTTAAATTAAAAGCAGCATTAAGTTTATGAGGTTCGTCATTTGCGATAGTATGTGCAAATAAATCACCTGACCCAGGTGTTGCTTTAAATCCTCCTGTTCCCCAACCACAATTAAAATATAAACCTTTAATTGAAGTTTTGCTTAAAATTGGACTAGCATCAGGACAAATATCTACAATTCCTCCCCATTGTCTTAACATTCTCATTCTACTAAAAATTGGATAGAGCTCTAAAATAGCATTTAATGTTCCTTCAACTATTTGATGACTTCCTTTTTGAGTATAAGAAATATAATCATCTGTTCCAGCTCCAATCACTAACTCTCCTTTGTCAGATTGACTTACATAAGCATGTACCGCATTAGACATAACAACAGTGTCAATAATTGGTTTTACTGGCTCTGAAACTAAAGCTTGCAAAGGCTTACTTTCAAGTGGAAGCTTTAGGCCAGCCATATTGGCAATTACACTAGAATGACCAGCTGCAACTACACCAATTTTTTTAGTTTTAATAAATCCTTTTGTTGTTTCTATTCCTTCAACACTATCTCCATTTCTTTTAATTCCTTTAACTTCACAATTTTGTATTATATCAACACCCATTGCATCAGCGCCTCTAGCATATCCCCAAGCAACAGCATCATGTCTTGCTGTGCCAGCTCTCCTTTGTAAAGTTCCACCTAAAACAGGATATCTAATATCTGGTGATGTATTTATAATTGGACAAAACTTTTTGACTTCTTCTGTACTTAAATAAACTGCATCAATTCCATTTAGTCTATTGGCATGTGTTCTTCTTTTTAAATCTCTAACATCTTGTAAATTATGAGCAAGATTCATTACTCCTCTTTGGCTGAACATTACATTATAATTTAATTCTTGAGATAAATTTTCCCAAATCTTTAGTGCATGATCATAAAGACCAGCACTTGCATCCCATAAATAATTTGATCTAATTATTGTTGTGTTACGACCAGTATTACCACCACCAATCCAACCTTTTTCAACAACAGCGATATTTTTCATATCATGCTTTTTTGCTAAATAGTAAGCGGTAGCTAAACCATGACCACCACCTCCAATAATTATGGCATCATATTCTTTTTTAGGCTCAGGATCTCCCCAAGCTTTTTGCCAATTCTCATGATAGCTAAAAGCATTTTTAATTAAGCTAAATATTGAATATTTGTTTCTCATTACTTAAAGCAATAATTACTTTATAAATATTGAATATTCAATACAATCGGATATATCAATGTCGCAGTGGAAGAGTGGGTGAGAGGCTGAAACCAGTCGTTTGCTAAATGACCGTGCGAGGAAACTTGTACCGAGGGTTCGAATCCCTCCTCTTCCGCCAAGATTAAAATATAATATGTAATAATAATAAAACTAAATGAAATTAAATCTAGGTTGTGGATCAAAAATATTAAATGGATATACAAATGTTGATAAATTTGATTACTACAATCCAAATATTGTTCATGATCTTGAAAAATTTCCCTATCCATTTGATGAAAATTCTGTTGAAGAAATAATTTTGAGCCATGTTTTAGAACATATTGGTCAAGATCCAGATATATTTAATGAAATTATAAAAGAGTTTTATCGCATATGTAAAAATGATGCGATTATAAATATAGCAGTACCACACCCAAGACATGATGCCTTTATTTCTGATCCTACACACGTTAGACCCATAACATTACATAGCTTAAGATTGTATGATCAAAAATTAAATAAAACTTGGGAAGAAAACAAAGTAGCTAACACTCCATTAGGTTTGATACATAATGTAAATTTTCAAATTATCTCTGTTCAATATATAGTTGATGAAAAATATAAAAAACTTTTAGATGAAAAACAAATTAAAGAAAATGAAATAAAAGAATATGCTGAAAAATATAATAATGTAATCATAGAGAGTAATTTTAAATGGAAGGTGATTAAATAATTATTTTTAGATATTAATTAATAGTTAGATTTAATCTTTCATTTTTTTTATTTCAAGATCATCTTTAAGTTTTTTAAATACGCCACTCCAATCATTAAATTTTTTTTGCTGAATTATGTTTATATTTGGATAGAAACATTTATATTTAATTTCTATATACCAGCGCCACTCAGGATTGAAACTTAATAATAAGTATGTTTTTACATCTAATGTTCCTGCCAAATGAGCAATAGCAGTATCTGATGTAATTAAATAATCTACTTTTTTTAATATTGAAATGGTGTCTTCAAAAGCATTTTCACCAAGGTCAATTTCGTTTGATAAATCTATTAAAATATTTTCAAAGTTATTTGACTTAATTTGTTCTGAACCAAAATTTTTCTGCAAACTTATAAAATCAAAATTTTTATTATTAAGAATATCTTTATAATAAGATAGTGGTATAGAACGCATATCATCATGACTATATCTAGAATCACCTTGCCAATTTAAAGCTATAATAGGTTTTTTGAATTTTTTAATTTTATTTTCCCATTTAGAGTCGATAGCTTCGTTTGTTCTAATAAAGTTAATATTTTTTTGGAAATCTTTAAATTCTTTATAATAAAAACCTGGTAAACTTAAGAGGTGCTGATAGTAATCAATATGATCAATTGAATTTAAATCTGAAACAACTTGAAATGGAGAATTTTTAAATAAATGTTCAAGTTTTTTATGAGAATAAAAAATTATTTTAACCTTAAATTTATCTTTAAGCCAAAATAAATAACGAAAAAAATTTATATTATCACCATATCCTTGTTCACATATAATTAATATTATTTTGTTATCTAGATTTTGACCATTCCATAAATTAGATTTAAATTTATTTATAACTTCTAAGTATCTACCTTTTGGTATCATTTTTTCTTTTCTAAATTCATAATATTCAAAGGCCTCTTCAAATTTTAAAAGAGCAAAATAACACCATGAGAGATTAAATTTTGTTCTCTCTCGTCCTGGATTAAGTTCTAAAACTTTTTTGTAATTATTTACAGCTTTATCAAATTCTTTTTTTCTAAGATAAATATGTCCAAGCATTAAATATGATTGAAAATGATCTTTATTAGCATCAATACATTTATTAAAAAAATCTAACGATTCATCAAGATTTCTTAAATTAAAATTTACTAAACCCAAATAATAAATTGCATTAAAATTATTTTTATTAATATTTAAGACTTTTTTTAAATAAATTAAGGCATTATTAAAATCCTTTTCTTCTTGGTATAAAATACCCAAACTTAAATTCGTATCTTCGTGATCCTTATCTATTTTTAAAATTTGAAAAAAATTTTCTTTTGCAAGTTTAGGATTTTTTTTTTTAGTTTGAATAATTCCAAGAAAAAATAAACTAATAATTTTAGATTCACTGTTTTCTTTTAATAAATCAAAAATTTGAGTTGCCTCATCAAATTTATTTTTTTTAAACAAATCAATACCTCTATTAATTTTTTCCTGTAGAAGTGATTTTTCAAAATTCATCTTACTTTAGTATAGTGGTTGATCCTTAAAAAAGTTTTTCATTGTAATAGGTCTTTTTTCTAAAATATATCTATAAACATTATAGTTTTCTAAAACTCGCTGGACGTAGTTTCTTGTTTCTCTAAATTTTATAAGTTCAATCCAGTCAACATAATTTATTTGTTTTTTTTGAGGATTCTTATTAATTTTTTTCCAATACTTAACTCTATTAGGTCCAGCATTATAAGCGGCAACTGCAAAAGGGTAGGCTCCATCATATTGAAGTATTAAACCAGCAATATAATGAGAACCTAGATTAATATTATATTCTGGATCTTTAGTTAATCTTGATTTTGAATAAGGAAGCTTAGCTTGCTTTGAAACTAATTTAGCTGTGTAAGGCATTAATTGCATTAAACCTTTTGCACCAGCATGACTATTCGCACTTAAATCAAATTCACTTTCTTGTCTAATGATAGATAAAATAAATGCGCTTTCAGGAATTTTACGACCGTTAATAGTTTTAGGAGTGCTTATGATTGGATAATTAAATTTATTATGAAATCTTTTTTGATAAGAAGCTATTTTAGATATTTGAATAGCAAAATCATATCTTTCAATGCTTGTTGCTAATTCAGCAGCTAATATTTCACTACCTTTACTAATATTTTCGTTTGCAAGATGTCTTAAAATAAATTTTGTATATTTATCTTTTTTTAATTCGTGCAAAAGATATGTAATTTTAACTAATTCTTTGTTAAAAAACATATGTCGGTATTTTTTATCTATTTCTTTATCCTTGTTAAGTTCAAATTTTTTATTTGGATTTAATTTTAAAAACGCTAATTGACCATAGTATGTCGTTAGATATTTTGATGCCTCATTGTACCATTTATTAGATTGTTCACGATCTCCTAATTTTTCATAAGCACTAGCAAGCCAAAAAGCACCTCTTGATGTACTAATTGGATAATTTACGTTGTTATAAAAATTTTGAAAATGTTCTTTTGCTGTTAAAGGATCATTTAAAAAACTTAAAGAAATCCACCCGCTCATCCATTCAGCAGCTGCATACTCAGGACCACCGGTCATACCATGATTACTTGAAATTCTATATGCAATTTCATATTTTTTTTTATAAATAAGTGCTCTGGATATTATTTCACGTTCCTTCCACCACTTTTCAGGAAATACCAAATACTCTTTATCATTTCTTATTTTCAACAATATTTCCAAAGACGAATCTACTCGACCTTTTTTTCTTCTCCATTTTAATCGATCATAATTTAATCCAGCATCATTTTTTAATTTTTCTGGAACATTTTTTATAGCCTGATCCACTCCATAGCCTTTGCTAATTAATATTTGTCTTGCTGTATATAAAAGTTCATAATCTTTTGGTAAATATCTTGTTAATCTTTTAAGATCCCAATATTTGCTATTCCAAGCTAAATAATCAGCTCTTTTAATATAATCATTAGCATTAAGATACTTTTTAAATTTTTTTCTAAAAAATTTTAATTCATTTTTTGATAAATCTGCTGTTATCCATCCTTCTTTTATTAATTTTGTTCCTTTTGTTATTTCACCATTTAAAACATAACTTTCACCTAATATCATTTTTCCATACCCACTTAATGGATCTTTACCTTCAAACCAATTAATTATTTTTTTTGGAGATACGCTTGCAGTAGATATTTTATGTTCTGCTAAATATCTTAGTCTATCTAATCTTGGATAATGATTATTTTTATCAATAAAAACTTTATACTCATAGAAAGAAGCTTGATTTCCTGTAGTTAGTAAATGTCTCCACTGAATAAAATTATAAATTGACTTGTCTTTTGCTTTTTTTGAAATTTTAAGTGATGAAGACCATCTTCCTTTTTGCATCTCAGAAATCGCTTTTCTTGCAATATTAAAATCCTTTTTACTATAATATTTTGAAATTTTAACACTTCTTGGTGTAGTTAAACCAGATATAGATGGTTTTTTTTTAGGTATTTTAAAAGATAATTTTTTTTCTTTTTTTTCCTCAACAATCTTTTTTTCTTTAATTTTTTCAATTTTAATTTTATTTGGTTTTTTTAGTGGTTTGAGAATATTTTTAGAGATTTTTTTTTTAATCTCTTCTGATGTTAAATTTGGTTTTTTTAAGGGAATTATTGTTGAATCATCAGCTAAAAGAATATTAAAATTAAATAAAAATATTCCAACTAATCCACAAAATAATATTTTTTTTAGCATAATCTTTTACTACATGAATCTATAAACTATGTTATAAGTATTTATGTTTAAAGGTTCAAATGTTGCTTTAATTACTCCATTTAAAAATAATAAACTTGATGAAGAGTCATATATAAAATTAATTCATTTTCATATGGAAAATGGCACCAATGGACTTGTACCAGCTGGCACGACAGGAGAGTCTCCAACCTTAAATCACGATGAACATCAAAGAGTTATTGATCTATGCATTAGAGAATGTAAAGGAAAAATACCTGTAATAGCAGGTACAGGATCTAATTCCACTGAAGAGGCTATTTCACTAACATCTCATGCAGAAAAAGCAGGTGCAAATGGAGCTTTAATTGTTACACCTTATTATAACAAACCTACTCAAGAAGGACTATATCAACATTATAAAGCTATAAATGATAGCGTTGGAATTCCAATTATAATTTACAATATTCCAAGTAGATGTGTAATTGATATGTCAGTAGATACTATGGCAAGATTATTTGAATTAAAAAATATAGCTGGTGTTAAAGACGCTACAGGTGATTTAAACCGACTCGATGAAACAATTAAAAAATTGGGACCTGAATTTATTCAGCTTACAGGTGAAGATGGACTTGCTTATAAATTTAATAAAAGGGGAGGAGTAGGAATTATTTCTGTTACTGCAAATATTGCACCCAAACTATGTTCAGATATGCAAAAATACTCAAAATCTGATTCTGATAATGAATTAAAGGAAGCTGAAAGAATAGATCAAATATTGCAACCTTTACATAAATCTCTATTTATAGAAAGTAATCCTGCGCCAGTTAAGTATGCTGCTAAATTATTAGGATTATGTGATGATGAGATTAGACTTCCATTAGTTAAAATTAAAAAAGAAACAGAAGCAGAAGTTAAAAAAGCCTTATCATCAGCTAAACTTATTAGTTAATGAAAAACAAAACCTCTCATGGTTTAAAAATTATCTGTTTAAATAGAAAAGCTAGCTTTAATTATTTTTTCGAAGATTTAATTGAGTCAGGCATAGTTCTTAAAGGATCTGAGATTAAATCTATTAGAGATGGAAAAGTCAATATAACAGATTCATATGCTATTGAAAAAAATGGTGAATTAATTTTAATTAATTCTCATATAGCATCATATAAACAAGCTAGTTATTCAAATCATAATCCTACAGACGAAAGAAAACTTTTGCTTAATAAAAAAGAAATTAATAAATTAATTGGTAAAATTCAAAGAGATGGACTTACAATTGTTCCAACCAAAATGTATTTTAAAAGAGGAAAGGCGAAAATTGAATTAGCAGTTGCAAAAGGTAAAAAACAGTTTGATAAGAGAGCTACCAAGAAAAATAGAGACTGGAATCGTGATAAAGCTAGGTATGTTAGAAAATCAAGTTAATACGGTTTATTTAGGAATTGGCTCAAATCTGGGCAACAGAATATCCAATATAGAGAAAGCAAAATATTATTTAATGCAAAATAATATAAAGATAATTTCAGTATCAAGATATTATGAAACCCCATCTTGGCCTAATCCAAAAAATCCAAAATTTATAAATATAGTTCTAAAAGCTAAATGTTATTATAAACCTTTTGATTTATTTAATATATGCAAGTTTATTGAAAAAAAATTAGGAAGAAAAAGAACCGTTAAAAATTCACCTCGTGAATGTGATATAGATATTATTGATTTTAAAGGCCAAGTTTTAAAAAAACAGTTATTTTTACCTCATAAATTGATGCACAAAAGAAGTTTTGTATTGTTTCCGTTATTTGAAATTGAAAGAGAATGGGTGCATCCAATTCAAAATGTTAATATTAAAAAATTGATTTTATCCTTACCAAATAATGATATTAGATCTATTAAACAAATTTGATTTAATGTTATAATAAATAATGCTTAATTCTAATGAACTTATAAATAAAGTTAAAGTCTATAATAAATTTTTAAACCATGAAAGATTAGACAAGGCTTATAATTTTGCGGTAAACGCTCATAAAAACCAGAAAAGAGAATCTGGCGATCCGTATTCTGTGCATCCGATTGAGGTTGCTAACATTTTAACAGACTTAAAATTAGATACAGCAACAATTACAACTGGATTATTGCATGATACAATAGAAGATACCTTTGCAACTTACGATACAATTAAAAGTGAATTTGGAGATGAAGTTGCTGATTTAGTTGAAGGTGTAACTAAAATTTCAGTTTTTGAAAACACAGCAGATTCAAATTCTAAAGCAGAAAATTTTAGAAAGTTAATCTTAGCTACATCAAAAGATATTAGAGTATTATTAGTTAAAATTGCTGATCGTTTACATAATATGAGAACGATAAAAGCAATATCTAAAGAAGAAAAAAGAAAAAGGATTGCTCAAGAAACTATGGAAATATATGCGCCTTTAGCTGACAGAATGGGTATGCATAGAATAAGAGATGAGCTTGAAGATTTATCTTTTGAAATTTTGAATAATGAGGCGAGAAAGTTAATAAAAAAAAGACTAGATGAAATTAAATTAGATAAAAAGGATGTATTTGAAACTTTATCTTTTGAATTAAGTGAAATTTTAAATGATAATCATATTAATGCTGAAATTTATGGTAGAGAAAAAACACCTTTTTCAATTTGGCGAAAAGTACAAAAAAAAAGAGTATCTTTAGAACAAATTACAGACATTATTGGTTTTAGAATTATTTTAGATAATATTGATGATTGCTATAAAACACTTGGAATTTTTCATAAAAAATGGAATTGTATTCCAGGAAAGTTTAAAGATTATATTTCATCTCCAAAAATTAATGGTTATAAATCAATCCATACATCTGTAATAGGTTCTAAAAAAAAACCAATTGAAATACAAATAAGAACTTTGCAAATGCATGAATTTGCTGAGCGAGGAGTAGCTTCACACTGGCAATATAAATCGTCAGAAAGATTTAATTCCTTAAGTTGGAAAGAGTATGATTGGTTAAAAGACTTGGTCGAAATTATTGAAAAAAATGAAAATCCAGAACATTCATATGAATATACGAAGCTTCAAATGTTTCAGGAAAATGTTTTTTGTTTTACTCCAAAAGGTTCTGTTATAAAACTTCCAAAAGACGCAACACCTATAGATTTTGCTTATGCAGTTCACACAAAAATAGGTAATACAGCAGTTGGATGTGAAATTAATGGAAATAAAAGCGAACTTCAAAGTATTTTAAGAAATGGAGATAGAGTAAATATAATAACTTCAAAAAATCAATCACCTTCACTTCATTGGATACCAATTACTAAAACAGGAAAAGCTAGATCAGCTATACGAAAATATTGGCATGATAAAGGAGAACAAAAAGAAGAAAAAGTAAAAAAATATAACACTACATTATGGATTTCTTTACCAGACCAGCCGGGTCAACTTGGTGATATAAGCTCTTTAATTGGTAGTCATAAACTTAATATTTCAAGTCTTGAAATGGTTGGTAAAAGTCCAAATTATATTAATTTTAATTTTAAATTAATCATAACTAATCTGAAAAATTTCACTAATTTTATTGCAGAGCTCAAACAAAAAGGTATAAAATTTAAAATAATTAGACACGAAGATAAAAGAAATGCTTTCACACAAAAAATCTTTAAATATTTTAAAAAAAACTGATGCTTTATTAGAAGGTCATTTTGTTTTATCTTCAGGATTACACTCATCAAAATATGTGCAATGTGCAAAACTTCTAAGTTATCCATATTTAGCTGATAAAATATGTATATCTTTAGCCAAAAAAATAAAAAAAAGATTTAAAAATATTGATTTAATATTAGCCCCTGCAATGGGTGGAATAATAATAGGATATGAAATTGGAAGGCTTTTAAAAAAAGAAACAATTTTTTGTGAGAGAGTTGATGGAAAATTTACCCTAAGAAGAGGTTTTAAAATTAAAAAAGGGACTAAAATTTTAATTATTGAAGACGTAATAACCACAGGAAAATCTAGTTTAGAATGTGCAAAATTAATAAAAAAAGCGAATGCTAAATTATTAGGATTTGCTGCTATTATCGATAGATCAACTAGAAAATCATTAAAAATTAAAAAAAAAATTGTATCTCAGTTAAAAATTAATATTCCTACGTTTAATTCCAAAAAACTACCTATAAAGCTTAAAAAAATACCTATTAGCAAACCAGGAAGTAGATTCATTAAGTGAAAAGATTAGGCGTAAATATTGATCATGTGGCCACACTAAGAAATGCTAGAGGCGAAAAACATCCAGATCCAAGTAATGCTGCTATTAAAGTTGTCGAAATGGGTGCAGACTCTGTAACAATTCATTTACGTGAAGACAAAAGACATATTAACGATATTGATACAAAAAAAATTTGTAATTTAAAAAATATTTTAGTTAATCTTGAATTATCAATGAATGAAAATATTATTAAAAAAGCACTTAAGTTTAAACCTAGTTATATATGTATTGTTCCTGAAAATAGAAAAGAAATAACAACAGAGGGAGGATTAAATTTAAATAAAAATAAAAAAAAATTAAAAAGTATTATTAAAAGGTTTAAAAAAGCTAAAATTAGAACAAGCTTATTTGTTAACCCAACATTAAAAGATATTAATATTTCCAGTGAACTAAATATTGATTGTATAGAAATTCATACAGGAAAAATCTCAAATTTAGTTAAATTAAAAAAAAATTATATAAATGAATTTAAAAGAATAAAAAAATGCTCAATTTATGCAAAAAAACTTAATATTGAAGTGCACGCTGGGCACGGTTTAGACTATAAAACGACAAAAATACTTACAAAAATAAAGGAAATTAAAGAATTTAATATAGGTCATTATATAATAGGAGAGTCTATATTTTTTGGATTAGCAAAAGTTATAAAAAATTTTAAAAAAATTATTAAAAGTTAATTTATGAAAATTCTCGGAATTGGTGTTGATATTATTGAAAATAATAGGATTAAAAATTCTTTAAAAAATACTAAATTCAAAAAAAGAATTTATACCGATAAAGAACTAAAACAATATGTATTATCCAAAAATAAGAATAATTATTTTTCCAAAAGATTTGCTGCTAAAGAAGCTTTTGCTAAAGCTTTAGGAACAGGTTTTAGAATGAATTTAAACTTTAAAGATATTGAAATAATTAAGGACAAAATGGGCAAACCTGAGTATATAAAAACAAAAAAAATTACTAAAATTGTTCAAAAAAAATTCAAGGTAAAAAATTTTAATTGTTTTCTCTCTATTTCTGATGATAAAGATTACTCAACTGCTTTTGCTATAATTCAGTCAGTATGAAATTAGATAAAAATTTTTTTATAGATAATATAAAGACCTTATTTTATGCATTAATTATTGCTATTTTAATTAGATCATTTTTGGTTCAACCTTTTTATATACCTTCATCTTCAATGGAACCAACACTGTTAGTAGGGGATAGACTTTTTGTGACTAAATATACTTATGGTTATAGCAAACATTCTTTTCCTTTTAGTCCACCAATATTGAATAAAAGAATTATGTATAGTAGTCCTGAAAGAGGTGATGTGGTAGTATTTAAAACACCAGTGGACAACAGAACCGATTATATTAAAAGATTAATAGGTTTGCCAGGAGATAAAATTCAGTTTATAGACTCTAATTTGTATTTAAATAATAGTGAGATATTAAAATCTAAAATTTTAAATAGAAGCAAAATATATTGTGGCAATAGAACTATTGATGTCTATAAATTTGAAGAAAAACTACCTAACGGAAAAAAATTTCATACGGTATATTTAAAAGATTATACTTATCAAAATTCAGATATTTTCATTGTTCCTGAAGATCACTTTTTTTTTCTTGGGGATAATAGAGATTGTTCAAAAGATAGTAGATTCTTAACAAGTGTTGGATATGTACATAAGGACAATTTAGTTGGAAAAGCCCAATTTATTTTTTTTTCATCAGATAAAAAAATAGGAAGTGTTTTTGCTTTTTGGAAATGGCATAAATCAATAAGATTTAGCAGAACGTTTGATAAAATTAATTAATGAAAATTAATTATCAAATCTTAGAAAAAAAAATAGAAGTTAAATTTAAAAATATAAATTTATTAATAAAATCACTTACTCATAAAAGTTTTGACTCAAAAGATAATAATGAAAAAATTGAATTTTTAGGAGATCGTGTACTTGGATTAGTTTTAGCTAAAAAATTATTAGAAATATACCCCGATGATAAAGAAGGAACTTTAGATAAAAAATTTGCATCATTGGTTAATAAAAAAACATGCTTAGAAATAGCAAAAAATATTAATTTAGATAAGTTTATATTAACCTTTAATTCAAATAATAAAAAAATTAAAATTGAAGATAAAATTTTAGCAGATAGTTGTGAGGCCCTAATTGGTGCCATTTATTTAGACAAAGGATTCAGTATTGTTGAAAAAGTAATTCTAAACTTATGGAAAAAAAATATTAAAAAAAGCGAAGTTATGCAAATTGATGCAAAAACTAAATTACAAGAACTAGCTTTAAAAAATTTTAAAAAACTTCCTATTTATAAATTAATTTCTAGTACTGGACCTCGTCATAAACCTTTATTTAAAGTTGGCGTTAAACTACCAAATACTAAATATTTTATTTCATCAGGTAAATCTAAAAAAGATGCTGAACAAAACGCAGCTATTGAATGTTTAGAAAATATAAAATGATTAAATTATGAATTGGAGTGATCAAGGTTTTTTAGTAAGCAAAAATAAGTATAGTGAAAATTCTTTAATTACTGAGTTTTATACAAAAGATCACGGCAAAATATCAGGTATAATTTTTGGTGGTACTTCAAAAAAAATAAAAAACT
>CACHFM010000006.1 GCA_902579105.1 uncultured Pelagibacteraceae bacterium | reverse complement strand
AAAACTTTTGAGCTCATTTTTAAATAAAAGTTATGAAAATTTTAAAAAAAATGAAATTTCTATATACATAAAACATTTGGTCAGAGATGTTGAAAATGTTTTTGTTGCATCATTTGGTTTAGTTGTGCAATTTATTAGTGAATTAATTTACGTAATAATTATACTTTTATTTTTAAAAAGTTTAGTTGATTTAAATTCAAGTTTTGAAATTTATATTTTATTATTTTTTGTAATTTTAATTCTTTATTTTTTATTTTTAGTAGCTAAAAAATTTGGCAGATTAAGAGCCACAACAGAAATAAATGTATTTAAGACATTAACTGATACTTTAAATATTTTTAAGGAAATCAAAGTAATAAATAACTCTGCAGATTTTATTAAACGATTTGATAAAAATTTAAGTAAATGGTTTAAGACGAGAATAGCTGCAGAAGTTGTAAATTTTTCTCCAAAATTTATTTTTGAAATATCAATTTTAATATTCTTTTTGTTTATTTTCAAAAATGAAACTCCAGAATTAAGCATGAATGAATTCATAACCAAGTATTCTGTATTTGCTATTGCAATATTGAGACTTATTCCAAACATTGCAAAATTATCATCCTTAATGAGTACTTTTCTTTATAATTTAAAATCTATTGAGTTTATTAAAGGTGATTTAAATAAAAGTACAAACAAAATAAGAAAAAAAGTTTTACAAAAAGGAAATTTAAAAACTATTGATCTTAAAGGAATTTATTTAAAATTTATAAACAAAGAAGATAAAAAAGTAACATCTAAATTTAATAATCTAAATATTAATTTTGAAAAAAATAAGATTTATGGAATTTATGGAAGGAGTGGCTCAGGTAAAACCTCATTATTAAATTTACTTTCAGGCTTTATTAAGCCAAATAAAGGAAAAATTTTATTCAACAAAAAAGAGTATAAATTTTATGATTTAACCAGAAAATTTGAAATTGGTTACTCACCGCAAGATACAACCATTTTAGATGAAAATGTAATAATCAATTCAACACTTAGATTTAACAATAACAACCACACGAAGGATAAATTGAAAGAGCTTTTAATTTTATTTAACTTAAAAAAGTTCACAAATTTAAGATATTTTGAAAATAATAAAAAATCTTCTATAAAAAATATGTCTGGGGGAGAAAAACAAAGAATAGGAATAATCAGATCTTTTTTGAGAGATCCAGATTTAATATTACTTGATGAACCAACATCTTCATTAGACAAAAAAAATGAAAAAAAAATCTTTCAATATTTATTAAAAAATAAAAAAAATAAAATAATTGTAGTTAGTTCTCACAAAGAAAGTCACAAGAAATACTTTGATAGAATAATAAAATTGTAAATTTATTTGAATATAAATTTTTTAGTTCTGTCATGTTTACCTAATTTATTTTCAAAAAAATGTTTTAAAGCAAAAAATACAGGGATTATCTTAAATTTATGATTTGAATGAAAAAAAAGTAGGCAATAGATAAAAAATTTTAAAATCGCCACTAAATAACCAAATATTTTATCAAAAATTGTCCCAATTTTTTTTACTAACACCAATCTATATTTATATTCAAAATAAATTCTTCTTCGATTAAGATTAATAAAACTTTGGGTAACCGCATGGTAAATTTTTAAATTTCTATCTACGATTAAACTACCCTCATCATTAAAAATTCTCCTTGAAAATTCAACATCTTCAGGACCATAAAAAAAATCAGGATCAGACAAACCGACTTTTTTTAGTCTACTGGATCTCATAACTGATGCACATCCTGCAATAGCATCAGTATTTTTTACTCCATTAAATTTTTTATTATCTATTAAACGATATGGATAATCTCTAAGATGTCTTTGAATTTTAAGATTGTTTGATATTGAAGTTCCCATCCACCATATTTGATTTTTTTCTTTTGCATACATCACTTTAGGGCTGACAGCCATCACTTTTTTATTATTAAAGTTTTTAAGAATTTTTTTGAAAAATTTATTTGGTACCAACATGTCATTATCAATTCTAGAAATGAATTCAAAATTATTTTTTAAAGCAAATTTATATCCTGAATTGTGACCATATCCACATCCTAAATTTTTTTTATTTTTTATTAGAAAAATTTTCTTTTTATTTTTTAATATGGATATTTTTGAATTTTTTTTTAATAAAGAAAATTTATTTTTAAAATTTTTTTTTAGGAAATTTAGATTTTTATTATAAAAATAATTATCACTTCCATTATCAACTAATATTAATTTTGTTTTATTATTTAGATTTGGAATAATACTTTTAATACATTTAATTGTATTTTTAAAGTCATTCCACGTTAAAACAACAATGGCTAATGAATTTTTCATGTAATTTTAATAATAGTTTTATATAAAGATAAAATTATAATACTAGAAAATAATTTATGTATATTAAAAGAAAAGTTTTCTTTTGGTCACCGATGTTAAGTCATGTAGGCACAATAAATGCTGTAGAAAAATCAGCTTATGCGTTAAAAAAATATTTGAATTATGATATTTATTTAATTAATGTTTTCGGTGAGTTTGACTATCTACAAAAAAATAATAATTTTAATATTTTAAATATTTTTACATCAAGAAATTGGCCAAAGACAGGCTTGCTGTCAAAACTTACTATTTATTTTTTCACAATATTTTCTATTTTAAAATTAAACTATTATTATAAGTTACATAAGCCAGATTTAATTTTGTCTAATTTAGTTGGCTATCTACCATCGGTACTTAAGTTTTTTTATCCAAGTTTAATTGTAGCAAACAGTATTCAGGGTTTACCAAAATTTAATATATTCAGAAAAATTTTGTGGAATATTTTTTATACTAAAGCAGATTATATTTTTACAATGACAGATATTACAAAAAAAAATATTTTAAAAAACATAAGTTATAAAAAAAAAATTTTTAAAGTTGATAATCCAGTTATTTCAAGACAGTTAAGAAAATTATCTATGGAAAATATTGATAATTTTGATGAAAAAAAAATTTTTGAAAAAATTACCTTTTGCGCAGTTGGAAGGTTAACAAGACAAAAAAACTTTTCAGAGATCATTAGAGCAGTGAATAATATTCCAAAACAATTTCATTCTAAATTTAATGTAATTATAATTGGAACAGGCGAAGATTATAAAAATATTAAAAATTTAATTCTTAAATATAAACTAAACAATATTTATCTTCTTGGATTTAAAAAAAATCCATATTCTTATATGAAACAATCAAATTATTTTATCTCCTCATCATTATGGGAAGAACCTGGGCATGCTGTTCTTGAAGCTGGTTATTTAAATAAATTAATAATTTCGAGTGATTGTCCAAATGGACCAAAAGAAATTTTAGTAAATAATTTTAATTCAATTAAATATGAATTAAATAATTATAAAGGTTTATCAAAAGTTATAATAAAACTTTTAAATAATGAGATAAAAAATCAGTTTCAATTAAAAGTAAATATGAAAAAAATTGTGAAAAACTATTCAATGATTAAATTTTCAAAAAAAATTCAAAATATAATTAATTAATTTTTTCAAATATAAATATATTTTCATAAACAAATAGCTTAGGAAAGATTTTTGCTAGAGTTTTTTCTATGTAAAATAGAATAAAGTTTCTTTTTCTTTGAAAGATGAAATTATAATGAGATATTTTCCAATTACTTGGAGTGTTTTTTTTAACAAATTCTAAATTATTGTAATAAGTTGGAAACCATCTATGTCTATCTATCACTTTAGATGATTTAAAAATATATTTATCGCTAATCTCTCCAGAAATAGCAAATTTAATTCTAAATTTGTAATATGCCATATTTGGAAGTGCAATTGATATTTTTTTATCAGCAGTTTTAAAGCAGTCACTAAAAATTTCATGAATATTTTCTACATGTTCCAAAACATCTGCTGCATTAATTATATTTATTTGGCCTAAATTTTTTGGCAATCCAGTTTCCAGGTTATGATTTATATAATCAGCATTTTTATCATTTGGATCATAATCAACACCTAAGTAATTATAATCTCCCTCTAAACAATTTTTGAATACCTTATCTCTACATCCAATATCTAAAATGGTTTCATTATTGAGTTTACCTAATTTTATTGCTATGAATTGATTACGATCTAATGATTTCATTTTTAAATTTTATATATTTTGTATCTAAATATACACTACGTAAGTATAGTTTTTTGAGAATTTTGCAAATTTTTGAGGCTCAGAAATTAAATATAAATGGTACTGTTCTTGATTTAGGCGGTAATGATTTTTCTCATAATATAAGCAAATATTTTAAAGGAAGTTATAAAATTCAATTTGCAGATAAATTTCCTAAAAATGATCAAGTAATTCAAGTTGATCTCGAAAAGGATGAAACAATTAATAAAACGTTTGATAATGTTTGTGTAATGAATGTTCTTGAGCATATAAAAAATTATAAAAATGCAATAAATTTGTGTAAGAATTCACTCACTAAAAATGGAGTATTAATAGGAACTGTTCCTTATATTTTTAAAATACATTATAGCCCAAATGATTATTTTAGATATACAGAACAATTAATAATTGAAGAGCTTAAATTTACTGGGTTTACTGATGTAAGGATAAAAAATTTAGGATTAGGTATATTTACAAATTTTTATTCATCATTTTGTGATTATACAAATAGAGTTCCACTCTTAAATTTATTATTAGTTTGTTTATTTTTAATTCTAGATAAAATATTCTACTTTGTTAATAAGAGCTATGTTAAATCGTATCCTTTAGGGTATTTTTTTACTGCTAAAAATAATTAAAAGGAACAAATATATTCCTCTATTTTTTCTAATTGTTTATTAAAATCAAAACGATATAAGCTTTTATAACCTTCTTCAGCTTTTAATTTAGCAAGTTCGTAATTCTGCATGATTTCTAAAATTTTTTTTGACAACTCATCAACATCATTAACTTTTATTAAAGAACCATATTTGTTGTTTTCTAAAATCTCATCAGGTCCACTTTGGCAGTTTGTTGAAATTATTGGAATTTTGCTAGCTAGACCTTCTAAAAGTACATTAGGCATTCCCTCAAAATAAGAGTTTAAGATTAATATTTTTGATGAATAAAGATCATCCTTGGGATTGATATATCCTTTAAATTGAACATTTTCTTGTAAATTCTTATTATTGACAAGTGTCTCTAGCATATTTTTTTCAGATCCACTTCCAATTATTTTTAATACTATAGATGGAAAAGTTTTTTTTACTTTTTCAATTGCCAAAATTATTCCACTAATATTTTTTTGATTTTCCAATCTTCCTATTGTTAATAAACCTTTTCTATAATCTGATTTTTTTGAGTAATCATTTAATTTTATTGGATTAAAGATAGTTATAATAGAGTTTCTCTTAAGATATTTTTTAAGATAAATTCTACTTGAATTAGAATTACAAATAATCCCATTAGCAAATCTATAAAAAAATATTTTTATAAATATTTTTAATAGATAATTTGGATAATTATTAAAATATCTCAATGAAGAGCTTGGGTGATTTGCAATTCTGATAATTATTTTTTTTTTTAAAATTTTAGAAAGTAAAATTGGAAAAGGATGATTTTGTAGAGAAAATAAAATTGTTTTCTCATTAATTATTTTCTTTTTATCTATTAATACCTCTAAAAATGCATTGATTGTATTTCTAATTCTATGAGAAAAAAAATTACTTTTTACATGATTTTTTGCAATAATGATTTCTACCTTTTTATCTAATTCTTTTTTGATATCATTAGAAATTTCACTACAAACAAGAATAATTTTAAAGTTTTTAACAAGGTATGAAGTTAACAATATCAAATTTTTCTCAATACCACCTTTCTCAACGTTAGGCATAATCAAAAGAATATTTTTTTTCATTGTTAGATGTATTTATAATTATATATTAGTCACAATTAAATGTTAGTTTCTATTATAATTCCTTATTACAACGACAAGAAATATATTTATAGATCAGTATCATCTGCTCTCAGTCAATCATATCAAAATATAGAAATAATTATAATTGATAATGAGAATTCTTTAATATCAAAAAAAATATTAAGCGATATATCGAAAAAATCAAAAAAAATTAAAATAATATCTAATAATAAAGAGGCAAACTTAGTCGGTATTGGAAGAAATATTGGTATTAAAAATTCTAGAGGAAAATATATTTGTTTTTTAGATAGTGATGATTATTGGTCAAAAAATAAATTAAGAATACAAATTAAGGAATTAAAAAATCAAAATGCAGACGTACTTTTTACAGGATTTACAGCTGTAAACGAAAAAAAAAAAATACTTTATAAAGTATCACCACCCAATATACTTCCATTAAATACTCTAATCAAATCTTGCCCTGTTTGTTGCTCTTCAGTTTTGATAAAAAAAAAATGTTTTAGAAATTTGCGATTCAAAAATTTTCGAACTAAAGAAGATTATGACTTATGGATTAAATTTTCTTTAAAAGGATACAGAATTAAAAGTATAAATAATTTTTTAACTTTTTATACTGTTCGAGACTCATCTTTATCGTCTCTGCATTTAAATAAAATTGTAAATGCATACTCAATATATTCAAAAACGCTAAAGTTTAATTTTTTTTATTCTTTATTTTCTGTTTTTAGGCTGTATTTTAATGCTTTTAAAAAAAAATATTTATAATATGAGAAAAAAAATAATTAAGAATTTAAAATTTAAATCTTTTTTCAAAGGTTATTTAGAAAATTTAAATTCTGTTGCAAATAAAATTGAAATTAAAAATTTATTTAAAGCTGTAGATTTAATTGAAAATACAATCATAAAAAGAAAATATATATACGTCTGTGGTAACGGTGGATCAGCCGCTATTGCCAATCATTATATCTGTGATTATTTTAAACAACTTTCTAAATATACTAGTTTAAAAGCTAAAATTAGAAGTCTAAATTCTGATAATTATCTAATTTCAGCAATATCTAATGATATTTCCTATGATCAAATTTTTAAAATACAAGCAGAAAGATATATGGAGAAAAATGATATTTTAATATTAATAAGTTCATCAGGTAATTCAAAAAATATTAAAGAGGTACTTAATTTTTGTAAAAAGAGAAAAATTAGAACAATTGGTTTTACAAATTTTAATGGAGGATATCTAAAAAAAAATTGTGATATTCCGATTCATAGTAACATAAAAAATTATGGAATTGGTGAGGATATAAATCATATATTAATGCATATGATAATGCAGTATATCTCTATAAATAATTTAAAAAAGATTTCAAAAAAAAAAATTATTTTATAATAATATGATATTAATAACTGGTTGTGCTGGTTTTATAGGATTTCACTTATCAAAAAAACTATTAGAAAAAAAAATTCAAGTTGTAGGTATAGACTCTATAAATGATTATTACTCAAAGAATTTAAAACTTAAAAGATTAAATCTTTTAAAAAAATATAAAAATTTTTTTTTTGGCAAAATTGATTTAAAAAATTATGAAAAAGCACATGAATTTCTAAAATATAAAAAAATTAAGCAAATCATTCATCTAGCTGCCCAACCCGGGGTTAGGATCTCCCTGGCTAAACCTTACAATACCTTGAATCAAAATTTAAATACTTTTATTAATATTTTAGAAATAACAAGAATAAAAAAAATTAAAAAATTTATTTATGCTTCTTCAAGTTCAATTTATGGAAATACAAAATTATATCCATTCAATGAATTAGATTTAAAAAATAGTCCTGTTTCAGTTTATGGTGCAACAAAACTGTCAAATGAAATTATAGCCCAATCCTACTCAAGAAATTTTGGGATGAAATGTGTAGGTTTAAGATTTTTTACTGTATATGGACCTTATGGGAGACCAGATATGGCATACTATGATTTTTCAAATAAGCTAAAGAATAACAAGAAAATTTTTGTTTTTAATAAAGGAAAAATGTTGAGAGATTTTACTTATATTGATGATGTTATTAAAGGAATTTTAAATGTAATGAGAAAAAATTTTAAAGACAATCATGAAGTAATAAATATTGGGAAAGGAAAGCCAGATAACCTAATGGATATGATTAAATATCTTGAAAAAAATTATAAAAAAAAATTTAGAATAAAATTTACAAATAATATTCCTGTTGGAGATATGAAAAAAACTTACTCAAACGTCAATAAAGCAAAAAGATTGATTAATTGGAATCCAAAAACAACTTTAAAGACAGGATTGGAAAAGTTCGCTATTTGGTTTAAAAAACATAATGATTAATCTAAAAGAAAGTAAACAAAAATTTTTATTAGAATTATTAATTATAATTTTGCCAATAGGAATTCTTTTTAGCAATGTATTATCAGAGTTTATTATATTTTTTATAATTTTGATTTTTTTTTTTACTAAAAAAAAAGATAAACTATTGAACTATTTTAATAATAGAATCTTTATTTTATTATTTATTTTTTCAATATTTTTGATAATAAATTATTTAATTAATTTTAGTAAAGAACCAAGCTTAACAAGATCTTTATTTTTTTTAAGATTTCCACTTTATGTTATTAGTTTTAGTTATCTATTGGGACAAAAATTTTTGGATAAAAATAAAATTTTTTTTTACTGGGGAATAATTATATTTTTAGTCTGTTTAGATTTACAATACCAAAGTATCACTGGAAAAAATATTCTTGGATATGAAGCAGTTTTAGAAGGGAGTGTTAATAGATTAGGTGGTTTTTTGAATGATGAACTAAAAATAGCTTATTTTATAAACAATTTTTTTATTATTACTCTCGGTTATTTATTAATAAATTTTGATAAGAGTAATAATTATAATTTTTATATTTTTATTTTAACTCTGTTTGTAATTTATAGTGTTTACTTGACCGGAGAAAGAGGTAATTTTTTAACATTAATTTTTGTTATTTTCGCATTTTTTTCATTTTCAAATCTAAAAAAATATTTTTTTTTAGGGATGTTTTGCTTAATATCAATTTTATTTATATTTTTTGATCAAATAAAAGTATCATCAAAATTTGATCGAATGTTAACAGGCAATATAAATTCAATTGAATACTTGTTAGCAAATAATGAAGGTGAAGGTTTTCTTTATAAAGATAACGTTTATTTTAATCATTACTCAACTGCATTTCAAATTTTTCAAGATTATCCAATTAATGGAGTTGGATTAAAAAATTTTAGAAATTATTGTGATAATCCAAAATATGATAAAAAAATACCTCCTGAACAACGTGGAAGAAAATGTGCAACCCATCCACATAATTTATATTTTGAGATATTGTCTGAATTAGGTTTGATAGGCTTTTTAATTTTTTTTATATTTTTCTTTTATATTTTTTATATTTTTTTTAGTTTTTATTTTAAAAGTAAAAATATTTTTATTTTGGGCAATACTTTAACTTTGTTGACGTTTTTTATTCCTTTCTTTCCACGCGGAAGTTTTTTTACGAATTGGAATGCTATTATTTTTTGGACAGTTTTTTCCATTAATTGCTATTTGATAAACAAATATATGAATAAAAAAAATTATGGAAAATAGCTTAAACTTACTCTTAATATTTTTTTTATTTTTATTAACATTAAATTATTTATTGATAAAGTTTAACATTTGTATTGATAAGTCTTTAAAAAATACTTCTCATAAACTATTATTAAAATTAAATCATCCTGTTCCGTTGTCAGGAACTATTTACTTTGCATTAATTTGTTTTTTTGTTTTTTTAAATTTTAATATTTTTTTTTCATTAGTATTTCTTAGTTTTTTTTTACTCGGATTATTATCAGATTTAAATTTTACTAACTCACCAAAATTAAGATTATTTATACAATTTATAATTTTGTTATTTTTTTTATATTATAATAAATCAATTATAATTGATACAAGAATTGAATTATTAAATAATTTAATGGTAAATGATTTTTTTAGAGTCTTTATCATTTCTTTTTTCTTTCTTGTATTAATTAATGGTTTTAATTTTATAGATGGTGTAAACAATTTATGCTCATTAAACTTTTTAATAATTTTATTTTTTTCATATCTTTTGATTAAAAATTTTAATATTTTAAATTTTGAAGATAGTGTTTTAATTTTAATATTTAGTTTATCAATATTTATAGTTCTAAATTTTTTTGGAAAGAATTTTCTTGGTGATGGAGCTGTTTATGGTTTGAGTTTTATTATTGGTTATATATTAATTAATATTTCTCTGTCTGATAGAAATATCTCACCTTATTTTATAGCTAATTTGCTATGGTATCCAGCATTTGAGAATTTATTTACGATTATAAGAAGGATAAAATCAAAAAAAAAAAATTATTTACCTGATAATGAACATTTACATCAGATGTTATTTAAATATTTAAAAAAAAGGTTTAAGTTAAAAAAAAAATTTTTAATTAGTTCTCTAGTAGGTATAATTATAAACTTATATTTATCTTTATCTTATTTTTTTGGATTTATTTATTATTCTAAAACGAATATTCAAATAATTTTAATATTATTAGGAATTACAATTTATGTTTTTACATATTTTCAATTAGAAAAAAAATTAAATGAATAATATTTTAATATTTTTAATTTCTTTTTATTTTTGTTTATTTTCAACTATAGGTTATGGAAATTTATTTTATAAAATTTGTTTTTCTAAAAATATAATAAAACAAAGTGATTTAATATATATTGGTTTCTTCGGGCTAGCATTTCTAACATTCATTTCAATGGTTTCTAGTATATTTGTAGCACATAATTTTTATCATAATTTAGGCATTCATCTTTTTGGAATAATTTTTTTTTTATTTTCTAAATTTGAAAAAAAAAAAATTTTTATAAAAAATATTTTTTTAATTTCAGTTTTTTTGATGACATTACTATTAATATCAAAAACCAATGATGATCTTTCCTATTATCATTTACCTTTTACGAAGTACTTAACAGAAAATAAAATAATATTTGGCATGGGTCACTTAAATCATGGATATAATTTATTATCATCTTTATTTTTTTTAAATTCAACATTTTACTTACCTTTTGTAGATCTTTATTCTTTTCATTTTAGTTTGTTGTTTTTTTTAATCTTTTTTAATTTTTTTTTAATTTATGAAATTTTTGAAGGAAAAAATGAAATTTCTACTTATTTATATTTTTTTGCTTTTGTATTCTTTAATTTATCATTTAATAGAATTGCTGAATATGGGACTGATAAGGCAGGTCAATTATTGATAGTCATTCTTATTTTAAAATTGTTTCAGATTATTTGTATTGACATAAAAAAAGTAGAGAATAAGGAATCAAAAATTCTTTTTTTATTACCTTTAATTGCTTATTGTATTAGCTTAAAAACATATTTTTTGCCTTATGTTATTTTATCTTTAATTATTTTTATAATAAATAATGATTTGAAAAAAAGTTTTAAAATTATTTTTTACTCAAAATCATTTTTATTTTCATTTTTAATTTTGATATTTATCTTTATTCATAACTTTATATCAACTGGTTGCTTTATATCTCCATTATCTTTTACATGTTTAAGTGAAAGTATTTCATGGAATCGAAATATAGAAGATATTGAAAGACTTTCTGTTTGGTTAGAACAATGGGCTAAAGCTGGAGCAGGTCCAAACTTTAGAGTGGAAAATGTTCAAATGTATATTAACAATTTTAATTGGATTCCTACTTGGATAGATAAATATTTTTTAGGAAAGTTTTCTGATCAAATTTTAATTTTATTTTCAAGTTATTTAGCAATTTTTATATTTTTCAAAAAATTTAAAAATAAAAATAAAAATAAAAATAAAATAATTAATAAAAAAATTTTATATTTTTATTCACTTCTATTAATAATATTTTTTGTATGGTTTTCTAATCACCCCACTTTGAGATACGGCGGCTATGCAATAGTTTTTTTGATTATATCTATTCCTATTTCGATATTTTTTGAAAAATTTGAAGAACGAAATTTTTTTAATAGAAATTTTAAATATTTCATTTTTTTTGTTATTTTAGTTTTAAATGTAAAAAATATTGATAGAATTAATGGCGAGTTTGATAGATCAGACAAATATAAATATTCTAATTTCCCTTTTTATGCCATTGAAGACAAAAAATTTATTTTATATGAATTTACAAGCGGTTTAAATTTGTACTCTGCTCACCATTGTTGGGCTACGCCGACACCTTGTGGTAATATAGGTGAAAACATAACTGTTAAAGAAAAAAATGGATATTTTTTTATTCAAAATAACAAATTAAATTAACATGTCACTTATAAACTTAATTAGATTTACATTAAATATTTTTGATAATTTTCAACAAAAAAAAATAATTAAATTTTTTAAAAAAAAATTAAATAATGATTTAATGATAATTGATGTTGGCTCACATTATGGAGAGACTGCAAAATTATTCTGTAAAAATTTTAAAATTAAAAAAATTCATTGCTTTGAAGCCAGTCCAAATAATTATAAAATTTTATTAAGAAATATTAAAAGAATTGGTTTAAATGATTATTGTATATTGAATATGTTAGCACTTGGTTCATCAAATATGGAAAGTTTTATAAAGCAAACAAAAGAATCCTCGTCTTCTACTATTAATGATTTTAATAGTGATTCAAAATATTTTAAAAAAAAATTAAAGATTTTGAATATCAATAATTCTGATAAATATTATAACAAAATTCCCATTAAAATAATTGTTCTAGACGATTATATAAAAGAAAAACAAATTCAAAATATTGATTTACTAAAAATTGATACTGAAGGTTTTGAATTTAATGTAATTAAAGGTTTAAAAAATAATTATAATATTGTTAAATTTATTTATTTTGAACATCATTATGACGATATGATAAAAAAGAATTATAAATTTAAAGATATAAATCAACTTCTAATTAATTATGGATTTAAAAAAATTTATAAATCTAAAATGTATTTTAGAAAGTCATTTGAATATATTTATGAGAACACTATTATTTAAGAATTTTTAGAAAAAATAAACTTATAATTCTATCTAAATAATTCATTTTACCAGATAAAATTTTAGTTAATTCATGCTGTTCCATTCTTCTTATCCAATAAATTTTTTTAATATAATTAGAAAATTTTTTGTCTAAATTATTAATATTCTCAATTTTTTCAGTTAATACTTCGTCAACAAAATTAAATTTATTTTTGTAAAAATAAAATAAAACTAACTGAATATCGATAGCTAAATATTTCCAATTGTATGGTTTAGATTTCTTATAAAAGTTTTTTAATAAATTTCCTGAAATTAAAATAGAACTGGTATTTACTTTTTCGGGCCAATCATTAAATAATTTTTTATAAATTAAAAATTTTTTATAAAATTTATTTGAATAATTAATTATTATATTTTTATAAAGTATTTCATGATTATGTAGATATAATTTATTTTTTTTTAGACTTAATTTATTTAAATATTTTATTTTTTTAGTTTTAAATTTATCATCTCCATCTAATAACATTATCCATTCATTTTTAATGTACTTTGTTGCAGATTGAATTTTATACATTTGATCTTGTGTAGGATATTTTTTTTTTTCTAATAATTTTAAAAAAATAATATTTTTATATTTTTTAAATTTATATTTAATAATTTTTTCGTTTTTGAGATTTGAGTAAACAACAATAATTTTTAATTTGTTATTTATTTTTTGTTTTAAACATGAATTTATTGTTTCAGAAATATATCTTTCTTTATTTTCTGCTGTAATTATTGCAATATATTTATTATACAATTTGGAATTTTAGTTTATTAAGTATCATCTACCATAATTAATATTTTTAAAAATGCAAGATCTGACTTTAGTTATACCTGCAAAAAATGAAAGTGAGTCATTACCAATTTTTTTAAAAGAATTATCTAGTTTCGATTGTAAAAAATTAATAGTCTTAGAGGAGACAGATTTAAAAACTATTAATTCAATTAAACATTTTCAAGATATAATTATAATTTTTCAAAAAAAAGGCGGTTATGGGGATGCTCTTTTGGAGGGTATTCGTCAAACTAAAACTAATTATTTTTGTATAATAAATGCAGATGGATCTATGAATCCAAAATATTTATATGAAATGATGGAAAAAATTAAAAATAAAAGTTTAGATTTTTTATTTGCAAGTAGATATGAAAAATCTGGCGGTGGTAGCGATGATGATGATTTTCTTACTTCAATTGGTAATTTTTTATTTACCAGAATAGGAAATATTTTTTTTTCACTAAAAATCACTGATATTTTGTTCACTTATGTCATGGGAAAGACAAAATCTTTTAATAGTCTGGAACTTAATTCTCTTGATTTTACATTATGTGTTGAATTTCCAATAAAAGCAGCGAGAAAAAATTACAGTATTGGAACAATACCTTCTTTTGAGAGAGAACGAATTGGTGGTATAAAAAAAGTAAATGCTTTTAAGGATGGTCTACTAATTTTGATTAAAATGATTAAAATGTTTTTTTTTAGATGAAAAAAAAAATTGCTTTAATTTTTGGAGTTACAGGACAAGATGGGTCTTATTTAGCTGATTTTCTAATTAAAAAAAATTACTTAGTCCATGGTGTTAAAAGAAGATCTTCATCATTTAATACAGGAAGAATAGATCATATCTATCAAGATCCACATGAAAAAAAAAGAAATTTTTTTTTACATTATGGAGATATTACAGACGCTATATCTGTTTCAGCAATTATAAAAAAAGTTCAACCAACAGAAATTTATAATTTAGCTGCTCAATCACATGTTGCAGTATCGTTTGAGGTACCAGAATATACAGCTAATGCCGATGCTATTGGAACATTAAGAATTTTAGAGTCCATTAAATTTCATGGTTTAGAGAATAAAACTAAATTCTATCAAGCTGGAACTTCAGAGATGTTCGGAAAAGTTCAATCCTTTACACAAAATGAAAAAACTCCATTTTATCCAAGGAGTCCATATGGTGTTGCAAAAGTTTATGCACATTGGATAACTGTTAATTATAGAGAAGCGTATAAAATTTTTGCATGTAATGGAATTTTATTTAATCATGAAAGCCCAGTGAGAGGAGAAACGTTTGTGACAAAAAAAATTGTAAATGGTCTATGTAAAATAAAAATGGGCTATCAAAAAAAATTGTATTTAGGTAATCTTAATGCAAAACGAGATTGGGGACATGCAAAAGATTTTGTAGTAGCAATGTGGAAAATGCTTCAAAAAAAAACACCTTCTGATTATGTTATATCAACAGGAAGACAATATTCTGTAAAAGATTTTGTAAATATTGTTTTAAAAGAGCTTAATTTTAAGTTTTTTTGGAAAGGTAAAGGCATTAAAACTAAATGTTATGATCATAACGGGAATTGTATAATTGAATGTGATAAGAAATATTTTAGGCCATTAGAAGTAGACACATTGCTTGGTGACTCTAGGAAAGCAAGAAAAGAACTTAATTGGAAACCTAAAATAAATTTAAGATTATTAGTAAAAGAAATGGTTAATTCAGAATTAAAATCTTTAACTAATAATGATTAATTTAAAATCAAAAATATATGTTGCTGGACATAATGGCCTAGTTGGAAGTGCGATATTAAGAAAACTTAAAGCCAATGGTTATAAAAATCTTATCTATATTAGTAAAAAAAAATTAGATCTTACTAAGCAATTAAATGTCTATAATTTTTTAAAAAAAAATAAACCTAAGTTTATATTTATAGCTGCAGCTAAAGTTGGAGGAATTCTTTCAAACAGAGATAATAAAGCCGAGTTTATTTCGCAAAACTTATTAATACAAACAAATTTAATTTATGGAGCATATTTAGCAGGAGTAAAAGATTTAATTTTCCTAGGTTCAAGTTGCGTATATCCAAAAAAAAGTAAGCAACCAATAAAAGAAAATTATTTATTGGAAGGAAAGCTAGAAGAAACTAATGATGCTTATGCTATTGCTAAAATTGCAGGAATAAAAATGTGTCAAAGCTTTAATGAACAATATGGATTGAATTACAAATGTTTAATGCCAACAAATACATTTGGCCCTAATGATAATTATGATGAAAATAATTCTCATTTTTTTCCTGCCTTAATTAAAAAAATTTATGACATAAAAAATAATAAATCAAACAAGCTAATATTATGGGGCAATGGTAAAGCTAAAAGGGAAGTCTTACATGTGGATGATTTGGCAGATGCATGTGTATTTTTTATGAAAAAAAAAACAAAATATAAATTAATAAATATTGGAACTGGCAAAGATTATTCCATAATTTACTACGCTAAACTCATGTCTAAAATTATATTAAAAAAAAAAATTTCTATTAAATTTGATAGAACAAAACCTAATGGTGTTTTTAGAAAAGTTTTAAATATATCTTTAGCAAAAAAATATGGATGGAAGCCTAAAATAAATTTAACAGATGCTATTTTAAAATCATACAATTCTTATGAAAAAAACAAAAAAAAATAATTTAAAAAATAATTTAAAAAATATAATAATAGTTACTGGAGGAGCAGGGTTTGTTGGGTCAAATTTAATTTCTCTTTTTTTAAAAAAAACTAATTTTAGAATTATAAGTCTTGATAATTATTCAACAGGAACAAAAAAAAATCATATTAAAAATAAAAGAATAAAGTATCTGAAGTCAGATACAAAAAATATTTCAAAAATACTAAAAAAATATGAAAATAAAATTCATTCACTTTTTCATTTTGGTGAGTTTGCAAGAATTTATCAGAGTTTTTTAAAAATGAATGAGTGTATTAATTCAAATTCAGTAGGATCACATGCAGTTTTTAATTTTTGTTTTTCTAATAAAATTAAATTAATTTACTCTGCAACTTCAGCAAGTATTGGAAACAAAGGTTTGGATAAAGATCTTTCACCTTATGCATTCTCAAAAGCTAAAAATCTTGAACTGTTAGAAAATTTAAAGAAATGGTTCAATTTTAAATATGAAGTAGTTTATTTTTATAATGTTTATGGTCCTAAGCAAATATGTTCAGGAAATATGGCAACAGTAATAGGAATTTTTGAGGATCAATTTAAAAAAAAAAAATCTTTAACAGTTGTAAAACCTGGAACTCAATCTCGAAGATTTACGCATATCAACGATACTGTTAATGCATGTTTCTATGCCTGGAAAAAAAATAAATGTAGACATTACAGTATTTCAAATAAAAAAAGTTACAGCATTATACAGGTTGCAAAAATGTTTAATTCAAAAATTAAATATTTACCAGCAAGGCCTGGTGAAAGATATGCCTCTGCTTTAACTAGCATGAATTTATCAAATAAAGTGTATAAATTATTTGGCAGCATTCATCTTAAGGATTACGTAAAAAATATAACTAAAAGTAGTTAATTCAATTGTTTTTCATTATTTACAATGTGAATTAAATAGGTATAAGTCTTACGCCGGTGATTATTGCGTAGGTGTTATACCCGATCCCATTCCGAACTCGGAAGTCAAGCCCTTCAGCGCCAATGGTACTTTGTCTTAAGGCACGGGAGAGTAGGACGTTGCCGGCATTAAAAAAATTATGAAAATTAAAAGTTCATTAAAATCTATAAAAAAAAGAGACCTTAACTCAAAATTAGTTAGAAGAAGAGGTCGTGTTTACGTTATAAATAAAATCAATCCAAAATTTAAAGCAAGACAGAAATAATTTTAAAAAATTTGTTCTGTGTGGAACTGTCGCTATTTTATAAGTTTTAGTTCTAATAACGTATTTCTTAATGTAATATTCTTACTATGAGAATTGGTTCAGTTTTAGAAAATCAAAATATAGAAAAAAGAATATCAATTACTCCTGAAATTGCAAAAAAATATATATCATTAGGTTTTGAAATATCTTTGTCTGAAAATTATGGAGAACATTTAGGTATTACAGATAATGAATATACGAGCTTAGGAGTAAAAATATTAAAAGATGAAAATGAAATTATTAACAATGTAGATCTTTTAATTCAATTAGGTTTATTATCAGATGAAAAGTGTTCAATGATTAAAGAGAATCAAATTTTAATTGGAATTTTTGATCCATACGATAATAAAGATAAATTAGAAAATTTAGTTAAGAAAAATATAAAAATTTTTTCTTTAGAATTGCTTCCAAGAATAACAAGAGCTCAGTCAATGGATATATTATCTTCCCAAGCAAATTTGGCGGGATATAAGGCAGTTATAGAAGCATTTGCAAATTTTAAAAAAGCTATACCAATGATGATGACCGCAGCCGGTACAATTCCTGCAGCAAAAGTTTTGGTTGTTGGAGCTGGTGTTGCAGGACTTCAAGCAATTGCAACAGCAAAAAGAATGGGTGCAATTGTTTTTGCAACAGATGTTAGAATGGCATCAAAAGAACAAGTTGAAAGTTTAGGAGGAAAATTTTTAACAGTGGATGAGTCTGAAAATCTAGAAACCGAGGGAGGTTATGCCAAAGAGGTTTCTGATGAATTTAAGAAGAAACAAGAAGATTTATTAAATGAAACTTTGAAAAAAATTGATATTGTTATTTGCACTGCTTTAATACCTGGAAAAAAAGCTCCCTTAATAATTAAAGATCATATGATTGCTAATATGCAACCTGGATCAGTTATATACGATTTAGCAGCGGTTCAAGGTGGAAACACCGTGTTTACAAAAGTAGATGAAGTTATTGTTAAGGATGGAATAAAGATTATGGGGGAAAAAAATATTCTTAATAATTTACCAATATCTGCTTCAAATTTATATTCTAAAAATGTATTTAACTTTGTTTCAAATTTGTTAGATAAAGAAAAAAATCAAATAAATATTAATTTAGAGGATGAAATAATTGAAAAAACTTTAATTAAGTAAAATTATGGAGATAGACCCTTTTATATTTAGATTAAGTATATTTATTCTTTCAATATTTATTGGATATTATGTTGTATGGAGTGTGACACCTTCTTTACATACGCCTTTAATGTCCGTTACAAATGCAATTTCTTCAGTAATTATTGTTGGTGCAATTATTGCAGGTTTAGCAGGAAATTCTGATAGTGTTTTTAATACATCAAGTATATTTGGATTTTTAGCAATATCATTAGCAGCAATAAATATTTTTGGGGGATTTTTAGTAACTCAAAGAATGTTGGCAATGTATAAAAAAAAAAAGAAAGATAAATAATGATATCTGCAAATTTATCAGCAATTTTTTATCTAATTTCAGGAGTTCTGTTTATTTTAGCTTTAAGAGGTCTTTCGTCACCCGAAACATCAAGAAAAGGAAATTTATTTGGAATACTAGGGATGATAATAGCAATTACGGTTACATTTTTTTCAATAGGAAATTTTTCCAGTGGATTTATTTTTGTACTAATCTTTCTTTTGGTAGGTGGTTTAGTAGGTGCTTTCATTGCTTATAGGATACCCATGACTGCAATGCCCGAGCTTGTTGCTGGCTTTCATAGTCTTGTTGGTCTTGCAGCTGTATTTGTAGCAATTTCTGCATTTCTTAATCCAGATGCTTTTAATCTTGGCTCACCAGGTAATATAAAGTTGGGAAGTTTAATAGAAATGTCTATTGGGGCTGCTGTAGGTGCAATCACTTTTTCAGGTTCAATAATTGCTTTTTTAAAACTTCAAGGAATTATGTCAGGATCTCCAATAACATTTAAAGGTCAACACTTACTTAACGCTTTAATATTAATTTCAATAATAGTTTTAATATATTTACTTTGTTCATCTCAATCTTCGAATTTATTTTGGATATTATTAACAGTTTCTTTTTTGATTGGTTTTTTATTAATAATTCCCATTGGAGGAGCTGACATGCCAGTTGTAATTTCTATGTTAAATTCTTACTCTGGTTGGGCTGCTGCGGGAATTGGATTTACTTTAGAAAATACTGCCTTAATAATTACAGGAGCTTTAGTTGGATCGTCAGGAGCAATTTTATCTTACATAATGTGTAAAGGTATGAACCGCTCTTTTTTTAATGTAATTTTAGGAGGATTTGGAGCAACTGAAAAATCTTCTAATTCTCAAAATAAAGAACAACGTCCAGTAAAAAGTGGTAATGCTGATGATGCAGCATTCTTAATGAAAAATGCTTCATCTGTTATTATAGTTCCAGGATATGGTATGGCTGTAGCTCAGGCTCAACATGCATTAAGAGAAATGGTAGATACTTTAAAAAAAAATGATATTAAAGTATCTTACGCAATACATCCAGTTGCTGGAAGAATGCCAGGTCATATGAATGTATTATTGGCTGAAGCAAATGTTCCTTATGATGAGGTATTTGAATTAGAGGAAATAAATAATGATTTTGCTAATGCAGATGTTGCTTTTGTGATTGGAGCAAATGATGTAACTAATCCAGTTGCAAAAACAGATCCACAAAGCCCTATATATGGAATGCCAGTATTAGATGTTGAAAAATGTAAATCAGTATTATTTGTAAAAAGAAGTTTATCACCAGGATATGCCGGAATTGATAATGATTTATTTTATAAAGAAAATACATTAATGTTATTTGCTGATGCTAAAAAAATGACTGAGGATATTACTAAAAACTTATAGGTATAGAATTGAAGACAAAGATATTTTGTGACATAGCAGAATTAAATCAAATTAAAAAATTTAATAAAAAAAAAATTGTTAAAGGATTTACCACAAATCCTAGTCTAATGAGAAAAGCTGGGGCAAAAGATTATAAGTCTTATTCAAAAAAAATTTTAAAAATCTGCAAAAATAAACCAGTTTCTCTTGAAGTATTTGCCGATGATTATGGAAATATGAAAAGACAAGCAAAACAAATAAATAGTTGGGCCAAAAATGTTTATGTGAAAGTTCCCGTTACTAATTCCAAGGGAAAATTTATGGGTAAAATTATTAAGGAATTAAATCATCAAAATATCAAAATTAATATAACAGCAGTTTATAGTTCTGAGCAGACTAAAAAAATACTTAAATCAATTAATAAAAAGACTAAAGTAATTGTTTCCATATTTGCCGGTAGAGCTGGAGATACCGGCAAGGATCCAATTCCAGAATTTAGAAAAAGTATTGCTTTAGCTAAAAAATTTAATAATGTAGAAATACTTTGGGCAAGTGTTAGAGAGCCATATAATTATTTACAAGCAAGACAATTAGGCTGTCATATAATTACAGTTCCTCCTAATATAATTGAAAAAATAGAAAATTTTGGCAAAACATTTAATCAATTAACAAAAGAAACTGTTAAAGCTTTCTTGACTGATAGTAAGAAGTCTAATTTTAAAATTTAGTTATAGTTGGTTGCGGGGGACGGATTTGAACCGCCGACCTTCAGGTTATGAGCCTGACGAGCTACCAGACTGCTCCACCCCGCGATGTATTTAAATTCTATTTTTAAGTTTATTTAATTTTTTAACTCTTTTAATATTTTCTTGAAGAATTCTTTTTTTCTTTTCAGAAGGTTTCTCATAATTATTTTTAAGTTTAATTATTTTAAAAAAACCATCCCTTTGAAGTTTTCTTTTTAAAACTCTTAAAGCTTGTTCTATATTATTATCTTTAACTTCTATTTTGATAAGTACCTCCAAAAAAGTTGTTAATTAACACTT
The DNA here is from genome assembly GCA_902579105.1 of uncultured Pelagibacteraceae bacterium. Taxonomy (GTDB): domain Bacteria; phylum Pseudomonadota; class Alphaproteobacteria; order Pelagibacterales; family Pelagibacteraceae; genus Pelagibacter. Next base: position 59,471 of record CACHFM010000006.1, on the reverse strand, counting down.
TTATAATTTTATGTCTATTAGTTTTATTCATTATGCAGGTACCGTATTTCCCTGTTTTTGTTTTTCTTTTTCTTTTTTTTCTCTTTTTATTCTTCTCTCAGCCTTTTCTAATGCTTCAATTAAATCTTTCTGACTAAACAAGTTTAATGCAACAGGGTCTTTTGGATTAAGATTATTATAATTCCAATAACTCTTATTTCTAATTGATGTGACAGAGTTTTTAGTTATACCAACAAGTTTTGCAATTTGAGAATCTTTTAGCATGTTATGATGTTTTATAAGCCACAATGCTGAGTCTGGTTTATCTTGTCTTTTAGAAAGAGGTATATATTTTTTAATTTTTTTTTCAGCATTTGATATTTCAATGTCAGTATTTTTAATTTGTAAGGGTCGACTTTCATCTTTTGATGATAATTCAATTTCTTCTCTAGAGAGTTGACCAGAAATTATTGGATTATAAGCTTTTATTCCTTTTGCAACTTCTCCATCAGCTATTCCTTGGATTTCAACTTCATGTAGATTACAAAAATTTGCAATTTGTTTGAATGTTAGTGTTGTGTTTTCTAATAACCAAACGGCAGTAGCCATCGGCATTAAAGGAGCGCTTGACATTTAGTTTTTCTTATCTGATTTAAAGTTTTGGAACTTTTTGTTAAATTTACTAATTCTACCTTTATCCATTAATTTTTGTTTTCCACCAGTCCAAGCGGAGTGTGATTTAGGATCTATTTCAAGTTTTAGTAAATCACCCTCAGATCCCCAAGTTGACTTAGTTTCAAATTGAGTACCATCAGTCATTTCAACTTTAATTGCATGGTATTTAGGATGTATGTCTTTTTTCATATCGAGACTTATAGCAAAAGATTTTTTTAAAACAATTAAAAGTTATTTATTTTTTCTATCATTTTTTGATGAATATTAGGCGTAGAAGTGATTACATTCAATTTTTTTGATTGAGATAGGTCTATTTCATTAATTAATCCTCCTGCTTCCTTTATGAGAATAATACCAGCTGCAATATCCCAAAGATTTAATTCGTTTTGAAAATATCCATCATATCTTCCCGCTGCAACATACGCCATATCTAAAGCAGCACTTCCAGATCTTCTATATTGTATATCTAACTTTTTTTTTATTTTTCCTCCAGTAACAAATAAACATTCGTTTATTTGATTTTTATTTGAAACTCTTATTCTTCGATTATTAAAAAAAGCACCAATATTTTTTTCTGCATAAAATATTTCATCTTTTATTGGATCAAATATACAACCTGAAACTATTTCATTTTTAGTTTTAAGAGCTATTGAAATTGCAAAATGAGGTACCCCATGCAAAAAATTTATAGTTCCATCTATTGGATCAATTATCCATGTATTATTTTTGTCTTTATTATTTTCTATTCCATTTTCCTCACTTATAATTGAATAGTTTGGCTTAGCTTTTTTAAGTTCATCAATAATAATTTTTTCAGCTTTTAAATCTGCATTTGAAACGAAATCAGTTGGACCTTTTTTTGAAACTTGTAATTTTTCAACTTCTCCAAAATCTCTAATAAGTATTTTTGAGGCTTTTTCACTTGCTTTGATCATTATATTAAGATTTGCAGAAATTGAATTCATAGAACTAAATTTTTTTTATGTATTCTAAGTTTCTACTATCTACTATTACTTCATCACCTACTTCTATAAATGGAGGAACTTGAATATTTAATCCATTATTAAGAGTTGCTGGTTTATATGACGATGAGACAGTCTGACCTTTTAATGCAACATCAGTTGTGTCTATTTTACATTTTACTTGATTTGGTAATTCTACCGATATTGGATTTTCATTATAAAAACTTACAGAAACCTCAAGGTTTTCATATAATAATTTTCCTTTTTCTCCAATAATATTTTTTTTAATTTCTATTTGTTCAAAAGTTTTAGGATCCATAAAAAAATAATTATTTTCATCTTCATATAAAAAATTAAAAGTTGTTTCTTCTAGTGATGCTTTTTCAACAGTTTCACTAGATCTGAATCTTTCGTTTAATTTTGTATTTTTTCCTACACTTTTCATTTCTATCTGTGCAAATGCCCCTCCTTTGCCTGGTTTTACATGTTGAGTTTTTAGTACTTGCCACAAATCATTTTTGTATTCTAAAAGCATTCCGACTCTTATCTCTCCAGCATTAATTTTCATTTTATCTTCTTTATTGCCTCTTCAGGTTTATATTTTTTATTGTTCCAAATGTAGCCTGAAATAGCTAAAAAATTAGCATTGTTCAATAGCAGTTTTCTATAATTGTTACAATTAATTCCTCCAATTGCTACTAGAGGAGTTTTTGTTAACTTTTTTGCTTTATTTAAAATTTTGGTGGTAGCTTTATACTTAGTTTTTTTTGTTTTAGTTGAAAAAAAAGTACCAAAGGCCAAATAATTTGCCTTATTTTTTATAGCTGTTTTGGCTAATTTAATAGAGTTATGACAAGTAATTCCTATAATTTTATTGCCAATAATTTTTCTGGCTTTAAAAATGCTTGTATCTTTTTGACCTAAATGACAACCGTCAGCGTTTAGTTTTTTTGCTAAAAAAGGATCATCGTTAACTAAAAATTTAACACTGTTTATTTTACAAATTTTCTTAATTTTTTTTCCAATTTCAATTTTTTTTCTAAATGAATATTTTTTAAATCTCATTTGGAAAAAACTAACTTTTTTACTTTTTAAAATATTTATTAAGTCTTTATAAAAATTAGTATTTATTTTATTGGGAGAAATAAGATAAATAAATTTTTTTTTATTTATTTTCAAGTTCTTTAGACCATTTCCCTTTAGCAGCTAAAGAGCACATTTTTGCTCTATGATTAAAAATATCTTGAGTTCCTCTAATATTTTTAATGTCATCTGACCAAAATTTAAGAGCACTTTGCTGAAGGGCTCTACCATATGAGTAGGTCATTATAAAATTTGTGTCATTATTTTTACTAATTAAATTTAAATTTTCTGTTGCCTCTACTTCAGTTTGACCACCTGATAAAAAAGCAATTCCTGGAACTTCTTTTGGGACAGATTTTTTTAAGCAATTAAGTGTGTTAAAAGAAACTTCTTCATTAGAAATTTTATTTTTTGATTTATTACCTGATAAGATCATATTTGGTTTTAAAATTATTCCTGTCAGATCAACATTATGCTGAATTAATTCATCAAAACATTTAGTAATAACTAAAGAAGTTTTTTTAAGACAATCTTCAGCTGAATGGTCACCATCCATTAATACTTCTGGTTCAACTATTGGAACCATGTTGCATTCCTGAACAAGAGCAGAATATCTTGCTAGTGAGTGGGCATTTGAATATATCGCAACTTTACTGGGATGCTCCTTGCTTATGCTGTAAACACCTCTCCATTTTGTAAATCTTGCGCCAAGTTCGTAATATTTTTTTAGTCTTTCTCTTAATCCATCTAGGCCTTCAGTTATTTTTTCTTCCGGAGAGTTTGCTAAGACTTTTGCGCCAGTATCAACTTTAATTCCTGGAATTGCACCTGACTCAGCAATCAAAACAGGGATTGGTTTTCCAGAGCTTGATAACTGATTTATAGTTTCGTCATATAAAATAACACCACCGATACAGTCTTTCATGTTTTCTGATGAAAAAAGAGTTTCTCTAAAAAGAAGTCTATTTTCAGGTGTTGAGACAACATTTACAGATTTCAATCTTTTAGTCATTGTTCCATTACTTTCATCTGCAGCAAGAATACCTTTACCATCTGAAAGAATTTTTAAAGCAATTTGATTAAGTTCTGACATGTTAGTTTAAAGCTTTTATACCAGGAAGTTCTTTGCCTTCAAGATATTCTAAGAATGCTCCACCCGCAGTTGAAACAAAATTAAAATTATCAATTTTATTTAAATTATTTAGTAACGAAACTGTATCTCCACCCCCTGCAACTGAATAGATTTTATTAACTTTATTATTTTCTGATATTTTCTCTGCAATTTTAATACTACCATTAGCAAAGTTGGGATTTTCAAAATATCCAGCAGGACCGTTCCAAAAAATCGTATTACTTTCATCAATAATATTATTAATAATTTTAATAGTTTTTGGACCAATATCTAAGATCATTTCATCAGGCAAAACTTCATTTAATTCTTTAGTTTTGGGATTACCATTTAAATTTTTTGCTACGATAATATCTTCTGGATATACTATTTGACAATTCTTTTTTTTTGCTAGAGAAAATATTTCTTCAATAATTTGTTTAGATTTTTCTTCTTTTAAAGATTTTCCAATTTCATGCCCCATGTATTTGATTATGTTATTAGCCATTCCTCCCACAATTATAATATTATTAAATTTGGGTATTAAATTTTTTATTAAATTTATTTTAGTTGAGATTTTAGAGCCTCCAATTATACAGGTAATAGGCTTCTTAATTTCTAATGTAATTTTTTTTAAAGCATTAACCTCTGTATCAAGCTGTAAGCCAGAATATGATGGTAAATAATTTGGAATTTTATTGATTGATGCATGTGCTCTATGAGAGCATGAAAATGCATCATTAACATATATATCCGCTAATCTTGCAAGATGCTTTGCAAACTCTTCATCATTCTTTTCTTCTTCAAAATAAAATCTAATATTTTCTAACATAATTATTTTTTCATTCACACTTTTGAATAAATCTTTATTGCTTAATTCATTTATATTTTTTGTAATAAGTTTCACATTATGATTTATTTTATTTTTTAAATCTTCACATATTGGTTTGAGAGAGAGCTCACTTACAAATTTACCTTTTGGTCTACCTACGTGAGATAGTATTATTATCTTTGAATTATTTTTAATTAAAAATTTTAAAGTAGGTATAATTTTATCTATTCTTGTTGTATCGGTAATTTTTCCTTTATTTAAAGGAACATTTAAATCTAATCTTAATAAGATTTTTTTATCACTAAGATTTGTTTCTTCTGTTATACTTCTCATTAAGAGATTTTATGCGCATGTTCTACTATATCACACATTCTATTTGAAAAACCCCATTCATTGTCATACCAAGCTGAAATTTTACCCATGTTTTTTCCAACTACATTAGTTAGCGACGCATCTACAATTGCAGAAGCTGAGTTATGATTAAAATCAATTGATACCAATTCTTCAGAAGTTATTTCTAAAACTTTTTTAGATTGATTTTTAGAGGCTAATTTAAATGCTTTGTTAATTTTTTCTTTATCAATATTTACTTTGGTACAAAAAACTAATTCAATAAGCGATACATTTGGAGTGGGAACTCTCATAGCAACACCTTCTAATTTTCCTTTTAAAGATGGAATAATCTCACCAATAGACTTTGAAGCTCCTGTTGAAGTTGGAACTATTGATTGGTTGGCAGATCTAGCTCTTCTAGGATCTTTATGAGAATTGTCTAAAATTCTTTGATCACTGGTATAAGCATGAATAGTAGTCATAAAACCTTTTTCTATTTTAAAATTTTCATTAAGAACGTTTGCAATTGGAGCTAAGCAGTTAGTAGTACATGAAGCAGCCGAAATTATTTTATCATTTTTTGTCATAACACTTTCGTTTACCCCAAATACAATAGTTTTATCTGCATTTTTACATGGAGCTGAAACAATTACTTTTTTTGCACCATTTTTTAAATGTGCTTTTAGTTTTTCTTTTGAATTAAATTTTCCAGTACATTCAAATACATAATCGACATCAAATTTTTTCCAATTTATATCTTCAATTTTAGATTCTTGTGAAAAGGTAATTTTATTATTGTTTATAATTAAATTATTTTTATCAAAACCTAAGTCTGCATCAAATTTTCCATGAACAGAGTCGTATTTTATTAAATTGCAACTTACCTGAGAGTTCGATCTATTATTAATATGCTGTATTTTTATATTTTTATTTTTACTTTCAATAATTGCCCTAACTATCATTCTGCCAATTCTTCCCATTCCATTAATACCAATTTTTATTGTCATATTTAATTTCTAAGCATTTTTTTTGTTTTGTTTGAAATATTTCCAACGGTTAGTCCAAAATGTTTATAAATGTCTTTATATGGAGCACTTTTACCAAAAGTATCAATGCCAAAAGTTAAACCTTTATTACCAACATATTTTTTCCAACAGTCAGTTGATGCAGCTTCAATAGATATTTTCATTTTAGTTTCTTCCAGAATTTTTTTTTTGTAAATTTTTGATTGTAAATCAAAAAGATTGTGACATGGCATTGATATGACTTTAGAGTATATTTTATCTTTGGCTAATTTATGGCTAATTTCGATTGCCAAACTAACTTCAGAACCGCTTGCAAGTATAGTTATATGGATCTTTTGATTTGTTCTTAAAACTTCATAAGCTCCAAAAGAGCATTTATTAATATTTGAATATTTTTTTCTTATTGGATTTAGATTTTGTCTAGTAAGAGATAAAATACTAGGTGTTTTTGAATTTTTTAATGCTTGTTCCCAACATTCAATAGTTTCCATTCTATCTGCAGGTCTAAAAACATTTAAATTAGGAATTGATCTTAGTCCAGATAATTGTTCTATAGGCTGGTGAGTAGGGCCATCTTCTCCAAGACCTATAGAGTCGTGAGTCATTACATAAATAACTCTTTGTTTCATTAATGCGGATAGTCTTATTGAGGGTCTACAATAGTCTGAAAATATTAAAAATGTACCTCCATAAGGAATAAAGTTGCTATGAAGAGCAAGCCCATTCATTATTCCACTCATTGCGTGCTCTCTTACACCATAGTGAATGTAATTGCCATCAAAGCTACCTGGTTTAATTATTTTGTGATTTTTTGTTTTAGTGTTATTAGATCCCGCTAAGTCTGCAGAACCTCCAATTAATGTATTATTATTTTTAGTTAACAAATTAAGTGTTAATTCTGAACATTTTCTAGTAGCCAAACTTTTAATTTCTTTACAAGCATTTTGTTTTTCTTCCTTTAGTACTTTCGTAAAATTATTTTGAAAAAATTTTTTAATTAATTTCTTTTTTGTTTTATAAATTTTATTCCATTTTTTTTCATTTTTTTCACCTTTTTTGCCGATCTTTTTCCATTCATTTAAAATTTTATTAGGAATTTGAAAAGGTTTATGACTCCATTTTAAAGTTTTTCTTACAAGTTTAATCTCATCAACACCTAAGGGGCTACCATGAGATGATGATTTACCAGATTTATTAGGTGAGCCATAACCAATTTTAGTTTTACAAGATATAACAGTTGGTTTTTTTGCATTTTGAACTTTCTTTAAAGCTTTAAAAATTTCTTTTTCATTATGACCATTTATGAGAATATATTCCCAACCATAACTTTCAAATCTTTTTTTAAAATTATCTGAAACAGCTAAGTTAGTTGGACCATCTATTGATATTGAATTATTGTCAAAAAGCATTACTAAATTTTTTAGTTTTAAGTGACCAGCTAAACTCATTGCTTCATGACTTACCCCTTCCATTAAACAACCATCACCAGCTAATACATAAGTTTTATGGTTTATAATTTCTTTACCTAATTTCTTTCTTAAAATTTCTTCAGCAATTGCAAATCCAACAGAGTTGGTTATTCCTTGACCTAGTGGTCCAGTTGTAGTTTCAATTCCTGTTTTTGGATAATATTCAGGGTGTCCTGCACATATTGAATTAAGTTGTCTAAATTTTTTAATACTGTTAAGTGAAATACTTTTATATCCCGTTAAATATAATAAAGAATATAACAACATTGAACCATGACCTGCTGATAAAACAAATCTATCTCTATTTAACCAATCAGGATTTTTTGGATTAAAGCTTAGAAAATTCTTAAATAAAATCGTTACTACATCAGCCATACCCATAGGCATTCCTGGGTGACCTGAATTTGCTTTTTGCACTGCATCAATTGACAAAAATCTTATGCAATTTGCTAAATCATTATGTAGTTTGCTCAAAATTATCCTGACTAGACTATGAAGAATCTATTTAATAATATAAACATATATATGAATTCTATAAACGAAAAAGAAAAAAAATTAAATAATGCTTTACGTGAATTAAAAAATTTAGATCTGAGTAATCCTGATTTGCAAAATAATCTTGAAAATTTGAACTCTCAAAAAAATCAATTAGAAATTGAAAAGTCTCAGTTAGAAAATAAATATAAAGTATTACTTGAAGAATATAATAGCTTAAGTAAACAGCTTGAAGAAATTCAAAATAAAGAAAAGATAGAACACAGAAAACAAATTGAGTTTTCTGAAAAAATTGATGAATTAAATCAAGAAACAGATACTTTATTGGAAGAAATTGATAAATGGCAAATGTAAATATTAAGTTTAATAATAAAGAGTTTTTATTATCATGCGAAGATGGTCAAGAAGAGCATCTAGAAGAATTATTAATTCAAATAAATAAGAAGTTTAATGATTTAAAAAATAACCTTGGAAATTTAGGAGAAAATAAACTGCTTTTAATTACTGCAGTTAAAACTATGGATGAATATTATGAGACCAAAAAAAAAGTTGATAAAAAAAAAGATGAACTAAATGAATTGTCAAAAAAGTTTAAAGAACTAAAAACTCTTGTCTATGAATATAGAGATAAAAAAGAAGGTGAGATTAAAGAATTAAATTTAAATCATCTAAATTTCAAAAATGAAATTGAAACTAATCGAAAAAAATATGAGCAGATTATTGATGAGACTACAGATAAAATATCTAGTTTTGTCGAAAAGGCAAAATTAGGAAGTAAATCTCAATAAATTTTTGTGAATAAATCTAAAATAAGAAGTAAAATTTTAAAATTTAGAAAATTTAATAGTAATAAAAATTTTAAAATAGACCCAGATAAATTTTTTTCTTTTTTAAAAACAAGAAAATATAATTTCAAAAATTTCGGTGGATATTATCCTTCAAATCATGAAATTGATGATTTAGAAATTTTGTATTTGTTAGAAAAAAAAAACTATAATATTTCATTACCAATTATAAAAAAAAATAATCAAATGGATTTTTTTAAGTGGTCAATTAATGATCCATTGAAAATAAATAAATATGGTATTCCCGAGCCTATTAAATCAAAAATATTTTATCCTGAAATTTTATTTTTGCCTTTAGTTAGTTACGATAATAATTTAAATAGATTGGGTTATGGAGGAGGTTTTTACGACCGTTATATTGATAAAATTGAAAAAAATAAAAAAATTATTAAAATTGGTTTAGCTTTTTCATATCAAAGATTAAAAAAAATTCCAACTACTCAATACGACAAAAAATTAGATTTTATAATTACAGAAAAAGAAATTTTAGGATGAGAATATTATTTTTAGGAGATGTTGTTGGTTTATCTGGTTGTTCTAAATTAATGAATAATCTTTTAGATGAGATTAAATCAAAAAAAATAGATTTTGTAATTGTTAATGGTGAGAATGCTGCAGAACAAGGGGTGGGATTAACAAAGAAAATTTGTGAAGATTTTTTTAATTCAGGAGTAGATGTAATTACTACTGGAAATCATGTATGGGATCAAAAAGAAATAATGGAATTTATTGATAGAGAAGGAAGACTATTACGTCCTAAAAATCTCTTTGAACCAGCACCCGGAAAAGGTTTTAATATTTATAAACTTAAAGGAGAAATTAAAATTGGTGTTTTAAATTTAATGGGAAATGTTTTTATGAAAAAATGTGAAGATGTTTTTGAAGCTTCTCAGAAATTTATGAAAGAATATAAATTAAAAGAGGATTATGATTTATTAGTTGTTGATATTCATGGTGAAATTACAAGTGAAAAAAATGCTATTGGACATTTTTTTGATGGAAAGGCCTCATTAGTTGTTGGAACACATACCCATATTCCAACAAATGATGCAAGAATTTTAAATGGAGGTACAGGTTTTCAAACGGATGCAGGCATGTGTGGAGATTATGACTCGGTTATAGGTATGAATAAAGAAAACTCAATTAATAGATTTTTAAAAAAAAACTCAATAAAGCATTTTCCCGCAACAGGTAATGCCACTTTGTGTGGTGTTATTGTTGAATGTGATATAAAAACAGGATTAGCCACAAATATTAAAAGTTATGTTTATGGGAGTCATTTAGAAAATATTTAAAAAAGTTATGGCAGGACATTCACATTGGGCAGGTATTAAACACAAAAAAGGAAAAGCTGATAAAAAACGATCTAATATATTTTCAAAATTATCTAAAGAAATTACTGTGGCTGCAAAACTTGGTGATAAAGATCCAACTATGAATCCAAGATTAAGATCAGCTATTCAGACTGCCAGGTCTGCCAATATGCCAAAAGACAATATAGAAAGAGCAATTGATAAGTCTTCAATAGTAACAGGAACAAATTTTGAAAATTTAAGGTATGAAGGATTTGGACCTGACAAGATAGCAGTAATCGTTGAAACATTAACTGATAATAAAAATAGAACTGCTTCAAATATAAGAACTATTTTTCAAAAAAGTGGAGGAAGTTTGGGGACACAAGGATCTGCTTCTCATAATTTTAGTCAATTAGGTATTATTAAGATTGATAAAAAAGAAGCTTCTGAAGATAAGATTTTTGAATTAGCAATTGAGTCAGGAGCAGAAGAATGTATTCATAAAGATGATTTTCATGAAATTCAATGTTCTAAGAGTGAAATTTATAATGTAAAGAAAAAATTAGAAAAGATAATTACAAATTTTATTTCAACTGAAATTGAATGGGTGCCTTTAAATAGTGTTAATATTGAAAAAGATAAAAAAGAAGCAATTATAGAATTTCTTGAAACTTTGGAAGAAGATGATGATGTGCAAAATGTTTATACAAACGTTAATTTAGGTAGTGAATAATGCTTATAATTGGAATTGATCCAGGTATTTCAGGATCAATCTGTTTTTTTCAAGATGGAGTTATTCAAGATGTTATTGAAATGCCAACAATGACTGAGGGGAAAAAAAATAAAAAACAAGTTAACGGTTCGCAAATCTTTAACGAAATTAAAGAAAGAACAAAAAAAATTGATAATAATGATGTAAAAGTTGTGATAGAGCAAGTTTCAGCAATGCCAGGGCAAGGAGTTACTAGCATGTTTAATTTTGGTCAGTCATTTGGAATTCTAAAAGGTATTTGTTCTTCGATGCTATTACCTATGTATTTTGTTAGACCTGCAAAATGGAAAAAATATTTTAATCTCATAAACTCTCAAAAAGATGCAAGTAGAACTAAGGCAATTCAAATTTTTCCATATTTTTCATCACAATTATCTAGGAAAAAAGATTCAAATAAAGCTGATGCTATTTTAATAGCTAGTTTTTTCTACGAAACATATAAAAGTGAGGAATAATCTTAAATTATCAGTCAAATTCATGACACATTTAAGTGTGAAGAGTAATTATGGAAGCTGATATAACATCACAAGCAGTCGGACTTGGTACTAATACAGATTTTTCATTACTAAGCTTATTCTTTAGAGCTGATATAGTAGTTAAATCTGTTATTGTGATTTTAATTGTTTGTTCAATTTATTCTTGGGCAGTAATAATTGAAAAATTTAGATTATTTAAAAAGATAAATAAATCTTCAGAAGAATTTGAAGAAAAATTTTGGAACTCCAAATCTGCAGAAACTTTCTATAATAATTTACCTTCAAATATTCAAGATCCAATGGCTTTAGTTTTTCAAAATGCTATGGAGGGTTTATTAAAAAAAAAATCTAAATCTAATTTGAGTGAGAGAATGACTGCTCTATTAGAAAATGGAATTGAAAAACAAATGGATAAGATTGAAAAGGGCTTTACTTTCTTGGCAACAGTCGGCTCAACAGCTCCTTTTATTGGATTATTTGGAACGGTTTGGGGAATAATGAACTCTTTCCAGTCTATAGCAATATCAAGAAATACAAGTTTAGCCATTGTTGCACCTGGCATTGCAGAAGCATTATTTGCAACAGCATTAGGTTTATTGGCCGCTATCCCTGCGGTTGTTGCTTACAATAAATTTAATACTGAGTCAAAAAAGTATTCTCAAAAATTAGAAAACTTTTCAAAAAGATTTTTAACAATAATCTAAATGGCATTTAAATTAAATCGCTCATCTAAAGAACCTATGAGTGAAATTAATGTAACTCCATTTGTTGATGTAATGTTGGTATTATTAATTATTTTTATGGTTACAGCACCCTTGCTAACTGTAGGCGTACAAGTCGATCTACCCGAAAGCTCTGCAGACTCATTACCAGAAGAAGCTGAGCCACTTACATTATCTATAAATTCAAAAGGTGAAATTTTTATACAAGAAGCTAAAGTCGAGTATGATAATATTATAGCAAAAGTTTTAGCCGTATCAAAAAATAGAACTGACACAAGAATTTATGTAAGAGGGGATAAAACTATTAATTATGGAAGAGTATTAGAAATTATGGGCTTATTGTCTGGCTCAGGTTTTACAAAAGTTGCACTAATATCAGAACCTTATAAACAAAGGTAGTTTAAATTGAATAGAAGCATAATCATATCTTCTGTTTTACATGGAGTTTTAATTTTTATTACTGCCATGAGTTTACCATTTTTAGCAAAAAAACCTATTGATATTCCACCAATTGTTTCTGTTGAGTTAATACAAATAGCTGAAAAAACAAATATACCTTTTGCACCTAAGGCAAAAAAAATTATTGAAAAAGTAAAAGAAAAAGAAAAAAAATTAGTATCTGAACAAGCACCACCAAAAAAAGTTAAAAAAAGTAAAAATAAAACAGTTGTTTCTTTAGAACAAAAAAATGAAAAAATTGACAATCAAACTCCTGAAGCTATTCCTCTACCAGAGAAAACTGTAAAAAAGATTGAAACAAAAAAGGAAAATAAGCAAAATCCAGAAAAAATAGATAATGAAGTTAAACAAGTTTCAGAATTTGAAAAAAAAGACTTGTTTGATCCAAATAATATTGCTGCTTTAATTGATAAATCTAAAATTGATAGTGCCGAGGTATTAAAGAAAAATAATGATATTACTCAGGATCAGGACAGAAATGTTGAAGCTACTGGTCTTACTTTAAGTGAGGAAGATGCATTAAAGGCACAAATTTTTGGGTGTTGGAGTATTCCTTTAGGTTTACCTTACAATGAAGATTTATTAGTAAGAATTAAATTGAAATTAAAACCTGATGGATCAATAACTAAAACAGAAATTTTAGATCATGCAAGAATGAATAAACCAGGGCAAGGATTCTATAAAGTTTTAGCAGAAAGTGCATTAAGAGCAGTAAAATTATGTCAACCTTTAAGAGTTCCAAGCACAGGTTATGAAAGATGGAAAGAATTACAATTAAATTTTGATGCAAGAGAGATGTTAGAGGGTTAATATAACTATATAAATGCTAAAAAAAATTTACTTATTAATAATAGTTTTAATTTTACCAACTAAAGTATCTGCTTTAATTGAAGTTGATATAACTAGAGGAAATTTAAATCCATTGCCTTTAGCGGTATCACCATTGTCAATTGACGATAAATCAAAAAAAAGCTTTGAAAAAATTCTTAATAAAGAAAATATTGGATCAGAAATTTCAATTATTGTTGAAAATAATTTAAGAATTTCTGGTCTTTTTAATCCATTGAGCAAAGATGCTTTTCTTCAAGCACCAGACATTGCAAATTTAAAACCTAGATTTGAAGACTGGAATTTAATTAAAGCTCAAGCTCTTATTACTGGTAAAGTAAGTTATTATGATGGAAAATTAAGAGTCGAATTTAGGTTATGGGATGTTCTTGCTGCAAAAGAAATGATGGCATTAGCATTTACAACTGTTCCAAGCAATTGGAGAAGAGTAGGACATATTATTTCGGATAAAGTTTATGAAAGACTTACTGGTGAGAAAGGATATTTTGATACCAGAATAATTTATGTTTCAGAAGAAGGACCGAAAACTCAAAGAATAAAAAAATTAGCAATTATGGATCAAGATGGTTTTAATAATAAATTTTTGACACTTGGTAATGAGTTGGTTTTAACACCCAGATTTAATCCAACTAGTCAGATGGTTACATATCTATCTTATTTTAAAAATTTACCAAGAGTTTATCTCCTTGATATTGAAACTGGAACTCAAGAAGTAGTTGGAGATTTTCCAGGCATGACATTTGCACCAAGATTTTCTCCAGATGGTAAAAAAATAATTATGAGTTTTGCTAATGACGGCAAGTCAGATATTTATACTATGGACTTAGAGAATAGAATAGTTGAGAGAATTACTAATCATCCTTCAATTGATACTTCACCATCATATTCACCCGATGGAAAATATATAGCCTTTAATTCTGATAGGAGCGGATATCAACAAATTTATGTCATGAAAAGTAATGGAAGAAATGTTAAGCGAATTTCTTTTGGTAATGGTTTATATGGAACACCTGTTTGGTCTCCAAGAGGGGACTTGATTGCTTTTACAAAATTACATAAAGGAAAATTTTATATTGGAGTTATGAGAACAGATGGAAGTGGGGAAAGATTATTGACCGAAAATTATTATCAAGAGGCACCATCCTGGTCTCCGAATGGAAGAGTATTAATATTTTATAGAGAAACTAAGACTAACGCAAAAGGTGAAGGTTTTTCAGCAAAGTTATGGTCAATAGATTTAACTGGCTATAATGAACGATTAGTTGAGACGCCAACGGATGCTTCAGACCCATCATGGTCATCTTTATTGAGTAATTAACTTAAATTACTTGATTTTTAGACTTGAAACATCTATTTAGTTGTGAAAAGGTAAGAAATTGAAATTAGCAGCAAGGAGCGATTTAATGATATTAACCAAAATTTTTAAAAACACACTTTTAGTATTGACGGCTTGTTTGGTATTGACAGCCTGCGCAACAAAAAAAGAAGTAGCAATTGAAAAAATTCAAGGCCAGATGCAAGGTGATGTTTATACAGGAACAGATACAGTAGAATATTTAGCTGATGGGGTTCCAGACAGAGTTTTCTTTGCAACAAATGAGTCGATCTTAACTACAGCTTCTAGGGAAACACTTAGAGCTCAAGCTGCTTGGTTAAGAAAAAATTCAAACATTAATGTAGTTTTAGAAGGTCATGCAGATGAAAGAGGCACAAGAGAATATAACCTTGCTTTAGGTGAAAGAAGAGCTAACGCTGCAAAAGACTATTTAATGACGTACGGGATTTCTTCTGACCGAATATCAGTTCTAAGTTATGGAAAAGAAAGACCAGTTGACTCTGGCTCAAATCCATTAGCTTGGTCAAAAAACAGAAGATCAGTTACTGTTAAAGCAAATTAGTAAAATAAATTTAAAAAAGACCCTTGAGCATATGTTCCTAGGGTCTTTTTTTTGCCATTTTTATAATCATAAATTAAATATTGATGAAATTTACAATTAAATTAATAATTTTTAAATTATTTTTAATATTTTCTAATTTTTCATACGCAGATAACCATAATATTTATGAAGTATTAGAGATTATAAAAAATGATCTTAGAACTTTAGAGAAAGCAGTTTATTCAGGTAGTATTGATATTCAAACACAAACTGGAAGTAATTTAAATTCCGAAATAGATTCTAACTCTGAGGATGTGCTTACTAGACATTTATTAAAATTATCTGAAATTGAAGATCAATTTCGTCAACTTACAAATAAATTTGAAGAAATAAATTTTAAATTAGATAAATTATCCAATCGATTATCAAAGATTCAAGCTGATAATCAGATTAGGTTTCAAGATTTAGAGTCAAATCTAAATTCTTCTGCAGATTCTACTCAATTAACTTCAAAACCAAAAACTGATAAAAATAAAGTTCTACCCGGGAGTTCACAACCACAAGATTTAGGTTCAATTTCTTATAAGGATACTGAAACTAGTGAAACTTCACAACAAATTCAATCAGTAGACACAACAGCATCAATTGTGACTGAAACTTTTCAATCAGAGGAAAAAATACTTCCAGAAAATCTTACACCTGAAAAGCAATATGAATTTGCTACAAGCTTTTTAAAAGTTGGTGATTATAGTACTGCCGAAAGAGCTTTTAGAGAATTTGTAATATCAAATTCAGATCATGAGCTAGCTGGAAGTGCACAATATTGGTATGCAGAAACTTTTAGAATTAGACAGCTTTATACAGACGCTGCTTCTGCTTACTTAGAGGGTTATCAAAAATATCCTAAAGGAAAGAAGGCCCCTATTAATCTGTTAAAGCTTGGCGTATCAATGGTACAAATTGGAGAAAAAGATCAAGGTTGTAAAATGATTAATGGTGTTGAAATGCAATATCCTAATGCTAATCAGTCTGTAATTCAAAAAGCCAAATATGAATCGAAAAAGTTTGAATGTGTCAAAAAAGATTCATAGATTACTATTAAAAAAATTAAAAGATAAACGTACTTTTCAAATTTATAAAAAATTTGAAAGTTGCTTAAATATCAATGAAAATTTTGCTGTAGCTGTATCAGGAGGTCCTGACAGTCTTGCTTTATCATTTTTAGCTAAAATATATTCTGTTAAAAAGTCTTTAAGTATAAAATATTTTATTGTTGACCATAGACTTAGAAAAAAGTCTACAATAGAAGCAAAATTTGTTCAAAAACAATTAAAAAAATTTTCAATTAATTTAGATATTTTAAACTGGTATGGAGTAAAGCCCTTAAGCAATATTCAATCTATGGCCAGAAAAAAAAGATACAGCTTGATAATTAGTAAGACAAAAAAGCTTAAGATAAAAAATATTTTAATAGGACATCATTTGGATGATTTATTAGAAAATTTTTTTATTCGAATTTTAAGAGGAAGCGGTTTAAACGGTCTTATTTCATTAGATCAAGAAACACAAATTGATAATATAAATATATTAAGACCTTTATTAAACTTTGAAAAAAAAGATTTAATTTACATTAGCGAATATGTTTTCGGTTCATATGTTAAAGATCCATCAAATAGAGATGAAAAGTTTAAAAGAGTAAGAATAAGAAACTTTTTAAATGAACTTCAATTAGAAGGATTGGATAAAAATAAATTTATTTTAACAATAAACAATTTAAAGTATGCCAATGAAACTATAAAATTTTATACAAAAAAAAATTTAAAAGAAAATACCCATTTCTTAAATAATGAAAAATCATTTATCTTGAAAGAAAATTTTTTTTATCAATCACATGAAGTTATTTTTAGGTCGATTACAGAAATAATAAAATTTATTGGGAAAAAATATTATCCAGTTCGAGGAAAAAAAATTGACAAAATTATTGAAAAAATTCTAAGCTCCAATTCATTAAAAACCACTTTAGGTGGCTGTGTAATTAAAAAAGTTAATCAAACGGTAATTGTGTCAAAAGAGTGATAAATAACTCAGATTTAATGATATTTTGTCACTTGTTTAATTTATAATAATTCTTATCTTATAGTAATGAATTTAAAAAATTTAGCCATGTGGGGAGTAATAGTTTTTTTAACTATTGGCCTTTATAATATGTTTAAAAATTCTAATTCTAATATTAGAAGTGATAATCAAATTATATTTTCAGAATTTTTAACTTCGGTTGATAATGGCGAAGTCTTAAAAGTTGAAATACAAGGAAACAATATTAAAGGTGTTTATTCAAATGGTAAAACATTTTCAACTTATTCTCCAAATGACCCAAATTTAATAGAGAAATTATCAGATAAAGGTGTAAGCATTTCAGCAGCTCCAATTGAAGAAAAAATGCCATCATTGTTTGGTGTTTTGCTTTCTTGGTTTCCAATGTTGCTATTAATTGCTGTTTGGATTTTCTTTATGAGACAGATGCAAGGTGGCAAAGGTGGAGCAATGGGATTTGGAAAATCAAAAGCGAAAATGATGAATGAACTAAAAGGCAAAATTACTTTTAACGATGTTGCCGGTGTGGAGGAGGCTAAAGAAGAAGTTGAAGAAATTGTAGAGTTCTTGAAAGATCCTAAAAAGTTTAGCAGGCTTGGAGGAAAAATTCCTAGAGGAGCTTTATTAGTAGGACCTCCAGGAACTGGAAAAACTTTATTAGCAAGAGCAATTGCAGGTGAAGCAGATGTTCCATTCTTTACAATATCAGGTTCAGATTTTGTTGAAATGTTTGTTGGTGTTGGTGCTTCTAGAGTAAGGGATATGTTTGAACAAGGTAAAAAAAATTCACCTTGTATAATTTTTATTGATGAAATAGATGCCGTAGGTAGAAGTAGAGGTGCAGGTCTAGGCGGAGGGAATGATGAAAGAGAGCAAACTTTAAACCAATTATTAGTAGAGATGGATGGATTTGATACTAATGAGGGTGTAATTATAATTGCTGCAACTAACAGACCAGATGTACTTGACCCGGCTTTATTAAGACCAGGCAGATTTGATAGACAAGTAGTTGTATCTAATCCAGATATAATTGGAAGAGAAAAAATTTTAAAAGTCCATGTTAAAAAAATTAAAATGGCACCAGATGTAAATCTAAGAACTATAGCAAGAGGTACACCGGGTTTTTCAGGAGCAGACTTAGCAAATCTAGTAAACGAATCTGCTTTATTAGCAGCAAGAAAAAATAAGAGAATAGTGACTTTATCGGAATTTGAAGAGGCTAAAGACAAAGTAATGATGGGAGCAGAAAGACGTTCAATGGTAATGACTGAAGATGAAAAGAAATTGACAGCATATCACGA
Organism: uncultured Pelagibacteraceae bacterium; assembly: GCA_902579105.1. Classification (GTDB taxonomy): domain Bacteria; phylum Pseudomonadota; class Alphaproteobacteria; order Pelagibacterales; family Pelagibacteraceae; genus Pelagibacter. Next base: position 40,820 of record CACHFM010000006.1, on the reverse strand, counting down.
AGGAGGTCATGCATTGGTATCTTTTAACATGACTAATTATGACCCAATTCATAAAGCAACAATCATTCCAAGAGGTAGAGCCTTAGGTATGGTAATGAATTTACCAGAAAGAGACAAACATGGCCATTCAATTAAATATCTTAAAGCCAGATTAGCAGTATGTTTTGGTGGAAGAGTTGCAGAAGAAATAATCTTTGGAAAAGATAATATATCGACAGGTGCAGGTGGTGGAAGTGGATCAGATATTAATCAAGCCACACAACTCGCTAGAGCTATGGTAACAAAATATGGAATGAGTGAAGAAATGGGTCCTGTAGAATATGGAGAAAATCAAGAAGAAGTATTTTTAGGAAGATCAGTTACTCAAACACAATCAGTTTCGGAAGAAGTAGCACAAAAAATAGATAAAGAAATAAGAAAATTAGTTGATGAAGGCTATAATCAAGCTAAAAAAATATTAACAGAAAAGATTGATGATTTACATAAAATTGCAAAAGCTCTTATTACCTATGAAACTTTAACAGGGGAAGAAATTGAAAATATCATTAATAAGAATTTATATCCTAAAGATAAGATAATTGAAAACCCAGATGAAAACGACAATCAAAGTTCAGCGTTGGGTGCAATGGGCCTGAAACCAAAAATAGTTCATTAATTATAAATGAAAAGATATTACACTCGAGCGTGTAATTTCTATTATGGAAAAGAATCAAAATATTTAGTAAGTAAAAAAAAAACACTTCCTTTAAATAATAACAAAGAAATATCTTTTGATAATATTGAAATAATTTCTAGAAAAACAAAGAAAAAAGTTTCAATAAATAATCTAAATAGTTTACCTAAATTATTAAAAAAAAAAATAAAATTAGACTTAAAGATTATAACCTCAAAAAAAAAAAATTTTGCAAATTTAAATTTTCAAAAGTTACCAAACATAATGGGTGTACTAAATCTTACACCTGATAGTTTTTCTGATGGTGGACAATTTAATAATAAAAATAAAGGTGTTGATCATGCTTTTAGAATGATTAATGCTGGAGCGAATATAATTGATGTCGGTGGTGAGTCAACAAGACCTGGCTCTAAATCTATAAATGAAAGAGTAGAATGGAATAGAATAAGTAAGATATTAAAATCTATCTGTAAGAAGTTTCCGGTATCTTTAGATTCTAGAAAATCAAAAGTTATGGAAAAAGGTATTAAAATAGGTGTTAAAATAATTAATGATGTATCTGGATTAAATTACGATGCTAGGACTATTAATATTTTAAAAAAATATAAAATTCCTTTTATCATTCAGCATTCACAAGGAACTCCAGAAAATATGCAAAATAATCCAACTTATAAAAATGAATTATTGGATATATATGATTTTTTTGAAGAAAGAATAAATTTTTTGAGATCAATTGGTATAAAACATAAAAATATAATTATTGATCCAGGCATAGGTTTTGGAAAAAATTTGAAACATAATATGAATTTAATTAGCAATATTTCTATTTTTCATACCCTTGGTTTTCCTGTACTTGTAGGAAATTCAAGAAAAAGTTTTATTAAAGAAATTTCTGGAGAAAATGATACTAAACACAGAATCGGTGGCACAGTTGCATCGTCTATTTATTTAATGATGCAAGGAATTCAAATTTTAAGAATTCATGATGTTAATGAATTAATACAAGGATTAAAAGTCTTTAAAGAATTATTAAAAAATTAATGGCAAAAAAATATTTTGGTACAGATGGAATACGAGGCGCTATTAATAGCAAAAATATTAATGGTGATATGTTTTTTAAATTTGGTTTAGCGTCAGGGACGTACTTTAAGTCGCAAAAAAAAAGAAAGCAAATAGCAATAATAGCAAAAGATACTAGATTATCAGGGTATAGTTTGGAGCCTGCATTAGTATCAGGACTTACATCTGCAGGAATGCACGTATATACATTGGGACCTTTACCCACAAATGGTTTGGCTATGCTTACAAAAACTATGAAAGCAAATATGGGGATTATGATTACAGCTTCACATAATACTCATCACGACAATGGATTAAAATTATTTGGTCCAGATGGTATGAAATTATCTGATAAAATTGAAAAGAAAATTGAAAGTTTAATTGATAAAAAGATTAAAAATTATTTATCAAATCCAGAAAAACTAGGAAGAGTAAAAAGATTAGAAACTGGAACAAAAGATTATTTAAAAATTTTAAAAAAAAATTTTATTAAAGAATTTAATTTAAGAGGCTTGATAATTGTAATAGATTGTGCAAATGGAGCAGGTTACAAAGCAGGACCAGAATTATTAAAATCTCTTGGAGCGAAAGTAATAGCAATTGGTGTAAACCCAAATGGTCTAAATATAAATGATAATTGTGGCTCAACATACCCTAGCAAGATTAAGCTTGCTGTAAAAAAACATAAAGCACACCTAGGTATTTCACTTGATGGTGATGCCGATAGAATTATTATGTGTGATGAAACTGGAAGTATAATTGATGGCGATCAAATAATTGCAGCATTAGCAAATAGATGGAAAGATAAAAAAATGTTGAAAGGAGGTGTGGTTGGAACCTTAATGTCTAATTATGGTCTAGAAGAATTTCTGAAATCTAAAAATATAAAATTTATTAGGGCAAATGTAGGCGACAGATACGTAAAAGAAAAAATGAAAAAAAATAATTTCAATTTAGGTGGTGAACAATCGGGACATATTATTTTGGGAAAATTTGCAACAACTGGAGATGGTTTACTTGTTGCTTTAGAAGTATTGTTTGCAATCAGAAAAGATCGAAAAGCTAGTAATTTTTTTAACAAATTTAAAAAAACACCTCAAATTTTGAAAAGTATTGAAGTTAAAGACAAGTCTATAATAAAAAAATCTGAAGTAAAAAAATCAATTAGAGCTGCAGAAAAATTAATGAAAGGACAAGGAAGAATACTAGTAAGAATGTCAGGAACTGAGTCAAAAATAAGAGTTATGGCTGAGAGTGAAAATAAAAAACTTCTTAATAATTGTATAAATATTATTTTAAGAAAGATTAAATAAATTGAAACCAAAATCAAAAATATTAATTATAGCAGGCTCAGATTCTTCGGGTGGAGCAGGTATTCAGGCAGATATAAAAACTATTACAGCATTAGGATCATACGCAATGACAGCAATTACTGCGGTAACTTCTCAAAATACCACAGGCGTTAAATCAATAGTAGCCATTAATCCTAAAGAAATTTTAAATCAAATTATTTTTACCTCAAAAGATATTAAGCCTGACGCAATTAAAATTGGAATGCTACATTCCTCAAAAGTAATAGATACTGTTATAAAATCACTAGATAATATTAAAATTAAAAATATAGTCCTTGATCCTGTAATGGTTGCAAAGGGTGGAGCTAAATTAATAGACAATAAAGCAATTATATCACTTAAATCAAGATTAATTAATAGAGTGACTTTGATTACTCCAAATATTCCTGAAGCTGAAATTTTAACTAAGACTAAAATAAATACTAAGGAAGATATGATCTATGCTGCAAATAAATTAATAGAATTTGGAGCAAAAAATGTTTTAATTAAAGGTGGACATTTAAAATCTAAATTAGTTCAAGATATTTTTGTTAACAAATTTGACATAAAAATTTTTAATAGCATAAGGTATAAAACAAAAAATACACACGGAACAGGTTGTACTCTATCTAGTGCAATAACGACTTTTTTATCGTGTGGAAAAACTATAAAGAAATCTTGTGAGCTAGGAATAAACTATGTAAGTTTAGCAATAAAAACAAATCCAAATTATGGTAAGGGTCATGGTCCTATTAATCATATTAATGCAATGAATTTAAATAAAAAATTTAGATAATGAAAAATATAGCTGTAGTTGGATCTCAATGGGGAGATGAAGGAAAAGGAAAAATAGTAGATTGGCTTTCAGAACAAGCTGATGTTGTTGTAAGATTTCAAGGAGGGCATAATGCTGGCCATACATTAGTTATTAAAGGAGTTACCTATAAATTAAGATTGTTACCGTCAGGAATCGTTAGAAAAAATAAAATTTCAATTATTGGAAATGGTGTTGTTGTTGATCCTTGGGCATTATTAGATGAAATTGAGGAAATAAGATCAAAAGGTGTTGATGTAAATGTTGATAATTTTATTATTTCTGAAGCTGCAAATTTAATATTACCATTTCATATAGAAATGGATGAAATCAGGGAAGATATTGCTGGTAAAGGTAAAATTGGAACAACAAGAAGAGGAATCGGTCCAGCATATGAGGATAAAGTAGGCAGAAGGTCAATAAGAGTAATGGACTTAAGATCTGAAAATAATTTGGATCAACGGCTAGAGTCCGTGCTTGATCATCATAATGCAATTAGAAAAGGTTTAAGAAAAAATTTGGTTAAAAAAGATAAATTAAAATCTGAATTATTAAAAATTGCGCCAAAAATATTACAATTTTCGCAGCCTGTTTGGCTTAAAATTGATGAGTTTAAAAAACAAAATAAGAAAATTTTATTTGAAGGTGCTCAAGGAATTTTATTAGATGTAGATCATGGTACATATCCATACGTTACATCATCTAATACTGTAGCTTCAAGCGCTGCAACTGGTTCAGGATGTGGACCAAATTCAATTAACTATGTTCTTGGAATTACAAAAGCTTATACCACTAGAGTTGGGGCAGGTCCTTTCCCAACAGAATTAACAGATAAAGTAGGAGAATTATTAGGTACGCGTGGAAAAGAATTTGGAACTGTAACTAGTAGAAAAAGAAGATGTGGTTGGTTTGATGGAGTTTTGGTTAGACAAACAATTAAAATTTCAGGTATAGATGGTATTGCTTTAACAAAACTAGATGTTCTTGATGAACTAGATGAAATTAAAATGTGTATTGAATATGAACTTGATGGAAAAAAATTAGATTATTTACCTGCAGCTGTAGAAGATCAGTTAAAAATAAAGCCTATTTATAAAACTTTCCCTGGATGGAAAACTTCTACTAATGGAATTAAAAACATGGACTTACTTCCTGAAAATGCAAAAAAATATATATTTGCGGTTGAAAAATTTATAGGCGCAAAAGTATCTAGTGTTTCTACTAGCCCAGAAAGAGACGATACAATTTTAGTTGAAAATCCTTTTAATATTTAATTAACAGGCAATAGATTTTTTGATTTTGCTAATAGAAGCATATGTTTTTGTAATTTTTCAAATGCTTTATTTTCAATCTGTCTAACTCTTTCTCTACTAATTTTGTATTTTTTGCTTAAATCTTCTAGTGTTGTAGGATCATCATTCAATCTTCTGGAATGTAAAATTTCTTTTTCTCTTTCATTTAAAACTTTTAATGAATTTTTTAATAAGTCTTTTCTTTGCTCCATTTCTTCTTGATGTGCAAACTTAAGATCATGATCTAATTCTTTATCAACTAACCAATCTTGCCATTCATCTCCATCTTCACCTACTTGAGCATTTAAAGAAAATTCTTTTCCTGAAAGTCTTCTATTCATTGAAACAACTTCTTCTTTTCTGACATCAAGTTTATTAGCTATTTCATCTACATGTTCTTTTTTTAAGTCACCTTCTGATTGAGGTGCAATTTGATTTTTTATCTTTTTAAGATTAAAAAATAATTTTTTTTGTGCAGTCGTTGTTCCAATTTTAACTAAACTCCATGATCGTAATATATATTCTTGAATAGATGCTTTAATCCACCACATTGCATATGTTGCTAATCTAAAACCTTTTTCTGGTTCAAATTTTTTAACAGCTTGCATAAGACCAATATTACCTTCAGAAATCATCTCATTTACTGGTAAGCCATATCCTTTATAACCCATAGCAATTTTAGCAACTAATCTTAAATGACTTGTAACTAATTTTTCAGCAGCTTTAATATTTCCAGTATTTTTCCAATTTTTTGCCAACATGTATTCTTCTTCTGCAGCCAACATAGGAAATTTTTTAATTTGCTCCAAGTAAGCTGATAGACCTCCTTCATTTGAAAGAGCAGGCAAGTTATTGTTTAGTGTTGTAGTCATGGCTGTATTTATTTAATTAAAAATAATAAATTTTCAATGATTTATTACTTAGTATTTTTAAGCATTTTTAATATATTATTGAGTTCTTTTGGGAAAACTGATGAAAAAATCATTGCTTCAGTAGTTTTAGGATGAACAAATCCTAAAGTTTTTGCGTGTAAAAACTGTCTATCTAATTTGGAGAGTAAACTATCTAATCCTACTTCAACATTTTTAAGTTTTTTATATTTTTTTTTATATTTATTATCTCCAACTATACTATTTCCCATATAGGTCATGTGAACACGTATTTGATGAGTTCTACCAGTTTCTAATTTACATTCTACTAAACTTAAAGTCGGTATTTTATTGTTTTCAAAAATTTCTATAGTTTTATAATTTGTTATAGCTCTTTTCCCTTTAGATCTGCTTACTTCCATTAGCTGTCTGTTTTTTGAACTTCGAGTAATATAAGTATCAATTCTTCCAGAAGAAGGTCTAAGTTTGCCCCATATTAAAAGTTGATAAATTCTAGTGATTGAGTGGTCATTAAATTGTTTTGATAAGTTTTCGTGAGTTTCATTATTTTTTGCAATAACAACTAACCCAGATGTGTTTTTATCTATTCTATGAACTATACCAGGTCTAAGTTCATCTCCAATATTGGAGAGAGAGTTTTTATTATAATTTACTAAAGCATTTACTAATGTTTTGTCATAATTCCCTGCACCTGGATGCATGATTATTCCAGCAGGTTTATTAATCACTAATAAGTCATCATCTTCATGAATTATTTCTAATTTAAAATTATAAGGTTTTAAAGAAGCTTCTTTGGGTTCTGGAATTTGAAGACTTAATTCATCACCTGTTAAAACTTTTTTTGATGGACTTGTTATTATTTCATTATTTAATTTTAATTTTTCTTTTAGAATTAAATTTTTAATTCTAGTTCTACTAATCAACTCATCTCTTTTGTTGATTAAAACATCGACTCTTAGATTGTTTTCAGTTTCCTTAACTATAAAATTAATGTTTTTTTTCATAAAATGTAATATTAATACTATAAGCGCTTGTAGCTCAACTGGATAGAGCGCCTGACTTCGGATCAGGAGGTTCTGGGTTCGACTCCTAGCAGGCGCACCATTAGTTAACTCTTTTTTTTTCTAATAAGCGTATAACTGCAGAATCATCAAAATTTTCTAGTCCTTGTTTACATCCATTTTCATACATTTTAAGTGTAGCTATCGTCAAAGGTAAATTAATAAAATGTTTTTTTCTTAATTTATTTGCTAATTTCATATCTTTTTTAAAAATACTTAGTCTACTTAAAGGTTTAAAGTATTTTTTTTCTATCATTCTTTTACCTCTATCAGCAAACATCCAACTTTGACCTGAGGAATTATTAATTATTTTAAATATTTTTTTTAAATTAATTTTTTCTTTTTTGGCTAGAGTAATAGCTTCTGCTGCTGACACAATTTGGATTCCTGCCAGACAATTATTAATAATTTTTACAGTTGAACCAGTCCCTATTTTATTTCCTAAATTATATATATTATTTCCTATATTTTTTAACAAAGCTAAATTTTTTTTATATATAACTTTTTTTGAAGAAAGCATTAAGCTTAACTTACCATTTATTGCTTTTTTTGGTCCTCCTGATACTGGACAGTCAATATAATCAAAATTATTTTTTTCTAATTTTTTGTATATTTTTTTAACCCAATTTGGAGACACAGTAGTGCAGTTAATAATAGTGTATTTTTTGGTAATTTTTAGATTTTTTTTGATTTCTATGAATTTATTAAAAATTTTTTGGCATTGATTTTCATTTAATACAATTACTACAAAGATATTTGTTTTTAAAAAAATTTCTTTTAGATTTTTTGCAAAAAAAAAGTTTTTACTGGATTTAATCTTATTATGTTTATTAATATCGTAACCAAAAATTTTGTATTTTTTTTTAAGATTCAATGCAATTGCTGTCCCCATTGACCCCAAACCAAGAATACCAATTTCTTTCTTCATTTTTTATTCTCCAATATTAATTAAAGTTCCATTGTCTCTTGCTTTATCAAAAGAATAATAAAATATTGATATTGCTATTATCAGATATAAAGCGTTTAAATATAAAGCTTGAATAATATTTTCATAATTTACATACTGATTGACTAATATATTTCTAGTTTCTTCAAAAATATAAACTAATGGTAGCGTATATGCTATTGATTGAAATATTCCAGGAAGTGTTTCAACAGGATAATATATGCATCCAAAAGGTGCTAAAAGGAACATTGTAGACCAAGCAATATTTTCAAATGATGGTCCAAATCTTAAAAGCCCTGCAGCAACAAGTATACCAAGTGTAATTCCAAAAATATATAAACTTAGAAAAAGTAAAGCCAAAGGTATACCTAAATCTAATAAAGATATTCCAAAGAGTGGAGAAGTTAATAATATTGCTGGAACCAAACCAATTAAAGCTCTAATTAAAGCTGTAAAGACTAATGACACAATAATTTCACTAATTTTCATGGGCGCAATAAATAGATTAGTAAAATTTCTACTCCAAATTTCTTCTAAAAATAACATATTAAATCCAATGCTTGTTCTAAATAAAAAGTCATAAAGTATAGCGCAAGAAAGAATTACTCCTACAGCACCACTGTAATAACTACTGTGGGCTGCAAAAAAATTTGAAATGAAACCCCATAAAGTAATTTGAATAGACGGCCAATAAATTAAATCTAATATTCTAGGAAATGATCTTGTGATTAAATAAAAGTGTCTTAAGAAAAGACCATAAATTCTAGTTAAATTCATTTTTATTTCTCGCGATTTCTAAAAAAACTTCTTCTAAGTTTTTTCTTCCATATTTTTTAATTAAATGATCTGGGGTACCACTATTAACAATTAAGCCATCCTTCATCATCAGTACAGTACCACAAAGTCTTTTGACCTCATCCATATTATGAGAAGCTAGTAATACTGAGATCTTTCTCTCTTTTTTATAATTTTCCAAAAATGTTCTTACAAAATCTCCAGTTTCAGGATCTAAAGATGCTGTGGGCTCATCAAGTAAAAGTACTGATGGATCATTAATTAATGCTTTAGCTAAGCTAACTCTATTTTTCTGTCCTGAAGAAAGTTCTCCAGTAATTTTATCTAAAAGTTCATCTAATCTTAATTTGTTTGATAAATAGCCAATTCGTTCATTTGGGTTTTTAATGTTATATAATTTTCCATAGACAATTAAATTTTGTCTAACAGTAAGTTTTTTTGGTAGTTCAATATATGGAGAAATAAAATTCATTTTATTAAGAAGGGAAATTTTATTTTTTTCAATATCCATTCCATTAATTAAGACTTTACCACTCGTAGGTTTTAATAGACCAAGTATCATTCCAATTGTTGTAGTTTTTCCACAACCATTTGGACCTAATAAACCAACAATTTCATTTTCATTTATTTTGAAATTAATACTATTGACAGCTTCTTTTGATTTATATTTTTTTGATAAATTAATTACTTCAATTGAATTTGACATTTAATATCTAGAAGCCCTATTTAATCTATCATTTATAGTTTTACCAATACCAATATTTGGAATTTTTTCTACTGCAATCATTCTATATCCATTTTTTTTTATCTTTCTTAATAAAGAATATAAATTTTTTGCAGCATGTTTTAGATCATTTTTTTTGCTTAAATAGAAATAATTTTTTAATTTTATTTTTCTTTTTTTAATTAACAAAAAAGCTTCATTTTTTTTTGGAATTTTAACATTTGTTCTCAAAGGTATGCCTGGAGAATAATGCAAAGGAAATTGGCCAGGAGCAATTTTCTTTTTTGAATTTGTATTAATTAAAACTTTTATTTTCAATACTTTTTCAATTTTAGAAATATCTAATCCACCAAGTCTTAGGATTGATGGTTTAGAAGTAAGATTAATAATTGTTGACTCAACTCCAATCTGACATTTACCACCATCTAATATATATTTAATTTTTGATCCAAACTCATCAACAACATCTGATACTTGAACAGAACTTAATTTAGTGGATATGTTTGCACTTGGTGCAGCCAGTGGGAAATCTAAGTTCTTAAGTAATTGTCTAAACAAACGATGTTTAGGAAAACGAACAGCAAGGCTTTTATTTTTATTAGTTACAAATTTTGAAATTTTAGATTTTTTTTTTAATTTTAAAATAAATGTTATCGGTCCAGGAGAAAACTTCTTATAAAGTTTTATAAAATTATCATTGATATAGCAATCCTCTTGAAGTTTATTGATATCATAATAATGTACAATTAATGGATTATTGAGAGGCCTTTTTTTTAATTTAAATATTTTTTTTATAGAAATATCAGAATATGCATTTCCTGCTAATCCATAGACGGTTTCTGTAGGCACTGCCACACAATGTTTTTTGACTAAATATTTTTTTGCTTTTTTGATATTTGATTGAATAGATTTCATGTATTAATAATTATTATTATATGAAAGATAAAAATTTACCACCTGATATTAATACAAGTTCGCTTGAAGAACTCACAGATGAGGCAAATCAAATAATTAAGTCATTGGAAAATGAAAAGGATTTGAATAATTCTGTTGAAAGTTATCAGCAATTATTGAAGTTAAATAATATTATTGAAAAAAAATTTAGACAAAATTTTAAATCTATAAGTGAAGAAACAACTAAAAAAGTTAAAGAAATTATTAAAAAAAAATGAAAATTAAACTTAATAGAATTGCAAAAGACACAAATATATTTTTGAAAAATTTTCTTAATAAACAAGATAACTCCAAATTAATTCCTGCAATGAAATATGGTTTATTTCCAGGAGGAAAAAAAATTAGATCTAAAATTTTAATTGATATTGGTGCTTTAATTCCTGTCGATTATAAAACATTAATTATTATTGGTGCAGCGGTCGAATGTATTCATGCTTATTCCCTTATTCATGATGATTTGCCATGTATGGATAATGATAAAATGAGAAGAGGCAAACCATCCGCTCATATTAAATTCGGAGAGTCAACAGCTGTTCTTGCTGGAAATTCTTTGCTTACAATGGCCTTTGAAATTTTGTCAAGTCCAAATTTAAAAGTTAATGAAAAAATTAAAATTAATTTAATTAAAAAATTATCTGAATGTTCAGGTCATTTTGGTATAGCAGGTGGACAATATTTAGACCTAAATTATGAAAAGAAAAAAGTAACTAAAAATAAAATCTTAGAAATGGAGATTAAAAAGACAGGAAAATTATTTAGTTTTTGTTGTGTAGTTCCAGCTATTATTAAAAAGAAAGGTAAAAAAGAAATTAAATTTTTTGAAGATATTGGCTGTAAAATTGGTCTATTATTTCAAATAGCAGATGATTTGATTGATTTTAAGGGTGATCAAAAAAAAGTTGGAAAAAAAACAGGAAAAGACAAAAAAAAAGGTAAGGCAACACTTATAGGTTTACTTGGATATAGTAATGCAATTAAATATTGTGATAATATTATTTTAGATATTATTAAAAATTTAAAAAAATATGGATCAGATTCAAAAAATCTTAAAGAAACATTGGAATATATTTTAAATAGAGATAAATGAAAGAAAATTACAAATTTTTAGATAATATAAATTTTCCGTCTGATATAAGGAAACTCTCAGAAAATGATTTACAAAAAGTTTCTGATGAAGTCAGAAAAGAAATGATTAGCGCTGTATCAGAAACAGGAGGACATTTAGGTGCTGGTTTAGGAGTAGTAGAGTTAACTGTTGCACTTCATTACGTTTTTGATACTCCTAATGATAAATTAATATGGGACGTTGGTCATCAATCTTATCCACACAAAATTTTAACTGGAAGAAAAAGTAAAATTAGAACTTTAAGACAAGGAAATGGATTATCAGGATTTACCAAAAGATCAGAGAGTGAATACGATCCTTTTGGTGCTGCCCATAGCTCAACATCTATATCATCAGCTCTTGGAATTGCAGAAGCAAATAAGTTGGCAAATAAATCATCGAATGTAATTGCTGTTATTGGTGACGGAGCAATTAGTGCAGGTATGGCCTATGAAGCAATGAATAATGCAGGAGCATCAAAAACTAAAATGATAGTTATCTTAAATGATAATGACATGTCTATTGCTAAACCAGTAGGAGCCATGAGAACTTATTTAGCAAAATTATTTACTGGTAAAATATACTTTAGTTTAAGAGAAACAATAAAATTAATAACTTCAGCTTTTTCAAAAAGATTTAGTGCTAAGGCAGGTAAAGCAGAAGATTTTTTACGTTCTGCTGTCACAGGAGGTACTTTATTTAGTTCTTTAGGTTTTTATTATGTAGGTCCAATTGATGGCTATGATTTAAATACTCTTATACCAATTTTAAAAAATGCTAGAGATTCTAAGCATGAAGGTCCAATTATGATTCATATTAAAACCCAAAAAGGAAAAGGTTATTCATATGCAGAAAAAGCATCAGATCATTATCATGGTGTTTCAAAGTTCAATGTTGATACAGGTGAGCAGTTAAAAAGTGGAAGTAATGTTCCAGCCTATACAAAAGTTTTTGCTAATACATTAGTTAAGCATGCACAAAAAGATAGTAAAATTGTAGGTATAACAGCAGCTATGCCAGGTGGGACAGGAATGGATATTTTTGGAAAAGAATTTCCAAAAAGAATGTTTGATGTAGGTATAGCAGAACAACATGCAGTAACTTTCGCCGCAGGTTTGGCTACAGAAGGTTATAAGCCCTACGCAGCAATTTACTCTACATTTTTACAAAGAGCCTATGATCAAGTTGTTCATGATGTTGCTATTCAAAGTTTGCCAGTTAGATTTGCAATTGATAGGGCTGGCTTAGTTGGGGCTGACGGATCAACACACGCTGGTTCATTTGATATAACTTATTTATCAACTTTACCTAATTTTATTGTTATGGCCGCAAGTGATGAAGCTGAGTTAGTGAAAATGATAAATACCTCAATTGATATAAATACTAAACCTTGCGCCATAAGGTATCCAAGAGGAACTGGTATTGGAGTTGAACTTCCTTCAATAGATGAAAAAATTGAAATAGGAAAAGGAAGAATTATTCAAGAAGGAAAACAAGTTTGTATTTTGAGCTTAGGAACAAGACTTGAAGAATGTAAATTAGCAGCAGAAGAATTAAAGAATAAAGGTGTTTTGACTTCAATTATTGATGCAAGATTTGCTAAACCTTTAGATGAAGAGCTTATATTAAAATGTGCAAGAGAGCACGAAGTTATGATAACTATCGAAGAGGGATCTATTGGTGGTTTTGCTTCTCATGTTAAAAATTTACTGGCTGAAAAAGGTGTGTTTGATAAAGGTCTAAAGTTTAGATCGATGAAATTACCGGACACTTTTATTGAACAAGATAATCCAAAAAAAATGTATGATCTGGCAGGTTTAAATTCATCTCAAATTTCAAAAAAAATTTTAGATATTTTATTTACAAAAGAATCGATAAAAATAATTAAAAATTAACAATATTCTTAACCACATTGAGCTTTGTTCATTAGATAATGATCTAATAAAACGCAATTCATCATAGCTTCTCCAATCGGCACTGCTCTAATACCAACACAAGGATCATGTCTACCTTTAACTGAAATAGTAGTATTTTTTCCAAATTTATCAATTGTTTTTCTAGTTGATAAAATTGAAGAAGTAGGCTTAACAGCAAAAGAAGCAATAATTTCCTGTCCAGAAGATATGCCACCTAGAATTCCACCAGCATTATTGGAGTCAAACTTCATTTTTTTTCCTTTTTGAGAAATTTCATCTGAGTTCTGTTCCCCACTTAATTGTGCAGCATTCATTCCAGCTCCTATATTTACTCCTTTAACAGCATTTATACTCATTAGTCCTGAAGCTATATCAGTATCTAACTTTGAATAAATTGGAGCTCCAAGTCCTACAGGTACACCTCTTGCTCTTATTTCAATTATAGCTCCACAAGAAGATCCAGATTTTCTTACATTCAATAAATATTTTTCCCAAAGCTTAATCATTGATTTATCTGGGCAAAAAAAAGGATTTTTTTTAATTGTTTGATCATTCCATTTACTTGTATCACATCCTAATATTCCTAATTGAGTGACTGCACCAATTACTTTAAATTTTTTACCCAATTTATTTTTTAGAACTATTTTAGCTATTGCTCCTGCCGCAACTCTAGAAGCTGTTTCTCTTGCCGAAGATCTTCCACCACCTCTATAATCTCTTATTCCATATTTTTTAAAATATGTATAATCAGCATGACCTGGTCTAAATTTATCTTTGATATTTTGGTAATCTTTTGATCTCATATCTTTATTGTAAATAATTAAGGATATTGGAGTGCCAGTAGTTTTTCCTTCAAAAACTCCAGATAAAATTTGAACTTTGTCTTCCTCCTTTCTTTGAGTTGTAAATTTAGATTGTCCAGGTTTTCTCTTATCTAATTCTATTTGTATGTCTTTTTCTTTAAGTTTTATGTTAGGTGGACATCCATCAACGATACAGCCGATAGCAGGCCCATGGGACTCTCCCCAAGTAGAGAAACGAAATAGCTTTCCAAAAGTATTAAATGACATTATTTATATTATATAGATTATTTTGTTTAAATTATGAATCAAAAAAACTCACTTGGCATTAATAAATGTTTTTTAGATATAGATGATCCGATTAAACTATTCAAAATATGGATGGATACAGCAAAAAAAACAGAACCAAACGATCCTAATGCAGTAGCTTTAGCTACATCGGATATGAATAATATTCCATCAGTAAGAATGGTTTTACTAAAAGATTTTAATAAAAAAGGATTTGTCTTCTATACTAACTTAAGTAGCCAAAAAGGAAATGAATTAAAAGTAAACCCTAAAGCCGCGATGTGTTTTCATTGGAAAAGCCTTTTGAGACAAGTGAGAATTGCTGGATCAGTATCTTTGGTTGAAGATGATGTTGCTGATGAATATTATAATTCTAGAGGTTATGAAAGTAGAATAGGTGCTTGGGCCTCTAATCAAAGTAAAGAATTAACTAGTAGAGATGAATTGATAAGCTCAATAGAAGAATATAAAAAAAAATACAATGATAAAAATAAAGTTCCTAGACCAAGTTATTGGTCTGGATGGAATCTGTCTCCTTTAAGTATTGAATTTTGGCTAGATGGAGAGAACAGGATACATGAAAGATTAAAATATACTAAAGAGATTAATGGAAAGTGGATAAAAACTTTATTAAGTCCTTAAAAATTTCTAGATAAGCTAAATGAAGTTAGGTTTTCAAGAATACTTTTTTCTTTGGAGTCTTTAAACACAGTTAAAGAATTTGAAGCAAGATTTATATAATGTTGAGCTTTTTGATAGCACTCATTAATGATTTTATATTTTTTTATTAAAGAAATAATTTTAATCAAGTCATCTTTATCTCTCATATCTTTTTTAAATATTTTAATTAATAATTTTTTTTCATCTAAATCTAATTTTTGAAAAAGTAAAATTATAGGCAATGTTATTTTTCCTTCAAAAAAATCTTGACCTATTTTTTTGCCAAATAATTTAATATCAGAGTTGTAATCAAGAGTATCATCAGCAATTTGAAAAGTTAATCCAAGATTTCTGCCATAAAATTCAAGAGCATCTTTTTTTTTTGAATCAGCATCTGACAATATTGCACCTACTTTTGTAGCTGCAGAAAATAGCTCTGCAGTTTTTGATGAAATAATTTTTATATAAGTTTCTTCAAGCATATCAACTTCACCTTTATGCTGGAGTTGTAAAATTTCTCCTTGAGCAATTTTTGAAGATGTACTTGATAATAATTTTAATACTTCAAGGTTTCCATCTTCTACCATCATCTCAAAACACCTACTTAGCAAATAATCTCCCAATAATACTGAAGAATGATTATCCCAAATTTTGTTTAAGGTTTTTTTTCCTCTTCTTAAATCTCCTTCATCAATTACATCATCATGCATTAATGTTGCACTATGGATTAATTCAACACAAGCAGCTAAATTTACATCTCTAAAACCTTTTTTATATCCACATAACTTTGCAGCATTTAGAGTTAATAAAGCTCTCAACCTTTTTCCCCCAGTTTCAATATGATAATTAGACATTTTTTGTACTAGTTCTATTTTACTGGCTAATTTAGATTTTATTTTCTCTTCGGTTAAGATTAATTTTTCTTCAACAGATTGTTTTAGTTGAAAATACGAGTCGTTTATTTGATTTTTTAGTTGTACAACAGTTCCCATAAAGAATTTAAATTAGTATAATTAAGTTTTATTTATTACTTATCAATTGACGCACCTATTTCTTCAATTATAAGTAGTCTTTATATAAGAATAATAATTCTATAAGGAATAATAATGTTCTCTTTTTTTAAAAAAAAAAAAGTTGTGGCTCACTTAAAATTAAGTGGAGTTATAGGAAATGTTGGTAAATTTAAGCAGGGTATAGATTTTGCTGGGCAAGAGGCAATTATCAAAAAAGCATTTTCACTAAAAAAAGCAGTTTGTGTGGCTATTACTATAAATTCACCAGGTGGATCACCTGTACAATCACATCTTATTTATAGCTTTATTAGACAACAAGCAAAAAAAAATAAAAAAAAAGTATTAGTATTTGCTGAAGATGTTGCGGCATCAGGTGGATATCTTATTTCTTGTGCTGGTGATGAAATTTATGCAAATTCAAGTTCAATAATTGGATCTATTGGAGTCATATATTCTTCATTTGGATTTACTGAATTAATAAAAAAAATTGGTGTTGAAAGAAGAGTTCATACTGCAGGCAAAAACAAAAGCACTTTAGATCCTTTTCTTGAAGAAAAAAATGAGGATATTGAAAGATTAAAAAAAATTCAGTTAGATTTACACAAAGATTTTATAGAAGTAGTAGAAAAAAGTAGAAATTCTAAACTTAAAAAATCTGAAGTAGAACTTTTTTCAGGAGAGTTTTGGTCTGGTAGTAAAGCAAAAGGTTTAGGATTAATAGACGGTATAGGAAATGCTAATGAAATTTTGAAAGAAAAATTTGGAGAAGATGTGGTAATTAAAAAATTTGAAAAGTCCAAAAGTTGGTTAAGTCAAAAATTGTCTTCTTCAAATAATCAAGTAGATCAACTAACTAATATTTTAGACGAAAGGTCAATCTGGCAAAGATATGGTTTCTAAAATAAAAAAACCAAAACAAAAATTTAAATCATTTCAAGAAACAATTTTAAATCTTCAAAAATTCTGGAGTAAAAAAGGATGTATAGTTTTGCAACCGTATGATATGGAAGTTGGTGCTGGTACATTTCATCCGGCTACTACACTTAGATCGCTAGGCCCAAAAGCTTGGAAAGCAGCATATGTTCAACCATCAAGAAGACCAACTGATGGAAGATATGGAGATAATCCAAACAGACTTCAACATTATTATCAGTTTCAAGTTTTAATAAAACCTTCGCCAAATAATATAAAAAAATTATATCTTAATAGTTTGTCTGTCATAGGTATTGATCATAATGATCATGATATTAGATTTGTTGAAGATGATTGGGAAAGTCCAACACTAGGAGCAGCAGGCCTAGGCTGGGAAGTTTGGTGTGATGGTATGGAAATAACACAATTTACATACTTTCAGCAAATGGCAGGTCATGAATGCAAACCTGTTTCGGTAGAAATCACTTATGGCTTAGAAAGAATATGTATGTTTACTCAAAAACAAAAAAATGTTTATGATCTTTTATGGAATGATGAAGGAGTAAAATATCGAGATGTTTTTCATCAAGCAGAAAAAGAATTTTCATCATATAATTTTGAATATGCTAATACAGATAATTTATTTAAAATGTTCGACATGCACGAATTAGAAGCAAAAAACCTAGTTGAAAAAAAAATATCATTACCTGCATATGATCAATGTTTGAAAGCAAGTCATGTATTTAATATTTTAGATGCAAGAGGTGCCATAAGTGTGGCTCAAAGAGCTGGATATATTGGAAGAATTAGAGATATTACAAAAGCGGCTGCTGGAATTTGGCTAGATAGTCAAAATTAGATGTCAGAATTTTTTTTAGAATTATTTAGTGAAGAAATTCCTTCAGTTCTTCAAAAAAAACTGCGACAGGATTTGTTAGATATTTTTAATCAACTATTTAGAGAAAAATTAATTTCTTTCAAAAAAAGCTCATCATATTCAACGCCCAATAGGTTAATAATTGTATTTGAGGGCCTTCAAAAACAAATAGTTTTGAAGTCTGAGGAAATTAAAGGACCTAATATAAATGCTCCTGAAATAGCTTTAGAAGGCTTTGTTAGGTCGAACAAAATTTTAAAAAAAGATCTTTTTAAAAAAGAGACTGACAAAGGAACTTTCTATTTTTTTAAGACAAAATCAAAAAAAATTAACACACATGATTTATTAGAACAATTAATCCCAATAATATTGCAAAAAATCCAATGGAAAAAGTCAATGCGTTGGGGAGACTTCGAATTAAATTGGGGTAGGCCTCTAAAGTCAATATTGGCTTTATTTGATAAGAAAAAATTAAATTTTAGTTTTTATCATCTTGTTTCTTCAAATGTAACTTTTATTGATAAAGAATTTGAAGAGAAGAATAAAGTAATCACTGATTTTAAAGGGTATAAGTCTTTTTTTAAAAAATTAGATATAATTATTGATCAAAATGAAAGAAAAAATTTAATTGAAAAAAAATTAAATATAATTTTAAAAAAGAAAAATTTAATTCTTAAAAATAATCCTAGATTACTTGAAGAGGTTGTTGATTTAACAGATCAGCCAGATGTAATTATATGTGAGTTTGATCAAAAATTTCTTAATATACCCAAAGAAATTTTAATCATTACAATGCAACAACACCAAAAATATTTTCCTACTTTTGATAAAAAAGGAAATATTACTAAAGAATTTTTAGTTGTTATAAATAAAAAAGATAAAAAAGGTTTGATAAAATTAGGAAATGAAAGAGTAGTTGAAGCTAGACTAAGTGATGCTGATTTTTTTTGGAAAAAAGATAAGTCTCAAAATTTAGTAAAAAAAGTTTCAAAATTAAAATCGATGAATTATTTTAAAGGTTTAGGGACATATTTCGACAAATCACAAAGAATTAGAAAACTCGGTGGAATGCTTTCAGATGAATTGCTGATTAGTAAAGAAAAAGTTGAATTATCAGCATCAATTTGCAAAGTGGATTTGCTATCTGACCTAGTAGGAGAATTTCCTGAGCTTCAGGGAATTATGGGTGGTTATTTTGCTGAATTTCAGGGTTTTGATAGAGATATATCACTTGCAGTGAGTGAGCAATATTTACCAACAGGACATGGCTCAAAAGTACCAAAAAAATTTTTTAGTATTGCACTTTCATTGGCTGATAAAATAGACACTTTAGTTGGTTTTTTTGGAATAAATCAAAAACCTACTAGTTCTAAAGATCCATATGCTCTAAGAAGACTGGCATCGGGAATAATAAGAACAATAGTTGAGAACAAAAAAGATTTTAAAATAAAAGACCTAATTAATTACTCTTCAACTTTGTATTTAAATCAAGGTTTCAATTTTGAGAATAAATTTTTACAAAAAGAATTGTTTGAATTTTTAATGGAAAGAATAAAATTTTATATGAAAGAAGAAGAAATACGTCATGATATTATTCATGCTTCAACTAATTCATTTAGCTTGGACAAATCAGTAGTTATGTTTGATAAAGCAAAAACTTTAAATAAAATAATTAGCAAACCTCTAGGAATTGATATTATTTCAAGTTATAAAAGAGCCTTTAATATATTGGATAGTGAAACAAAGAATAAAAAACTTGAACTATCCAATGTAACTGATCCCAGTATTTTTAAAACAGAGTATGAAAAAAATTTATTAAAAAAAATAAATGAATTAAAAAAATATTTTTCAGAGATAAATCAAGATGAAGATTATGTTCAATCTTTGACTAACTTAGCTAATTCAAAAAAAGATATTTTTGAATTTTTTGATAATGTAATTGTAAATGAAGAGAATCCTAGTTTAAAAAAAAATAGGCTGGAACTAATTCAAATGTTATGTAAAACCTTCGATAATTATGTTAATTTTTCTTTAATAGATTATCATCAATGAAAAAACTTATTTTAAATTTTAATTCTAAAGATAGTAAAAAAATTAAAAATCCTAAAAATTTTTTAGGAGGCAAAGGTGCTAATTTGTCTGAAATGGGAAAAATGGGGCTTCCAGTCCCTCCAGGATTTACAATTTCTACAAAAGTATGTGAATTTTTTTATAAAAACAAAAAAAAATTAGATAAAAAAATAATTAATCAAATTAAAAACGAATTAAAAATTGTAGAAAAAAATGTTTCAAAAAAATTTGGAGATTTAAAAAATCCTTTACTGCTCTCAGTTAGATCTGGAGCAAGAGTTTCAATGCCTGGAATGATGGATACAATTTTAAATTTAGGTTTAAATGACAAAACGGTAAAAGCATTAGCATTAAAAACCTCAAATGGTAGATTTGCCAAAGATAGTTATAGAAGATTTATTCAAATGTACGGTAATGTTGTTATGGGAGTTGAAAGTTATCATTTTGAAGAACTAATTGAAAATTATAAACTTACCAAAGGAGTTTTGTTAGATACTGATTTAGATGAACATGATTGGGATGGTTTAATTGAAGATTTCAAGAGAATGGTTAAGGAAAAAGCTAAAAAAGATTTTCCCCAAGATGTTTATGAACAACTTTTAAGTGCAATTAGTTCAGTATTTCTATCCTGGGAAAGTAACAGAGCAAAAGTTTATAGAAAATTAAATCAAATTCCATCTGAATGGGGAACGGCAGTTAATGTTCAATCAATGGTATTTGGTAACATGGGTGAGGATTGTGCAACAGGAGTTGTTTTTACACGAAATCCATCAGATGGTTTAAATGAAATATATGGTGAATATTTAATTAATGCACAGGGTGAAGATGTAGTTGCTGGAACAAGAACTCCTCAATACATTACTAAAAAAGCAAGACAAAAAGCAAAATCAACTGCACTTTCAATGGAAGAGTCTATGCCTAAAGTTTATAGAGAGCTTTATAAAATTTTAAAAAAATTAGAAATATATTACAAAGATATGCAAGATGTAGAGTTTACTGTTGAAAATAAAAAACTCTGGATGCTTCAAACAAGATCGGGAAAAAGAACTGCTAAATCTGCAATTAAGATTGCTTCTGATATGGTAAAAGAAAAGCTGATTTCAAAGAAGGAAGCTATATTAAGGATAGATCCTAATTCATTAGACTCATTACTTCATCCAACCCTTGATGAAAACAGTTTAATAAATGTTATAGCACATGGTCTACCAGCATCTCCAGGTGCTACGAGTGGAAGAGTAGTATTTACTTCAGAAGAAGCAGAAAGATTAACAGCAATGATGCAAGATACAATTTTAGTTAGAGTAGAAACATCTCCAGAAGATATTCAGGGAATGCATGCTGCTAAAGGGATTTTAACTGCTAGAGGAGGTATGACAAGCCATGCTGCAGTAGTTGCAAGAGGAATGGGTAGACCATGTGTTTCAGGTTCAAGTGAAATAGATATAAATTATGAAAAAAAAACATTTAAAACTTCATCAGTGGAAATAAAAGAGGGTGAGATTATTACTATAGATGGATCTACTGGTAGAATTATTTTAGGAAGAGTTGCTACTTTAAAACCTGAAATTTCTGGAGATTTTTCTAAATTAATGTCTTGGGCAGATAATTATAGAAAATTAAATATTAGAACAAATTCAGAAACACCTAAGGATACTAAAATAGCTAAAGATTTTGGAGCCGAAGGAATTGGTCTGTGTAGGACTGAACACATGTTTTTTGATGAAGAAAGAATTTTATCAGTAAGAGAGATGATTTTATCTAAAACAAAAGAAGATAGGGCAAAAGCACTTGAAAAACTACTTCCTCATCAAAAGAAAGATTTCATGGAAATTTTTAAGATAATGAGTGGTATGCCTGTTACAGTTAGATTATTAGATCCTCCTCTTCATGAATTTTTGCCACGTTCAGATAAAGAAATTAATGAAGTTGCTAAGGTGATTAGTACACCTATAAAAGAAATAGAATCAAGAATAGAAGAGTTGCACGAACAAAACCCTATGCTAGGCCATAGAGGTTGTAGGCTTGGAATTTCTTTTCCTGAAATCTATGAAATGCAATGTAGAGCTATATTTGAAGCACTGGCAGACCTCAAAAAAAATAAAATAAAATCTGCATTTCCAGAAGTTATGATTCCATTAGTTTCTACAGAAGCTGAAATAAAAATTATGAAAGATTTAGTTATTAATGTCGCTAGAGAAGTTCAAAAACAATATAAATTAAAAATAGATTTTTTAGTAGGAACTATGATTGAACTTCCAAGAGCAGCAATTAAAGCAAAAGAAATAGCCAAACATGCTGAATTTTTTAGTTTTGGAACAAATGATTTAACTCAAACTACATTTGGTATAAGTAGAGATGATAGCGGAAAATTTTTAAATGATTATATAGAAAATAAAATTTTTTCGATTGATCCTTTTGTTTCAATTGATGAAGGTGTCGAAGATTTAATAGAAATTGCAGTTAAAAAAGGAAAAAGTGAAAATAAAAAATTAAAACTTGGAATTTGTGGAGAACATGGTGGCGATCCTAAAAGTATTACTTTTTGTTCTAAAGCTGGTCTTAATTATGTTTCCTGCTCTCCTTATAGAGTTCCTATTGCTAGATTAGCTGCAGCTCAAGCAGAATTGTTGAAAAAAAAACATTAAGGAAATAAGAAGGGGCGTTCTGTTGCCAGGTGCCCCAAACCCCGTCTACTTAAATTAACAAAGTTAATTAAGCAGCAAGTGCGTAACTTTCGTTAGCAATTATAAATTAGCCCGTTACGGTGGAACAATTCCGAACGAAAGAATAGCCTTTAGTCACCCGTCGAATCTAGTTCACCCCCATAAGTTGTAATGGTGGAGGTGGTGGGTACTGCCCCCACGTCCGCAATGGTTATTACGAAATTCGTTTATCGTCGTAGTTGGAAAACCAACATTATTAATATAAAAGGAATCTCTATAGATTCAATAACATTCATGAAATTAACTAAAGAGCAATCAGAAGAGATAAAAAGTCAGCAGTCCCAAAGCAATCAAACAAAAAGAGTTACTGCCCCAGAGCTTGAAAAAATTCTTTATGATGTAATTCCAGCATTAGACCATGGTTTTGTAAGAGTAGTTGATTATATGGGCGATGACACATCTATAGTTCAATCAGCAAGAGTTTCTTATGGAAAAGGAACTAAACAAGTTTCAACAGATAAAGGTTTAATTAAATATCTAATGAGACATTGGCATAGTACCCCATTTGAGATGTGCGAAATAAAATATCATGTGAAACTTCCGATATTTATAGCAAGACAATGGATTAGACACAGAACTGCAAATGTAAATGAATACTCAGCAAGATATTCAATTTTAGATAAAGAATTTTATTTACCATCACCAGAAAATTTAGCTGCTCAATCAACAAGCAACAGACAAGGGAGAGGTGATGTTTTAGAAGGTAAGCAAGCTGAAGAGGTTTTAGAACTTTTAAAAACTGATGCTGAAAGAACTTATGATAATTATGAAACCATGCTTAATGAGAGATTTGACGGATCAACTATTGATGAAAATAAAAAAGGTTTGGCAAGAGAACTTGCAAGAATGAATTTAACTTTAAACACTTATACTCAATGGTATTGGAAAACAGATCTTTTAAATTTAATGAATTTTTTAAGATTAAGAGCTGATAATCATGCTCAATATGAAATAAGAGTTTATGCAGACATAATGTTAGATACATTAAAAAAATGGGTTCCAATAACTTATGATGCATTTATGGATTATAGAGTCGGTGGAACAGAAGTTTCTGCAAAAGGCAAATTAATTATTCAGAAACTTATAAAAGGTGAAAATGTCGAATTAGAAAGTTCTGGGCTTTCAAAAAGAGAGTGGAATGAATTAATGGTTGCTTTTGATCTTAAAGATAAGTTGATTTAATTTTTTTAGCAAATTCTAAATATATTTTTGAAATTTCATGTTCAGGGTTAGCTTCTACTATTGGTTTTCCTTCATCACCAGTTTTACCTACTTCAGAATTAATTGGTATTTCTCCTAAAAAATCTTTTTGAAATTCTTCAGCAGTTTTTTTAACTCCGCCTTCACCAAAAATTTTATATTTCTTGCCATCATCACCAGTAAAAAAACTCATGTTATCAACTAAACCTAAAATTTTTACTCCAAGTTTATCAAACATTTTAATACCTCTTTTCACATCCAAAAGAGCAACTTCTTGAGGAGTAGAAACTATTATTGCTCCATCCATTTTAATTTCTTGCGAAAAAGTTAATTGTGTATCTCCAGTACCTGGAGGCATATCAACTATTATAAAATCTAAGTCATTCCAATTTACTTTTTGGGTGAAAGTTTTGATTGCACTAGTTACCATGGGGCCTCGCCAAATCATTGGCGTTTGTTGATCTGTTAAAAAACCAATGGACATACATTGAATATCATATTTTTTTATCGGATCTAATTTTTGACCATCACTTTTAGGTTTTTCGTTAATACCAAACATTTTTGGAATTGAAGGACCATAAATATCGGCATCTAATAAACCAACTTTGCAATTTAATTGTTTTAATGCCAAAGCGAGATTAGTTGCAAATGTAGATTTTCCTACACCACCTTTTGCGCTTGAAATTGCTATGGTAAATTTTGTTCCTAATATAGGATTTTTAGTGAATTTTTTTGGTTCCAGTTTTCTCTTCATTGCGTCACTTAGTTCTGGCTTTTTATCTGTCATAATTCCATCATTACTTGTTTTTTATAATAAAGACACTATATACTTTGGCATATGTCTGATGATTTTAAAGAAAGAGGTCAAAGTCCATGGGGATCTCCCCCAGGAGGAGGAGGAAATGGATCAGGTAGAGGACCTACTCCACCAGACATAGAAGCAATTATAAGAGATATTCAAAATAAAATTAATAAGTTTTTACCTGGTGGCAGTAAATCAGGAGGAAAACCAATTGGATTAATTTTAATTATTTTAGTTTTGGTTTGGCTCGCAAGTGGATTGTATAGAGTATTGCCTGATGAACAGGGTGTAGTTTTAAGATTTGGTAAATTTGTTAAAACCACTCAACCAGGACTAAACTATCATATTCCTTTTCCTGTAGAGACAGTTCAAACTCCAAAAGTTACTAAAGTTAATCGAATGGATATTGGTTTTAGATCTGAAAGAGATAGTGGTTTTTCAACAGGTGGAGGAGTAGCAGATGTTCCTCAAGAAAGTTTAATGTTAACTGGAGATGAAAACATTGTTAATATCGATTTTTCTGTATTTTGGGTAATTAAAGATGCAGGCAAATTTTTATTCCAAATTCAAGACCCTGAGGGAACTGTAAAAGCTGCAGCTGAAACAGCAATGAGAGAAGTAATTGCGAAAAGTGATATTCAACCAATTTTAACTGAAGGAAGAGCAAAAATAGAATTAGAAACGCAAGATATAATTCAATCTATTTTAGATGAGTATCAAAGTGGAATTCAAATAACACAAGTGCAAACACAAAAAGCCGATCCACCCGATCAAGTTATTGACGCATTTAGGGATGTACAAGCTGCAAGAGCAGACATGGAGAGATCTAAAAACGAAGCAGAAGCATATGCTAACGATGTAATTCCAAGAGCAAGAGGGGAAGCACAAAAAATTTTACAAGCAGCTGAAGCGTATAAAAAAGAAGTTGTCGCAAAAGCCGAGGGTGAAGCTAGCAGATTTGTATCTATTTATAATGAGTATGCAAATGCAAAAGAAGTTACTCAAGAAAGAATGTATTTAGAAACTATGGAAAAAGTTTTAGCTGATATTGAAAAAGTAATTATTGAGAAAGACGCGGGATCAGGAGTAGTTCCTTATCTGCCATTACCAGCATTAGACAAAAAGAAGGTAACTAATTAAATGAAAGCACAAAAGATATTAATACCAATAGTAGCAATTTTAGGAGCTTTAGTTTTCTTTTCAGTATTTATTGTAAAAGAGGTAAATCAAGCAATCGTTCTTCAATTTGGTGATCCTAAAAGAATTATAATTGAACCAGGTTTAAATTTTAAAATCCCATTTATTCAAAACGTAGTTTATTTAGATAAAAGAATATTAAATTTAGATACGCCACCGGAAGAAGTTATTGCTTCTGATCAAAAAAGACTAATAGTTGATGCTTTTGCAAGGTTTAAAATTGTTGATCCTTTAAAGTTCTATATTTCAGTTGGAAATGAAAGAGTTGCTAGATCAAGACTATCTACAATTATTAACTCAAGAATTAGAAATGTACTTGGTCAACAAGAACTTCAAACTTTACTTTCTAAAGATCGAACTAAACAAATGACATTGATTCAAGAAGGTGTAAATACTGAAGCTGAAAATTTTGGAATTAAAATTGTTGACGTTAGGATTAAAAGAGCAGATCTTCCACAGGCTAATAGTGAAGCGATTTATAGAAGAATGCAGACTGAAAGAGAAAGAGAAGCAAAAGAATTTAGAGCAAGAGGTGCAGAAATGGCAGTAACAATTACATCAACAGCAGATAAAGAAGTTACAGTAATTTTAGCTGATGCTCAAAAAAAATCTGAAATTATGAAAGGGGAAGGTGATGGTCAAAGAAATAAGATATTTGCAGACGCATTCGGAAGAGACCCTGAATTTTTCGCATTTTATAGAGCTATGCAAGCTTATGAAACAGCTTTAATGGGTGGAGATACATCTTTAATTTTATCTCCTGATAGTGAATTTTTTAAATTTTTTGGAAATATAAAACCAAAATCTCAATAATATAATTACATTATGGAAGAATTGATCATAGCCTTTGGTCTGTTTCTTTTTATTGAAGGAATTTTGTACGCCTTATTTCCATCAAAAATGAAAAGTATGTTAAAAAAATTAGAACTTGTAAAAGATAGTCAATTAAGAACGGGTGGGCTAATTTTTGCAATTATTGGATTTATAATTATTTATTATATTAAAAGTTAATATGAAAAAAATTAAATTTATATTTTTAGCTCTTATATTTACATTTAGCTTTTCATTTCAGTCTAATTCAAAAGCAGTACCAGAATCTTTTGCAGATTTAGCGGAAAAATTAATGCCTTCAGTTGTAAATATTTCCACAACTCAAACTATTGTAACTAATACTAATCCATTTCCATTTCAATTTCCTCCAGGATCACCTTTTGAAGATATGTTTAAAGAATTTGGAACTCCACAAGAAAGAAAATCAGCAGCTCTTGGATCGGGCTTTATTATAGATGAAAAAGGTATAGTTGTAACAAACAATCATGTTATTCAAGATGCAGAAGATATAATTGTCAGAGTTAATGGAGATCAAGAATTTAAAGCTAAAGTTTTAGGAGCAGACCCGCTAATGGACATAGCAGTATTACAGTTAGAAACAGATAAAAAGTTTACTCCAGTTGCTTTCGGTGACTCTGATAAAGCTAGAATAGGTGATTGGGTAATAGCTATTGGAAATCCTTTTGGTTTAGGTGGAACAGTGACTTCAGGAATTATTTCGGCAAGAAATAGATCAATTGGCCTTTCAAGATATGAAGATTTTATTCAAACAGATGCATCAATAAATTCTGGAAACTCTGGAGGTCCTTTATTTGATATGGATGGTAATGTGATTGGAATTAACACAGCAATACTAGGTAGAAATGGCTCAATCGGTATTGGATTTTCAATACCTTCTAACAGTGCAAAACCTGTAATAAGCCAACTAATTGAGTTTGGAGAAACAAAAAGAGGATGGCTAGGTGTTAGAATTCAATTTGTAACTCAAGAAATTGCTGATGTTGAAAAATTAGATGAACCAAGAGGTGCGCTAGTTGCTAGTGTTGCAGAAAATAGTCCTTCAGATAAAGCAGGAATTAAAGCTGGTGATATTATTTTAGAATTTAATGGTGAAAGAATCGAGCAAATGAATGAGCTTCCCGCAATTGTTGCAAAAACTGAAGTAGGCAAAAATGTTAAAGTTAAAATTTGGAGAAATAAAAGAGAATTAAATAAAAATGTAATTTTAGGAAGACTTGAAACATCAGAAGATTTTAAAGTAGGTAAAAAACAAGAACCACCTAAAAATGAAGACTCAAAAATTGAAAGTTTGAAAATATCAGTTAGGGTTTTAAGTAAAGAAGATATCAAAACTCGGAAATTGCCTAATCAAACATTAGGTTTAGTAGTTACTAAAATTGAAAATAACAGTCCTTTAGCAAATGTTTTAGAAGTTAATAGTATTATAGTTGAAGTTCAAAAGAAAAAAATTAGATCAATAAATGATTTAAATCAAATTATACAAAGAGCATTAAAATCAAATCAAAAAACAATTTTATTAGCGATTTACAATAATCAAAATCAAAGAAGATATATTGGTGTTAAGTTAGACTAAATATGGATTTAAAATCCAAGATTATTTTAATTTCTGGTCCAACAGCATCTGGAAAATCTATATTTGCAATAAAACTTGCAAAAAGAATTAATGGCGAAATAGTTAACGCAGATAGTATGCAAGTTTATAAAGAATTAAAAATTTTATCTGCAAGACCAAATCCAAAAGATTATCAAAAAATAAAGCATCATCTTTATGGTTTTCATGATGTAAAAAAAAATTTTTCAACAGGTGATTGGTTAAAACTTGCAATCAAAAAAATAAAAGAAATAAAAAAAAGAAAGCATATACCAATCTTTGTTGGTGGAACTGGGTTATATTATAAGGCTTTAACAGAAGGTTTGGTTAAAATTCCAAATATTCCTATTCGATTTAGAAATAAGATTAGATCTTTACACGAAACCTTAGGTCAAAAAAAGTTTTATAAAAAACTATTAAAGCTAGATCCAATTTCTAAAAATAAAATTAATTCAACAGACTCACAAAGATCAATTAGAGCTTACGAAGTAAAAAAATATACTAAAAAATCACTTCACGATTGGTTCAAGGATACAAAATCTTATTTTAAAAAAAATGAATTTATAAAAATTTACATTGATTTTCCTCGGCAAGAATTAATTCAAAGGATCAATTTAAGAACAGAAAAAATGTTAAAAACTGGTGCCATTAAAGAGGTAAAAAAATTTATTAAATTAAAAGTTCCAATTGATAAGAGTGTTAATAAGGCTATTGGCATTGATGAGATTAAAGAATACTTAAATAATAAAAAAGAACTAAGTGAAACAAAAGAAAAAATATCAATAAAGACTAGACAATACGCCAAAAGGCAAAATACTTGGGCAAGAGGCAATATGATGAGTTGGCTTAGACTTCAGCCACTTGAGATGAATAAATTTTTAAAAAAAATTTAAATAATCCATTCTATAACTTGACCAACGAGTACAACTTCAGCTAGATTGCGAAATGCCAAAATTATATACTGGAGCAGAAATTGTATTTAAGTGCCTTGAAGATCAAAAGGTAAAACATATTTTTGGTTATCCAGGAGGAGCTGTACTTCCTATCTATGATGAACTAAAAAATCATTCATCGATTAAACACATACTAGTCAGACACGAGCAAGGCGCAGGCCATGCAGCCGAAGGTTACGCAAGATCATCAGGTAAACCCGGAGTAGTTTTGGTTACATCTGGTCCTGGAGCAACTAATGTTGTAACAGCATTAACAGATGCATATATGGACTCTGTTCCATTAGTTTGTATTTCGGGACAGGTTCCAACTCACTTAATAGGCACAGATGCTTTTCAAGAATGTGATACTACTGGTATTACTAGACCATGTACTAAACATAAT
The DNA here is from genome assembly GCA_902579105.1 of uncultured Pelagibacteraceae bacterium. Classification (GTDB taxonomy): domain Bacteria; phylum Pseudomonadota; class Alphaproteobacteria; order Pelagibacterales; family Pelagibacteraceae; genus Pelagibacter. Next base: position 10,940 of record CACHFM010000006.1, on the reverse strand, counting down.
TGGTTAGTCAAAGATATTAATGATTTATCGAGAATTATGCATTTAGCTTTCGAGGTTGCAACTACTGGTAGACCAGGTCCAGTATTAGTTGATATTCCAAAAGATATTCAATTTGCAAAAGCAAAATACATACCTGCCAAAAAAATAAAGAGAGAGAAAATCTTAAGTAATAATAGATTTAATCAAAAAGACATTGATAAGTTAATTCAATTAATGAACAAAGCTTCAAAACCAATTTTTTACACAGGAGGAGGTGTAGTTAATTCAGGACCAGAAGCTAGTAAATTATTAAGAGAATTAGTATCGTTAACTGGATTTCCAATAACATCAACTCTACAAGGATTAGGTGCATATCCAGGAAATGATAATCAATTTATAGGAATGCTTGGTATGCATGGAACTTATGAAGCAAATAATGCAATGCATGATTGCGATTTATTAATAAATATAGGAGCTAGATTTGATGATCGAATTACAGGTAAAATAGATGAATTTTCTCCAAAATCAAAAAAAGTTCATATTGATATTGATCCATCTTCAATTAATAAAATTATAAAAGTAGATTTATCAATTGTTGGTGACGTAAAGGATGTAATTAAATTAACAACCAAAACTCTAAAACAAAAAAATATAAATTTAGAAAAATCTAACAAACAAAAAATTTCGAAATGGTGGCAACAAATTGAAAAATGGAAAACAAAAGATTCTTTGAATTTTATTAATAGTGATAAAATTATTAAGCCACAATATGCCGTACAAAGACTTTATGAATTAACCAAAAATCAAGATACTTTTATAACCACAGAAGTTGGTCAACATCAAATGTGGGCTGCACAACATTACAAATTTGACAAACCTAATAGATGGATGACTTCTGGAGGACTAGGAACTATGGGATATGGGTTACCAGCCGCAGTAGGCGTACAATTAGCACATCCAAAGAAATTAGTTATTGATGTTGCAGGAGAAGCATCAGTTTTAATGACAATGCAAGAGATGTCTACAGCTGTTCAATATAATTTGCCTATTAAAATCTTTATTTTAAACAATCAATATATGGGAATGGTTAGACAATGGCAGGAGTTACTTCATGAGAAAAATTATTCAGAAAGTTATACCGAGGCTTTACCTGATTTTGTAAAATTAGCTGAGGCATATGGATGTGTTGGTATTAGAGCAAATGATCCAGAAGAATTAGATCAAAAAATTCAAGAAATGATTGATATAGATAAACCAGTAATTTTTGACTGCCGAGTAGACCAAGCAGAAAACTGTTTTCCAATGATCCCTTCAGGAAAACCTCACAATCAAATGTTGTTAGGACCAAAAGATCAAGAAGAAAACAAAATTACAGGAAAAGGAAAGGCACTTGTATAATGGTCAAATCTAAATCTGCATATAGTATTCCAACTAAAGTCGGCAAACTGGAAACGCATATAATTGTTGTTTGGGTTGATAATGAAGCAAGTGTTTTGTCACGTGTTGTAGGTCTATTCTCTGGAAGAGGATACAATATAGAGTCCTTGGCGGTTGCTGAGGTTGATCAAAAAAAAAATCTTTCAAGAATTACTATTGTAACTACTGGAACACCACAAGTTATAGAACAAATAGTACTTCAGTTAAAAAAATTAGTTCCAGTTCATAAAGTAGGAAATTTTAAAAGAGAAGATAAAAACGTAATTTTTAAAGAAATGGCATTGCTTAAAATTGTAGCAAATTCTTCTAAAATTAAAAAAGTTTTAAATGTTTGTAAAAAATTTAATCCAGTTATATTAGATAAAACAAATAAATCTGTTGTAATTCAAATAACAGCATTAAGAAGAGAAATTGATAAAATGACAAAAAATTTAAAATCGTCTGGTCTTATTAGCGTCTCAAGAACTGGAGCGGTAGCTATGACTAGAGGTGCTGAGATATTTAATTAATAAAGGAGAAAAAAAAATGAAAATGTTTTATGAAAAAGATGCAGATGTAGATTTAATTAAAAATAAAAAAATTGCAATATTTGGTTATGGTAGTCAGGGACATGCTCATGCATTAAACTTAAAGGATAGTGGTGTTAAAGAAATAGTTGTAGCTCTTAGAGAAGGTTCATCAAGTGCTGCTAAAGCAGAGTCCAAAGGACTAAAAGTTATGAACTTATCGGATGCAGCTGCCTGGGCAGATGTTGTTATGATTTTAACACCAGATGAATTACAAGCTGAGATTTATAAAAATCACATAGAGCAAAGAGTAAGAGAAGGAACTAGTATTGCATTTGCTCATGGACTAAACGTTCATTATGATTTGATTAAAGCAAGAAAAGATTTAGATGTATTTATGGTTGCTCCTAAAGGACCAGGTCATCTAGTTAGAAGTGAATATGAAAAAGGTGGTGGAGTACCATGCTTGTTTGCAGTTCATCAAAATGGATCAGGAAAAGCAAGAGACCTCGCTTTATCTTACGCATCAGCTGTAGGTGGAGGAAGATCTGGAATTATTGAAACTACATTTAAAGATGAAGTTGAAACCGATTTATTTGGAGAACAGACTGTATTATGTGGTGGGTTAGTAGAATTAATTAAAAATGGTTATGAAACTTTAACTGAAGCAGGCTATGAACCTGAGATGGCATATTTTGAAACTGTTCATGAAGTTAAATTAATTGTTGATTTAATTTATGAAGGTGGAATTGCTAATATGAATTATTCAATTTCAAATACTGCAGAATATGGTGAGTATCAATCTGGACCTAGGATAATAAATAAAGAAGAAACTAAAAAAAGAATGAAAGAAGTTTTGGCAGATATTCAATCTGGAAAGTTCACCAAAGAGTGGATGGATGAATGTAAAAATGGTCAAAAAAACTTCCTTGCAACTAGAGCTAAATTGGCCGAACATTCGGTAGAGAAAGTTGGAGCTGAGCTTAGAGCAATGATGCCTTGGATAGCGAAGAAAAAATTAGTGGATAGCGATAAAAGTTAAATTTTAATAGAAAATTATAGCTATAATAATCAATTTATTTCACTTATACTTTTTTAAATAAATTTAAAAAAGAGGGGAATAATGAAGATTAAAAACTTAATAAGAATACTATTATCTTTGGTTTTAGTATTTGGATTTTCTTCAGCATGGGCAAAAACTATAAAATGGTCTATGCAAGGAGATAGTCTTACACTAGATCCACATGCTCAAAACGAAGGACCAACTACTCAGGTCTCTAGACAAGTATACGAAGCACTTGTTCAAAGAGGTTTGGATATGAAAATAGGACCTGCGTTAGCAAAAAAATGGAAAGCCACTGATCCAAATACTTGGATTTTTACTTTAAGAGAAGATGTAAAATTTTCTGATGGTTCTAAAATGACATCTGAAGATGTTGTTTTTAGTATCTTAAGGGCAAAACAAAGAACATCTGATTTTAAAGAATATATCAGCACAGTATCAGGAGTAACAGCTGTGGGAGATTATTCAGTTAAAATAACAACAAGTAAGCCAAATCCAATTCTTTTAAACCAATTATCTAACATTTTTATAATGTCTAAAAAATGGTCTGAAGAAAATTTTGCAATGTCACCTCAAAATTGGGATGCTAGCCAAGAAACTTTTTCAGCAACTAATGCTATGGGAACTGGACCTTTTAAAATTACTTTAAGAGAACCTAATACAAAAACTGTGTTTAAGAAAAATAAACATTGGTGGGGTGAAATGAAAGATAAGAAAGTAACTCAAATTGAATTACTTCCTATTAAAAATGCAGCAACAAGAGTAGCAGCATTATTATCAGGAGAAATTGATTTAGTTACTGATGCACCTGTTCAAGATTTGAAGCGAATTGGATCTTCATCAGGACATAAAGTAGAGAGTACACCACAAATGAGAACAATTTTTCTTGGAATGGACCAGGCTGCTGACAAGTTAAGATCTGGTAATACAGGAGATAATCCATTTAAGAAAAAAGAAGTAAGACAAGCTCTTTACCAAGCAATAGATATTGAAGCAATTAAGAAAAAAGTTATGAGAGGTTTAAGTGAGCCTGCTGGAATAATAACTTTTCCTGGTGTAAATGGTTACACAACAGATCTTGATAAAAGATTGCCTTACGATGTTAATGCTGCAAAAAAATTATTAGCTGATGCAGGTTATCCTAATGGTTTTGATGTTGAACTAAGATGTCCAAACGATAGATATGTAAATGATGAAGCAATTTGTACAGCTGTTGTTGGAATGTTAGGTAAAATAGGTGTTAATGTAAATCTATTTGCTCAAACTAAGAGCAAACACTTTAAAGAACTTAAAGATAACCAAGGTGATTTTTATATGCTTGGTTGGGGTGTTCCTACTTTAGATAGTCACTATGTTTTTCATTATTTATATGAAAGTGGTGCTAGCTGGAACAAAGTTAACTTTAGTAACTCAGAAGTTGATGCTGCAATAAGAGTTATGGAAGGTGAAGTTGATCTTGATAAAAGAAATGCTGCAATTGCAAAAGCATGGAAAATCGTAAAAGATGATATTTCTTATCTTCCTTTGCATCACCAAGTAATTTCTTGGGCATCAAAAAGCAATGTTAATGTACCTATCAGACCAAATAACGAACCGTTATTCAGGACTGCTAGCTTTAATTAAATAAATTTTTTACAAGCCCCTTAAATATTAGGGGCTTGTAATTTAACAACTTTCATAAATTGATAAAATATTTTTTCAAAAGATTGTTTCAGTCTGCTTTGGTAATGTTAGTAGTTGCCTTTGTTTCTTTTTCTTTGTTTAATTTTGTAGGTGATCCAATAAATAACATGGTTGGTGAAGAAACATCTGATGAAGAAAGAGCAGAAATTAGAGAAACCTTAGGTTTAATGGATCCTATTCATATCCAGTTTTCTAGATTTGTCGTAAACGCATCTAAGGGAGAATTTGGAATTTCTTATCAATTGAGACGGCCCGTTTCAGACCTAATAACCGAGAGATTACCGGCAACAATTGAACTTGTGGTAATTTCAGCACTTATTGCACTAATTTCTGGCACATTATTAGGAGTTTATACCGGGATAAATAGGAAAGGTTTTTTAAGTGATATCATTTTAGCAGTATCATTGCTTGGAGTATCACTCCCAACATTTGTTATTGGTATATTATTTATTTATCTTTTCTCAGTTATTTTAGGAATATTACCATCTTTTGGAAGAGGTGAAGTTGTTGATTTAGGATTTTGGACCACAGGATTTCTAACTATTTCCGGATTAAAAGCAATTATACTTCCATCAGTTACTCTTAGTCTTTTTCAAATGACATATATAATTAGACTCGTGCGAGCTGAGATGATGGAGATTTTACAAACTGATTATATAAAATTTGCACGAGCAAGAGGAATAAGTGAAAAAAGTATAAAATATAAGCATGCATTAAAAAATGGTTTAATTCCTGTAATAACTATTGCAGGTATTAATATTGGAACACTTATTGCATTTTCAATAATTACCGAAACCGTTTTTCAATGGCCAGGAATGGGATTTTTATTTATTCAAGCTGTACAATTTGTAGATATTCCAATTATGTCTGCATATTTGGTTTTTATAGCTTTTGTTTTTGTTATGATTAATTTTATTGTAGATATTTTATATTATTTTATAGATCCAAGAATTAGAGTTAAGGGAGATGTTGCAAGTGGATAATAATATTCTTAGTACTTGGGACAGAATTAAAGATAGTGATATCTATTATAATTTCATTAAATCTCCAACTGCAATTATATCTTCAGTAGTTTTATTTATAATATTCTTTTGTTCATTTTTTGTAGAGTTAGTTACACCCTATAATCCTTTTGATCCATCTTCTTTATCTTTAATGGATGCATTTACGCCACCATCATGGACCGATGATGGTTTAGCAAAATTTATTTTAGGAACAGATGGTCAAGGAAGAGATATGCTATCTACAATTCTTTATGGTTCAAGAATTTCATTAATTGTTGGCTTTTCAGCAATCATATTTAGTTTGATATTAGGTGTAGGCCTAGGTTTAACAGCTGGGTATTTTGGAGGAAAATATGAAATGATTGTAATGAGATTAACTGACGTTCAATTAACAGTACCAAGTATTTTAATGGCACTTTTAGTTGACGGAATTGCAAGAGGACTTATTTCAAGAGAGATGCATGATGAAATGGCAATTTATGTTTTAATATTTGCAATCGGGATTTCAGAATGGCCTCAATTTGCAAGAGTATCAAGAGCAGCAACTTTAGTTGAAAAAAATAAAGATTATGTTTCAGCATCAACAATAATTGGAGTTTCTAATATAATTATTATGTTCAAACATATTTTACCAAATATTTTGAGACCAGTTTTAGTAATTGGAACCATTGGACTTGCACTTGCAATTATTGCTGAGTCGACTTTAAGTTTTTTAGGTGTTGGTGTACCACCAACCACCCCTTCATTAGGAACATTGATTAGACTCGGTAATGATTTTTTATTTTCAGGAGAATGGTGGATTACTTTTTTTCCAGCAATTTTTTTAGTGATACTAGCATTCTCAATTAATTTATTAGGGGACTGGATGAGAGATACTCTCAATCCAAAATTGAACAAATGAGCTTCCTTAAAATAAACAATTTAAGTGTAGATTATCAAATGAGAAGAGAAACGGTTTATGCGGCTAAAAACGTAAATATTGACGTAAATAAGGGAGAAATATTAGGACTAGTTGGTGAGTCAGGGTCAGGTAAAAGTACTGTTGGGAATGCTATAATCAATTTAATTGATGAACCGGGTAAAATCTCAAGTGGCTCCATCACATTAGGAGATATAAATATTCATGAAGATCCCAAAAATATTGTCAAATATAGAGGAAAAAAAATTGGTTTGATATTTCAGGATCCTCAAACTTCTTTAAATCCGATACTTACAATTGGTGAACAATTAATTGAAACTATTCAAAGCCACCTTAAATTAAACACTGAAGAAGCGAAAAATAAATCAATAAGTTTGTTGAAAGAGGTTGGAATTAAAGATGCTGAAAGTAGATTTGATAATTATCCACATCAATTTTCAGGAGGAATGAGACAAAGAGTAGTAATTTCACTTGCCTTATGTTGTGAGCCTGAGCTTTTAATTGCAGATGAACCTACTACAGCTTTAGATGTCTCTATCCAATCACAAATTCTTGATTTAATTAAAAGACTAACCAAAGAAAGAAATCTAGCAGCAATTTTAATTACTCATGACATGGGAGTTATAGCAGAAACAACTGATAGAGTAGCTGTAATGAAAAATGGAAATTTAGTTGAAATTGGTCTTACTAAAGAGATATTAACTAATCCTAAAGAAACTTATACTAAAAGTTTAGTTAGTTCTGTTCCACCAACAAATAAAAAAATATCTAGATTTGTAATTATAGAAAAGCAAGATAAAAGTGAAAAAGAAAATAATCTAAAAATATTAAATAGATGGACAAAAAAAAAGATTGAAAATCAAAATTTAGTTCAAGTCAAAAATCTTACTAAAAGTTTTGATGATAATTTTTTTACTGAAAGTTCCAAAAATTCAGTAATAGCAGTTAATGATGTTTCGTTTGATATAAAACAAGGTGAATCATTTGGATTAGTAGGAGAAAGTGGAAGTGGAAAATCTACAATAGCAAAAATGATTGTAAATTTATTTAAACCAAGTTCTGGAGATATTTTTTTTGATAATATTTGTATTACAAAAATTAAAAATAATTCAGAAATGATGAAATTTAGAAAACAAATTCAAATGATATTTCAAGATCCTTACTCATCTTTAAATGGGAGATTAAAAGTTAAAGATATAATTTCAGAACCAATTAAACTTCACAATCCTTCTATAAGTAGAAAAGATTTAGATAATTATGTTTTTGATTTACTAGAGTCAGTTGAACTAATACAAAGTTCAGCAGATCGTTATCCTCATGAATTTTCTGGTGGCCAAAGACAAAGAATATCTATTGCAAGAGCTCTAGCTACACAACCAAGACTTCTTGTTTGTGATGAACCAACTTCTGCTTTGGATGTGAGTATTCAAGCTCAAATATTAAATTTATTAAAAGATCTTCAAGAACAGCTTAATTTAACAATTTTATTTATAAGTCATGATTTACCAGTTGTAAGACAGATGTGTGATAGAATTGGAGTATTAAAAGACGGTAAATTATGTGAAGTTTCAAATACAGAGAAATTGTTTTTGGAACCAGAGCACAATTATACTAAGCAACTTTTGCACCTAATGCCCAAAATTGAGTCCATTTATAATTAATCTTTAGATGGCCTGAAATGGTTGGATAATAAGAAAAATCTTACTAATTATTTTGCAATCTCTCTTATAGATTGTATTATAGATTTTCAAAAATTTAAGTTATGAGCGACAAAGATAAAGTCTTTATATTTGATACTACAATGCGTGATGGTGAGCAATCACCTGGAGCATCAATGAGTTTGGAAGAAAAAAATTCAAATTGCTAGAGTATTCGATGAATTAGGAATTGATTTTATTGAAGCAGGCTTTCCAATAGCTTCTCCTGGAGATTTTGAAGCGGTATCAGAAGTAAGTAAAATTTTAAAACATTCTATACCCGCAGGACTTTCAAGACATTCCATAAAAGATATTGATAGAGCTTATGAAGCATTAAAACATGCACCAAGATTTAGAATTCACACTTTTATTTCAACAAGTCCGTTACATATGAAGCATAAACTTAATATGTCACCAGAGGATGTTTATGAGTCAATTGGTAAACATGTTGCTTATGCTAGAAATCTTACAGATGATGTTGAATGGTCTTGTGAAGATGGAACACGAACTGATATGGATTACATGTGTAAAACAGTTGAGCTTGCGATAAAAAATGGAGCTACAACAATAAATATTCCTGATACAGTTGGTTATACAATTCCATCTGAGTTTACTACAATTATTGAAACTTTATTAAATAAAGTTCCTAATATAGATAAAGCAATTTTATCTACTCATTGTCATAATGACCTAGGTTTAGCAGTTGCAAACTCTTTAGCTGGAGTTCAAGCAGGAGCAAGACAAATCGAATGTACAATAAATGGTTTAGGAGAAAGAGCTGGTAATGCAGCATTAGAAGAAGTGGTAATGGCAATTAAAACACGACCCGATTTGATGCCATATGAAACTGGAATTAATACAACTCTTTTAAGTAAAGCATCAAAAATTGTTTCAAACGCAACTGGTTTTCCAGTTCAATACAACAAAGCAATTGTTGGAAAAAATGCTTTCGCTCATGAAGCCGGAATCCACCAAGATGGAATGTTAAAAAATAGACAGACTTACGAAATTATGACGCCAGAAAGTGTTGGAGTAAAACAAACATCATTAATTATGGGTAAGCACTCTGGAAGACATGCATTTAAAGATAAATTAAATAGTTTAGGTTATCCTGATCTCACAGATGATATAGTAGGAAATGCTTTTGCAAAATTTAAAGTTTTAGCAGATAAGAAAAAACATGTTTATGATGAAGATATTATTGCACTAATTGATGACAGCTTGATTATTGACAATAAGGTTAATGCGATTAGTTTAAAATCTTTAAAAGTTTTTGCTGGAACTGGTGAACCACAAAGAGCAGAAATGACCTTAGATGTTTATGGAGATATAAAACAAGCATCTGAAGTAGGTGATGGCCCTGTTGATGCAATATTTAAGTGTATAAAAACACTTTATCCTCACAATGTAAATTTACAGCTTTATCAAGTACATGCAGTTACTGAAGGTACAGACGCACAAGCTACTGTAAGTGTTAAAATTGAAGAAAAAGGCAAAACAACAGTTGGTCAAGCTGCTGATACTGATACTTTAGTGGCATCAGCTAACGCATACATTAATTCATTAAATAAAATGATAATTAAACGAAGCAAAACGGCTCCTATGGAGCAAGAAAGTCAGAAGGTAAGAGGTATATAATGGGTTTATTTGATAGTGTTAAAAAAATTTGGAGTCAAGATATGGCAATTGATCTTGGAACCGCAAACACCTTAGTAGTTTTAAAAGGTCAAGGGGTTGTTTTGAATGAACCTTCTGTAGTTGCGATCGTTGATCAAGGTGGAAAGAAGAATGTTTTAGCTGTTGGAGATGAAGCAAAAACTATGCTTGGTAGAACACCAGGAAATATTAGTGCAATTAGACCTTTGAGAGATGGTGTAATCGCAGACTTTATAGTCACTGAAGAAATGATTAAGCATTTTATTAAAAAAGTTCACAAAGGAAGCACATTTGCAAATCCTAGAATTTTAATTTGTGTACCAACAGGATCAACACCAGTTGAAAGAAAAGCAATTCAAGATAGTGCGCTTGCAGCAGGAGCAAGAAGAGTTCAATTAATTGAAGAACCTATAGCTGCGGCTATTGGAGCTGGACTTCCAATTTCTGAAGCAACTGGATCTATGGTTGTTGATATTGGTGGAGGTACAAGTGAGATAGCAGTTATGTCTTTAGGAGGATTAGTTTATTCTAAATCTTTAAGAATTGCAGGCGATGCAATGGATACAGCAATAATAAATTATATGAGAAAAGAATATAATTTACTTATAGGTGACACTACAGCTGAGAAAATAAAAAAAGAAATGGGTACTGCAATTCCAACTGGAACTAATACTTATCCAGTTAAAGGAAGAGATCTTCGGTCAGGTACACCTAAAGAAGTTAATATCACGGAAGAAGATACATCAGAAGCATTAAATGATATTATGAGAGAAATGGTTAATGCAATTAAAGATGCATTAGAAAATACACCTCCAGAACTTTCAGCTGATTTAGTTGATATGGGTTTAACACTAACTGGTGGGGGAGCTTTATTAAAAAATATTGATAAAAGATTTTCTAAAGAAACAGGCTTACCAGTACATGTTGCTGATGATCCTTTATCTTGTGTAGCAGTTGGAACTGGTAAAGCTTTAGATCAAGAAGAAACTTTTTCTA